>HF993102.1:96834-130378 GCA_000433475.1 Mycoplasma sp. CAG:956
CCCTAAACTAGATACAAAAGTAGGAGCACTTAGAAAATCAGTTAAAAAGTTATATACTTTATCTTTTAAATCAAAAGACTTAGATAATTCAAAAGAACATTTGCCATCATTATAATGACATTGAAAAGGTGGTAAAACAAGCCATATGTGCTGTACTACTCGTCCGTAAGCCGTCTGAGCTTGAGCCAATGGTTCCATATTTAATATTGTACAATCATTAACAGTTACAGTTTTCTCTTCTAATTTAGATTGCATTTGATTAATTGCGTTTTTATAAGCTAATAAATATTTTTCAGTTAAAACTTTTGCTAAATCTTCACCATAAAAATTTATATAATTGATTATAAGTTTTTTATTAGCTATACGATTGCTTAGTACTTTTAAATAATCATATATAGTCTCACCATAAGAAATTTCAATTTCCTCTAGGACTTTTTGGTTCACTTCGTCTTCTATATTTTTTAATAATTTTTCTAAAGGTGCAACTGTAATATCTTGTGTCTCAAGTAATTCTTTCTTACCTAATAACTTTAAATAACCAATATTTAAAGGGTTTTTAAAAAAGTCAATAAAGTTAGTTGTTGGATTAGCATCTAAAGTTCTAACTACCGTATTTTTTAAAATATTCTTTTCTAAAGTTTCAATATTAATACTACAGTGTTTGAGTAGCAAAAAAATTCTTGCATAAAAAAATTCATTAAGTAAAGCATTTAAGCTCCTAGTGTCCTTTACAGCATCATCTAAAACAAAACTATTATTATTAGCCCATTTTAATGCGGCAATAGCAACATCAGCACAAATTTTTCCAAATGATTCTTCTATCTGTTTTTGCTCCTCTAAAGTTACTTTTTTTAAATTCTTGATATTATTTTCCATATTTTTTTCCTTCTTTAACATATTTTGTATGGTATCATAGAAATTAGTCTTACGCAATAAATAAAACAATACTTTTAAAGGAATAATTAATGCTTTCTTTGTTTAAAATATTACATATATATAATAATGAAAATTTATATAATAAGTTATACTATATTATATAGGTTTTAAGACCTAATAACTAAAGTTAGAAAATCTAATAAAAATAACTACAAAACGAAGCAAAACTATAGTATAATTATTTTGGTGATGCGAGTGAATTACCCAGGATTAAAAAAAGAATATACAAAAATAAAACAAAGTTATGCTAATCGTGGTATGGACTTAGAAAATCTTTTAAATGAGACAAACCAATATTATTTAGAAAAAGATATAGCGGTTATTTATAAAAAGCCTACTCCTATTGGTATTAACAAAGTACGTTATGAAAATAACAAACAAATAATTAAAGAAGCCTACTTTAAAACACAATCAACTCTTGATTATAACGGTATTTACAAAGGTTATTATGTTGATTTTGATGCAAAAGAAACAACAAGTAAAACGGCATTCCCACTTTCAAATATTCATGAGCATCAGTTAGAACACATTAAAAGAGTTGATAGACACGGAGGACTTTCTTTTTTAATTATTAAGATGAATAATGCTTACTATACTTTAGGAGCTAAGAAAATACTTTCTTTTCTAGAAAATAATGATAGAAAGTCAATACCTTTTTCTTATATTGAGAAATATGGTATTAAAATAAAAGAAGGTTTTATTCCCCCACTTGATTATATTAAAAGTGTGGATATATTAATAAAGGAGATGGATTATGAAAAAAATAAATAATTCCAAGAAAAACTTACAAAGAAATATAAGTAATATAAAAGCAAAAATTGATACAAAGAGAAGTTATCAGAAAAAAAGGAAAAGACAAAGTAGAAATATCATTTTAAGTTTAATTATGGTTATTTTAATAATGATTATGATTTTAGGCTTATTTGGTATTATTTATATAATTACTTCAGCCCCAGAATTTGATACTGATAAATTATATAATACAAGTTCTTCCATTCTTTATGATAAAAACGGTAATGAGATTGGACGTTTAGGAGCAGAAAATAGACAACTCGTAACTTATGATGAATTACCACAAGTCTTAGTTGATGCGATTGTAGCAACCGAAGATTCTAGATACTTTCAACATAATGGTTTTGACATAGCTCGTTTTGCTAAAGCTTCTCTAGGACAATTATCTGGTAACTCTAAAGCCGGTGGTGCCTCTACTATTACCATGCAGGTAGTTGGTATGGCTTATACAGATCGTAGTGAATCGCATGGACTTGCCGGGATTATCCGTAAATTCACTGATATCTACATGGCTATATTTAAAATTGAAAAAAAGTATACCAAAGAAGAAATTTTAGAATTTTATGTTAATACTCCTCAGTTAGGGGGCAACAATACTTATGGTATTGAACAAGCCTCTCAAAGATATTTTGGCAAAAGCGTACGCGACATATCCTTACCCGAGGCTGCTATTTTAGCCGGTATCTTTAACGCACCTTTCGACTATAGCCCTTTTGCTAGTATTGATGGTTGTACAAAAAGAAAAAATATAGTTTTAAACTTAATGTATCGTCATGGCTATATCACTGAGGAACAATTAAACGATGCTAAGAGTATTCCAGTCGAATCATTAATTAATTTAAATGTTAATGATGGATTAAATAAATATCAATGGTTTATTGATACAGTTCAAGAAGATGTAAAAAATACAACGGGTAAAAATCCTGCTGCAGTACCAATGAAAATTTATACAACATTGGACCCTACTATTCAAGATGAATTAAATACTGCTGGTAATACTAATACTTATAATAAATGGAAAAATGATGATGAACAACTTGCTATGGTAGTAACTAGCGTCAGTGACGGTTCAATCGTTGGTATCTATGGTGGTCGTAACCAAAATGGTGTTCAAGAACTTAACCGTGCAACCTCAGAATCATATCAGCCAGGTTCTTCTGCTAAGCCTATTTTAGATTATGGTCCTGCTATTGAATATAATAATGCTTCCCCAGGAACTTATGTTTTTGATGAACCAATGTCTTACTCAAATGGACAATCAATAAAAAACTGGGATGGTTCATATTATGGTCAAATTACTATGCGTTATGCCTTAGCCAAATCAAGAAACATCCCAGCTCTTCAAGCCTTTCAATCCGTAGATAAAGATAAAATTGCTAATTTTGCCCATGGAATGGGAATAAATTATGGAAAAGATTTATATGAATCCTACTCTATTGGTTCTTTCGATACAGTATCAGCGGTTCAGTTATCAGCGGCTTATGCAACATTTGCTAGAGGTGGCTATTATATAGAACCTTATACATTTACAAAGATTGAATTTACTGATACCGATGATGTTTATGAAAATAAACCTAAAAAAGAAAAAGTTATGAGTGATTCTACAGCTTATATGATAAATAGTATCTTAACAACAGCTAAATCTTCATATGGAGTTGGTGGTTCATTTAATGTAAGTGGTACAGATATTGCTGCTAAGACTGGTACATCAACTTATCCAAATAATGCCGTTGCAGCTGCTGGTATTAAAGCAACACCTTCGCGTGACAACTGGAGTTTAGTATATTCTCCTGATTACTCAATTAGTTTGTGGTATGGATATGATAAACTTAGTAAAACAACATATACAACAATGAATAATGCTAACCGTGTAAAAAATAATATAATGAATAACATAGGCAAAAAGATATTTAAGAAAAATTCAAGATTTGAAAAACCAAGTAGTATAGTTGAAGTTGAGGTTGAAAAAGAAACAGTACCATTACAACTTCCAAGTGCTTATACTCCAAGTAATATGCGTATGACTGAAATATTTAAAAAAGGTACTGAACCTACAGAAACTTCTATTAGATATCAACAATTAGAAAATCCTACTAATGGTAAAGCTACTACTAATGGTTCAACTGTTTACTTATCTTGGACTGGAATAAATACTCCTGATGCTATAAATAGTGAATACTTACAAAATTATTTCAATGAGAATTATAAATATTCACCTTCTAAATATTATCAAAATCGTTTATCTTATAATAATCAATATATTGGAGAACTAAGATATTCTATCTATTTACAAACTGGTGATAAATTACAACTTATTGCTGAAACTAAAGATACAAATTATACATATCAGGGTGATGGTGGTGCTAATTATACATTTATTATTAAAGCGAATTATTCAATATTTAAAGATAATGCTTCTACTGGTCTTAAGATAGTTGCAGGTACTGGTGGTTCAACTGCTAGTGGTATTTCCTTAAAGATTTCCAATAAAGATGAATGCCGTACAAGAATAACTAATAATTCTTATTATAATGATAATACAACTATTACAGCTACAGATATTAATGGAAATAACATTACTGATGATATAAAAGTCTTAGATAGTACTATAATTAATACAGAAACTAATGAAACGGTAAGGCGAATCAATCTATCTTTAAATGGTAAATATAAGATAACTTACAATGTAAGCTATAATGGAAAGACTTATAGTATTTCCCGTACATTTACTATTGCAGATAGTTGTAATATAACTGATTAGAGTTCTAAATTCTGGAACTCTTTTCTTTTTTATTATTTAACAAAAAAACTATTTAATAAGAATAATTTAAATCTTACTAAATAGTTTTTATTTATTTTGTCAGTCTTTTATTTTGCTTAATTTGTTTTGTTTTATCATGTATAATCTTACAATTTTCAGGAGTATAGCCGACTAACATTTCGGTATTTTTATTGCTAATAGTGGTAAATACTTCATCAAAAACTTCCATATACTTTTTAGTTAAAGCAGGAACTACCGCAATGTTATAAGTTTTGGCCTCATCAGTTACTGCTACTATTGATTTGGTAGACTTTATGCCATTAATTCTTTGTTCAATAGTATATAGCCATATTAGGTTACTATAAGGTATTATTTTAAAAGTACCGTTCATTAATATAATATAATTTGACGTTAAATATAAATGAATATTAGCATAATAAAAGGCATCTTTATCCAAAGTCTCAGCGTCAATCTTCTTTTTATCTTCGAGTGATAATTTATTTATATTTTTTAGAAATCTTTTTTTGTTAATTAAACCAATTATTATAAAAGTGGTACCACAAAGCCCCAAAATAAAGGCTAAAAAGTTTTGCCAAAAGGCAACATCTACAGCATCTGATGTCATATCTAAATAAATATTACCAAAATAATATTCATAATCAGCAAGAGTTATTTCTTCATCAGGCCACAATTCTTTAACCGTTTCAATAGCAAGCTTTTTAACTTCTGTTGGTACCAAAGCAGAAACTCCGATTACCCTTTCAGTCTTATTATCAGTATACAAAGTTTCATCTTTAAGACGCTCATAATCATAATCGCTCATGTAAGCAACATACATATAGTTATTATCTCTAATTAAATAAAAATTTCCATTGCTATCATCATTCGTAGCAAATAAATAAGGGAATATATCAGTATCTACATAACTTAAAACATTTTCTTTATCATTTTGATTAACTATAACATCATGAAAACTAACCATATTTTCTTTAGCCTCTTTAGAGACAAATATTCCCCAAATTATACATATTAAACATAGTCCTAATAAAAATAGACCTATATAAATATTTTTCTTATATCTAATTACTTCTTCTTTGATAATGGGATTGCTAAATTCTTTCATAAGTAAACAACTCTCTTTCACTTAAGTATATTCTAACAAAATTAAAATTAATAAGCAATAAGGACTTATACTTTCGAAAAAGATAGTAAAAATGATATTAGAAACATCCAATATCATTTAATAATTAAAACAAGGCTACCTACTATTCTTATTTTAGCATTTCTCTTTTAATCCAAGTCATTATAACTTCAACTATATAGTCTATTTCTGATTTTGATAATTCTTTATTTTTAGGAATATGATGAATACGTTCTAAGCAGCCTCGGCAGCAGCATCCACATGCATGTTGAGCAATAAAAACAGGATGAACTTGACGCATTGGTGTTTGCTTACCATCATTTAAAGGATTTGCCGGAGCCAACCTTTTTTCGATTAAGTCATACGCATCACTCTTAATTTTATCTATCCCCTTCTCTTTAACATAATCCTTCATTTTAGAATTTAAGTGAAATGAACCTCTAAATTTAGATTTTGCTAAACTATCAAGTAATTTTTCAATCATCATAACCACTCTCCATATTTTTTAATATAAAGTTTTTTTACAATTAATACTAATAAGAAATATAAAAACACAAGTGATATTAAACATATATAAAAACATATTGGTAAAATTACAAAATCAAAAGATTTTATTTGGCTTAAAACAATTGGTGTAATTATAGTTAAAATCATAGAAAAGATTGTTAATATATATAACTTAGGGGAAGCATTAGATTCAGTAAATGGAATCTTCGAAGTTCTAATATTAAAGATAATAGATAACTCGGTTATTAAGCAAGTTACAAACCAGGCTGTTTGAAAATAAGGAGCCATTTCTATACTATTATATTTAAAGACAAAGAGAAAGAGAGCAAAGGATAAAGCATCAATTATACTACTTGTTAAACCCATAATTAGCATAAATCGAGATATATTTTTGACATTCCATTTTTTAGGAGCTATTAAAAATTCTGGATCAACATTATCATCAGGAATTCCTAATTGTGAAAAATCATAAATAAAATCTTGGAGTAACATTTGAATAGGTATTAGTGGTAAAAATGGTAAGAAAATACTAGCCAACATAATGCTAAAAACATCCCCTAAATCACCACTTAAAGCCATTTTCATATACTTAATAATATTGCCATAAACTTTACGTCCTTCAATAATACCATCGTAAACTACTTTTAGGCTTTGTTGCAAAATAATAATATCACTTGATTCTTTAGCAATACTAGAAGCAGTATTGACAGAAATTCCAACATCAGCACTAGATAAAGATGGAGCATCATTAACACCATCACCCATATACCCAACAATATGACCACATTTTTTATATAAACTTACTACCCTTTCCTTTTGAATAGGATTCATTCTTGCAAAGACATCGGTTGTATCCAACTTTGATATCAATTCTTCATCACTCATCTTATCAATATCGATTCCCGTTAAAATTTCATCACTATTTAAACCTACCATATTACAAATATTTTTAGTGGCATATGGGTTATCACCAGTTAAAATCTTGGTTTTAACATTTATTTTGCTTAAATTAACTAATGTTTCTTTGACTCCTTTTTTAGCAGGATCAAGAAAAGCTACAAAACCAATAAAAGTAAGTTCTTGTTCAAATGAAATATTAAATTTATCACTTCCTGGATAAGTATCTTTTATGGCAAGAGCAATTACTTGCATACCATTGCTTGCCATAGCGGTAGCTTGTTCTTTAATATTATCTATTTTTTCTTTATTAAGTTTAGATTTAGAACCTTTTTCTAATACCCATTTACAATTACTTATTATTTCTTCTAAGGCTCCTTTAGTAATCATTAAGTAACTATTTTTATTTTTTACAACAACACTTTGTCTTTTTCTTGTATAATCGAATGGAATTTCATCAATCTTTTCATATTTTTCAATTTTTTTATCAATACCATGCAATTTACCATAGTTGAGAATCGCTTTATCTACTAAATTTTTAATTCCTGTACTATATGTACTATTAAGATAGGCATATTTTAAAACGTTCATATTTGCTTTACCATTAGCATCGATGTATTCCTGCAAAACTATGCGATTTTCAGTTAACGTTCCTGTTTTATCTGTACATAAGATGTCTATTGAACCCAAGTTTTGAATAGAAGCTATATTTTTAACTAAAGTTTTCTTTGCTGCTAAACGTTTGCTGCCTTTAGCTAAATTAACATTAACAATCATTGGTAACATGCTAGGAGTAATACCAACAGCAACTGATAAAGCGAAAAGTAGAGCTTCATTAAAGTTTTGTTTTATAATGCCATCTACTATTACTACAAAGATACAAACAATAATCATGTATTTTAAAAGCAAATGGGAAATACTTTTAATTCCTTTATCAAAATTAGTATCATTTTTACTAAATTTTACTTTCTTACCTACTTTTCCTAAATAAGTATTTAAACCAGTTTTTATAACTAAACCAGTTCCAAGACCGCTAACAACACTAGTAGACATTAAAGCTATGTTAGAAATGTTAAATAAATCAGGATTATCAGTATCTTGATATTTGTTAAGCTTTTCTACCAAAATGCTTTCTCCAGTATAAACTGATTGATTTATAAATAAATCTTTTGTCTCTATTAGTTTAAGATCAGCAGGAATAATGGAGCCGGCAGTTAATTTTACAATGTCGCCTACTACAACATCAGTTACATTTATTTCTAGTTCTTTATTATTACGAACAACAAGGCATTTAGAAATAACACTTCGTTTTAATTTTTGATTAAATTTATATATTGAATAATCCTGAACAAATCTTACACCAGCACTGATAATGGATATGGCAAAGATAATCATAGAACCTAGCTTATCACCTAAAAGAAAATTGATAATGCTTAAGAAAATTAAAATTAAGACAAATTCATCTTTTAACGAATTTATAAAAAAGTAAATTGGTCCCCTCTTTTCTTCTTTTATGGTTACATTTTTGCCATTTTCGTTTAATCTTTTTTTGGCTTCTTTTATAGAAAGTCCCTCTATTTTAGTATTTAAATCAATATAATTTTTATTAACATCTGATGTTGCTAGTTCTAAATATGTTTTTAATATTTCTTCATTATCTATATTATTATTTGTTTTTAACATAAAATACCTCTTATAATTTTAGCTTTCTTCTCTTTATTGTTTACTATATAAGTATAGCACAAATCATTTTTCTAAATTAATTATTTTTTTAATATTAAGAAAAAAACAAGTATTTTACTTAGAGAATTACTTGTTTTTTAATTTTATTATTTTTCTTTACGAAACTTAGTTAATAGAGCAGCAACTACATTATTTACAACATCACTATCTACTGATTTTGTTTTTATTTCATTATTTTCAGTATATACTTCTAAAACTAGCATATTATCAGTATCAATTGCATCATTCTTTAAATCACATTTAAGACCAAGAATATAATTTTTATTTTGATAAGTTTCTCTTTCTAGTACATAAAGCATTGTACCATTTTCGAGTTCAATTATTCTATCTTTCATAAATTTCCTTCCTAACGTGATATTGATTTTTCAATAACTTCTTCTACTACATCTTTAGGGAACCAAGCATAACCAAGACCATTGGCTTGTTTAAAATGATACCAAATTTGACCATCACCTGCAGTTACTGCACGATCAAATACAGCATCTTTTCCAGCACTGGTAATTAAGTTTACAGCATCTTTGTTGCCAGATGCAACATATCCCTTAGCAATTTCACTTAAATCGTAAGTTTGTCCTTGTACGGGTGTTAAATCGATAGGGATTTCTGGGGTTTCTGTAGGAGTTACTGGTGGTTTTGGATCCGGTGTTGTACCATTAGTATTTTCAGCTAAAGCTCCGTTATCACCATCTGCACCCGAAAAAGCATCTGGTCCAGGAGTTTCGTTTGGTTTAACAGCTGATTTTATGTTTTCTAATACAGTTTTACCGGTAACCATTTCGATAACATTACCAGTAATATAACCAGCCGAAACCCCGTTAACAAACAAATTAAATTCTTTGCTTGTTAATACTTCGTATGCTTTATCTACACCAGCCGCGATTTTAGGATGTTTCTTAGCAAATTTACTATTCTTAAGTTGTTCAATTTTTTGGCTAATATTGATAATTTTACCATGACCTAATTTTTCGGACACAAAATTTACAGCACTAACTCCTAATTTAGCCGTTGCCATAGCCATTCTAATTGTACCAATTCCTGGTACACAAGATAGAGCTAAACCAGTTGCAAAACCACCAGTAAAGATAGCAACTGAGCCAAGTAAGGCCTTCCAGTCTTTCTTTTCTTCTTCATCATCTTCTGGAATTTCTGGTTCGTATTTTTTACAATATTTCAAAATATCATTTTTAATATTTTCTTTAATTTGAGCTTCGTCAGAACCAGCAAATTTACTTATTAAAGGGTGATTATTAACAAAATCAGCAACCTCTTCCTCTGTAAATTCGGTATTACTAAATTTACCAATACCTTGTCTTACAATTTCTTCATAGGCTTCTTTTTGTTCATCGGTTAACTTAATAACATGTGGTGGCAATAATGGTGGAGTTGGGTCTTTTTCCGGACCATTTTTTCCTTCTTCAGGAGTTTCATCTCCTGGTATAGTTTCATCATCTCCGTCATCATGACCTTCATGATTATCTGGTTTTCCCTCACCTACCTGTTTAGGTCCTTCTTTTTCTGGGGCCTCATCATTACCGGGTTTAGTCTCGTTACCTTCAGGACTTGCATTTTTAACATCATCTTTTTGAGATTCTTTTTCTTGATCTTTATTATCGTCTTTTGCCTCTTCTTTAGGATCAATTTCTCTAAATTCAACATCAAGATGATTATCACTACTTTTTTTCTTTTCTTCATCACGATTTTCAAATCTTCTACTTACATTTTTTAATGCTTCATCTATTTTTTGAATTTTTTCATTTAAAGAATTAATCAGTTCTTGTAATTTTTTTATTTCATTGTCATTTTTATTAATCATTGCCTCAGCAAGATCATTTTGTAACTTTATAAGTTCTTTTTCAATTCTTTCTTTATAATCTTGAAGATTTTTAACGTGAATATCATATTCTTTTATTATTTTTTCTAAATTGGCTCTTATATCTTTATATATATCCTTATCATTTATTTGTTTTTGAAGATTTTCATACATGGCCATGAGTCTATCATAAACTGTTGGATTATCCATATACAAATTTAGGTTATGAACATCAAATACTTCTGGAAAGTTTTTGGCTAATTTATCTAAGACATCAGAAACCCTTTTGTTATATTCATTTAAGAATTTTATACTTTCTTCGTCATCAATTATTTTTCCATCGACCTTTTTTATTTCTTCTTGCTCTTCAAGAGATTTTGACGGATTAATTGGGGATATTTTGTCTGTTTTATCCTCTTTATTTTCTTTAGATACTAATGCTTTAGAGTCTACAAAATGTAAGCCATTTAAAATGTAATCTGCATCTTTTAAATTTCTTGGAATTGTTGAAAGCATTACTCTACCATTTGGTAATGTTAAATTTTGACTTCCTAGTGCTAATTCTAAACTTAAACGATTTTCAAATAACTGTTGCTTTTTTTCCAATTCAGTAATTTTTTCTACAATTTCTGGATTATTTCCGGTTCCTAATAATTTTTGTTTTAAATAACCGATTGCTAAAGCATTTTCTTTATGCTTTTCTAATTGTTTAGTTATTGCTAATGCTTTTTCATTACCCATACCTAAACTGATTAAAGCTTTAATATCACCAGCAGTAAGGTTTTTATTATTCAAAATAGCAAGCATGTCTTTTTTATCTTCTACTTCACGAAATTTTCCTTCAATAATTCCCATACTTAATAAGGGAATATCATGTTCTTTAGCAAATTTCATTATTTCGTTATTAAATAGTTCGATATCATTATCAATATTTTGATTTAAATCATTACTATACTTTTCTATAAATGCCATTGCAGCTTCTTTATTTTTTCTTAAAGCTTCACCAAGACTTGATTCTGATTTGTAAATTTCTAAAATATCTTTTTCGGCTTCGATTTCTGAGGTCAAACGTTCAACTTTACCTTTTAAATAATCAATAGTCCCCTTTAAACTTTCTATATCGCCTTTACTTGTTAGACCTTTTAATTTATTTTTAGTCCTAGCTAATTCTTCTTTTTTATTATTTAAGTTACCTATTTTCGCTGTTATTGTTCCTTTTGGAAGATTTCTGGCTTTTTCAATAATTTCTTTTCTATCATCTACTCTTTTTTTAAAAGCAGCATATTCGTCTATTTTGTCGGCTAAAATGCCTCTTTGAGTATTTAAATTTGTCTTTATTTCAGAATTATTTTCTACGCTTATGGCTCTGTCTAAATTATATAGAATCATATTTAGATTATCCATTATGGAAGCAGTAGTTAGATCGACTCCTTCTGCAAAAGATGGAGCAATTGATATAATTTTTTCGATTGCCATAACTAAATTTGATTCTACTAGCTGTAACTCACTATTTATGCCCAATTCTCTTTCACGTAGATATATCAATTTTCTTAAATTATCTTCATTAATTTTATTATCATTCATATTTTATTCCCTCTTTGTTATTTTTGCTGCTAATTCAAGTATATTTTTTTGAAAAATTGGCAACAATTCATTAATTAGAGCATCATCTGCTACAAATTGAAGTTTCCCTTCTTCTTCTAAGACAACAAAAAACTCTTCTGTATTTTTATTTTCAATCATTTTATTAACAAATAAATAATGTTTACCATCTTTTTCTAAAGTACTCATTACTACATACTTCGTATTTAATAAAGTAAACACTTTTCCAACCGCTAAACTCATACTAGCCTCCTATTCTTAATTAATGATACCAATTTTATAATAACTTGTCAATTTAGAAAAAAACTACTTTGAGAGTTTTCGTGTTTTATTTAAAGTATCTAATTTTAAAAATCTTTCTAAGGTTGTATTTGCTTTTTCATAAGAAATATTTTCTATTTCTACTTTAAAGTCTGGTACACCGTTTATAGCATACGGATAGGCTTCAATGATTAATTCGTAGTCTTTGAAAAACGATATTAAGCTATTAATCTCTTGTAAATGTTTTTCATAATCATCTGGTAAAACTAAAGTACAGCTTAATTTCTGTAATTTTTCGGTCGTATTAATTAAAAGGATATTACCGGTTTTAGCCACAAAATACATGAGTACCAAGAGCCAACTATTATAGTCTAAATCTTGAAAGGCTAAAACATCAGGATATGTTTCTTTTAAATAATCTGATAAAATTTTACTGTGAAGTACACCAATATTGATGCGACCTAACGGAATCATTTTGCCAGATGAATTAATAATTACTACTTTGCTCTCTGTTATCATTTAACTCCTAAAATTTTTAAATATTCATTCTTGTTATTCTGTTTTAAAATTTCCATAAAAGTATCATTCTTGCTAATATGTTCAAGTAAAGTTTTATCTATGTCTTTTAAACTTTCTACTAAAGGTCTAGTAGTAACACCTTTTACTTGTTTTAGAATTTCTCGATTATTTTTTTCACTTTGGGCTCTTTCTTTGGGATAGCCACCGCCAACTGGTTCTCTAAATAACTCATTAAAAATATTTTCTAAGGTTATTTCGCTTGCCCATCCAAAGTTATAAGCAAAAGCTAAGCTTACGGCATTACCACCGTTTATTTGACTAAAAAGATAGGCACTCGTAGGATCAGTTAAAAGACCACAATATACATTAGGGAAACTATTTAGGGCCATCATGGCTCCTTCGCCAGTACCACAACCAGTAACGACAAAATCAACCACACCACTATTTAGTAAAACTGCGGCCATAATTCCTTCTTCAACATAAGTAATCGGACTATCTTTTTCGTACTTCATTCCCAAATTTATTACTTCGTAATTGTATTTATCACAAGCTTTCTTTAACGCTTTATAAATTAAAGCATTTTTACTGCATTGTGAGTTATCATTTATCAATGCTATTTTCATATTTTTTCCTCCAAAAAGATAGTATCATGAAACAATTAAAAATGTAAATAAAAAACTAATAAATAGAATTTTCTAATTATTAGTTTCCTTCTTTGAACTGGCATCCATTTTTAAAATTCTACTAGTACCAATCTCAGTTTCTTTAGAAAAATCATCCTCACCAACTACCTCAGGTGGAACTTTCTTTACTCTACGATATTGAGAAATTAATTGGGTTAAAGTAAGACTGGATAATAATCTGAAATAGCTTCCCAATGTTTTGTAATCCTCAGTTGCAATACATCTTAAATACTCAGAACGCATATCAGTAGGAATAATGATTGGAGCCATATTATTAAGTAAAAGATGCTGATTGGTAACAATACGTCCTGTACGTCCATTACCATCTGGAAATGGGTGAATCCTTTCAAAAGCAATGTGAAACTTAGCTTCACGTTCACAGATAGCTTTATAATAAGCATTCTTTTTCACATCTTGCTCTTCTTGACTTGAAAATTCATCATTTTCGTTGTATTCTGGTATTTCTTTAGACCATTCATTTTCATAAGAATTCATTAATTCTTGCATCCTTAAACCAACTAATTCTTTTGGACAAGTTTTAAAAGAAGCTCCAATAATTACATTATCAGATTGTTTATAACCTCTTTTTAGACCTTGACCAACATTTACCTTATAATTAATATCAATTATATCAGTAATGCTTACCTGCTTTAAAGACATCGCATATATAAATGCGTCTAAAAAGCCTTTTTTAGAATTTTTGGCTTGTCCGTCAGCTTTTACCTTTTGCTCTAATAGACTAATTAAGGTTTCAATACGACTAATAAGTGTCTCTTCTTCGTATTTTTCACCTTCTAACAAACCATTTTGACGAGCTTGCTCTAGTTCTGGCTTATTACGATATGGTCTAATTGTAGCTGGAATATATGGTTCAAAGTCTGCTAAGGAAATTGAATATTCCATTGTCTCAGCATCTATTAGTATCTTTTCTTTTGGTATATCTTTATGAACCAGATAAGCATAAATTTCATTTTGTCTTTGACTATATAATGCTTGTCCTTCCTCAGTTGAAATTAATTTTTTTGCATATTTACAATTTTCTTCATCAGTATATCTTTTCAAATTAAATGTTACAGCCTTTTTTTCTTCAAAAGCTTTTTCTAAAGCTGAGCTCGTATATGCAAACGACTCTGCAAATATTTTTCCCATGTAGTTGTTAAAAAAGTTTGTATTAAATGTCATGCCTTCTATCTTCCTCATAAACTGTCCCCCTCAATTCGAGGTTATTCTAACATAACTTATATATATTGTCAAATTTAGTAATGCGAATGATATTGTTTCCAAAGTTTGGAGATTTCAAAGACTTATTGGAATTAAAAAAGAGCTAAGCTCTTTATCAAAATTTAATTCAATTATTTTAACTTTTTTTCCTTTTTAATATTTAAACTATATAAACTTACTATATCAGCTAAACTTAAAATTATATAAATAACACTATTTTTTTGAAACAAATTAAGGAAACAAATAAACATTATGAGTATATACATTGTAGTTAAATATTTTATTCTTTTATCTTTTTTATTTTTATTTATTACATAAGAACCTATGATAATGCTTAATACTAATAGTACTATTCCTAATAATTTTAAAATAATTAAAATTGTCATTAGAATTAAAATCAATATTAGATATAAAATATTTTTTCTATCAATTTTATTTTTTAGACCTTTTTCTATTTCTTGATAGCTTATAATACTTTCTCTTGTGTATATTACTAATAGACAATAATTACTAATAATTAGAATTAAAATAATTATTTCTAGAATTTTATCTATATAATCAATTAAAGTTATATTCTTTGGCTCATTATTTAATATTTTTTCTAAGGCATCTATATTATTTATTTTTGTACTATTACTTATAATATCTTTATTAAATAATATTCTTAATTTTATATCTTCCTGTTCTTTAATATCTTTATATTGATAAGAAATTTTAAAGTTGTTATTAATAACTTTCTTAACATTTTTACCTTTAGTAAAACTATACGCTTTATTATTATTAGGTAAATTTATAGTTATTTTTAAGTTTTTAATTCTATCAGGATTATTTTTTAAAATATTAAAATAAATCTCTCCTATATCGTTGTATTTTACGGCTAAATCTTTTATTACATACTTTAAATAATAGGCATTATTATCATCTTTATAAATTCTTAGGTAGTCTTTATCTTCATCATTTCTTAATATATAAATATTAGTATCGCCTGTATGAGCAACATTTGTTTTACTAAATTCTTTAACTCCAGTTATTTCTTCTGTATTATTTTTTACTTTAGGTATGCTACCGATAGTTAGAAATTGAATACTACTACCGTTATTTAATTTGTTATACTCTATAAAATTATCATAAGCTGGCACTTTTAATGTGTTATCTTTATAATAAATATTTCTTTCGAAATAATTAGTATTTTCTTTTAATTCTATATATTCTTCGACCAATAAATCACCATTACTGTTTAGAGTAGCATTAATATAATAATTAGTAATATTTTCAGCTTTAATAACTAAAGGGCATAATAATATTATTAGTAAAATCCATACTTTTTTCATTTAACACCTTTTATCCTCTATTTAAAATTAATAGTCATAAATACCTTAAAATATCTATGACTTTATTAATTTTGTTAATTTTGATTTTTAGAAACGACCGCCACCGCCGCCACCGCCGAAGGAACCGCCGCCGCTTGAGAATCCACCGCCGCCGCCAGAGCCACTTGACCAGGAACCACTTGAAGATGAAGATTCACTTGCATATTTAGCACTTTGAGCACTGGCAATTGATGTTCTTACAGCCGTACTAATTAAGTCATTTATATAATAGTTAGTAACCCAAGAATCATAATAGCTTTCACTTGACATATTATATTCTTTAAAACGCATATCCATTACTTTTGATACTTCTTTGGCACAGCCAAAAAGTGTAGCATATACTAAATATTTTTCCCATAGGGCAATTTCTGGTACTTCTTTATCAGCAAACGAACCAAAATCTTTTAAAAATTTTTCTAAAGCTTTCCATTTTTTAAAGGCAAGAGCACCATTATAAGTTTTTTTACTAGGAATAGCAAACCAAGTGCTAACACATATAACAAATAAAAGTAAGACTAAATAACCAAAGGCAGCCTTTTTATACATTAAATTGGCTCCAAGCAAATAAAAACTCATTAAAATACTTACTAAAGCAATAATTAATAAATTAGAAATAATTATACCTTTACTAACATCATTAATGAAACTTTTTATAAATTTATAAACTAAGAAAGCAAGGAGTCCTAATAATCCAACTACAAATAGAGGGGGAACAAAACAACATATAATAAATATAGTAACAATGATGCCTGGTTTAATATTAATATTTAGTTTATTATCTTTATTTTTTGAGATATTATCTTCATAATATTCTTTAGATATGGCCTCATTTAGAGCCAAATTTTTATAATCATTATAATTGCTTACAACAGAATTATAGGAAATACGGGCATTTTTTTTCATTTCTTTAGTAGTTATTTCGGTTTTACTGCCGAATATAACTTTTAGAAGTTTACTATCTTTATCACTAACTTCGATTGTGGAATTTAGTAATAATCTATAATTTTTAGAATCAATTTTTTCTTGAGTAATAACTTTTCTTCTAATTAAATCCATAATAGCTGCCGATGTTGCCTTGTCAGTAATATTTCTTGAGAAAAGATAAGATACGTCCTCAGGTGTAGAATCATCTGGTATTTCTCTAAAATATTCATTGTTAAATTCAACTTCAGGGTCCTTTTTATATTTTTTATAGATTAAAGTACATAGATAAACAACATAAAGAATTAAAACTATTGAAACAGTTAGACGAATATTATCATCTTTTTTTTCTTTAGCTTCTAATTTTATATAAATAGTATTAAGACGTGATGTTAAAGTTTCTTTTTTAGTTTCGTTATCTAGTACCAAAATGGCAGCATGAGTTTTATCATAGTTATCCATGTTTAAGTCTTTTTCTAACTCATCCAAATACTTTACAGCAGTTTTTTCTTCAATAGTATCTAGTTGTTCTTTATATATCTTTAATTCTTCTAAATAGTTGGATTTGGTATCACCTTCCATTAAAATATCAATAGCAGCATAGGCATTTTCATAGTTTTTTCTTGTGATATCATTTTTAAATGTTGTTAAAAGATTTAAAGCTTTTTTTTCATTATTAGCTTCATTTTGTCTTCTAAGTTCGTTAGCTTCTTCGGCTTTTTTTTCCTCATAAGCTAGGATTTTATCTAAAGCATTGATATCATATTTCTTTGAACTATTTATAATAATGCTAGGACTAAAAGTACTACGAATATCAATTGCCGTATAAGCACTTAAATTTTTAACGGTAAATGTTACTTTTTCTTTGCTATCAATATTTACTAAGCCATTTAGCGGTCCATGAGCCCAGGCTTTTACTTCGGCATTGTTTCCTGGA
Source organism: Mycoplasma sp. CAG:956 (assembly GCA_000433475.1). Lineage (GTDB taxonomy): Bacteria > Bacillota_I > Bacilli_A > RF39 > UBA660 > CAG-605. Next base: position 114,936 of record HF993102.1, read on the forward strand.
ATATTTAAAGTGATAACTAGATTTTCGATATCTTCTCTAAAAGCATTACCAATGACATTCCACCCTAATTCACCAACATCATTAAAAAGAATTGCCATGTTATTTAGACGATATTTTAAATAAAAGGATTTATTTTTTCTAGAAGGATTATAAATCATTATATCTTTGCCAGTTGAAGTAGTATCATAATCATATACCCCATAATCGCCTTTTTCTGCACCACTATCGTAATTAAAAGCATCCACATTTAAATTACTAAAATTGCCGTTAAAATAAGGGTCAGCTCCTCCTATTTTCAGAATTTCTAAACCACTACCATTATGTAAGGTTGAACCACCATAACTACTAGCATTAATATTAAAGGGAGTTGCACTTAAATTTTTATAATCAATAATTCTTTCATAGCCATTATAATACCCAGTAATAGTAAAATATTCTTCAACTAATAATGAACCATCTTGTTCAATTGTGGCATTAATATAATAATTTTCAACACCATCAGCTAGAACAATAATAGGAAAAATTAATAATAACCCTAAAATTTGTAAAATTTTTTTCATAAAAACACCTACTTTTCATTAATACAATTGTATCATATAACTTAAAAATTATGAAATAAGAACTTAATTTTTAGTCTTCTTGCATAATTTTTTCAAAAATTGGTAATAATCCAATGTTATTTTTCCGATGAGCTGGTAATTGATATAAATCATGTCCTGGGAAATCATTGCCTTCAATTAAGCAAGGCTTGGTAGGTCCCAAACAGACATCCCAAGCAACATAGCCGATTTCTGGGACAACTTGGCAGGCATCTATACATAATTTTTTTACTTCTTCAATCATTGGTATTGTAGCACCGACTATTTTTTCTTTAGTCATAGGATGATATTCATAAGTATTCCCATTTTTATCAAGAGCTGGATAATTTATTTTGCCTGTTGCAATATCAACTGGTGCGACCATACCACCATGATTAAAATTATCAACGGCATTACCTTTATTACCAATTCGTAAAAAAATACAAACAATCTTTTTATTTAGAGTTACTACTCTTAAAGTATTTACTGAATAAGGGTAAATTTTATTTAAAATGGCATTTTGACTAGCTACATCTTCAACAAGGGTTTGTCCACTTTTTAAAAGACTGTTGTAAACTTCTTTTAAATCCTTGCCTACTAAACTTATTTTTTCTACACCTCGTCCGCAACTTAGGGATAATGGTTTAACAATTATTTCTTTCTTATGAGCAGCATATTTTTTAAATTTCTCTAAGCTAGCTTCTTCTAAAAATAACCATTCTCTATTTAAATATTTGTTAAATAATTTATTAAAAAGAGCTTTGTTTTCAAAGTAATTAATATAGTCGGGGTTATTATATTTTTTAACAATACTATTATTTATTCCTCTAGTAACAATAGTTTTTCTTTCATTTTTATTCATATCATACATTTTATATAACTTATAATCAGAATATCCAGCCTGATATTTAAAGCCACAATAAACTATATCATTAAAAATAAATAATTTACTTTTTTTCGTTTCTTTACTAATTTCTTTAATAGTATTAAACATTTTTTGATAATTCATTTTTTTAATCCTATTTAAAACATACTTGATTTTATTCATATATAAATTCCTATCCTATAATTATAGTATAACACAATATATTTACTTTTAAAAAAAAGAATGATAACTAATTTATTTTATTAGTAGCATCCTTTTATAATTATTTTTTATTTACTCTTCTTAAATTTCTTTGGTTAATAAGACATCTATTGGCATTTTCTAATTTTTTCATTTCTAGAGCATGTAATAATTCTTGAATTTCAATATCGACATCTTCGACTGCTTCAAAAATCGTATTATCGTGGGAATTTTTAGCTTGTCTTAAGATATTACCTTTTAAAACTTCTTGTTCGGCTATTTGTTTTAGTATTTCTTGTTCTTCTTTTGTATAAAAAACTATTATATCTCCCATTTTTTACCACCTAGTATATTTTATGCTTCTTGTTTTTAATCTTTAAAATAATCTAAATCAATTAAGGGATAAATATCAATGCCTACTTCTTCATAAGGATGATTTTCTTTTATTACTTTAATCAATCCTTTTACTTTATCAAAATCACATACTACTTCAATTTTATCTTCAACTGAACGTTCTAAAACGCCACTGCTTCCTTTAAAGGGATTAGCTTTATCATTTGGTCTAAAGGTACAATTACATCTCGTAATGTTCATACATTCGCTATAGTTTCCTTGAATACCACAAGGATATTTTCCAATTGCACTTCTTAGGGTCTCAGTGTATTCTGTTGGTACCATTACACATAATTTTACTGTTTTTACTTCTATTTGCATTTTTTCATCTTCTTTTCTATATTTTTTATTATACTATTTTTATCTAGATGTAGTAACTTAATTATTTCATTTCTTTTACCTTGTTTAATAAATTCATCTGGTACGGTATAATTTTCATATATATTATTGAATCCTTGTTCCAATAAATATTTAGCTATTTCGCTACCTAGAGAACCAGTACTTACTACTTCTTCGTAGACAAAAACTGGTTTATTTTGTTTTACTAACATTTTTAAAATTTTAGTATCCATGGGTTTAATATATCGAGCATTAATGACTTCTAGATAAATATTTTTAACTTTTAATTCTTCTCTTATTTCTAAGGCGGTATTTAAAAAGTCACCATAACTTATTAAATAACCATTATTAGTAATTTTTTCAGGATATTCTATGATTTGCCAAGTGCCAATGGATTGTAATTCGTATGTTGTATCTTCGTAAGAGATTTTATCTTTAGAATAACGAATAGCCACTAATCCTTTAGTTTTAAAGGCAGTGTATAACATATTAGCTGCTTCTTTATTATTGTGGGGAGCCATAATAATTATATTAGGGATATTATTTAAGATAGCAACATCAAAAAGACCTTGATGCGTTTCACCATCTTCTCCAACGATTCCAGCTCGGTCAATACCAATAACAACATTACCATTCATGCGAGCAAGGTCCTGTTGGATCTCATCATAACCTCTTTGCAAAAAGGTTGAATAAATGGAAACAAATGGCTTGGCACCTTCAATAGCAAAAGCATTAGCTAAAACTAGAGCATGTTCCTCGGCAATACCAACATCAATAAAGCGGTCTGGGTATTTTTCCTTAAAACAATTTAATTTGCTACCATTAGCCATAGCAGGAGTTATAGCAATAATTTTTTTATCTTTTTTAGCTATATTGATTAGATGTTTGGTAATAGCATCACTCCAAGAAATTTTATCATCTAAGTTTCCTAGCATTTTACCAGTTTTAATATCAAAAGGACCAACACCATGCCAAAGACCGATTTTATCTTCTTGGGCATATTTGTAACCTTTACCCTTTTTAGTTATAACGTGAAGTAAAACTGGTTGAGACTCATTTTTTGCCATTTGTAAATACTTATCTAGCTCCTTAAAATCATGACCATTAATCGGACCATAGTAATTAAGACCAAACTCCTCGAATAAGTATCCTTCTTTCATATAAAGCTTTTTAAAGGACTCTTTTATGTACTTCATAAAACGATACACATATTTACCTATGCCAGGAATTTTTTGCAAAGTGCTTTTAGTATCTTGCATAGTTTTATGATACTTTTTAGTGCTTCTAATTTTATCTAAAGTATTATGAAGAGCTCCGACATTTTCTGAGATGCTCATTTCATTATCATTTAAAATAACAATTAGTTTGGTTTTCGCAGCACCAATATGGTTTAGAGCTTCGTAGCACAAGCCGTTACCAATAGAACCATCGCCAATAACAGCAATAACGTTATTATCTTCTTTTTTCATATCACGAGCTAAGGCAAAACCTAAGGCAGCTGAAAGACTTGTTGAGGAATGACCTGCTTCATAGTTATCATAAACAGATTCACTCATTTTTTGAAATCCAGATAACCCATTAAGTTTTCTTAAAGTCTTAAATTCTTTAGCTCGGCCTGTTAAAATTTTATGAACATAAGCTTGATGTCCTACATCAAAAATAATCTTATCTTTTGGGCAGTTAAAATTACGATGAATAGCCATTGTTAATTCAACAATTCCTAGATTTGATGATAAATGTCCCCCAGTTTTAGAAATATTCTCAATTAAAAATTTTCTTATATCTGCACTTAATTCATTTAATCCTTGATAATCCATATCTTTTAAAAATTTAGGATTTTTTATATCTTCTAACTTCATTTTTTCAACTCCAAGCAGTAAATCTATAATATCAAATAAAGACTAGTAACACCAGTCTTTTAAAGTAGATTTTATTAGTTTTTTAAAAGATTGTCTAGTATTTTTAGACAATCTCATTTCATTTTATTAATTTAGATTAATTACCAATATATTCTTTATCAAAATTTTTTAAAACAAAATCAACAAGAACAGTTAATTTATCAAATACCCATATACTACAAATGTAGAATACAGTATATAAAAGAATCGTATTAAAGTTAACTTGACTTAAGTAGAAGAAGCTACTATGATAAATAACTATATATAAAAATAATGACAATAACACTGTATAAAGAACTGCTCTATAAGTATTAAAGGGCTTGCAAATTCTCGATAAATTAATAAATCCAGTAGTCCCTGTCATAATGACGATTAAAGTACTTATTAAATTGGCATCAATATTAAATTGGTATCTAAATAATAAAATCATGATAACGTTAAAGACAACAGTTAAAGCCGGAGGAATACTCTTACTAACTACTTTTAACATAAAGTTTCCTTTAACACGATTATGATTAGGTTCAAGAGCTAAGAAAAAAGATGGAACACTTATAGTACAAGTTGTAATTAGACTTAATTGGATGGGAAGGTAAAAATATTCGCTCTTAGTTAGAATACAAACACAAACTAAAATGGAAGTAAATATTGTTTTTATTAGTAGTAATGAGGCTGACCTTTCTACATTATTAATAGTTCTTCTGCCTTCAGCAACAACTTCTGGTAATGAGGCAAAGTTAGAATCTAATAGGACTAATTGACTAACATTTTTGGCTGCATCGGAACCACTTGCCATAGCAATTGAGCAATCAGCTGATTTTAGGGCTAAAACATCATTAACACCGTCGCCAGTCATAGCAACTGTATGACCTTTACTCTGTAAGGCTTTAACAAGCATTTTCTTTTGTTCTGGAGTAACACGACCAAATACATCGTATTTTTGGACAGCATCAAATACATTTTCTTCGGTAATTGTTCTGGCATCAACTCCATTAACATCGGTTAAACCAGCTCTTCTTGCAATAGATTCTACCGTTTTAAAGTTATCACCACTGATAATTTTTACTCGAACTTTCTGTTCTTTGAAGTAAGCTAAGGTAGCAGGAGCAGTTTCTCTAATTTCATCTTCAATGATAATAAAACCTAAAACTTGTTTAGTATTTTTTCCTTCTTTAGCTAAAACAAGGGTACGATAATCGCTATATTTATCTAAAACCTCATTATATTTTTTAACTTGGTCTTTTAATACAAATTCAGGAGCTCCTAGAAAGAATGTTCCTTCTCCTTTAAATGTTGCAACACTATATTTACGACTAGAAGAAAATTCTGTAACACTTTCAATTTTCCAAGTGCCTTTTATATTATATTTTTCTTGGATGGCTCTTAAGGTATCATTGACATTTTTAAATGCATAACTAAAGTTACTTAAAACTTTATCAACGTAATCTTTTTTGATGCCTTTTTCTGGAACAAATTCTTTCATGTTCATTTTTCCAGAGGTAATGGTTCCAGTCTTATCAAGGCAAATAACATCAACTCGGGCAAGAGTTTCAATACAATATAATTGCTGAACTAAAACATTAGATTTAGCAAGTCTAGCAACACTTACGGCCATAACAGAACTAGTTAGAAGTAGTAATCCCTCAGGTATCATTCCAATTAAAGCTCCAACTGTATTAAATACAGCACTAGTAAAATTATTAGTAACTTCTAATTGATTTATCATTAAGAGAATGCCAACCGGAATAATAGTAATGGATAAAACTTTTAATAATCCTTCAAATGAACTCATTATAATAGAATTAGCTTTTTTATCATATTTAGCTTCTCTACTTATTTTAGAAATATAATTATCAGCTCCAATATGAATAACTTGAACAGTACAAAAACCACTAACAATAAAGCTTCCGGATAAAAGAGTATCACCTTTTTTCTTAGTTATGGCTTTAGATTCACCAGTAATGAATGATTCATTAACTTCAACTGTGCCTTCTCTTATAATGCTATCGACAACAACTTGACTGCCTAATTTATATTCTAAAATATCATCGAGAACAATTTCTTCAACCCCTAGAGAAACGTTTATACCATCACGAATTCCATCTACCTTGGAAGCTGATAAAACCGATAACTTATCAATAATTCTTTTAGAAATGATTTCTTGAATAGTACTGATAATGCTATTAGCTATAATTACACCCATAAATAGACAGTTTTTGATAGCATCGAAGAATTTACCACCAATAATACCTGCAATTAAGATAGCACCACCTAAAAAGACGTTTAAAAAATTAAAATAAGTACAAAAATTGCTAATGATAATTTGTTTAATGGTCTTAGTTGGCGGTACATCGTTATAATTAACTAAGTTTTTTGAAATTCTTGCTTCAACCTCAGGGGTACTTAAACCTGTTTCTATATTGATATTTTTTCTTTCCATTAACACCACTTCTTTACTATCTTATAATATCAAAAATCAAAAAAACTTACCATATTATTTAGTAAGTTTCTTATCATTTTTTCACTTATTTTTTTGATAAATTTTATTTTAAAATTTATTTAATATTACCAATATAATAATTCTTTTTTCCTTTACGAATTAAGAAAATTTCACCTTCAATAGCATCATTTTTATTAATAACATATTCTAAATCAGTTACTTTTTTATTATTTAAAGACAAAGCATTGCCACTTATTAATTCTCTAGCTTCTCTTTTACTGCTAAATACTTTAGCTTCAACTAATGAATCAACAATATTGCCTTTGCTAATATTTACTTGAGGCACTGTATTTAAGTTATTAATAATATCTTCTTTAGTTAGAGTATTAATTTTATCTGTAAATAAAGCTTCACTTACTTTTAAGGCTTTTTCATACTCTTCTTTTCCTCTTAAGTCAGTAATGATGCATTTAGCTAAAGTTTTTTGAGCTAATCGTAATTCTTTAGCCTCATTATGTTTGGCTATTACTTCTTCAATTTCTTCTCTAGTTAAGAAGGTAAATACTTTTAAATATTCTTCTACTTTGGAATCGTCAGTATTAATTAAATATTGGTATAGAGCATAACTACTAGTTTTATTTTTATCTAACCATAAAGCATTACCTTCACTTTTACCGAATTTTTTACCGTTAGCATCTAAAATTAGGGGCATGGTAAAACCATAAGCTTCTTTTCCTAGAATTTTTCTAATTAAATCAATACCGGTTGTAATATTACCCCATTGATCAGAGCCAGCAACTTGCATGGTGCAACCCATTTTTTCATACATATTTAAGAAGTCATAACCTTGAATTAACATATAACTAAATTCGGCATATGTAATTCCTGTTTCTAAACGACGATTAATTATATCTTTATTTAGCATATAATTAACATTAACATATTTTCCAATATCTCTTAAGAAATCTAGAAATTCATAACCTTTAAACCAGTCATAATTGTTAACTAGTTTTACATTACCTTCAAATATTTCATCAATCTGTTTTTGAATACCTTTAATATTATTGTTTAAAGTTTCAATACTAATGATTTCTCTTTCACTAGTTGGTCTTGGATCGCCAATACGACCAGTAGCACCGCCACATAAAAGGATAGGCTTATGTCCCATCTTCATTAATCTTTTAGCCGTTACTAAAGATGAATAGTGTCCTAGGTGTAGAGAATCAGCAGTTGGATCAGTTCCCCAGTAAAAAGTTACGGATTCATTATTAATTTTTTCTTGAATATCAGCACCAGCTACGTCTTTAACAAGACCACGCCATTCTAGTTCTTCCCAATTTGTCATTTTTTGCATTATATTATCTCTCCTTTATCATCAAATTTAACATTTATTACTTTTCTACTAGCTAAGTAATCACACATATGTACAAAATATTGATATCTATCTTTTGGCACTTCTAATATTTCATTACCATTATAATCAGTATTCCATTTTCCCATGTGAGTTTTAACGACATGACTAATTAATTTAACCTCAGCATCTGTTAAACTAGTCTTACTTTGCATATCTTCTGCATATTTAGCTGCTAAGATAGGATGGTCAAAACGAGTATATTTTTCCTCTGGATTACCTTTTTTTAAACCATCATGAATGAGTAAACCAACAATCATAATATCTTTTTCATGTTGAGTAAACAATTTGTCATAAGGGGTTATTTGATATAACTCATAAGCCATTCTAACTGCTACTTTAGTGTGTCTAACAAGACCGCCTTCACCACTAGCAAAATCTGGATGGTACTTACCAGTTGATGAGGCAGGTATTGTATAAAAATACTCTGGTAAGCCCTCTAATAAAATTTTGGCACTTTCCCTTATACGTGTATCGTTAATATAATTTAATTCTTCTGTAAACATCTAATACCTCCTCCTAGTACAAAAAAATAGCCATAAATATAAGGACGAAATTTCGCGGTACCACCTTATTTTATGACTATGCATACACTCTTTAATGATAACGGTTTTAACCGATTTAACTCCAGGCTTGTAAGACCTTTCCTCGTTAACAAGTAAATTCTATCATAATTTTATTTTCTTGTAAATATGCCATTAAACAAGTTACTAAAGAAATTTTTAATACCTTGTAAATTGAAGTAAATTTTATAGCCTAAAGCTCTAAGTATAGCATAAGCAACGGCTAAAATTACTAATAAAACAATAAATATAGTACCAATTATATTACTCTTTTTTTGATAACCAGTAACATTAATTAAATAATCTGTATAATTACCATTTTCAGCTGTAACTCTTATTTTTATTTGGCTACCTGTAGTAAGATTGGCATTGCCTTCGATAGTAACAGAGGCATTTGAATCATCTGGTACACATTCAATACCAACATCAGTTTCATTTTTCTTAATAGTTATATTATATTCGTTAACATTAGGATCAAAATTAATGGCATGACCATTGATAACTAAAGATTTTAATAAACTATTACCTGAAATGTCCGTATCTGCTTCTTTTTTTATTATATAAATAGTATAAACGTTACTAACACTACCATCACTACTTGTGACCGTTATTGTAAGTTCATTAGCTCCTACTTCCAGGGATTCGCCACCTTTAATATCAACAGTATCGGTATCATTTTCTAACTCAACGGTAGCCACAACATTCGTTACATCATACCCAACGGTAACATTGTAATCAAAAACATTGCTTTCAAAATCAATTTTGCCTTCACTAAGTTTTAAAGATGATAATAAAGCTTTGGATACTTCTGGTGTTGGTTCTGGAGTTGGATCAGGAGTTGGGGTTGGCTCTGGTTCAACATTATTAGCTTTCTTTCTTGTGATGATTAGTCGATAAACTCTTACACTTCCAGCTTCACTTTTTACTTTAAGATAAACATTATTTTCCCCTTCATTTAAATGAACATTACGTGGTCCATAACTATTTACAAAGCTTGATTTATTATCAGTTAATGTAGCTCCAACAGTCAAAACATCAACATCATTTTCAACCTCAACATTATAAACATTAGTATTACTGTTAAATTTTGGTGATAAAGAACCATTTGACAAAGTTATATTACTTAAAGTATTTACACTACTTTTACTAACAGTCGCACCACCAGTACCGCTAGATTTTGTTCTGGTAATTTTTATAGTATAAGTTGATTCGGTTGCTTCTTGTAAAGCAAAACCTTTTACCTTAATTTGAATAGTATTTTCACCATAATTAAGATTTACCGTTCTCGGTTCATAGCCATCTACAAACGAGGCATCGCTATCTAGTAATGATGCATAAACTGTAACTACAGATGTACTACTAGAAACTGTAGCAGTGTAATCGAATTTAGTTTTATCAAAAGCTGGTGATATAGAACCTCTTGATAAGCTTAAACTATTTAAATAACTAGAAGCATTTAAAACAATGTTGCCAGTATTTTTTTCGCAGCGATAATTATAAGTATTTTTACATAATCTTTTTTGTAGTCCGTAGGGAGTAAAATCAAGTGAACTTAAACGACATGTTGTTGATATTGGTTCCGTCTGAATTGTATGTAAATAATAACCGGGTGCACAAGTTACTAAAGTTTTACCTTCAGTTAAGTTACTATATAGACCTGTCGATGACATAATACCACACATATCAATAGTACCACTGCCTGTTACGTTACTTAATCCATCCATATTACAACTGCCATCATCTTTAGTAATTGTATAGCCAGCTGAGGTATTACCATTAGTATCTACTGCCCAAATTGTATAGGTACCATTTGGCATACTAAGATAGGCATTAGTACTACTAGAAACATATTTAATAGCATTACTAATTGATGTTCCCATTAAATAATAAGAAATATTGAAATCACCTTTAGTAGCTTGAACATAAATTAAGTCATTATCTTTATTTTCTACAGAATCAATAGTTGGTCCTTTGGCAGCCTCAACTTCTACACATAATAAAAACAATACCAAACCCCATAACATTTTAAATGTTTTTTTCATTTTACAATTACTCCCTTGCTCATAATTTAATGATACCATTTTATCTATATCTATTCAAGAAAAAAAGACATCATTTGACATCTTAATCTTCTAATTTTTCAACTGTTTTCTTTAAAAGAACTACAGTATTGCATCTTAAATCTTCAATTGCTTTGGCAACGACTGGTTCTGATACTTCTTTTACTTTACCAGCTAGTTTATTAACTTCTTTTTTTAATTTACTACCAACTAGGATAGCATCGTTTTTTAATTTAGCACTATCTAATTCTTCTAAATAACCTTTAATATTATTTAAAATACCTAAGCAATCACTTCTTAAAGTTTCACTATTCATATTTTTAACATAATCAGTTACAGCATTTAATTTAGAAGCTACCTTTTTACGCATAGTAACACCACGGTACGGTGCAAATAAAAGACCAGCTCCTACTCCTAAGGCAGCTCCTAATATGAAGCTTTTAGTTTGTTTTTTCATTTTCAGTTTTCCTTTTCTGCTATTTTTTTCTTATCCTTTTTTTTGAATATCTTACCAATAATACCACTAGCTGCTTCTACAACTCTATCAGTAATAGAAACAATCTTATCCGTTGTAATATCAATAATAGAAAATAGACTATTTAAACTACTTACTTTATTTTGAACATCATCAACTACTCTATCTACTTTATCTAAAGTTTTAATAGCTTTAATTCCAATAATAATTCCTACTATTAAGATTATTATTAATAATACATACACAACAAGTGGTAAAAATACCTGCAAAAATTCTAAAAACATACTTACTTATCCTCTCTACTTTCGTACATTGAATCTATTAAATTAAATAAGTCTTTTTCTAAGGAGTCTTCTTCATCATTTTTGTTTGACTTAACGGTTGGCTCTTTTGGTTCTTCTTTGGCTTTTATATCTTCTTCGATTTCTTTTACATCACTAATATCAAGTCTTGTTGTCTTGCCTATTTCCTCATCGGCATCTAATTCTTTGGAAATGTCAGCCATTTGCATTTCATTTTCACCTTGAAAATCTTTTAATGGTTCAGTCTCTTCGACATCAATATTTTTTTCTAAGAAACCAAAGGCTTTCTTTCTAACATTATCAACATCCATTATTTTTGGTAGTGTTCCTTCACTTGATGCTCTTGGTAAGATGTCTTCTTTACGATAATTTTTATCTAAGACACCATAAACAGGAGAAATAACTGGCGAAGGAGTAAATTTTTTTACTGGTTCCTTACTTGCTAGTGGTTTATTATAAATATTTTGACGATATTCACCAGATTCTTTAGGTATTTCACTAGTTCTTATATCTTTTTTAGGTTCTTCTTTAGTTTCTTTATTAGTAGCTGTACTAGTACCATATCTTAATTCTTCATACCTACGATATCCAGCATTAAGAGTCTCTCTTTCCTGTCTAGCTTCTAAACGTCTTTTTTCTTCTTCTTTTTCCTTTTCTTCTCTGGCTTTTCTATCACGTTCTAATAAACGGTTTTTATTAATAGCGGCAATTCTATCAAATTCTTCTTCATCAAAGCTTTGAAAAACACTAGGTTCTTTTTTGGGTTCTTCTTTCTTTTCTGGAGTACTACTACTTTGTGAAGAGAATCTCACCTCTTCTTTTTTTGGTTCTTCTTTTTTCTTTTCTTCTTCTACTATTGTCTCCTCATCATCTTCGAATAAGACATTTTTTAACTTGTCAAAAAAACTCATATATGTTGCACTCCTTCTAATTTACTAAGTCTGGGTCATTTGGTACATCATTATCTTCATAAACATCTTCTTCAGACACTTTTAAGAAGTTAGACTCATTTTTCTTAGTTTCGAAAATATTAAATTCAATTTCTTTAGCTGTTAGGACATTTTCACCAACGATGCTTTCTAAAAGGTTATTATTATATTTAACACTACTTAATACAACCATAGAATTAGTAATTGCACTCTTAATATTTTCCTCATCTACTATCACTTCTATTTTAGCATAATTATACATAATTTCAAGTAAATACTTGCCATTCTTCCATTTATTTATCTCAATATAACCGTACTTATCTTCATAGTTTATACTTTTAGAATAAACTGCCTTATCATCTTCTTTAAATTTTTCTATAACTCGATTATAATAGCTTACGACATCTACATAAAAATAGTATTTATAATTATCATCTGCTAAGGTCTCGTTATAATCTAAGGTGTTTAAAATATCCATGTTCGTTGGTGTATAATATTTATAACCAGTACGATAGGTATTTTCCATTTTATAATTACTAGCAACCACACTATTTATTAATTCATCATAATTTTTATCATTAATTTTACTACATCCACATAAAAGAAGAACTGTAGCAAGTAAACATAAAACTTTTTTCATAACGTCTCCATAATCCCATTATATCAAATATTATTTAATTTTAAAAGTTTACTTTGTGGCTTTTAAATAATTAATCTTAATACCTTTATTCTTAAACTTTCTTTCATACTCTGTTTCTTCGTAGAACTTATCAGTACTCCACAAATCTAGGGACATATCTTCTATTTTATATCCATAGTTAGTTAAAGAAATTATACTGCTTTCAAAAAGATTAGTATTGTCCGTTTTTTGCAAAATAACACACTTGTTTTTGAAGACATCATCATAAATATTCAAGAAGGTATCACTAGTTAATCTTCTTTTACTATGACGAGCCTTAGGCCATGGATCAGAAAAGTTTAAATAAATAGTACTTATTTCTTTTTCAAAGATATTATTTAAGTTTAGGGCATCACCATTAATTATTTTTAAATTAGGTAAATCAAGATTTTCTAATTTTTTTACGGCTCTAGCTACAATGGATGTATATTTTTCTAAACCAATAAAGTTAATATCAGGATTATTAAGGGCTTTACTAATAATAAAGTCTCCTTTTCCCATACCTATTTCTAGGTGAATTTCATTGTTATTATTAAAAAGTTCTTGATAATGACCTTTATATCTTTCTGGATTTTCTATTATATATTTATTATCTTTAATTATTTCATCAGCATTTTTTATATTTCTAATACGCATATTATCACTACTTTCTCTTTTCCTCATAAAATGTATTAGGAGGTTTTTATATGTTAAAATCACGAAATTCTTTCTTTTCAGAATCTAATATGAATTCAATAAATTATGTTAATCCCAATCCTGGTAATATGAATTATATGATGCCTAATGTTCAAACTCAAAGTGCTTCTAACTCTTTTTATCAAGGACCGGCAATGAATCAGCCTTATCCAGCTTATCAAAATTATCCAGTGCAAATGGATAGTGTATCATCAGTAAATGACTATGACAATCGTTTAGCTAAGCTGGAACGCAGTATTAATCGTTTGGATGCTAGGATTACTAAATTAGAAAACAAGGCTCAAATGACCACGGATGATATTACCAATAATCTTTATATGGTCTAATTAACTAATTATTTATTGTTATTTTAAACTTAAGCTTGGTGTTTAAGTTTTTTTGTTATTTTATTTAAAATATTTTTTTCTAGTACTTCATCTAATAATCCCATTTTATAAGATATACCGCCATAGATTATAACTCCAATTATAGCATAGAAAATGATAATTAGAATAGCACTTAATCTGCTAGTAGCAGTAAATGGGATAATGTTTTTTAAAACAAATATAATAATAAACATGCTTAACGAAGGTACTAGGATTTTGCCAATAGTCCTTAGAGAATCTTTATAATTAATTTGTTTTTCTTCCTTTTTTATTGTTCTTAAATTAATAAAGACAGATAACATATAACCAATTATACTTGATACTAATGGTCCAATATAGGCTGGAAGCCCTATAAATTTAAGTAAATACATTAATGGTATATCAAATAAAGCATTACTTACAAAACCGCAAATTGTGGCAATATAAACTGTCTTATATTTATTTAAAGATTGCATGATACTTGAAGTTATCATATAAAAGTTTAAAGAAACAGCTACAAAGACAGAAATGCTTAAGATGGAAGCTCCAATATCATTTGCTCCATAGAATACTTGCCATACTTCACTGGATAGTAAGGATAAACCAATAGCCATTGGCAAAGATACAAAAGTAATAATTTTAAATGAGGCATTAATTTTATTATTAACATCGTCCCATTTTTTTAAAGTATAGGCATGAACTATAGAAGGAATAAGACTAATAGTCATACCCATAGCAATGCTTATTACTATCATATTAATTTTACCAGCCCAAGTAGAAATGGATGAAGAAATAAATTCGATATCACTAGTAGCATAGCCCATTAGCTCTAAACCTCTTAAAACTAAAATCATATCGACAAAACTATATAATGATGACACAGAATTAATAATAACATAAGGAATAGCATAGCTAGCAAGCTTTTTAGTAATTTCTTTATTAGTAATTTTATCTTTCTTCTTTTGTGCAACGAGTCCTAGTTCTTTTTTATTTTTATTCATTTTATGTTTAACATAAAAATAACTGACAAGTCCCCCAAAGAAGGCACCACTTAAGGCTATCATAACCCCAACAACATAACTTAAATGAAATACTTTAATAGCTAAAAAACTACCAACGATAATCACTAAAATACGTACTACTTGTTCTAAGACATTACTAATACTTGATATATTAATAACATTATGTCCTTGTAAGTAGCCTTTGGCAACACTTAAATAAGGAATTACTAAAATTGCTAAAGATACTGTTCTAATAACAGCCGTTACGGCTT
>HF993102.1:130399-134127 GCA_000433475.1 Mycoplasma sp. CAG:956
CCAGCCGTTACGGCTTCTTTAGTATTACCACCAGTTAAATCACCAATAATAAAGGATGCTATTGGATAAGCAAAGAAAAACAAAATAATAAAGATAGCAACCGAAATAAAACGCATTATTTTAATGGCTATCTCATAAGCTCTTTTCTTAGCATCATACATTTTTAAAGTATGAAATTCATTAGTTATTTTAGAAATAGCTATAGGTAGGCCAACGGTTGAAATATCTAAAAAGATATTATAAATATTATAAGCATAACTATATAAGGCGGCACCAGTAGTGCCTACAATCGCATAAAAAGGAATTACATAAAGCATTCCCATTATTTTAACAAGCACTATTGCTAAAGTTGCAATAAATGTTCCTTCTATAAATGAACTTTTTTTCAAAGTCGACCACTTCCTTAACATGTGTAAACCACCATTGCTGAGTAACAATAAATTTGTTCTTCCCCAAACATAGCAGTAGCAACTGAATACTTGATATCAATTATATCATAAGTCCCAGAATCAAGAAATATATTAATTTCACTTTCTAAATCTTTTTCGTGCTCACAATCAAATACTTTTACTTTCATTTTAAGTATCACCCAATTTTATGATACTTCTTATTGTTTAAATATTTTGTCATATTATGGCGATTCTTAAAAATAATGTTGATTTATAGAACTAATTTGCTATTAATTTTATCCTTATTCCTAAAGTGCCATACTTTTCTTGCTGTTCTTTGCTATAATACTTTTCTAAGGTACTAAGTAATTCGTCCTTGGTAAGGATCTCATCAGCTAATTCTTCTATTTTCAAATTATCAATCATTTCCCTAAAATCATTAAATTTTAAAATTTCTACTACTTCGGTCAAAAAGTATTCTTCTAAATTTGGTTCTTTATAAAATTTAATTTTATCCCCCACTTTGATATACTTTCTTTTTTCATCATTTAATCTTATTTCTATTCTTTTAGTCCCGTTTAACATATAATTGTAAAAAGCTGGTTGAAGTTTCATTTCATATATCATTTTAATCTACCCTTTCCTTTTACTTAGTATAAACGAAGTTTAAAAAATTTAAAACAGTTAAATTTAACTTTTATTAAATAATAATTTTATAAATTTTAACTTGCTCATAATGCAAAATAAGTGTACTATATTTATATTTTATAAATATAATAAGTCTTAATGGTTTTTTCATTATTATATATGGTAAAGAAGAAAAAAACTACTCTTCTTGTTTATTTAAACAGAAAAGTAATCCTACATAAATACTAACATTAGGAGTATTTAAAATATGACCAGTAACTAGGGATATCATAATACTTAGGATAAATGTAAATAAATATATTCCTTTTAATTTAACATCTTTAATATTTTTAAAACATAGATAACCATATACTAAGATACCTATAATACCAATAGAAAAGAAAATATCAAAAATATCTATTTCTATTCCTTTAAAAGTATTAACATAGCTTTTACCTAGTCCCATTAAAATATTTATTAAAGGACTATTTAAATAAAGATTACTAACTTTACCTAATACTTCTAATCTACTACTAAAGATTAATTTATCAAGACCGTTTAGACTAAAGATATTATTTAAGTTAAAGCCATAGTAGTTTATAGCACGTATTATATTTTTAGTAACGGCCATTTTAGGTAATAGTATTATTGTACCGATAATTAATAATATTAATAAAGTCCAAAGAGGATATTTTTTCTTGTTATCTAGACTTTTATAGGCTGGTCGTAAATATTTAAAAAGAAAATAAATACTAATAATAATGCTTCCTAAAATTAAAGTTTTAGTTCCTACTAAGTAAATACATAAAAGTAATTCTATGAATGTTAAACCAATTAAAAAGTAACTTTTTTCTTGAATTAAATATTCTATTACTAGGGGTAACAATATTACTAAGATATTACTTATCTCATTACCACCATAAAATAAGCCATAAAAGCCGTTTTTGCCTTCATAAAAATTATTGGCATAATTGCCATATTTAAAAAGATATGGAACTATAATAAGATTTAAATAAATTAAATAAGTAAACATAACTATTTTTAAATTAAAATATTTTTTATCAATATTTACCTTATTTAGAAAAATAATTATATTTGGTAAATAAAATATTGTAAGAATAGAATTTAAACTATTACTAAAATCATTATTTAAAATTAATGATTGAATACCTAAATAAGCTATAAAATAAATAAGTAAGAACCATATTTCTTTTCTTTTGTCTTTAGTAAATAAAAGATATAAAATTATTAAACAAAGAGTAATAGTTCTTATAATACTTGAAATACTAAGAAAGTTAAAACTATATCTAATTTGTAGATAAGTTAGAGCATCCATTACAGGTTGAAAAATAACAAGTATCATTAAAATAAGAGATATAATCTTGTTAAACTTATCTTTTTTATAGTCTATCATTACTTTTTTTGATATTAATGTAGTTTTTTTCTTCATTTTATTTTTACTATTTTTCTTTTGTTTCATCTAATAACTGCTCCCAAGTCTTAATAACTGCTTTTTTAGTATATTTTTTAGCTGAATTATAGGCATTTTTGCCCATTTCTTTTAATTTATCTGTATCATTTAGTAACTCTATAATTTTATCTGCCATTTCAAACTCATTACGATTATTAATTAAGTAACCATTATAACCATCTTCTACTAATTCTCTAGCTCCTTCAGCTGTAGAAAATGCTACAACTGGTAAACCATGACTCATGGCTTCCAACATAACAAGGCCAAAGGATTCAGAATGGCTAGTCATAATATAAAGACAAGAATTATTATATAATTTATCAATATCTTCTTGGAGTAAATACCCAGGCATTTTAACTTTACTAAATAAATCATTTTTAACTACTGATTCAAAAAGAGTATTTTTTTCTTTACCGTCCCCTACTAGAGTTAGTGAAGTATTTTGCATTTTTAAATTGACTAACTTATAGACTTTTATTAAATCATCAAAACCCTTAACAGCTTCTAACCTACCGACAGCAATTAAATTTCTATTATCGTATTTTGTAGTAGTTTTACTTACATCTTCAATATAATTTGGTATATATCTAACCCTGCATTTTAGTCCATATTCAGAAAATTTTTTTTGATAAAATTCTTGTAGCTCTTTATTTACCATAACTACATCATCTAGATATTTGCAAGAATTAATAAATTCTTTTATTTCTTTTTGGGTATGGTTATTGTAATTATGTTCCCAACCTATGGCTCTAATGCCGTCATTTTTATACTCCCCAAGAAGTTTGTTAAAATATACTTTACTACTGATAATAATATCACTATCGCAGGCATCAATAGCATCAATTGTTCTTTTTTTCTTTAAATTTAATACTTTTAGAGCATAGAAAAAGTCTTTAACTAAGCTAAATATTTTTAAATGTTTTAAATCATAACGAATATCATCTCTATTTGGTAAAACATCTGTTAAATAGCGAACGTTTACTCTTTTATCAATATTAAAAGCTGGTTTATCATAGAGTTTATAAACAGATAAAATTTCAACATTATACTTATCTACTAGGCTGTTAGCTAAGTTAGTAATACATCTTTCGGCTCCTCCGTATCCTAAATGTAAAGATAAAATTGTTACTTTTTTCATGTTACCACCTATTTAAATTATACTTGAAATTATCAATAAGTAAAGAAAAATAGAACTAGAAAGTGAAGTAGTCAAGTAAAAATAGACACTTTATAAAAAGAAC
>HF993103.1 GCA_000433475.1 Mycoplasma sp. CAG:956
TTTAATACTATTTATATCACGACCGGTCTTATCCTGAGACTTTTGCATTTCTTTTAAGAGTAAAACATAATCGTCAAAACTCTTTGGATTCAATATTGGATCTACTTCCCAATCAAAAATGAAATTCAGAGTCTTTAATCTACTAATTTGGTCAGCCTCTAAGTCTGGACTTTTCGAAGCAATATAGGATTTACCATGTTTAAAAGCATAGACATAATATCCTATCCAAATTAAGCCCAACTCCTTATATTCTTCTTCATTTATAATAACTGTTTTACCATTTTCTTGTTTTGTTTTCTTTTTTATTATTTGAAGAATACAATTGTTACCATTTTTAATTACCTTTAATTTATCATTGGGATTAATATTATTTATATCAAGACTTTGATTTTTTAAAATGCTTAAATAATTAAATATCTTATCAAAAGTAGACTCATGGGATGCTAACTCATCTATTTCCTCTTTTGAATCAACAAAATCACGAACGGAACTTTCAACTTGTAAAAATCCTTGTAAAAATTTTTCTTCATCTCTTTCTAATTCTTTTACTTTTCTTTGTCTTGTTGGTTCGTCTATTTTAACATTCCATAAGTCAATTTGGGAACCTAATCTTAAGATTTCCTCTATTACTTTTTTATTTTTGACGCTATTTAATTCTTCAGGATTATTAAAATATTTGATATAGCGATATAAAATGACATTTAATTTTAAAGCGTAATTCTTTTCTTCCAAAATACTACTGTTCTTATCGGGAAGTTTGTCACCATTAGCAGTTATCCAAGCCATAATAATTTTCAAATCTTCTAAATCATTTATTGGCGATTGATCTTTTTTTAAATTAACAGTATTTATGTTATTAACTAAGTCCATTACTATTGGGCGTTCTTCTTCGGTAAATATATGACCGTCCGGATAAGAATGAATACATCTACCTAATTGTTGATAAAATAGTATTCGTGAATCAACGCTTAAGGAACGTAACCAAACAATACCTTTTACTCCTTTTAAATGAGCTCCTTCGTTTAATTTATCCATAACAAATAGTAATTTAGGTTTACCATTAGTTTCTTTATTAAATTCGGCTAATTCGACTTTATTTTTACTATTACTATAGTAACTTAAAAGCGAGTTAGTAGAAATCATATTGGAAGTCTGGGCTTCTATTCGTACTTTTAAAGTTTTTTTATCAAATTTTTCCCAATCTTGGTGTCTAGCAATCACACTTACCATAGTACTGTTGAAGGTATTTAAAGCGGCGGGTTTATGTTTAATTCTAACCATATCTAGTAACATAATATTAACCTGTTCTTTATTTAAGAAGTCTTTATCATCAGTAGATAATTCTTGTTTTTTAGTAATCTTTTCATAAATAGATAATAACTTATTACCATGAATTTTTATATATTCATTAGAATATAAATATTGTCTAATCAAAATAGTATAATCTTCCATTATTTTTACAGCTTGAATTCGGTTTACTTTAGTCCCATCTTCGGTTTCAAAAGTGCCATTTTCTTTACGACCAACTGGTAAGAAAACAACATATTTACCATCTGGACTTAAATTATCGTCCAAAATTTTTTCAATACCTTGACTTTGTTCAACACGCCTACATAATTGTTCATATTTAGAGAAGGCTCTGGCTTTTTTCTCGCCATCATCTAGCATATTAATTTGTTCATACATCTCATCTAAAGTGCCATCACTTTTATATGAATATAGACAATTTATAAATTTGGGATTAGGTAAAAGGCCAGCTTTGATGGCTGATTCTAAAGTTTCATTAATGGCTAAATGTTTATTTAATTCTATTTCTTCATCAGAATAGCCAAAATATCTTGCCCAGTAAACAGCCATATCTCTATCATCACGGTCGCGTTCAGGGGTGGCAGTTAAACCAAGGACTTTAATATTCTCTTGATCTTGATTTGCCATTAATTCATTAACGAACTTTGACCATTCAGGGGCCCCGCTTCGATGAAGTTCATCGAGAATAATAAAAGCATATATGTCATTATATTTATCTTTTAGATTATTAGTTTTCTTATCTTTTAAATCTTGATAAGTAGTTAAAGTTAAATTAGGAAATAAAGTATGATAATCCGTATAACCAAAGAATTCATAAATATAATCTTCAAGCTGATTTAAAATAATATCATTGGGAGCGATATAAAGCATTTTAGCATCTTTACGGTCTAGCATTTCGGATAAGGCTAAGAAACTTTTACCCGAACCAGTAGGCATAACTGCGGTAGCAAAATTCTTTTTTGCAAATACCTCTTCCGTTTTTTGGTAAGCCCTTCTTTGCAGTTTTCTTAACGGTAAATTATATTCTTTTAAATTATTATAA
>HF993104.1 GCA_000433475.1 Mycoplasma sp. CAG:956
AGAAATCAATCACCAATAAATGATTTAGAAGATTTAAAAATTATTATAACTTGGATAAACGATAATGGTGGTAAACTACCAAATAAAAATAGTGGTATTTTAGAAGAAAAAAATTACGCTTTAAAATTAGATGTTATTTTATATCGCTATATTAAATATTTTAATAATCCGGAAGAATTAGATAGCATCAAGAATAAAAGAGTTATAGAAGAAATATTAAGACTAGGTTCCGAAATAGATTTATGGAATGTTAAGATAGATGAACCAACTAGACAAAGAAAAGCAAAGGAAGCCGAAGAAAAAGAAGAAAAATTCTTACAAGGTTTTTTGCAAGTTGAAAGCTCAGTAAGTGATTTTGTTGATTTAAAAGAAGAAATAGATGAGTTAGCATCGGCTGAGTCTACATTCGATAAGATATTTAATTATTTAAGTATTTTAAAAAATCAAGGAATTGATATAAATAATATTAGTTTTAATAATAGATTAAGGATAATTAAAAATGGTAACAATTGTAATCTTCAAATAATAAAAAAGCAAGAAAAAAGCGAAAATGGTAAAAGAGTTATTATAAATGAAGAAGAATATAAGGAACCAGGCTTAATTTGGATAGGACGCTATGTCTATGCCTTTAGACAAGGAAAAGCTAATCAGAATTTAAAAGGTTCAGACTTAGAGGTTGACCAAATTAGTAGATTAAAGACCTTGAATTTCATTTTTGATTGGGAAGTAAATCCTATATTGAATCCAAGAAGTTTTGAAGATTATGTTTCACTCTTAAAAGAGATGCAAAAGGCTAAAGATAAGACCGGCTGTGATATAAATGATATTAGAAGTAAAGAAGTAGTAAGAATAAACAAAATAAATGATGATTATGAATTTGAATATTTTGCTAATAGAGAAGAGGCCGAAAAAAAATGTGGTAAAAATGTAGAAACAATTGGAATAGGCCAAATTATTAATCACTTTAAAAGAGGAAAACTTAGCAGTAGTGGAAAAGATTTAACTGCAGAACAGATAGAAGTGTTAAGAGATATTGGCTTAATGGTTGTACTTGAAAACGAAAGAGACCCTATAATGGAGCCCAAAAGTTTTGAAGATTATGTCTTACTTTTAAAAGAAATGCAAAAGACACAAGATAAGACAGGTCGTGATATAAGTGATATTAGAAGTAAAGAAGTAGTAAGAATAACAAAAATAAATGATGAGTATGCGTTTGAATATTTTGCTAATAGAGAAGAAGTAAGAAAAAAATATGGTGAAGATGTAGAAACAATTGGAATAGGCCTAATTATTTATTGGTTTAAAAGAGGAAAAAGCAGAGGCGGAAAAGATTTAACTGCTGAACAAATAAAGAAATTAAGAGATATTGGCTTGAAGGTTGTATCAGAAAACGAAAGAGACCCCATAATGAAGCCAAAAAGTTTTGAAGATTATGTCTTGCTTTTAAAAGAAATGCAAAATACCAAAAATAAGACAGGCCGTGATATAAATGATATTAGAAGTAGAGAAGTAGTAAGAATAACCAAAATAAATGATGAGTATGAATTTGAATATTTTGCTAATAAAGAAGAAGCAAATAGTAAATATGGTGAAGATGTAGAAATAATTGGAATAGGACTAGTTATTTGTTCGTTTAAAAAAGGAAAAAGTAGAAGTGGAAAAGATTTAACGGCTGAACAGATAGAGGGGTTAAGAAATATTGGTTTGAGTGTTGTACCAGAAAACGAAAGAGACCATATAATGGAGCCCCAAAGTTTTGATGATTATATCTTACTCTTAAAAGAGATACAAAACGCCAAAGATAAGACAGGCCGTGATATAAATAGTATTAAACAAGTAGAAGTGGTAAGAATAACCAAAATAAATGATGAGTATGAGTTTGAGTATTTTGCTAATAGAGAAGAAGCAAAAAAAAAATATGGCGAAGATGTAGAAATAATTGGAATAGGTACTGTTATTTGTTCATTTAAAAGAGGAAAAAGCAGTAGTGGTCATCAAGATTTAACAGTCGAACAGATAAAACAGTTAAAAGATATTGGCTTTAAATTTAATAAAGGAATAGAAGATAAAATATATAAACAAGAAATATGTAAGAATCATAATATTGATTTAAAAATAAATGATAAAATAATTGAAAGAATATCAAAAATAGAATTAATAAGTAAGATTAACTATTTAGAAGCAAATAGCTTAGAACTAGTAGATAATACTGGTAAACTAATAGATATATTTAGTATGAGTAGTATTGATATCCAAGATAACTATGGTATATCTTTAGAAACGATAATAGATACTTATGGAAAAGGAGTAACCAAAAAATGATATTTGATAAATACTTAAATGATACTTATTTAGATATCTTATATAGTAATTATAATTTAGATTATTTAAAGTCAATCGATGAAAATAACTTTATAGAAATATATAACTTACTTAAGAGTAAAGGCTTCTACTTTATAGAAGATATTATAATTAATTATATGGATATATTTGAACTAGATAGTTATTACTTAAATAAAGTTTTAACTTACTTAGAAAGTGAAATGGGTAAAGACTATATTAAAAAGATAGGTCATAATATGACTATTTTAGATAAAATAATAGATACGACAATAAATCTAGAAATGAAGGAGGACTAATATACAAGTCTTCTTTTTTATGCTAGAATATATTTTCTTTTAAAGGAGCAAAAAATATGAATAGTAAAGCAAAATGGAACTTAATGTATATAGAAGCTAAAAAGTATTATCGGACTTATGATAACTTATTAGTGCCTTATAATTATAAGACAAGTTATGGTATTAATTTAGGTAGATGGATAAGTGAAATAAGAACTTTAAAGAAAAGAGGTAAATTAGATAAAGAAAAGGTTAGTCTTTTAAATGAAATAGGCATGATATGGGATATATCATTATATAAATGGGACTTAATGTATGAAGAGGCAGAAGAATATTATAAAAAACATAAAAATTTATTAGTTGAGGAATCTTTCGTTACTGAAAATGGTTTAGAACTAGGTATTTGGATTGTAAGACAAAGACAAATATACTTTGATAAAGTATCTGGTCTCTTAAGTAAAGAACAAATTAAAAAATTAGAAAGTATTGGGATGATATGGGATAATGTATCAGAGGTACGTTGGCTAAAAAGATATAATATAGCTAAAGAATTTTATTTAAAAAATGGTTATTTACCAAATACAAATAAATATAAAGATATATATCCAGAAATTTATAGTTGGTTAAAAACTCAAAAAATCTTTTATCGAAATAATAAACTATCTAAAGAAAAAGTTAAGCTGTTAAGGAATATTGGTTTTATATTAGAAAGTAAGATTAATGAGAATATAGTAAGTTATATAAATAGTTTATTTAAGGATAAAGGCATTTATATTAATGTAGAACTTAATAAAGATATTTTAAAAAGACTATCTATAGAAGAATTAAAAGCTAAAGTAGAATATTTATTGGCTAATAATATTTCATTAGTAAATAATGAAGGAAAGCTAATAGATATTTTTATGATGAATAGTCAAGATATAAAAAATGATTTAAGATATGGATTAACTTTAGAAGAAATAATGATTAGAGAATATGAACATGATATAATTAGGATAAGAAAAAATGATAAAACTTAATAATGAGAATTTAGCTAATTATGTAGAATTTAAACGGGATAAATTAGATAATAATTTTACTGAAGAAGAATTACTAAAAATAGAAGAAGTAGTAATAGATTTTAAAGTAGAAACAGATAGTATAAAAAGTATATTAGGGGATGTATAAAATAAAAAAATATAGAAGAAATATATTTAGATAATACTAATTATTTTATTTTAGACTTATTTAAGTGATTATTCTAGAATATTTTTATTACAATTCAGATTTTAGATTATTTCTTCAATTCTTTATGTGATGATAATGTTAAAGCAATGATTTTTATATTAAAATAATTCATGTGATATATTTTCTTAAGCTTTTTCAAATTTGAAAGTTAAAAAAATGTTTAAAAAAGTCCAATTAATCCTATAAAATATCTATCGTAATTAGAAAAATTTTGTTAAAATACTATTTGGATGTGAATTTTATGAAACAACAAAATATTAGAAATTTTTCAATTATAGCACATATTGATCATGGTAAGTCGACTTTGGCTGACCGCATTTTAGAAATGACGGGTGCTGTTGATAAAAGACAGATGAAAGACCAATTACTTGATAGTATGGATTTAGAACGCGAACGTGGTATTACAATAAAACTTAATGCTGTCCAGTTAAATTATAAATATCATAATGAAGATTATACTTTTCATTTAATTGATACCCCAGGTCATGTTGATTTTTCTTATGAAGTATCAAGAAGTTTAGCAGCTTGTGAAGGGGCTATTTTAGTCGTTGATGCGGCTCAGGGAATAGAGGCACAAACACTTGCTAATTTATATCTTGCAATGGAATGTGATTTAAAGATTATTCCTGTTATTAATAAGATTGATTTACCTAATGCTGATATTCCTAAAGTTACAAAGGAATTATGTGATGTTTTAGGTTTTAAAGAAGAAGAAATTATTCTTTGCTCTGGGAAAACAGGAGTAGGAGTAGATAAGCTATTAGATGCTATTGTCGAAAGAATTCCAGCTCCAGTAACCGATAATTCTAAAAAAACAAGAGCTTTAATATTTGATAGTGCTTTTGATGCTTACCGTGGTGTTGTTGTTCATGTTAGAGTAGTTGATGGAACTTTAAAAGTTAAAGATAAGATAAAGATGATGGCATCATCTCATACTTATGAAATAGTAGAACTGGGTGTTAATAATCCTAAAGAAGTAAAAAAAGATATGTTAGTATCTGGTGAAGTTGGTTGGATTGTTGCTGCTATTAAAGATATTTCAACAGTTGAAGTAGGTGATACTATTACTTTAGAAGATAATCCAGCTTCTGCACCACTTCCTGGTTATAAGCCTATGAAACCAATGGTTTATTCAGGGCTTTTCCCAATCGATTCTAGTAAGTTTCCTGCTTTAAGAGAAGCTTTAGAAAAACTAAAGTTATCTGATGCTTCGCTAATTTTTGAACCTGAAACTTCAGATGCTTTAGGATTTGGTTTTAGATGTGGTTTCTTAGGTCTTTTACATATGGATATTATAATTGAACGCATTACAAGGGAATTTAATATTGACTGTATTGCTACTTCGCCTTCTGTAATTTATGAAGTTACTTTAACAAATAATGAAGTTATTATGGTTGATTCTCCTAATAAAATGCCAGATCGTCAGGTAATAAAAGAAATCAAAGAACCATATATTAAGACGAATATTTTTGTACCTAGTGAGTATGTTGGGGCGATTATGGAGCTGTGTCAAGATAAAAGAGGTAACTATTTAAGCATGGATTATATTGACCCAACTAGAGTTAATATCCATTATGAAATACCGCTTGCCGAGATTGTTTATGATTTCTTTGATAAATTAAAAAGTGCGACTTCTGGTTATGCATCATTCGATTATGAACTTATTGGTTATAAAGCTAGCGATTTAGTAAAAATGGATATCATGTTAAACAAAGAAGTAGTTGATGCTTTGTCCGTTATTGTCCATAAAGATTTTGCGTATAATCGTGGTAAACAAATTGTTTCTAAGTTAAAAGATGTTATTCCAAAACAGTTATTCCAAGTACCAATTCAAGCTAGTATTGGTTCGAAAGTTATTGCTCGTGAAAATATTTCGGCAATGCGAAAAGATGTTTTAGCTAAGTGTTATGGTGGCGATATTTCCCGTAAACGTAAACTTTTAGAAAAACAAAAAGAAGGTAAAAAAAGAATGAAAATGGTAGGCTCAGTTGAAATACCACAAGAAGCTTTCTTAAGTATTCTTTCTCAGGATAAGTAAGATGAAAAAAAGAAAACCTGATTTATTAAATACTAAGTTTAAATAAATTAATGGCTTATCAATGTGATTATGTTATAGATAATAATTTTACTAAAATAAAAATACCTTTAAGCAAGTTAGATGGTAATAGAAAAGAGATAACAGAAATTTGCTTAACTACCTTCACTAAAGATAACAAATGCCATACAAATAGTATTAGTTTAAAAGATTTGAAATTAATTATAAAATAAAAAATCAAAAGTTCAGAAAAATATTTCTATTAACTTTTGATTTTTTTTACTAAAATTTAATTTAAGATGCTTGAATCAATATTATTATTTATTTTATCAATTATGAATTTTTAAAATTTAATATCTAATTTTGCTGTTTGATATATTGAGTAATCTTATTATTAATTCTGGTTTATAATTTTTTTAACAATTAAATCCAACTTTTCTCAAGAATATTTATTTTTCTACTATAATTTAGCTAATCCAATTAAAAGATACAAGTCTTTACTAAATTTAGGATATTTTAGATAAAATATTACTAATTTCTATCAAATATAAATTGTCTTTTTTTGGTAAACTTACTATTAGTATTAACTTTATTTTCTTGAGATTTCATATTATTAATAGCATTTTCTAAAGATAATATTATTCTTCTTTTTGGTAATTAATAAAATTTAAAATATTTGAAAATCAATTAAAATTAATTAATATAGCTTAAATTTATGTGATTATTCTTAATTATAAATAATATTTTGACAAACTAGTGTCAAATTAACTTTTTTGGTATCTTTCTAAAATTTTTCGTGATATGATTAATTTGTATTAGAGGTTATTAATATGAGAATTGTTAAGAAAAAGAGAATTGTTAAGAAAAAAAGAAAATTATCGTTTGCAACAAAAGTGTTTTTAAGTTTTACTGTTTTTACTTTAATACTTATTTTTACTTGCTTATTTAGTTATCCCAAATTGGAACTTCATGATGAAGAGATTACTTTAGATAAGAGTGATGATTTCTTTTATGATAATTATAAAGCTATGGTTTGGGGTAAAGATATTACTAATGATGTTACTATTACTACAAATTTAAAAAAAGAGTATGGAACTTATGATGCTACTTTTACAGTTTTTAATGGTCCATTTAAGACTGTGAAAAATTTAAAAGTTAAGGTTGTTGATAAGGAAAGTCCAGTTATAACTTTAGAAGGAGATAACGAGGTTAAACTTTGTAAAATAGAAGATTATAAAGAAGCTGGATATAAAGCAATAGATAATATTGATGGGGATATAACAAATAATGTTACTGTTACAAAGACTAATGATTATATTTATTATAGTGTTAAAGATTCATTTGGTAATGAGACATCGATTGGTAGAAAAGTAAATATTGAAGATGATGATGCTCCAACAATTAATTTAAAAGGGAGTAGAGAAGTTTATTTACCATTAAATACTAATTATGAAGAACCTGGTTATACAGCTACTGATAATTGTCTAGGCGATATAACAGATAAAGTAGAGGTTACAAATGATATTGATAATACAAAGACTGGAACTTATACGGTAACTTATAAAGTTAGTGATAATAAAAATGAAACAGTAGTTAAAAGAACGGTTTATGTAGTAAGTGATAGTAATACTAAAGGTGTTATTTATTTAACGTTTGATGATGGACCAGGGGCTTATACTAATCAGATATTAGATATTTTAAAAAAGTATGATATTAAGGCTACATTCTTTGTTACTAATGGTGGGTCTGATGATGATATATTAAGAGAATATAATGAAGGACATACAATTGGCTTACATACGGCAACTCATAATTATGATATTTACAAATCAGTTGATACTTACTTTAAAGATTTAAATAAAGTTCAAGATAGAGTTACTAGAATTACTGGGACAAGGGCTAAATATATAAGATTTCCTGGTGGAAGTTCTAATACCATATCTAGAAGTCGTTGTAAAGGAATTATGACTGTGCTTACTGGTAAAGTAAAAGAAGAAGGGTATCGCTATTATGATTGGAATAGTTTAGTTGAAGATGCCGGAGCTTGTGCTAGTAGAAAAGTTACTGATAAAAATGCTTGTGTTTTAAAATATTTTAAAGATACTATTTCTTATAATAAAATTAATGTGGTTTTATTACATGATATTAAATCTTATACTGCAAATAGCCTAGAAAATATGATTCTTTATGCTAAAAATCAAGGTTATATATTTAAAGCTATAGATGATAATACTCCAGAGATTCATCAACATATTAATAATTAAAATGAAAAGTAGGTGATGTAATGCATGCCGTTTATATACATATTCCGTTTTGTCGGTCAATATGTAGTTATTGTGATTTTTGCAAGGTTTATTATAATAAAAAGTTTACGACTAACTATTTAAAAATGTTAGAAAAAGAAATTATTAGTCAATATAATAATGAATTAATAAGTACTATTTATATTGGGGGTGGTACCCCTTCTTCTTTGGATACTTTAGAATTAAAAGAACTGTTTAGAATAACCAAATTATTTAAGAAAACTAGAAATTATGAATTTAGTTTTGAATGTAATATTGAAGATATTTCTTTAGAACTTTTGCAAATTTTAAAAGAAAATGGGGTTAATCGTTTAAGCATTGGCATTGAATCATTTAATAAGAAAATTTTAAAATTAATGAATCGTAAAGCTTCATATAAAGATTGCCTAAATAAGATAAATTTAGCTAGAATGCTAGGATTTGATAATATAAATGTAGATTTAATTTATGCTCTTCCTGGAGAGTCAATATTTACCTTAAAGCAGGATATTCATAAGATTATAAAGTTAAATCCCGAACATATTAGTACATATTCTTTAATTTTAGAAAAAAATACTATTCTTTATAATAAAGGATATAAAAATATTAAAGAAGAAAAAGATGCTAAAATGTATAATTATATTATAAAAACATTAAAAAAGCATGGCTATAATCATTATGAAGTTTCTAACTTTGCTAAAGCTGGTTTGGAGTCAAGGCATAATATAACTTATTGGTTAAATGAAGAGTATTATGGTTTTGGTTGTGGTGCATCTGGGTATATTGGCAATATTCGTTATGAAAATACACGAAGCATTACATCTTATCTTAAAGGAAATTTTTGTATTAATAAGAATCTTTTAAGTAAACAAGAAGAAATGGATAATGAAATAATGTTAGGTTTAAGACTTTTAAAAGGAATTAACTTAGATGATTTTTATGAAAAATATCATGTCTCTTTAATGGATGCCTACTGTAATGTTAAGAATTTAATTAAAGATGGGTTGCTTACTTTAGAAGACAATTATTTAAAAATACCAGAAGAATATATTTATATTATGGATAGTATTGTCATTAAAATAATTTAGTGATAATACTTTTTTTAGCATAAAATTTTATAGGTTAACGTACTATATTTTAGGTGATAAAATGTTTATAGCACATCGTGGCAAAGTAAGTGCTAGTAGTAAAGAAAATACTTTAGAATCTTTTAAAAAGGCAATAGATGATAATAAATATCAAGGCTTTGAATTAGATGTTAGAACAACGAAAGATAAAGAATTAATTGTATTTCATGATTTTTTTAATAATGCTAATTTAATCAATAAAACAATGAAAAATAATTTAGATAAAGATATTTGTCTTTTAGAAGATGTATTAAAGTTGGATACAGATAAAATAATACTTATAGAAATTAAAGAAAAAGATATCGATGTTAATAAATTAAACAGTTTACTTCTTAAGTATTTTAAAAAGAATATTTATGTCATGAGTTTTTATAAAGAACCAATAAAAAAGTTATTACAATTAAAGCCTATGTATAAATGTGGTATATTAAATTATCTTTTTAATTCGGAAATTTCATACAATGAATATGATTTTATTGTGCTTTTAGATAAGACAATAACTGCTAATCTTATCAGTTATTTTCAAAGTAGAAAGTTAGAAGTTTTTAGTTATGGAATTACTAAAAATAATTTTTTATATCCGAATAATGTTTACTATATAGTGGATGATAAAATTTTTAATGAATAAAAGTTAATTTGTCGTTTTTAAAGCGACCACTTTTAAGATTTTATATGATATAGTTTTAGTACTTGTTTAAAAAAATAAAAGTTGCTAAGAAAAGATAAAGATGTTAAAATTAAAATGTAAAATAAGAGGTGTAATTTTATGGATGAAGATAAGAATAATATAAATACTAGAAGTCTTGATGATTTAAGCAATTTAGATACTAATAAAACTAGTGAGAATAATAAGCCTTTTCATGATGTTAGTAGTAATTTAGATAATGATGATTTTATAAACTTTGATGAAGAAGATAAAAATGATACTGATGAAGACAAAACAGATGATATTTTTGCTAATCTTAATTTAGAAGATAGTAATAATGAATTTAATACTCTTGATAATGAGACCATTTCTTCTATAGATACAGATAGTGAAAAAAAAGAAGATAAGAGTGATGATACTTCTAATAAGAAGCCAAGAAAGTCTCTAACTAAAAAGCAAAAAATCATTTTAATATGTGTTATAAGTGCTATTGCTTTAGTAATTGTTTGTTTAATAGTTTATCTTTTATTACCTAAAGATACTAAGAAACCAGATGATGAGCCAACTGAAACTATTGTTATTGATAAGGGTAATTATCGTTATCAAGATGGAACTTTAGTTTTCTTAAATGAGCAAAAAACAGAGATTGGTACTTATGAGTGTCAAGAAAAAGAAGAAGATAAATGCTATGTTTCTTATACATCTAATGATTTAGATGATGTTAATGTTGTAAAAAATGTCTATGAAGATAATAGCAATGTTCAAATAAGAAGTGAAGTATTTCATAATCGTTTTGTTTTTATTAACGATGGTAATAAAGAAGAAATAGAATTATATGATATTTTAGAAAATAAGGTTATCGGAACTTATAAAAAAATAAAATATTATGAGACTTTAGGAACTGACTATGTGGTTTTAGAAAATACTGATAATAAATTTGGTGTTGTTAAAATAACAAGTAATGATTTAGAAACAATTATTAATTTTACATATGATGATTTAACTTCTTTAGAAAAGAAGGATAATACTTTAGTAGCTAAAAAAGGTAGTAAGTATTATTTAATTAGTTTTAGTGATAAAGCTCTAACAAAAGCTATTACTAAGCCAATTTATGATTATGATGATAAACATATAGTGGTAAAAAATGGTTCTTCTTATAATTTAGTTGATTATGATAATAATGAAATATATACTGATTATAATTATATTAGTATTATAAGTAGTGATTATGTAGCACTTGTAAATGATGGTTCTTTATATATTAGGGATTATGATAAAAATAAATATAATGAAGTAGGTTATACTTTATATAATGAGGCATACAGTGGAATTAATACTTATTCTAAAGAAGGAGTTTTAAAAAGTAGTAGTTATGCTTATAAGGTAAATGTTAATAATAATACATTAACCGTATTCTTAAAAAATAATAATGACGTTGAAGAAAAAGGTTTAAATTTGCTTGATGGTAGGGCTTCTCTTAAACAAAAGTATTATAGTAGTTTTGATGGCATTTTATACTTCTATAGTGATTTAGAAAAGACTAATCTTTTAGGTAGTTATACTTGTACTAATAAAGACGATTTTAATAACATAGAGGAAATAAGAATGTGTGCTATTGCTCATAATTATTCATTTAGTGAAAACTTTAAAACTAATGATGCTGGTAGTAGTAATACTTTTATACCTATAGTTGATAATCGTTATGTCTTTATTACTGATGATATAAATATTAGTGATGGCGAAGTAAAGGTATATGATTTATATAAAAAACAGGTTCTTGCTACTTATAAACATGTATCTAGTCCAATTGCTAATGAAGAAATTACATTTATAAATAGTATTGATAATATAATTGTTAAAAATAAGAGTGATAAATTTGGGGTTATTAATGTTGATAATAACGGTATAGCAAAGACTTATGATTTTGTGTACGATAGAATGGAACGTATTGGTTCTTATATTGAAGTAGCTAAAAATAATAAATATCAGATTTTATTTAATAGTGATTCTTCAAGTATTACATTAGATTCTAAAATTTATGATTTTAGTGGCAAATATTTTATTGTTAAAAACAATGATAAGTTTGATATTTATAGTGATGATGGAACTGATAATCCTAAAAAAATTACTAATAAATCTTATAAAGTTATTAAATTAGTTGGAGAAAGTCTATATATAGCTATTGATGATGATAATAATGTTTATGTTAATACTTATGATAATACGACAATAAATACTGAACAAGTAAAATTAGATAGTACAAGTAATATCTTTACTTTATATAATATGATAAGTGCTAGTATTAATGGTAATAATGTTATTTTAAATATTACTAAAGAAGATGGTACTAAATTAAATAGTTATACTTTTAGTATACCAAAGGATACTTCAAATAAAACAGAAGTTAAACCCAGTAATCCAACAGTAGATGGTGATAATAATGAAACCCAAGAATAATAAGATGACTTTGGTAATGGCTATAATTTTAACAATTATAGCCTTACCCTTAGCAGTAATAAGTACTTATGGACATGTTTTATATCCAAGTAATAATGATACTTTAGCTTGTGATTTAAAACTTACTGATGGTTCTTGTTATACTTGTGAAAATAAGGCTGGCTATTGTAATTATGCCTATAATTATGTAGCTGATTCTTTATATGCTCTAAATTATTATAAGGGAACTAATAATTTTGTTACTGTTACTAGTGGTTATGTCTTTTTAATGGATAGTCCTACAACATTTAACGGTGCTAATTTAACTGAACATCCAAAAACCATTATTTATAATACAACTAGTGGTAATAAGATAAGTATTATTGGCTTAAATAACTATGGAATTGGTATAAAAGGAGATTATTATATCGGTATTACGGATAATGGAAAGTATACACTATATTATATCAACCAAACCGTAAAAAAAGTTATT
Source organism: Mycoplasma sp. CAG:956 (assembly GCA_000433475.1). GTDB lineage: Bacteria > Bacillota_I > Bacilli_A > RF39 > UBA660 > CAG-605. The sequence goes on from HF993104.1 coordinate 12,865, forward strand.
ACTGAAGAGTATGATTTTATTGGTTTAGCTAATCACTTAGAAAATGGTAAGTTAGATTCATCAAAGTTTGTGGCTTTAAAAAACAATGAATGGTTATTAATAGATGCTAATAATAAAGCTTTATCGACAGCTTTTACTAATCCTATTTATGATTATAGTACTAAGGCAGTGGCATTATATAAAGATAATAACTATTATTTATCTGATTATGCTGGTAATAATTTGTTAAATATGTATTTTGATAAAGTATATTTTTATAAAGAAATATTATTGTTAATAAATAATAATACTTTATATATCTATGATAGTTTAAATGAAAAATTATTATCATCAACTATAAAAGTTAATCGTCCTGAGGACATTAACGTTGAAAAGAGTGATGACTACTTTGATATTTCTATTGGTGGCATTAAGAATACCAGAGTTTATTATGATGGCAGAATAGAAAGCTTAAACAATAGTAATGAAAATGATAATAATACTAATCAAGATGCAATAGATGATAATACAAATACTTTTGATAATGCATCTTAAGTAAAGGACAGATAATTAAAACTGTCTTTTTTCTTCTTATCTTGTCAAGTAAAGATAAACTTTTTAATATTGCTTCTTAAACGAGTTAAAGTGTAGTATAATGTACTAAGAGTGGGTGATTTCATGAGAATACTTATCAGTGCTGGTGGAACTGGTGGTCATATCTATCCAGCATTAGCAATCATAGAAGGATTTAAAAAATATGATAAGGATTTAGAAGTTTTATATATAGGAACCAAAAATAGAATGGAAAAGGATATTGTGCCTAAAAATGGTATTCCTTATTACGGAATAGAAATATATGGTTTATCTAAAAATATTTTTAAAGATATAAAAGATGTGTTTTTAATCTTTAAAGCTAAAAAAGAAATAAAAAAGAAAATGTTAGAATTTAAACCAGATGTAGTTTTAGGTATTGGTGGTTATGTAACATATCCCGTTTTAAGTGTTGCTAAAAGTTTACATATTAAGACATTTATTCATGAACAAAATGCGATTCCAGGAAAGACTAATAAAATGATTAGTAAGTATGCTGATATAATAGGTATATCTTTTAAGGAAAGTGCTAAATATTTTCCTAATAAAAATGTTTTATATACTGGCAATCCAACGGGAATAAGAGCTCTTAATACCCCTAGAATTACTAAAAGTAGTTTAGGACTTAATGATGATAAGCCATTAGTAGTAGTAGTTTGCGGTTCTTTAGGCTCAGAAACGGTAAACAATGCCATGAAAGGATATTTAAAAACACTAGAAAATAAGGATTATCAAGTAGTTTACATTACAGGTAAAAATTTATACGAAGAATTTATTAAAATTAAATATCCTAAAAACGTTAAAGTATTACCATATTTAGATAATTTAACTGGTCTTTTAAAAGAAACTGATGTTTTAGTAGCTAGAGCTGGGGCATCGACTATAGCAGAGGTTTTAAGTCTTAAAGTACCTACTATATTTATTCCTAGCCCTTATGTTGCTAATAATCATCAATATTATAATGCTGTATCTTTAAAAAATGATAATTTAGCTCTCATGCTAGAAGAAAAAGATTTATCAATCCCAAATATTACTAAGAATATTGAGGATTTGCTATATAATAAAGATAAACAAATAAAAATAAAAAATAACTTAAATAAGGTTAGTACTTTAGATAGTACTAAAATAATTTATGATGCAATTAAGGAACTGATTAAAAAATGAATTTAAAATGTGAGATTTTAGAAAATGTTAACTTAAAAGAATATAATACTTATCGGGTTGAGGCTTTTTGTAAATATATGGCTTTTCCTAAAAGCATTAAAGAGCTTCAAGAAGTTATTAACTACTGTTTACATAATGATATTAAGTATTTTGTTATAGGTAATGGCTCTAATGTGATTTTAGATGGTTATTTAGATGGCATAGTTATTAATATGAAAAAATTAACTGGCATAGAACTTGTAAGTGATACTGATATTATTGCCTATGGTGGTATTATGATGCCTAAATTAGTAAAATTTGCGGTTGAAAATAATCTTACTGGTTTAGAATGGGCAAGTGGTATACCTGGAACTTTAGGTGGTGGCATCTATGGTAATTGTGGAGCTTATAACGATGATATTTATCACTACTTACAAGAAATAATCGTTTTACATAATGGTAAAATTGAACATATAAAGGCTAATAAAGTGTTTTATGATTATCGCAGTACTTTTTTTCAAGGTAAACGTCAATATATTATTGTAGCGGCTCATCTTAAATTAAGTAAAGGAAGTAGTAGAAAATCTCAAGATTTAATTAATGATCGTCTAAGACGTCGTCTTGCATCACAGCCTTTATCTTATCCTTCAGCTGGTTCAGTATTTCGTAATCCCTCTAAAGAAATGCCAGCTGGTAAATTAATCGAGGAAAGTGGTCTTAAAAATACTAAAATTGGGGGAGCAGTAGTATCTTTAAAACATGCTAATTTTATTATTAATGATGGTAGTGCTACTGCAAAAGATATTATTGACTTAATAGAATTAATTAAAAAAACGATTAAGAAAAATTATACAATCGATTTGGTAACAGAACAAGAAATAGTAAAGTGGGATAGCAATGCAAAAGAAAACGAAACGAAAATTAAATAAAAAAAGATTTTTTGGACTGCTTATCTTTTTAGTCATAGGTATTTCTTTTATTTGCTATTTACTAAATTTAAAAGTAAGTAACGTATTAATTATTGGTAATCAAGAAATACTTGATAGTACTATTATTAAGGCAAGTGGCTTAAGAGAATATCCTTATTATAAAAATATTAAAAAAAGAATGTTAGAAAAAGAAATAGGAGATATTCCTTTAATAGATACTGTTAAAGTTAGTAAATATTTAAATGGTACTATAAAAATTAAAGTAACAGAAGAGACTCCTATTGTTTATTTAGAAAATACTTATAAAATAATAACTAGTAGTAATAAAGTTTATGAAAATATAAAAGTTAGTAAAGAAACTATGCCTACCTTAAAGACGGCTTTAAGTGATGATATTCAAGAATTATTGATAAAAGCTCTAAAAAAAATAGATACTAATATTTTAAATATGATTAGTGAAATAGAATATTCACCAACAGTTAGTAGTGAAGGTAAGACGATTGATGATAAAAGGTTTACCTTTTATATGAATGATGGTAATATAGCTATCATTAATACCATTAATATTGATAAATTTAATAATTATCTAAAAGTAGTTAGCAAAGCTATTGATACTTATGGCAAAGATACATCTGGTATTTATAATTTTGATTCAGGTACAAGTAATGTAGTATTTCAAAAGAAAGATAGTGAGGAAAATGCAACCAAAAATTAATTATGATAAAGAAATGACTAATATAATAAGTAAGTTAGAATCGCCTAAAAAGGTTTTATTGCATTCTTGCTGTGCTCCTTGCAGTAGCACTTGTATTGAAAGATTAACACCTTATTTTGATATAACTATTCTTTATTACAATCCAAATATTGAACCATACGATGAGTATATAAAAAGAAAAAATGAAGAAATAAGATTTATAAGAGAATATCCCAATATTAATAAATTAGATATTATTGATTGTGATTACGATAATGAAAAATTTTTAGATATTGCTAAAGGGTTAGAAGATGAACCAGAACGAGGTAAAAGGTGCTTAAAATGTTATAATCTAAGAATGGAATATACGGCTAATAAAGCTAAAGAGTTAGGATATGATTATTTTGCTACTACTCTTACTTTAAGTCCTCTAAAGGATAGTCAAGTTTTAAATAATATTGGTTATGCTCTTAGTAAAAAGCATGATATTTCTTATTTACCAAGTGATTTTAAGAAACAAAATGGTTATAAAAGAAGTATTGAACTTTCTAAAGAATATAATTTATATCGTCAAAATTTCTGTGGGTGCAAATATTCTAGAAAAATTATAGAAAATAGTCTTGATTAAATGTGCTATTTCGTATAAAATATTCAACTAGAAAGAAGATTACTATGAAAAAAAGAGAAGAAATAGAAATGAAATTTTATGAAAAATTAGGAGTAAAAAAATTTATCAAATTTGATAATAAGTTTTGGAGTAGTTGGGATCGTCTTACTCTTGCCCTAACTCCTAAATCAAAAAAACTTGCTAAGCAAAATAAAATTAAAGAAAACAATAATTATTACTTATCTAGAAAAATTGAAGGGGTTATAGAATGCCAAACAAGAAAGAAAGAAAGCACTAAACTGGCTATTGCTCTTGCAGCATTATACACTTTAATAGGATTATTTCATGTATACTTTCAGCCGTCATTAATTCTTAGTGTCGCATATTTTTCTTGGACGGCTGTATTTATAGCATCTGCCACGACATGTCGCTATGCTACTTTAAAAGCTAAAAAAATTGAAGAAAAATGGCATTGTAAATATGAAAGTCAAAAAGAGGATGTTATTGCTAATATTATGATTAAAAATAAAGAATTAGGGCGTCCACGATGCGAAATCATAGCTAATAATAATAATTTAGAACAAACAAGTTTTCAAAAGTTAATTAGCAATGCTGAATTATCTGAATTAAAAAAATATGATAATTATTTAAATTCTTATCAAAAGGCTTATGAAAATGGTGAAATCCTACCAACTTTAGAATATGATAAGGCTAAAAATAAAACTTTAAGACTAGTTCCTAGTTATACAAAATTGCATAAATAATGTTTAATTATAAAGAAAAAAAATATTATAATTTGAAAATTTGACCGAATTAAGAGTTATAATATCTTTTTGTTTACTTCAAATTTTATCTTTGTTATGCTTATAATAGCAAGGAGTTTATATTATATGCAAATGGAAGAAAAAAACGAAGAAGTAAGAGCTGAAAAAGAAAGTTTCAATTTAGTCGAAGTCTATTATGTCAGATATTTAAATGGCTATATTGATGAAAAATTTAACAGTATAGTTAAGAAAAACAATTTTATATCTTTAATGCTAAAGTTTATTGGTTATGCAATAATAATCATTGACGTTGTAATTTTGAGTGTTATTACTATAGAAACTGAAAAAATAAGTTTGGCATTTCTTTTAATAATATTTTTAATTAGTTGTGGCTTGTCTTTAGGCTTTTTTTGCTTTTGCAGAAATAATCCAAATTTTGCATGATATCAGATTCAAATTATGGATTAAGTAATTAAACTTAAAGAGTATACTTATTAAACATTAATTAGGCTTACTACCTAATTTTTTTGATTTATTCAGAATAAAAAATATTTATTAAAAGAATAATATTGCATTTGCTAACTATATTACTTATAATTACCTTAGTTATGAAAATTAGCAGATTCATTAAAAAATTTATAAAGTAACTTAAAATTATTGACTTTATAAGTAAGGGTAGGATAGAATACTGCTACATTGATTGAAAAAGATTAAAGATAGTCATTAGGACCATTTAATTAGTAAAGGAGTAGTTATGACTTTTAAAATAATAACTTTAGGATGTAAGGTTAATACTTATGAATCAGAAGTAATGCAAGAAAAATTAATTAAAGCTGGATATCAAAATTTAAGTGAAGAAGATAAGGCTAGTGATATTGTTATCATTAATACTTGTTCAGTTACTAATATGGCTGATAGTAAGTCTAGAAAACTTATTCGCCATGCTAAGAGAGAAAATCCAGAATGTATTTTAGTCGTATGTGGTTGTTCAGCTGAAAATCATCAAGCCGATTTAAAGGATTTAGATATTGATATTTTAATTGGTAATACGGGAAAATCTAAAATTGTGGAATTAATTAATGATTACTTAATTAATAAGATACCTTATACTTATTTTGCAGGTACAAGAGACTTAGAGTTTGAAGATATGCAAGTGGATGAATTTACAAGCCATACAAGAGGATTTATTAAAGTACAAGATGGATGTAATAACTTTTGTACGTACTGTATAATTCCTTATATGCGTGGTAATATTCGCAGTAAAAATTTTGATACAGCTCTAAAAGAAGCTGAGACTTTAGTGGCTAACGGGCATAAAGAAATTGTTTTAACGGGTATTCATACGGGTTCATATGGTAGAGGAACAAATCATGATTTAACCGATTTAATTGAGGCTATGTCTAAAATAGAAGGCTTAGAAAATATTCGCATTTCTAGTATCGAAGTAACTGAACTTGATGAAAAGTTTATGAATATGTTAAAAACTAATAAAAAAGTTTGTCATCACATGCATATTCCTTTACAATCAGGTAGTGATAAGATTTTAAAATTAATGAATAGAAAATATAACAAACAGGAATTTTTTAATAAAATTAAAGAAATAAGAAGTTGCATTCCAGATATAAATATTACTACCGATGTTATAACAGGCTTCCCTGGGGAGACAGAAGAAGATTTCCAAGAATGTTTAGACTTTGTAAAACAAATTGGTTTTACTAAAGTCCATACTTTTCCTTATTCAGAACGTACTGGAACTGTTGCTAGCAAAATGAAAAATCAAGTACCAGTAAATATTCGAAAAGAAAGAGCTAAACGTTTAATTTTACTTTCCGATACTTTAGAAGAAAATTATAATAAAGAACAAATTGGTAAAGTTTTTTCTGTTTTAATCGAAGAAATAAATGATTATGGATCAGTAGGTCATACTTCTACTTATCTTAAAGTAAATGTTAAAGATAAATTAGAACATAATAAATTTTATAATATTTTAATCACGGAAAGTTACAAAGACTATGTTGTGGGTGTAGTTAAAAACTAATTTTAAAAAATAAAAGAATAAAAAGAAAGGGTTTCTAGAATAGATTCTAGGTTTTAATATATGCAATTTATTTACGAAAAAATATTAAATAATTATATTTTAATAGAACTTATGAAGGCTTTAATAGTAGTTTTAATAATTATTGTTTTAGCTGTTAATATCGGAACTTATATTTATAAAAGTAGTATTCATACTTTTTATACTACTAATGGTTTAATAGTAGATTTACAAGATACTATTAAAAAAGATTTAAATAAAATTACTGATGTTGAATCTTTAAAAGAACAAGGAAATATAGTAGGAGTAACGAATAATAATGATACTAGTAATTATCGCCTACTTTTATGTGGTAGGCAAAGTCCTAAAATACGTCTTAATATAAATAATGCTAGTATTAAGAATTTAAGCAGTTTTTCTTATGAAAATGGTTGCTATATAATAATTGATAAAGAAATTATTAAGCAATCAACTGATACTTATGAATTAAAATTATTTATTCCCAAATCAGTTAGTATGACGGATTACTATGCTAATTATAAAATTAAAGTAGAAGGTTATTTTCTAAATAATTAGACTTATAATTAAAAAGAGAAAAGTACTTATAAAAGTAGCATAAAAACGACCATAAAGATAGTTGGTAAGCTTAATATCACTATTATTTATAATGGTTTTAACTTGCATTAGAATACATAAACCACCAAAATTAATAAATATTAGACTTAAAAAAGCTTTAAGATAAGTAGATAGTGAAGAAAAAATCAAAAAAGAAAGACCATTAGTTACTTCAATAAGACCGGTAAAAGCCCTAAATTTAGGAATAATGAGTAACGATATTAAATTAAAAATAATAATCATACCTAGGACATTTAAAAAAATATGGGTAGCATTATTTACTTCTTTAACCAGAAGTTCAGACATACTAAGTTCTTTAGCTTTAAATAAAGGACTTTTTTGTTTACTTTTAAAAAAATGGTAAATAATAATATTACTAGAGTAACTAATACTAATAATTAAAATAGTAGTTTTTAAATCTAAAAAATTTCTTAACATAGTATATAAAAATAAGGGATTAATAAAGAAATTACACATAATATATTTATTAGCAGTAGTACTATCAATAACTTTTCTATCTAGTAAATCTTTAATAATTACAGCATTATTAGGAGTACCACTTAAAATACTCATGATAAATAAATATAGGTAATGAGATTTAGTTAATTTGAAAAGATAATAAGGAAAATTGTAATTTATTAAAATTTTGCTTATAATATACATAGGAAAAAGAGATATGAAGACTTTTGTTAAGAAAAGATGGCAAGAGTTAAGAATAGAAGTACTAACGATAATATTATTTGTAAATAATAAGTAAACCAATAGTAAAGATAGACTAATTATTGTTATATTTTTTTTCATATCCATATCCTTTTTTGATATAATTAAATAAGGTGATTTATTTGATTAATAAATATTATGCAAATATAAAAAAAATCATACGGGAAAATATAGGTTTTTTTATTATATGGTTTGTAGTTATTTTACTATTTTTGGTTGATACACCGTATTTAATCTATACTCCTGGTAGTTATATAGATTTGAAAACACGTTTAGATGTGGATACAGATAATAAGACTAGTGGTACTTTTGGCATGGCTTATGTTAGTGTTGTTAAAGCAAGTCCAATATTTATTGGAATAAGTTATTTAAATAAAAATTGGGATTTAATAAGTAAAGATAAAGTTAAATATGATGATGAAACTTTGAAAGATGCCGAAAAAAGAGATAAAATAAGTATGGATGAGGCTGTTAGTAATGCTAAGATAGCTGCTTTTAAAGAAGCCCTTGGTACTTATAATATCGATGATGTTCACCATATTATTACTTATTTAGATAGTAATGATACTGAGCTTAAGTTATTTGATGAGATTAAAAGTGTTGATGGGATAACCATTAATAATTTGGAAGATGTAAGAAATGTAGTAGCTACTAAACAAATTGGAACCAAAATGAATATCGAAGTAATACGTAATGAAAAGCTTATTACTGTAAGTTCTAGTGTTTATGAAATAGATGGACGTAAGATTCTCGGCATATCTTTAACTGATGTTTACGATGTTACAACAAATCCAGAAGTAGAAATAAAAATTAAATCAAATGAGTCAGGACCTTCGGGTGGACTTATGATGTCTTTAAGTATTTATAATTCCTTAGTTTCTGAGGACATTAGTAAGGGTAAAAAAATAATTGGTACGGGTACGATTGATGTTAATGGTAATGTAGGAGAAATCGGTGGGGTTAAATATAAGTTAATTGGTGCGGTTAAAAATAAAGCAGATGTCTTTTTATGTCCTAAAGAAAACTATGAAGAAGCTGTAAAGGTTGCTAAAGATAATAATTATGGTATTAAAATAGTAGCGGTTTCTACTTTAAAAGAAGCAATAGAGGAGTTGGAAAATTTATGACGAGTAAGTATTATAATCCTGATGTTTATGATGATTTAGAAATAATTAATAAATGTACTTATTTTAATGAATGGTATAAAATGGTCGAGCCTATTCTTTTAAATGATGAGTTTCAACGTCGTAAGTTGTTTTTGCATCATGAATCCTCAGTGTGGGAACACTCAATAATGGTGTCTTTTAAATCATTTTTGGTAGCTAAATTTTATAATTTAAACGTATATGATGCTACTATTGCAGGGTTACTTCATGATTTTTATCCACAGGCATGGCAATATAGTAAAGAATTATATGAACTTGATCCAACTTACTTAACTAGATACTTTAAAAAGCATAAAAAGATTACAGAATTACATGGTTTCGTTCATGGTAAGGAAGCCGCTATTAATGCGAAGAAGTTCTTTCCAGAACTAGTTAATGAACGTATTTTAGATAGTATTAAATATCATATGTTTCCTTTAACTATTATTCCGCCTCATTATATTGAAGGCTGGATTGTAACGTCTATGGATAAAAAAGTATCCGCTAGTGTCTTTAAAGACATTAAAGAATTACCAAATTATGTTGGTATTAGAACACATAAGGCTGTTAAATAATAAGCATTAAAGTAGATAAAACCTTTATAAGGCATTACTTAATGCTTTTTTTTTAATTTTGAATAAAAAATAAGAACGAATTTTCTTGTAATTTAGAAAAATATCCTTATAATAATTAGCAAGGTGATTGGGATGTTAATACTTATATTTTATTATTTTTTAATGGCAATAGTTCTTTTTTTCTTAACTAACTTTTTAAAATTTAAGAAGAAAGACAATTTGTTATTTCCTGTTTTTTATTTATTTATTTGTGCTTCTTATTTAGAATTACATAATTTAACTTATAATTATATCTTTATTGTAATAGTATTTGAATTCTTTATTGAGTTATTTTATAACTATACTCTAAGAGATAATAAGGCTAGTTTTAATATTAATTACTTTTTAAAAAGGTATATTGTTTTAATAATTTTTAGTGTCTTTTTAGAAAATTATTTATTTAGTAAAGTAAGTAGTATTTTACCTAATATAGAAATGGTTAAAACTATTATTTGGTTTATTATTTTAACTTATTTATATAACTTAGTGGGTGAGCTTATTAAAGCAAATGGTAAAGAAAAGACTTATAATGCTTTGCAAGATAAGAATTATATTATTAGTAGCTATGCTAAATATAAATTAAAGTATAATGATATTCTTTCTAACTATGATAAAGATATAAAAGAGTTAGTGCTAGCTATTTTAATTTATGAAGATTATAATACACCTAAATTAAAAAGAAATTTAGATAACTTTATGTTTGGGCGTTTAAAAAAGGTAAGTAGGCTTGGCATTATGCAAGTAGAAACTAAGACTTTTATAACTGATGAAGAATCTATTCGCTTTGTAAGTAATGCTCTAGAGAAAAAATATGAAGGTATAAAAGTTAAAGGTGCTAATACAGTAAAACAAATATTAAAAGAATATTTAAATGACTTTAATAAGTATAAGACTGTAAATAGTATTTATGAAAGTATTAAAAAATTTGAATCTTTAAGTTAAGCATTAAATTAAAAAAGCAACATATATATTATTAGGTGATTTAATGCAATATATGTTAGAAGTAGAAAATAGTAAAAAGGATATTTCTTCGCTAAAAAAAGAATTGTTACTAGGCTATTTACGTTTTAATATTAGTGATTTTAATGGCAATTATTATTACTTTGGATTAGGTAATTGTAATAACAAAAAATATTATTTATTTAATGTTCCTGATAATATTTGCAGTGTTATTCTCTATTTAAAAAATAATATAGATATAATAGAGTTAAGACCTACCTTTATTGAAAACTCTATTATTGATTTAAAAGCAAAGTTTCATTTATTTAATGATGTTTATAAGACTGATGATTTTATTTTATCAACCAGTGATGATGAGACAGTCTTTTATCTAAGAAATATCAGTAATCACAAATTGACTAGCATCGATTATAGAACGATTATTAATGTTTTAAGAGATTATTATGCCGACCTTTGGGGACTAGATTTGGATTGTGGTGATTATAGTATTATCTATTTGTTCACTTTGGACCATAAGTTTTGCAAAATTTTAATTGAACCTAATATGCATTTAAGAGTAGAAAAAAATGAAAATGATAAATCTTTAAAATTAATTAACTAAAAAAAATTAAGGATTAATTTTTTAAACTTATAAATTTTAAAAAGAAGGACATACTAAAACTGGTGAAGTTTATGAAGAATAATACTGGTTATATATTAATATGTCTTTTTTTAGGTCTTTTACTTATTGTTATTCCTTTAAATATAAGAGAAAGTAGGGCATATAATACAAATTATGATCTAGATAGTATTAATACCGATATTAAGGCAGATGATAAAGATAATAATATTACCGATGATAAAGAAAATAAAGATAGTGAAAAATCTTTAAATACGGATATGACAGGGGAAGAAAATGGCGATAAAAAACCTAATAATAGTGATGGAATAAAGAAGAAGTATGTAGCTTTAACTTTTGATGATGGACCAAGTGGGTTTACTAAAGAAATTATAGATTTATTAAAAAAATATGAATATAATGCAACCTTTTTTGTTTTAGGCAATAAACTAAACGTAGATTATACAGATATTTTAAAAGAAAGTATAAATAATGGCAATGAAATTGGTGTTCATGGTTTTTCCCATAAATCATTTACGAGATTAAAAACGGAAGCCTTAGAGGAAGAAATTACTAAAAGTAAAAAATATGTTTATAATTTAACGAAATATATGCCAAATTTAGTACGTCCACCTTATGGAAACATTAATAATAATATTAGAAATTTAAATTTAGGACCTTACATTTTATGGAATAACGATACCTTAGATTGGAAATTAAGAGATACTAAAAAAATTTATGAACGTTTAATTAATAGTATTGAAGAAAATAATATTATTTTAATGCATGATACTTATTTAACTACTTATAAAGCTTTAGAACTTATTCTACCTTATTTAAAAGAAAATAATTATGAAGTAGTAACTGTATCTACATTATTTTCTAAAAATGGTAAGACTTTAGAAAATAATAAGAGCTATCGCTATGCTACTTAAATTAAGGGTAATTCTTCATCTAAATCATCACTTTTAGTAGCTACATAAAGACTAATAACACCACCAATAAGAAAAAGAATACTAGCAATAAATACTAAGTCGGTTAGTCTTTTTTTCTTTAAATCATTATTTTTATAACGGGTGAGAGTGGTTTCATCTTTAAAGGCTAAGTAAGCAAAATAAATATAAATTATTAAAATAACACTAAGGACTATTTTATTAATTTGACGAAATTTTTGTTTATAAAAACGTTTGTTAGTTTCTATATATAATTTTTCTAAATAGTTAGAATAAAGATTAAAACATATTAAAAAAATATAGACTATCCAAATAAAAGATTCAATATTAATTCTTTTTATAGTATTTATTTTTTCATTATTCATAGTAAAGTATATGAAATATTTTGAAAATATTAAGTTTAGAAAAAAAATATTAATGAAAACAGATAAATAAAATATAATTTGTATCAAAAATAAAGACATTAAAGTTATCAAACAGTAAAATTATGTCATAAAAAGATTAAAAAATGCTAACTTAGAAAAAAATTTACTAAAAATTGCAAAAAATAGTTGCAAAACTAAACGATATTTAGTAAAATTAAGAAGTCAGCAAGGAAATGGGCTTGTAGCTCAGCTGGTTAGAGCGCACGCCTGATAAGCGTGAGGTCGGAGGTTCAAGTCCCCCCAGGCCCACCATTTTATTTTACTGGCCTGTTGGTGAAGCGGTTAACACATATGCCTTTCACGCATACATACATGGGTTCAAATCCCGTACAGGTCACCAATTTTGATATTAAGGTCCGGTTAACGGGCTTTTTATTTTGCTTTCTTTTATTTTAACATTGACCTTATGCTATTTAAATGTACTTACTTTGCAATTAAAAAAACGTATGGTATAATTAGGGCGGTGGTTTTATGAAAAAAGAAATAGCTAGTGATTATTTTGAAACTGAGGAAGGAAAGTTTATTAAGCATCAGTCTAAGAAAATAAGAATAGAAGGCATATTATGTTTTGCTCTAGGACTTATTTATCTTCTTTTTGATGTTTATAAAAAAGAAGCTTGGCAAATGTATTTACTTACTATTGGCTTATTTGCTTTTGGAACTTATTTTATTTATAAATCATATAGCATTAAAAATTTTAAAAAGAAAATATATGATTATAAAAAGAATAATAAATAAAAAATTTGCGATTGTGATTAATAAATGTTACAATCTTATTTGTTTGAGGTGAGTATGACAGCATTAGGACTAGATTTAGGGACAAAAACTTTAGGAGTGGCAATTTCTAGAACTGGCATTATAGCTAATCCCTATAAGTTATTAAAATATAATAATGAAGAATATGATAAGTTAGCTTTAGAAGTGGCAGATATTGTAAAAAAAGAAAGTATTGAAACAATAGCATTAGGACTTCCCAAAAATATGAATAATACTTGCGGGTTTGCTACGGAAAGAAGTCAAAACTTTAAAAAAGTTTTAGAAAAATATGTTGATATTCCCATTAATTTTATTGATGAGAGATTAAGTACGGTTGAGGCAACTAATATTTTACTGGCAAATGATATGTCACGCAAAAAAAGAAAAAATGTAATTGATGTAACAGCAGCGATGATTATACTTGATACTTATTTAAAGAAAAGGAATAATAATGAAAAATAATAAAATAAAATTAATTAATGATAAAGGAGAAGAGTGTTTATTTGATCCTTTATTTACCTTTGATAGTGAAGAAACGAAAAAAAGTTATATAGTATATACTAATCACGAAAAAGATGAAGATGGAAAAGAAAAAGTTTATGCTTCTATTTATGATGCAACTGGTAAAGATATGAATCTTTATCCTATTGAAACAGAAAAAGAATGGAATTTAATATTTAATATTTTAGAATCTATTCAAAAGAAAATGGAAGAAGAAAAAAATGTCTAAGAAAAAAATAATAAAGATAATTAGTGTGATTGTAGGAGTAATTGCTGTCTTTATCATAGGCACTTTAATAACTTATAATGTTATGCTAAGTCCTGTAAGTAAAGATACGACTAGTATTACTTTTGAAATACCTTATAAAACAACTTCTATCGAGGTTCTAGAATCTTTAAAAGACAGCAATTTAATTAAGAATGTAACAGCTGCTAAGATATATATGAAATTAAATAAGATAACCAATATTCAGGCTGGTATTTATGAACTTAATAAAGCAATGTCAACTGGGGAAATTTTAAAATCTTTTAAAGATGGTAAAGTTATTGATGATGAAATAACAGTTACTTTTGTTGAAGGTAAAAGGATGCCTTATTATGTTGATATGATAGCAAAGAATTTTAACTATAGTAGTGATGAGGTTAATGCTTTATTAACGGATAAAGAGTTCTTAAATGAGCTTATTACTAACTATTGGTTTATAAGTGAAGATATTCTAAATAAAGACATATATTATCCTTTAGAAGGCTATTTCTTTCCAGATACTTATAATTTTAGGAAAGAAGCTAGTTTAAAAGAAATTGTCTTAACTTTAATAAATGGTTTAGCAAAAAAATTAGCTCCTTATAAAAAAGAAATAGAAAATAGTGGTTATAGTGTTCATCAAATTCTAACTTTAGCATCGATTGTTGAGTTAGAAGGAGTAAATGATGAATCAAGAAGTGGAGTTGCTAGTGTGTTTTATAATCGCTTAAAAGACGGTTGGACTCTTGGTAGTGATGTTACAACTTATTATGCGGTTAAAAAGGATTTTTCTAGTGAATTAACTAAAGAAGATTTAGATACTTGTAATCCTTATAATACAAGGTCAAATTGTGTTACGGCTCTTCCAGTTGGACCAATTTGTAGTAGTGGTCTAGAAAGCATAGTAGCTACTATTAATCCAGCAAGTACTGATTATTATTATTTTGTGGCAGATAAAAATAAAAAGACGTATTATGCTAAAACCCAAAGTGAATTTAATGCAATTATAGCTGATTTAAAAAATCAAGGGCTTTGGTATGTCTATAATTAAAGGTGGAAAATTATGAAAGAACAAATTTTAGAAATAGAAAAATATGCAAAAGAAAATAATGTACCTATAATTGAAAAAGAATCAATTTGTTATATTATGAAGTATATTAAGGAACATAATGTTAAAAATATTTTAGAAATAGGAAGTGCTATTGGTTACTCAGCTATTTTAATGGCATCAAGTAATCAACCAACAATGGTAACTACTATTGAACGCGATGAGTCTCGCTATATGGAATGTTTAAAAAATATTAAAAAATGTGGTTTAGATAAGAAAATAAACGTAGTTTATCAAGATGCGTTAGATGTTAATTTAACAGGTGTTTCTTATGATTTAATATTTATTGATGCTGCTAAGGGACAATATACTAAATTTTTTGAAAAATATAAATATTTTTTGAATAAGGGTGGTGTAATCATAACTGATAATATTAATTTTCATGGTTATGTTGGCAAAAGTGATACTATTGAAAGTAAGAATTTAAGACAATTAGTTGGGAAGATTGAAAATTATATTGAATTTTTAAAAAATAATGAAGAATTTACCACGGAATTTTTAAATATTGGAGATGGTATAAGTGTTAGCAAGCGAAGAGATGAAGAATAAAATCTTAATAAGTATTAATAAATTAGAAGATATAAAGACATATAAGCTGGAAGGTATTTCTACCTTTCTTTTGCCATTAAAAGGCTATTCAGTTGGTTATCCAGCTAGTTTTACGGTAGAAGAAATAAATAGAGTAGCAAGTAATGAAAATGTCTATTGTTTAATTAATAAAGTTCTAAATAACAAGGAAATAGATGAATTAAAGGCTATTTTATCTAGTATAAAAGTGAAAGGTTTTGTAATTGAAGATATTGGGCTTATAAGGACTTTAAAAGGCTTAAGTAAGGAAATAATTTTATTTATTAATCATTTCAACTGTAATTATAAATCAATTAATGTATGGCTTAATTATGTAGATAGTGTCTTTGTTTCTAATGAGTTAACTAAAGAAGAATTATTAGAGATAGATAAAAATGTTAAAAAAAGTGTTGTTTATCATTTAATGGGGTATAATCAAGTAATGTATTCTAAACGTAAATTAGTTTCTAATTATGAAGATTATTATCATTTACCACATACTAACTACTTACATATTACTGATAAAATGGGGAGTGTTAAATTTACTCTTTATGAGGATGACAAGACCACAGTAGGGTATTCAAGTAAGTGTGCTCTTTTAGATTGTACTAATTTAAATAATAGTTATTATTTTTATGTAAATACAACTTTTTTAAGTCCTGATAAAGTAATAAATATGTTAAATGGTAAAGATGTAGAAGACACTGATAATGGATTTATGAATAAGAAAACTGTCTTTAAGATAGGAGATATCAAATGATAGAGTTATTAGCACCCGCAGGGGATTTAGAAAGATTAAAAGTAGCTCTTTTATATGGAGCTGATGCTGTATATGTGGGAGGAACTGATTATTCCTTAAGAGCTAATGCTAAAAATTTTAATCTTGATGATTTAAAAATAGGTGTAGATTTTGCTCATAATCTTGGTAAAAGAGTTTATGTAACAGTTAATATTGTGCCTCATAATGCTGATACTTTTGGATTAGAAGAATACCTTTTAAATTTAGATGAAATTGGTGTTGATGGGATAATTGTAAGTGATATATATATTATGTATTTACATCGAAAATTAAGTTTAAAAACAGAATTACATGTTTCTACTCAAGCCTCAACTAGTAACTATGAATCAGCTTTATTTTATAAAAATATGGGGGCTAAAAGAGTTGTTTTAGCAAGAGAAACATCAAAAGAAGATATTAAAAGAATAAAAGAAGAAACTAACTTAGATTTAGAATGCTTTATTCACGGGGCTATGTGTACGTCTGTTAGCGGTCGTTGTGTTATGAGTAATTATGCAACTAATCGTGATTCTAACAGAGGTGGCTGTAGTCAAGTGTGCCGTTATGTTTTTAAAGCTGATGATAATGAGGCAGATTTTACGATGATGCCCAAAGATTTAAATATGGTTTCTTTTATAAAAGAAATGATTGAAATAGGTGTAAACTCGTTTAAAGTAGAGGGCAGAATGCGTAGTGTTTATTATATTGCCACGGTTATATCTGTTTATCGTAGTATTATTGACAAGATAAAGAATAATACTTTAACTGAAAAATATGCTACATATGCTTTAAATGTCTTGAATAGATGTGCTAACCGTGATTCAGTACCACAGTTTTTTGATAAATTGCCTGGTGTTAATGAACAATATTTCTTAGATAGAAATGAGATAAGTAATCAAGATTTTTTGGGTATTGTAATAGAATATGATAAGACTAATGGTGAGGTAATAGTAGAACAAAGAAACTACTTTAAACCAGGGGATGTTGTAGAGATATTTGGTCCTAATATTGAGACTGTAACTTTAACAATTCCCAAAATTTATGATATGGATGGCAATCTACTTGATGTTGCTCGTCATCCTAAACAGTTAATTAAATTTAAGTGTGAAATACCACTAAGTAAGATGGATATTATGCGTATAAAAGTGTTTGACATTTAATATGATTTGTAGTATTCTTAGATAGATAATTTTTTAGAGGAGAGAATAAAAATGACAAAAGAACAAACAATTCTAATAACACCACAAGGATATTTGGCGTTAGAAACTGAATTGAATGACTTAAAATTAAAGAAAAGACCTGAGGTAATTGCTGCACTTCAAGAGGCAAGAAGTTTAGGCGATTTATCAGAAAATGCTGAATATGATGCTGCTCGTAATGAACAAGCTCAAGTAGAAGCAAGAATAAAAGAATTAGAATTTAAATTAGAACATTGCCAAGTAATGGACGGTGCATCTAAAGAAACAGTTAGTGTTGGCTCTAATGTCACTTTAAATTATATAGATGATGATGAGGAAGAAGAATACTCTATCGTCGGTTCTATGGAAGCAGATCCATTTGCTAATAAGATTTCTAATGAGTCACCAATTGGTAAGGCTATATTAGGACATCGTGCTGGTGAGATTGTTAATGTTGTAACACCAACTGGCTCTTATGATGTTAAAATTGTTAAAATTGCTTAATTTTGCTCGCTTTATTGCTAGTTTTAAGTTATAATATTAAAGGTTAGAAAAGGAAGAATTTTATGAATAATGTAAAAAAAGTTGTAAAAGAATATAAAGGTGAAATTTGGACTAAGGCTATTAAAGATGCTTATAATAAAATTAAAAAAGATGTAACAGTTGATGGCTTTAGAAAAGGTATGGTTCCTTTTTCCATGTTCGTTAGTAAAAATGGTGTAGAACCACTTTATAACGATGCTATCGATATTTTACTTACAACTGAATATAAAAAGACTTTAGATGAAGTTGAAGAAATGCCAGTTGTACAACCTACTGTTGATATTAAAGATATTAATAAAGATGGTATTAGTATTGAATATACATTTATTTCTAAACCAGAAGTTAAATTAGGAGAATACAAAAACTTAGGAATTAAGAAAGAAACTGCTAAAGTAACTGCTAAAGAAGTAGATGAAGAAATTACAAAACTTCAAACTAAATATGCTGAAATTAAAGTTAAAGAAGGCGGCAAAGTTGAAAATGGTAACACTGTTATTATTGACTTTGAAGGTTTCTTAGACGGAAAAGCATTCGAAGGTGGTAAGGGAGAAAATTACCCATTAGAAATCGGCTCAAATACCTTCATCCCAGGCTTTGAAGAAGGCTTAATTGGTATGAGTACTGGAGAAGAAAAAGATTTAAATTTAAAATTCCCAGAAAACTATACTGAAGAACTTAAAGGCAAAGATGTAGTATTTAAAGTTAAAGTAAATATTATTAAAGAAAGAGTTTTACCTGAAATAAATGAAGATTTCTTTAAAGATTTAGGTTATGATGATGTTAAAGATGCTGAAGGCTTAAAAGCTAAAGTTAAAGAACAAATCAAGACTCGTAAAGAAGCTGAAATTGAAGATAAATACATTAATGATTGCTTAAAACTTGCTGTATCTAAAATGACAGTAGAAATTAATCCAGAAATCATTGATGAAGAAATTCATAGAATTATCGACCAAGTATCTCAACAATTAAAGATGAATGGTTTAACACTTGAACAATACATGCAATTTACTGGTATGACTCATGAAGATTTGCATAAACAATATGAAGAAACAGCTACTAATAGAGTAAAAGAAAGATTCTTACTAGAAGAAGTTGCTAAAGAAGAGAAAATTGAAATTAGTGATAAAGATGCTGATGCTAAGGCAGAAGAAATGGCTAAGAATTATGGTATGACTAAGGAAGACTTATTAAAAGAATTTGGTGGTCTTGACATGGTTAAATACGATATGAAAATGCGTGAAGCTATCAATATTGTTAAGGGAGAGTAATCTTCCTTTTTTAGTACTTTTAAACTTACAGACTGTTAACTAAAAAAGGTTGACAGTATATATTTTAATGTGATAGAATAAGTACTGTTATTAAGTGAGGAGGGAATACAAATGGCAGTAAAATTAAGATTAAAAAGAATGGGTTCTAAACAAAAACCATTCTATAGAATTGTAGCAGCTGATTCAAGATGCCCAAGAGATGGTAGATTTATCGAAACAGTAGGAACTTACAATCCTGTTAAGAATCCTGCAGTTATTACAGTTGATGAAGAAAAAGCAATCAAGTGGTTAAATAATGGTGCAGTTCCAACTGATACAGTTAAGAATATTCTTGCTGGTGAAGGCATTATGAAAAAATATGCTGAATCTAAAAAGAAAGAAAACTAATTTATGGAATTAAAAGAATTTACAGAATACTTAGTTAAATCAATTGTTAATAATCCAGATAAAGTTCGTGTTAGTGAATTTAAATTAGAAGATGATTTAATAATTGAAGTGTTAGTAAGTGATGATGACCGTAGTGTTGTAATTGGTAAAGGCGGTAAAATGGCTAATGCAATTAGAACTCTAGTTCAAGCTCATGCTTATATTATGCATTTAGGTAGAGTAAAATTAAACATTGATTCAATTTAAAGATATTTGGCTAATTGCTAATATCTTTTTTTTCTTAATTTTATGTGTCTTTTTGACGATAGTTTTGAAAGTACTCATAAGATTTTTTTTCATTGCATTTAAATAAATTACCTTAAAAATTTCTTAAATTATGGTTAATTGTGAATTTCTTGTGAAATATAAGAAAGTTCCTTGAAATTCACAGAAAGTTAACTTATAATAAGAAACTGCAGGAAGGAGAAGACACAATGAAAATTAATGAAAAAAGAATAAAAAAATTTGCTGGCAGTGCTTTGCTTTTGACAGCTTTGACGTTAGGAGGCAGTGTAGCAATTAATGAATATACAGTTAATCATAATGATAAAATTTGCTTATTAACTAGAATTGTTGGCTATCAACATCAAGTACAAAAGATTGATAATGATCCTGATAATATTAAAAACGGGATATTTGCAGAATATAGTGAAATTTATTATGAGGTACCAGATGGCTATATAATTCATCATAATGATATGATTGGTTATAAGAAGGTAAATGGTTATACTGCTTATGATGTTAATAACAATAATCAACCTTATCAAGTAAGTGATACAATGAAGACTGTTAATCCAACTATTTATTTTATACCTAATATTGAAGTGTTTAAAAATAATTCTGATTTAAATGATGCTGAATTAGTAAAAGAATTAAAATTAAAATAAAGGAGAACTATGGAAGATTTTAGCTTTTTAAGTGATGGAATTACTTATCATGTGATTGCAACTTATTATGATAGTGAGTATACGAAAAAAAATTATATGATTTATACGGATAATACATTAAAAGACGATAAGTTACAGGTATATTATTCTATCTATGAAGAGTGTCCTGATAATAAAATTAAATTGCTAAATATGACAACGGCTTTAGAAAAAAAAGTAGGCTTATCATTTTTAAAAACTATTTTTAAAGATATGAATAAATAGAATGCTAGACATTCTTTTTCTTTTGCAAAAATTTATATATTAATGTTATAATCTGGCAAATTTCGACATCATCATTATTGTATTATTATCTTGGCAAGAAAGAGAGATAAATATGAAAAAAATTTTAGTACCAGTAGTTATAGCTTTAACAGTCGTAAATGTTAGTGCCAAAGGAAAATGGGATGCACCATATGTTATATCAAAGGAAGAAAGTAGTATAGAAAGAAATATTACTTGTGAGAAAAAAGATTGTGTAGAAACAATTACTATACCAGCAGATTTTAAAGATAAAGAATTAACTATTAAACCAAGTATTTTTGCAAATGAAAATTATGTATCAATGCCTGGTGATACTAGAAATTTTAGTTTAAAAATAATTAATTTAAGTAATAATGATTATAAATATCAAGATAATTCATTGTATTTAAAACCAGTAGAAGATGGCAAAAATTATCCTGGATTAGTTAGTTATAATAATGCTAAAATACCAACATTTGCTACAATGTATCGACTATATAATAGTGAACCTTTAAAGGCTTTATATGATGGAAGAAATTTAACTGATGATGAGTTAAAAGATGAAAGTATAGAAGCAAAACTAAGAGAATTAGGATATAGTGGTATATCAGAATTAGATAAATATTATGTTGAGTATTTTAATAAAAATTATAATACTAATTTTACTAGTTTAGAAGATTTAACAACTCCTTATATTAATAAAATATGGACTAATATTAGTAAAGCTAGTCAAACTCGTGAAACTAATAATAACTTAATTGAGTTTCATCAAAACTATTTTTATAATGTTCTTTTAACAATGAAATATAATGATAAAAAAAATTTAGATGATAATAATTATAGTGTTGGGGCTTATTCGCGTAAGGAAGGCTGCTATCAAGATTTAAATAAGAATTTTAACGAGATTACTATTCCTAAAACTAGTGAAACTTCGCTAGGGGCATTTTCTTTTCACTTAAATGGACCTTTAACTAGAAATAGCTATATGGGATTTTCTTATGGGGTAGAAGTTGGTTTAACTTTTGATAAAGTTTTAAAATATGGCGATGTTTATGTTTATTATATTGATACTTTAGGTAATCTTCTAACTGATAAAGTTACAATGCGAAATGAAGTAGATAAAGCTTATATTACTGAAGAAAAAAGTTTTGATGGTTATAAGTTAGTGAGAGTAGATGGTCCAAAAAAGGGAAGTTTTATCGAAGGTGTTCAAGAAGTTTATTATATGTATGATATTGATAATACTAAGACTGTCTCTGATATTGTTCCAAGTGATGATATTTATACGGGTATCACAGATAATCATTTTAGTCTTTATGCGTTAATAGTATCATTTATCATTCTAATAGGAGTTAAGATTAAATATGCTAGAAAATAAGAAAAAAAGAAGTGTTTTAAGCTTTTTAATAATTCTTAATTTTATTTTAATTATAATTTGTTTAGTTAGAATTAAATTTAGTTATGCTAAGGTTGAAAAGTATACTAACATGGCAAGTAATGAATATAAAGATGATTATACTAAGAAAATAAATAATGATATAATTGGGAGTATTAATCTAGGTAATAAAACTTATCTTTTAACACAGAGTGATAATAATAAATATTATTTAAATCATAATTATGAAAGACAAGAAGATCGTTTTGGAGCAATATTTGTTGATTATCGCTGTAGTTTACTTGATGATACTAATTGTTATATTTATGGTCATAGTTCTAAAGATTATGACCTTCCTTTTAATATTTTATTTAAGTATCAAGATAAAGATTTTTTTTATAGTAACAATATTGTAAATATTAATTATAAAGGTTATGATTTAACCTATGAAATAATTGGAATAACAGATAATTATGATAATTTAGGCAAATATTTATATATTCAAACTTGCAACGAAAGTGCAAATGGAGACATTATTTTAGTTGCTAAAAAAGTATAATAATGCTATCATTATAGTAGGTGATAGTATGGAAAATGTAAGTTTAGATGAAAATGCATCAATGAATTTGGCAAATGCCAATCATGCCAAGAGGGTAGAGGTTGCAAAAGATAAAGCTGCTATGAAAATGGGAAATACTGGTTATGAAAGAATGGCTTTAAATACCATGAAAAAAAGTATGTCTAAAGAGCAAATTGAGGCTGAACGTAGCAAAAAAGAAATTTCACGTAGAGCCTTTTTAATATGAACTTTAACTGGAATAGGAATTGCTGCAACAACTGTGGCTTTAGGTAAAAAAATAGAATCTAATATTCAAGAAATCGAGGAGATAACAGAAAATAAAGAATTGATTGATACAGCATATGAAGAAATCAAAGATGAAATGTATCATAAGTTAATAGAAGGCAGTCCTACTGATTTTAAATTGTGGATTTCAGATACTGATTTAAGTAGTTATTCTGATTATTTGATTTATAAACTTACTAAAGATTATGAGATGACTGATTCTCTTAATTATAAATATGCTGATGAATATAGCAAAGAATCAAGAGAATTTAAAAGACATGTTTTCGAAGATAGAGAGGATAATCCTGATAAGTATGAAGGAATTATTGTACCAGATAATGATTATTTGTATGTCGAAGAAGATATGGTTAACCGTTATATAAATGGTGAGGATTTTGTCAATAAGACCGATGCCTATTTACAAAAAAAAGATAGAAGGAGTAAGTAGATAATGTCAAAGCAATTAGTAGATTTTTATTCTTTTAATAACAAAATATATTTAGTAATTAAAAGTGTCTTATATAATAACTCTGAATATGTCTTTTTGTCTAATGAAATGGATGCTTCCGATGATATGATTAGAAGGGTTTCTGAAAATAAATTATTACCAATCGAAAGTGATGAAGAATATTTAAATGTTATAAAGAAAATGTTTAATTAAAAGGCTTACATATGCCTTTTTTTCATTAATTCTTCACAATTAATAATTAAAATGAAAAAGTGTAGGAGAGATACTTA
The DNA here is from genome assembly GCA_000433475.1 of Mycoplasma sp. CAG:956. Classification (GTDB taxonomy): domain Bacteria; phylum Bacillota_I; class Bacilli_A; order RF39; family UBA660; genus CAG-605. The sequence goes on from HF993104.1 coordinate 37,132, forward strand.
TGAGAAGAAAAAATAAAAATATTATATTAATAACAATTTTACTAGTATTTATTAGTTTTAGTGTAATTTTATATAGTGATTTAACTAGTTCGCATGAAGATAATACTTATAGTGATATTTATAATAATAGTGATTATAGTAATGAGTATGGTTCTTATTTTCCTAATTATAATTATGGTAGTGATAGTACAATAAGTAAAACGACTGCGAAAGATACGAGAACTAGTCAAATATTTAGAACAGTTGTAACTTCTATTTTAATTGTTATATCAGTTCAAATATTCTTTTATTTATTATTTTCAGGGTTTAATTATTTAACTTTTAAATTAACTTTTTTTCCGTTAGCTAAAATAGGTGTTTATTTAATTTTGAGTTTAAGTTTAACTGCTGGTATTTTATATTTTGCCATAAAACCGATTACTTTTTTACCAGCTGATGCGATTGTAGAAGATAATAACAAAAATAATAGTTCTAATGATATGGTTCCCAATTTAAATGGTAAAGAAATAACTGAAAGGAATATTAATTTAAGTGATTATAATGAAAATATTTCTATAACTAGAGGTGGTATTTATAATTTAAGTGGTAGTTTTAGTCATACTATTATAGTTAGTTGTAATGGTGATGTAACTTTAGTATTGAATAATGTTGAAGTTAATACTAAAGATATGGCTAGTATTATTAATAAAGGTTCAGGAAAATTAAAAATTGAAACTTTAGAAGGTACAACTAATAATTTAAGTGATGAAGGTACATCTTATTACGATAGTGTTATTTATTCAACAGGCCCATTGGAATTAAAGGGAAGTGGCATTTTAAATATTAAGGCTAATCAAAATATTGGAATTAATATAGCAAGTAATGACTTTACATTAAATAGTGGTACAGTCAATATAACGGCTAAAAATTATGGTATTGTTACTAGTGATGATGGCGGTTTGATTAATATTTCTAATGGTAATTTAACTGTTAGTAGTACAAAAGCTAATTTAAAATCTAAACAAAATATTACTATTGATGGTGGTATAATTTATCTTTTAGGTACAGAAGAAGATTCGCCAATTGATACTGTTAATGGTTATGATATAAATGGTGGAACCTTAATTGCCTTAGGCAAAGATATTTATGAAACACCAGTAACTAGTTCTAAAAATTATACTATTTGCCTTAAATTAAAAGATATTGTTAAAAGAAATAGTATTATTAGTTTAATGGATAGTAATAAAAAAGAAATATTGACATTTTTAAGTGATGATGATTTTAATTCTTTAATAGTTAGTACTAAGTCTTTAACTAAAGGAAAATACATTTTGTATAAAGATGGTAATAGTAGTGGTACTTTAGATAATCATATTTATAAAGATGGAAAATATAGTGATGGTTCAATCGTTGATGAGGCAATTGAAGTAACAAGTAAAATTACAGCAAAAAAGTAGTGAACTTTAAATAATCACTACTTTTTTAAAACTAAAATATAGGTTAAATATAAAAAGATTAGATTTCACGCATTAATTCTTTATCTTTAAATGGATTTTTCTTATCAATTTTATCAACGAACAAAATACCGTCTAAATGGTCAATTTCATGTTGAAAAGCAACAGCAATGTCTTCACGAACACGGATACGATAAGTATCACCGTTATAATCGTTGTATTCTACAGTAACTCTAGCAGCACGAGGAACAATACCTTCAACATCACGGTTAACTGATAGACAACCTTCACCTTCACCAACATAGATAAGTTCTTCACTTTGAGAAACAATTTTTGGATTAATAATAACGTAATTTTCAAATTGACCTTTTTCAACTTCATCTACAATAACAAATATTCTTTTCCCAATTCCAATTTGGGGATAAGCAAGACCCATCCCTGGACGTAGGTCATATTTTTCAGAATATTCTTCAATTTGACTCATGGTTAGATATGTAATCATATCTTCAATGTTTTTTTGATCTTCTTTAGAAATAGGAAATTCAGTTACAGGTAAAGCCTTTTTATGTAAAATTTTTTCTTTTTCATCTAATATTTTAATATTTGGTAATTTCATAATTCTACCCCACATTCATTGGTATTTTATCAAAAATCGTTTTAAAAGGAAAGGGGGTATGGTACTATTTTTTGGAAAATGAATAAATATTCATATTTTAAAATTAGAAATTAAAACTATTATATAAAGCATTATTTAATTGGATAATTAAAAATCAAAAATTAAAAAAGAGAGAGGTCTCTCTTAACGGTTGTTACTACCACCAGCATACCAGCCAGCACCGATGATAATTACTAAAAGAATGAATAAAACAATCCAGATAGCAGCACCATAGCCATAACCATAGCCAGCAGTGGTACCAACATAAGTACTACAAGGATTTTGATAACCATAGCCACCGTAGTAGCCGTTATTTCCGTAATAATACATATTTATACCTCCTTTATGTATCTAATATATTTTATGGGTTGACAAGTTTTTTGACACAAGTAGAATTTATCTTAAAAAGTTGGTCTTATTTATGGTATTATTATAATAGGTGGTCAAAATGAAGAAAAAATTAGCCAAAATGGACTTACTTTTACTTTTTTTTACAATCCTTTATTCTGTTTTAGGTTGTATAATGATTTTTAGTGCTTCTAGTGTTTTAACTGTTTTAAAACAAGGGGTAGCTAGTAATTATTATTTTGTTAGACAGTGTGCTATTTTAGGTATTAGTGCTCTAGCAGCAATCATTGTTACAAGATTTCCATTAAAATATTATAAATTGTTATCTTATTTACTGATGGTTTTAATTGGGGCATCCCTGGTCGGATTATTACTTGCAGGTAAAATTACTAATGGAACTAAGGGATGGTATGATTTAGGTTTTTTTAATTTTCAACCGGCAGAGTTTGCTAAATCAATTATAATTATTTATTTAGCTTGTAGCTATGAAGAGATTGTAAAAAGAAAAGAAACACGAGCATTTATTTATTTTATTCCTTTATTTTTTGCTGAAGTCATTGCTTTATTGGTTTTAAAGCAACCAGATTTAGGAAGTGCCATAATAATTGGCATTATAGCTCTTTTGATTTTTTTAGCTGTGCCGATGCCTCAAAAAACACGATTACGATCTAATTTAATTTTGCTTGCAGTTGCAGTGGTTGGAGTTTTAGGATGTGTTATATTTAAAGATAAAATATTTACTGGATATCAATTATCTAGATTTTCCTTTTTTGCTCCTTGTAGTGAGGAAAAACGTAACGAACGGTTAGGATATCAAGTTTGTAATGGTTATATTGCTATTAAAAACGGAGGCTTATTTGGTTTAGGCTTTGGTAATTCAACCCAAAAATATTTATATTTGCCAGAGGCTCATACTGATTTTATTTTTCCTATAATTGTAGAAGAATTAGGACTCGTTACTGGTATTTTAGTAATTCTAGGCTATATTGTTATTCTTTTAAGAATACTTAAGATAGCTAAGAAGGCTCCTTCGGTTAGTATGAGTTTAATTGCTTATGGAACATGTTGTTACTTAGCATTGCATATTTTAGTAAATCTTTTAGGGGTTTTAGGACTTATGCCTTTAACCGGAGTGCCTTTACCTTTCTTTAGTTATGGTGGGTCGTTTGCTGTTAATGCTATTGTTATGATTGGAATTACAGAAAAAGTAGCAGTCGAAAGGGAGAATAAGAAGTTTCGTGATAAAATTGCTAGTCTTTAAAAGTTGGGATAAAGTTTTGTTAAAGTAAATGTTTTTAAAAAATATGTCAAATTTATAAGAAAATTGTAAATTTTTAAAGGAAATTCATAAGGTGTTACCAATATATATAATTAGGAGGTGATAAATTATGAATTTTTATTTTGACTTAGTTAAGACTTTTTTTAAAAAGTATTTTGGAAAAGCTTTGTTGGTAATCATGATTGTTAGTATTCTTATTTTAAATATCTATCATATTTTTTTTCAAGATTTAAATTTAAATAATAGCTGTACTAATAATATTAATGAGAAAATTGCTTTAAATGAAGATACAAAAGATGATATGGCTAATGATGATAATCTTAATTTAGAAGAAAAAACTTCTAAAGAACTTAAGTATTATGTAGATATTAAAGGAGCTGTTAAAAATCCTGGTGTCTATCAGATGGGAGTAGATAATATTGTTAATGATTGTATAAAATTAGCTGGTGGTCTTTTAAAAAATGCAGATACTACTACTATTAATTTAAGTAAGAAAATAAGTCCTGAAATGGTTATTTATGTTCCTAAAAAAAATGAAGTAGTAAAAAGTACTACAAACGCAACAATTACAGAAACAAATAAAATACCAAATGATGCTAGTATTAGTGATAATAACAAACCAGCTTCTAAAGATAATAGTAATACCCAAACGTCAAATAAGACTCTTGTTAATATCAATACCGCAACTATTCAAGAATTAACAACTCTTAGTGGTGTAGGAGAGGCTAAAGCACAAGATATTATTGAATATCGAAGTACTAATGGTAATTTTAAAACAGTCGAAGATATCAAAAATGTTAGTGGCATCGGTGAGGCTTTATATGCAAAAATCAAAGACTATATTACCGTTTAAAATATTTATTTTCTTTTTAGTATTGTTTAGTTTTTTAACTAGTTTTATTAGATGTAACTATATTTTTAAAACCTCAATTTATAATGGTAACGAAGAGCTGATTACTGGAACAATTATTGATTATAAAATGTTAGATACTAAATATAAGATGACTATTTTAACTAATAAAGATAATATTTCAGAAAAAGTTATAGCAAGTATTTATCTTAATGATAATGATTCTAATTTAAGAAAAAAAGTTAGTGATTTTAAAATAGGGGATAGAATTATATTAAATGGTAATTTAAATAAACCCTTAAATAATACTATCCCTAATACTTTTAACTATCAAAAATATTTATATTATCAGAAGATATATTATCTTTTTACGGTTAAAGAGATTATGAGTATTGAAAATAGTTCTAATCTTTTTTATAAGTTACAGGATTTTCTTTATAAAAGATGTGAGATGATTGATGAAAAAGGTTATTTAACTATGCTTATTTATGGGAAGAAAAATATAGATGCTGATACTTATAGTTATTTGCAAGACCTAGGGGTTGTACATTTATTTGCTATTTCCGGTTTACATATAAGTATATTTACGATGCTTTTAGAGGCACTTTTAAAAAAGATAAAAATGGGACCTCGTAATTTTATTATTATTATCTTTTTAATAATATATGCATCTTTACTAGGTTTTCCGGCTAGTGTTATGCGAGCTTTAATGATGTTTATATTTTTAAAAGTCTTTTCCTTTTTAAAAGAAAAATTTAAGATGAGTTTTAAAACCTATGAAATAATGTTATTAAGTACTAGTATTTTACTTATTATTAATCCTTATTTTCTTTATGATACGGGATTTTTATATTCTAATCTTTGTACTTTTGGACTTATATATTATAATGATAAAACTAAAAATTATTTTTTAAAGTCTTTAAAAACTACTTATATTGCTACTTTGTGGTCATTACCCCTTACCGTTTCTCTTAACTATTCTTATAATTTATTAACGCCATTATTCAATATAGTTTTTGTTCCTTTTATTAGTTTTTTACTTTATCCTATCTGTCTTATTACTTTTCTATTTCCTTTTTTTCTACCTGTTTTAAAAATATTAATAAAACTGTTAGAATTATTAACGATTGTTTTTACTAAGGTAAGTATAAATATTATTTTACCTAAAATGAGTATTATTGTTATTATTATTTATTATATAAATGTCTTTTTAATAACAAAGTATAAGAAAATATACTATCACTTATTTAATATTTTAATTCTTATTATTTATCCTTATGGGTATAATTTAGATGATAATTTAAAAGTATATTACTTAGACGTGTCTCAAGGAGATGCTAGTCTTATTATAAGTTCTAAAAATAGAGAAGTTATTTTGATAGATACAGGTGGTATAACTACCGATAAAAATTATTATACTGCTAAAAATATATTGAAGTTTTTACATAGTATTGATATAAAAAAAATAGATAATTTAATTATTAGCCATGGTGATTTTGATCATATTGGTAATGCTTTTTATCTTGTAGATAATATTAAGATTGAAAAAGTAATACTTAATTGTGGCGAGGTTAACGATTTAGAAAATGATTTAATTAAAATATTAACCAAGAATCAAATAAAATATTATACTTGTATTAAAGAATTAAATATAAATGATAATAAATTATCTTTCTTACAAACCGGAAAGTATGATAACGAAAATGATAATAGTAATGTTATTTATACTGAGTTAAACGGATATAAATTTATGTTTATGGGTGATGCTTCTAAATTAAAAGAAGAAGATATTATTAAGAAATATAAACTAGCAAAAATAGACTTTTTAAAAGTTGGACATCATGGTTCCAAGACGAGTAGTAGTAAGGAGTTTATAAATAAAATAAATCCCAAGTATTCTATAATTAGCGTAGGAAGAAAAAACAAGTATGGTCATCCTAATAAAGAAACTTTAAAAGTTTTAAAAGATAGTAATGTTTATAGAACGGATACTTTAGGGACAATTGAGGTAAAAATAAATAAGACTGAAGTTACTTTTACAAACTATAGTCCTTAGAAGAAAATTAACAATAAGAGGTTATAGCAAATGTATCATTATGAAAAGTGAAAGTTACTTTTAAAAATAAAGGAAAATATTTATTTTTTTAGGTTTCTAGTTTACAAACATTTATTTAACTGCTATAGTCATCTTATGGATGTGAGAGATATGAAGTATTTAGGTTCAAAAACACTTGAAACTGAAAGATTAATTTTAAAGGCTCAAACCATGGCAGAGCAAAAGGTATTATGGCAAATACTAATGTTACCTGAGGTTAATAGATATTATCTAACGGTTCCTAAAAAGTATGCTAAAAATTTAAGCGATTGGCAAAAACAAGAAAAATTTTATGTTAAAGAAATGCAGCACGCTAACGATTTAACAACCTTTAAGTGGAGTGTTTTCAGTAAAGAAAATGGTGAATGTATAGGTATGGTATCATGCCATGAGGCTAATAGTGAGGATGAAACCATAGATAATCCGGATATCAGAGGTGTTGGCTGGTTTATTAATCCTAAATATAAAGGATATTGTTATGGCCTGGAAGCTGCTAATGCTATGATGGATTATATGTTTAATGAGTGTGAAATTGCCGAAATTAAGACAGGGGCTGCTATTTGTAATCCGGCATCTTGGCTAATAATGGAAAGATTTGGTTTTATTAGAAGTAATGAGGTAAAAATGGTTGATTATACTTTTCTTGAGAAATTGGTTTGTGATTATCAGTATTATTTAACTCGTGATATGTATTTGCAAAAAAAGGATAATTATAGTAAAAAAATAACAAGATAGGAGTAGTTTTCATGAAAAAAATGCCAAAATATATTTATTAAAAGATAGATCTGATTATATAAAAAAATTATCTGATGATGATATTATAAATGTGATTGGTACTAAAGGCTCTGGTAAGACGACAAGTGCTAATAAATATATTGGTAATGCTGATTATATTGTTATCAATTGTGATAGATTATATGACATGCCAACGGATAGCAAAGTTGAAGATGAATTCCTACCTAAAGTAAAAGAGTTATTAATCAAAAAATATGGTAAAGTTTATACGGGTAAAGATTTTAGTATTTGCTATGATGAGATAATTAATTTTGCTAAAAAGAATAAGAAGAAACTTATTATTGAAGGTAATGTTATTTATGATATTGAACCGATTACTAAATTAAAAGGTACGGTTATTGTTAAGAGAACGGGCATTTTAAAATGTTTCTTGAGAGCTGTTTTTAGAGATTATCCTACTTCTTACTTTTTAAAGCTAGAAATTGAAAAACATGGACCAATTATCGGAAGACTATCTCGATTAAAAAATATTATTAAAAGAAGGAAAAGTATTTTTAAAGAGTATCATCGCATTGAAAAAGATATAGAGGAGTTAGAAAATGATGCATAAAGAATTAGATAATGTAATTGTGGAAAGCAATATAAGTATAGATTATTTTGATGAGATAATTAATTATATTAAAAGCAATGAAAAAGAAATATTAAATTTCTTTGGGTTATCTGATTTAAAAGAAAAGTACCAAGTTAAAATTCTTGATTATAAATCTTTTAAGGAGTTTGAACTTGCTAGGTATGCTTGTACTAAAGATTATGTTAGAGGAGATACTGATGCTGATACGAGAACCATTAGAATTATGGACTTGAATGACCAAAGAAAATTTACTACGCATACGAATGCTAACTTAGATGAAATACTAAAAATGATAATGCACGAGTTTGTCCATGCCTGTAATGATGAGGTTAAAATGTGGGTGAGAAAAACGATTTGGTTTCATGAAGGGTTAGCTACTAATTTAGCTCATCAAGATTACGAAATAACCGATTTAGAAACTTGTGATTTTGAAAAGTTAGAATGGAATTTTAATGGCTATGGCAGTGGTAGTTATAGTTATGCTTATACTATTGTTAATTATTTACTTAGTAATTATTCTCATGAAGAGGTTATGTACTTTGTTAAAGAACCAGATTATCTAATAGAAAATAGTAAAACTATATTTAATCAGGCTAAAGAGTGGGCAAAAAAGATGAGACCTCAAAGATAAAAAAGAGAAAAAAATAAAAAGGAAAGGAACTTATTATGAATTATTTAATTGCTGGTACATCAAATTACCTAATAAATGAAGAAATAAAAAAAATAATTGGAGATGAAGACTATACCAAAATCGACTATTTAGATACGACTATGGAAGAAATAGTAGTAGAGGCTAGTTATAACGATTTATTTGGTAGTAAGAAAAATATTATTGTTAAAAATGCTAATCTTTTTACAGAAAAAAATGAGACGGCTACGAAAAAGTTAGAAAAATACTTAGAAAATCCTAATCCCAATACAACATTAATTTTTGTTTGTGAAAAAGTAAATGAGCGTTTAAAAATAGTTAGTACTATGAAAGAAAAATATCATGCTATTATTTTAAAATCTATGTATGCAAATGATGCGGCTTCTAAAATTATGGAAGAAGTTAAGAAAAGAGGATTTACAATTTCCTATGAAGATGCTAGATACATTATTGATACTTCTTTAAATAACTTTGATATTGCTATGAATAATATTGATAAAATCTGTCTTTATTATAATAGTCCTTGCAAGATTAAAAGTGAGGATGTAAAAGAACTAACTTCCGTTTCCATTGAAGATAATCAGTTTAAATTTGTTGATGCGGTTATTACTGGCAATTATAAGCAGGCTTTTAAAATTTTGAAAGACTTTAAAATTCAAAAAATTGAACCTTTTATTCTTTTTAATATGTTAGCTCGTGAATATCGTAATATGCTTTTAATGAAAGAAGCAGCAAGCAATCCCAAAAATAAAAATGATATTTTGACAACTTTAAATTTACAAAAATGGCAACAGGATAAATATTTAAAAAATGGTTCAAATTATAGTAAAAAAGCTTTAGAAAAAGAGTTAGTAAATTTAGCTAATATTGATTTAGATATTAAACTAGGGCATATTGATAAATATTTAGCTTTAGAAATGTATCTTATTAATCATAATGTTTAAGGAGTTTTATGAAAAAGAGTTTATTATTTAATAAAATTACTAAATATTGGTTTTATTTTATAGCTATTTATATTTTAGCGGTTTCCTTAATTATTGAAGGTAATATTTACTTCTTACTATTTAATATTTTAGGTTTATGTATTACGATTTATTTAAGTAGTTACTATACTTATAAAGAAACTAAAAATAGAAGTAGTTCTTCTAAAATGCTTAAAATTTACTCTTTTATCTTTATTGTTTTAGTTTTCTTAGCTACTAGTGTTTTTAGAGGGCATCATTTATCTTTAAACTTTAAAAATTGGAATTCTGGCAACATAAATCTTATTCCTTTAACTAACATAATTGCAGATTTAAAAACTATTTTTATAGATAAGAATTACACTAATTTAAATCTACTTTTAGGTAATATTTTTCTTTTGGTACCACTTTTGTATTTTTATCCGCGTAATATTAAAAATAATAATTTTTTTAAGACTACTTTAGCATGTTTTCTTACTTCATTTTTATTAGAAACATTTCAATTTATATTTGGTGTTGGTCAATTTGATATTGATGATATTATCTTAAATACAATGGGGTCAGTTATCTTTTATCCCTTATTTAATAAAGGAAGTATTAGTAAAATTATGGACAATATTTTCTACTTTAAAAAAGAAAAAATTACTAAGAATGATTATATTGTCTTAGGTCTTGCTAGCATATTCTTTTTATGTCTTTTCTACATTTTGATTTATGATTATTGGTTTAAAAAGCCAGGATATGGCATAAGTTTTTTTAAAGAAACTGATTGTATTAGTAATAAAATTTATGCTACAGAAGACGATTATTATAGATATTACTATGCTTGCAGTAATAATGATGATTTATATATTGAATATACTGAAGATTTTTTAGGTTTTGATGTTAAGACTAAATATAAAATAAAAGACCTTATTAGTGGCAAAGTTAGTAATATTAATTCTAAAGATGAAGCATATTTGAATAATGATTATATAATAAAAGAAAATAAATATCCAAGCTTAGAAATTAAAGCTTTAAATAAAGAAAAGATGAGTTTTAACTTGAGCAATGCTAATATTAAATTAAATAGTTATAAAATTATGGGATATAACGATGATATTTACTATTATTACTTTATTATTCCAAATTTAAATGGTCAAACAATTATTGATTTTACTTTATTAAATGAAGAAAATAATGGAGAAAGACATTTAAAATATCAAGTAACAGTAAATAAAGATTTATCTGTAAGCTATGAAGAGATTAACTAAATATTTAAAGAACTTAAAAAGTAGATAATTATTTTTAAGTTCTTTTTGCTCTTGTTAAGTGTTATACTAATTATAATAAAGGAAAATAACTTATGAATGATATAGACCAAATAAAAATAATTTTAGAAAAAATCAGAACTAATGACGACATGATAAACATACCATCAAAAGACGAATGGACCAAAATGATAAATCAAGATGGTTATGATATTGAAACAGCTATTAGTAATTCTGAACGAATATTAAAAGAAAAGTATGCTAAATACACTGATGATAAAGCTTTCTTTGAAGATTGTTTGTATGAATATGCTTCTAAGGTTATTCCTTTAATTAAGAAAGATTATGCCCCTTATTTAAATGAAGAAGCTATCAAAAGATTAGATAGTATAGTAGCTGACCATAAAATAATTGTAAGAAGTTTTGATGAAATGCCAGTTACAAAACGAGGAAGAAATCCATCTAGCGGATATGCACATAGTGATGGTTCTATTGAATTACAGGCTCCCAAGAATAATGTAATCAGTGAAACTAGACGCCAATTAGACATTTTGTTACATGAAATATTCCATCAAACGCATAGATGGCGAGTTGGCGCTGACCTAAATTATATAATTGATGGTGTATTATGTTCAAAGAATATGAGTGGCTTTATGGTAGAGGAGGGTCTTGTTGACAAGTGTGCTATCGATTTTGCCAAAAAACACGGATTATCTTGTCAGCCTAATTATTCATATAATCTCTATATGAATTTAGTAGATAAAATAGAAAAATCTTTAAATATGTCCAATGGTGAGTTATTTAACACTGATTATCGTCAAGTTTTAAATAAAATAGATAAAACAGGTGAACTTTTAAAGTGTTATGAATTTACTGAACTTTCTAGATATACATCTCTTTTTCAGAAGACCAAAACTAATACCGTAACATTTGAGTATGATGGAAGAACTTATGCTTCAGAATATGTCTTATCACCTCAAGAAAGAATAAAACAGCAACATCAAGAAGAAAATGAAATTGCTCCAGCAAAAACTGCTAATGATAAAATAGCAAAAATTCAAGAGCGAAAAGCTTTGCTAAGTCAGCATGCCGTGATTTTGCAAGAAATAAAAAGAAGGAAAGAATTAGAAGATAATAGTTTATCAAAAGGGACTCAAACTAAAAGTAGGGGAGTAATTGATATATTTACTTGTATTCTATTTACTCTAGCTATATCAATATTAACTTTTACAATAACTTACTTTCTTCTTAGTAAACGCCTTTGAAAAAAACTTAAAATTGGGAGATTTTTCTGCCATTTTTATTTTTAAAAAGTTTAATCATATGCTATAATACTTTTTGACTGATAAGAAAAAGAAAAGAGTGGTGTAATGAATATATTTTATCCAGATATATATGCCAAAAATATTTTTGAAATAGATTATGAAAAATTAAAGAATAAAGGTATAAAGTGTTTAGTTTTTGATCTTGACAATACCTTAGTGCCGGTAAAGTCAAGTGTTGCTGATGAAAAAGTAAAAGCATTATTTACGACTTTAAAAAGAAAAAAATTCACGATTATTTTGATGAGTAATTCCCTAAAGAAAAGGGTAGAAGTATTTAAAAAAGATTTAAAAATACCATGCTTTTCTTTTTCCATGAAACCATTAAAGAAAAATTATAAGAAAATTATGAAAGAATATAGTTTTGATATGAGTGATGTTGCTTGCATTGGTGATCAGATAATGACCGATGTTTGGGGCGCTAATAAAATGGGTTTTACTTCCATCTTCTTAGATAAATTAAAAAAAGAAGATTTTAAATGGACAAAGTTAAATCGTGTGGCAGAAAAACTTATTTTAAATCATTTTCACCGTCAAAAAAGATTTACGAAGGGAAGCTATTATGACTAAAAGATGTATTGGCTGCGGAGCTGTTTTACAAAATACCGATAAAACGAAAAATGGTTATACACCTAAATTAGAAAATAAATATTGTATGCGTTGTTTTCGCCTTACTAACTATAATGACTTAACGGAGACTATTACAGAAAAAGATAATGAAAAAATAATTGCTACCATTAATAAAAATAGTTGTTATAGTTTCTTTTTAATAGATGCTACTAATATAACAAAAGAAGCAGTGGATATATACCAAAGTATTAAAACAAGAAAGAGCTTACTTTTAACTAAAGTAGACCTTTTGCCTAATAATATAAGTGTTAGTAATTATATAAATAAGTTTAAAAGTACTTATTATATTAAAGAAGAAGTATATCCATTAAGTTCAGTAAAGAAAGTAAATACAAGTAAAATATTAAAAATAATGGATGAGTTAAATTTAAAAAAAGCTTATATTTTGGGATGTACTAATGCAGGTAAATCTACTTTAATTAATACTATGTTAAACAAGGCAACGATAACAACTAGTAGAATTCCTAATACAACTCTAGATTTTATTAATATGTATATAGAAGATAAAGTTTTAACTGATACTCCAGGTTTTATTACGACAACGACACCTTTTATTACGGATAAAAAGTATTATAAGAAAATTGATTATAAGAAAAGAATTAAACCAATAACCTATCAAACTAAAGAAGAAACCAATGTAGTTTTAGAAAATATTTATAGATTATCTAATTTTAATATAAATAGTGTTACAACTTATTTTAATAATAATATAGAGATTAAAAGAGACTTTAAAAATAATGAAGATTGTTTTTCAGTAAATGTTATGGATAATACTGATATTGTCATTAAAGATTTAGGGTTTATAAATGTAAAAAAAGCTTGTACTGTGAAGATAAGTAAAAATTTAGAAAATTTAGTCGAATTTAGACCATCTTTAATTGGAGGAACTAATGACTAAAATTCATGTAATGAGTGATAATTTAGCTAATAAGATAGCAGCTGGTGAAGTTGTTGAACGTTCTTCATCGGTAGTTAAAGAATTAGTGGAAAATGCTATAGATGCAGGAAGCTCTATTATTACTATTGATTTAATAAATGGTGGCTTAAATGGTATAACTATTACTGATAATGGTTGTGGTATGGAACATGATGATGCCATTCTTTCTTTTCAAAGACATGCTACTTCTAAATTACTTCGCGAAGATGATTTGTTTTTTATTTCAACTTTAGGCTTTAGAGGAGAGGCATTACCTTCTATTGCATCAGTTTCAGAGGTTGATTTAGTTACTTGTGCAAAAACGATTGGTACACATTTACATATTAAAGGTGGTAAATTTTTGCTTGATGAGGTTGCAGATAAAAGGGTAGGCACTAGAATTAGCATTAAAAATTTGTTTTATAATACTCCGGCACGTTTAAAATATTTAAAAAGCGAACCAACGGAACTTGCTAGTTGTGTTTCTTATATAGAAAAAATAGCTTTATCATATCCTCAAATTAAATTTACACTTACTAATAATGATAGAGCAGTGGTTAAAACTGGTGGTTCTGGTAATTTAAAGAAAACTATTCATGAAATATATGGTTTACAAGTGTCATCAAAATTAATTGAAATTAAAAATAGTAATGATGACTACGATATTAGAGGTTTTATTTGTAAACCAGAAATCTTAAAATCTAACCGTTATCATATGACTACCATAGTTAATGGTCGTGTTATTCGCAATAATGAATTAAATAGGGCGATTAATGATGCTTATTATACATATAAACCGGATAGTAAATATCCAATTGTTGTTATTAATATTGAAACTGACCCAACTTTAATAGATGTTAATATTCATCCAACTAAACAAGATATTAAATTTAGTAAACAAGAAGAACTTTATAATTTGATAACTAAGACTATTAAAGATGCTTTATATAAAAATTTACTACTTCCTAGTGCTATGGAAAGATTAAAAGCTACTAATGATATTATTTCTAAAGAAGAAATTAATTCTATTATTGAAGATAAAATAAATATTGAAAATAATGTTGAGGACAATGACAATACAGAAAATAGTAGTGTTAGTTATGAGACTAAAAAAATAGAGCAACCTAAACAAGGTGAATTTAATTTTAGTGTAGCTGAAGATACCGTAAGTTATGAAAAAGAAGCAAAGAAAGACCTTGATACTGATGAACAAACAGTTTCTAAGAACAAAATAAAATCTTTAAATCTACATCCGATTGGGGCGATAAATTTAACTTTTATTGTTGCCCAAGGCGATGATGGACTCTATTTAATTGACCAACATGCAGCTCATGAACGGATTAATTATGAGAAGGTTTTAAAATATTTTCAAGAAGAAAAAATAGTTACAACACCACTTCTAGTACCGATGCCTATTGAACTTACACCAACTGAATTTATTTTAGTTAAGAAAAATTTAGATTTATTAAAAAGCATGGGATTTATTTTAGAAGAATTTGGTTTAAATACTTTTGTCTTTAAAGAACATCCAATTTGGTTTAAAGAGGGCTTTGAAGAAGAAGGACTACGTCGAGTAATAGATATGATTATTAAAAGTGGTAATAATTTTGATGTCATGAAATTTAGAGATAGAGCAGCGGCAATGTTAGCCTGTAAAATGTCTATTAAAGCTAATATGAGTATTTCTTTAGAAGTTATGCAACATTTATTAGATGATTTAGCTTTGTGTGATAATCCTTATAACTGTGCTCACGGCAGACCAACAATTATTAATTTTAGTAGTTATGATTTAAATAGAATGTTTAAACGTATTATGAATTAGATTACTTTATAAATAGTTTAGAAAAGATAATTGCTCAAAAAAGAAAGGAATACTTTTTAAAGTATTAAAGGTGCTTAAATGATTATTTGCGTTACGGGACCAACAGCGGTCGGCAAAACTGCTTTATCAATTGCCCTTGCTCACAGGTATAATGCGATTATAATTAACTGTGATGCTATGCAAGTTTATAAAGGCTTAGATATTGGTACCGCTAAAGTTACGGAAGGAGAAAAAGAAAGTGTGCCTCATTATTTACTAGATTTTGTTCCTGTAGATGCTAACTATACAGTTTTTGATTATCAAAAAGATGCTAGAAAAGTTATGGAAGAAAATAAAGGGCATAATATCATTTTTGTTGGGGGTACTGGTTTATATTTAAAAAGCGCCTTATATGATTATCGCTTTAGTGAAGAAAATGATAAATCAAAAAAAGATTATTCAGAGTATACTAACGAAGAATTATTACAAATGTGTTTAGAAAAAGATAAAAATTGTAATATTCATGTTAATAATAGACAAAGATTAGAACGTTTCTTAGATAAAGAAGAAACTTGTATTGTACCATGTAAACCATTATATAAGTTTTATACTATTGGTCTTACAACTACTAGAGATACTTTATATACAAAGATTAATAATAGAGTAGATAAAATGATTAGTGCTGGTTTAGTAAATGAAGCTAAATATTACTATGATAAAAAAGTATTTAGTAAAGCTTTATTAACTGGAATAGGCTATAAAGAATTATATCAGTATTTTGAAGGTAAGATATCTTTAGAAGATGCTATTTTATTAATTAAAAAAAATAGTAGACATTATGCAAAAAGGCAGTATACTTGGTTTAATCATCAAATGGATGTTAAATGGTTTAATACTAATTATGATGATTTTAATAAGACGATAAAAGAAGTAGAAGCTTATATTGATTTAGAAGAAAGTAAGTTGAAATAATATAATAGTAAAGTAAAGATATAAAAAGACTTAAAAAAGCAGCTGAAAATAAGAAAAAAACAATAGTAAATTTAGGAAAAAAAGAGTAAAATAAATAAAGGTGATAAGGATGAGATTATTTGTAATTGGGGGTAAAAGTGGTAGTGGTAAATCTGCTTTAGCTAAACTAATTAAAGAACATTATAATAAATTAGAAGAAAAAACTATTATTACGGAATTTTCTAAATATTTAAAACTATATGCCTATGAAATGATTTCATGGCCTTGGGACTTAGAACATAAACCTCGTTTATTTTTACAAAATATGGGTGAAAAAGTTAGAAGAGAATTTGGCTATGATTTCTTTATAAAAAGAGTATTTGATGATATAGAAATATTTAAAGACTATTTTGATAATGTAGTTATTGATGATGCTAGATTAGTAGAAGAAATAAAAGAAAGTAAATTTAGATATCCAGATTGTGTAACTATTTATATTGAATCAAATGAGGATAATGGTTTAACAGAAGAAGAAAAAAATCATGTAACTGAAAAAAATCTTGATGATTATTATGATTTTGATTATAATATTAGGTATATTTCTTTAGAAAAATTAACTAAAGAACTGGAAAGTATATTGGAGGAAGTAAAATGAATTTAAGAGAAGCATATATTAATTTTTTTGTAAGTAAAGGACATAAACAAATTCCTAGTGCTCCGGTGGTACCTGAAAATGATCCATCCGTTTTATTTAATACGGCAGGTATGCAACCATTAGTACCATATTTAATGGGAGAAGCTCATCCTTATGGTAAAAGATTATGTGATTATCAAAAGTGTGTTCGCACTAACGATTTAGAAGAAGTAGGAGATACAACTCATCATACTTTCTTTGAAATGCTAGGTAACTGGTCTTTAGGTGATTATTTTAAAGATGAAGCTATTTCCTGGAGTTTTGAATTTTTAACAAAGGTTTTAAATATTCCTGTAAATAAACTTGCTGTTACAGTGTTTGCTGGTAATGATGATATTGCTTTTGATGAAGTAAGCTATAACAAATGGTTAAGTTTAGGCATTCCTGCCTCACGCATTGTAAAAACAGCAGAAGATAACTTCTGGATTGCTGGAGAAGCTGGGCCTTGCGGACCCGATACTGAAATATTTTACTTCCGCAGTAATGATGAAGTGCCAGAAAACTATGATTTAAACGATAATCGTTGGGTAGAAATTTGGAATAATGTTTTTATGCAATATTATAAAGATAAAAAAGGTATTTCAGAACTAGCCCAAAAGAATGTAGATACTGGTATGGGCATTGAAAGAACAACTGCTATTTTAGAAGGAGTTAATGATAATTATTTATCTAGTATTTGGACTGATATTATTAAAAAAATCGAAGAAATTTCTGGTTTAACTTATGCAGGCAATGAAAAATCTATGCGTATTATAGCCGATCATTTACGTACAGCAGTTTTTATTTCAGCTGACCCAGCTGGTATTAAACCAAGTAATACTGACCAAGGCTATATTTTAAGAAGATTAATTAGACGTGCTATTCGTCATGCTAGAAATTTAAATATTGATATTAATAGTGACTGGGATGTTGAAATAGCTAAGATTATCTTAAAGAAATACCAACCATATTATCAAGAACTTGTAACAAATGAGGCAGCTGTTTTTGAAAACTTAGCATCAGAAAAGAAGAAATTTAGTCGAACTTTAGAAAAAGGCTTAAAAGAATTTGCTAAATTAACTAATGGTAAGACTCTTGTTGATGGCAAAACAGCTTTCCATTTATTTGATACATTTGGTTTCCCTTTAGAATTAACTGAGGAAATGGCTCATGAAAATGGTATGGATGTTGATGTAGAAGATTATAAGATGCGTTTTAAAGCTCATCAAGAATTATCAAGAACAGCCTCAGCTGGTAAATTTAAAGGCGGTTTAGCTGGTAATAGCAAAATAGAAACAAGATATCATACAGCAACTCATTTACTTAATGCCGCTTTAAAAGTAGTAGTTGGACCAGATGTTCATCAAAAAGGTTCAAATATTACTGATGAGAGAATGCGTTTTGACTTTAGTTGCGACCATAAATTGACTGATGAAGAAAAGAAGCAAACTGAAGATTTAGTTAATAAATGGATAAAGGAAGATTTACCGGTTGTTTGCAAAGAAATGAAAAAAGAAGATGCTATTAAAAGTGGGGCAGAATGTATGTTTGTAGAAAAATATCCTGATATCGTAACTGTTTATGAAATTGGTGATGTTTCTAAAGAACTTTGTGGTGGACCTCATGTTAAACATACAGCTGAAATTGGTAAGTTTAAAATTAAAAAAGAAGAAGCTTCTAGTGCTGGTGTTAGAAGAATTAAAGCAATTATTGAAGATTAATTGACATTTAAAATAATAAGCATTAAAATAACAATATAAATATTTTGGAAAGAGTAGTAAATGACGGTTTAAATAGAGAGTTTGCGGCTGGTGAAAGCAAATTAAATCTCTTTACGAAAAACAGCCAAGTAAAAAAATATTTCGTTAAATCGCGTTAAGATTAAGTAAGGTAGAAAAATTTCTATGAAGTAGGATGGCACCGCGTAAAATACGCTCCTACAGATATAGAAATTTTTTCGTTTTTAGAAAGTAGGAAAGACATGAAAAAATTATATGTAAATGAATTAAGCAACCATTTAAATGAAAAAATAACATTTGAGGGTTTTGTTGATACTATAAGAGATAAAAAATGGGTTATGTTTGTAATACTTAGAGATTCTAAGGGCAAAGTACAAATGACTATTGAAAAGAGCGAAGAAAAGAATGCTTCTTTACTAGAACTAATGAGTGATGTTACTGTTGATTCAGTTATTAAAGTAGAAGGACTTTTAAAAGAAAATACTGCTGTTAAATTGGGTGGTATGGAATTAATTCCTGATACTATTGAGGTTTTAAGTAAAGCTGAGGCTCTACCATTTGACTATAATAATTTAGAAGGTGTATCTATTGATACAAGATTAGACTATCGTTTTTTGGATTTAAGAAACGAAAAAAATATGCTCGTTCGTCAAATTGAATCTTGTATGGTAGGAGCAATGCGTGATTACTTATATAAAGAAGATTTTACTGAAATTCATACTCCTAAATTAATTGGAGCAGCATCAGAATCAGGCAGTGAAGTTTTTGAAGTTAAGTATTTTGATCGTAAGGCTTATCTTGCTCAATCACCACAATTTTATAAGCAAATGGCAATGGCAGCAGGTATGAGTAAAATATTTGAAGTAGCACCAGCCTTTCGTGCTGAAAATTCTAATACTAATCGTCATGCTACAGAATTTACTTCTTTTGACTTAGAATTTAGTTATATTGATTCTTATGAAGATGTTATGGATATGGAAGAAAATTTACTAACAGCTGGTTTAACTAAAGTTAAAGAAAAATATGGTGAAAAAATTAAAGAAGTATTTGGCAAAGAAGTTATTGTTCCAACTAAACCATTTCCAAGAATTAAATTACAAGATTTATATAATGAATTAAAAGAAAAATACGATTTTGTAATACCAACTGAGGATGTTGGAGACTTAAATGCTGAAGCTGAAAAATTAGCTTATAAATATGCTATGGAAAAATATAATAGTGAATTCTTATTTATAACTGATTATTCAAAGACAAAGAGGGCTTTCTATCATATGCGTAAAAATGATATACCCCAAGGTTACGATTTAATTTGGCGTGGTTCAGAAATTACAACAGGTGCTCAAAGAGAACATCGTTATGATATTTTAAAAGCTCAAGCGGCTGAAAAAGGTTTAGGTGAAGATGTTAAATTCTATTTAGAATTCTTTAAATACGGTTGTCCTCCTCATGGTGGCTTTGCTGTAGGTGTTGACCGTTTAACAATGCTTTTACTTGGACTTCCTTCAGTTAAAGAAACTGAGTTTTTATTTAGAGGGCCAAATCGTCTAGAACCATAAAAATCAAAATAGAGAAAGGGATTATAACAATGGATATAAAAGATATAACAAAAGATTTAATTGGAAAAGAAATTACAATATGTGGTTGGGTTAAAAATCATCGTAAACAAGCTACTTTTGGTTTCATCAACCTTTTTGATGGAACTTGCACTAATAGCCTACAAGTTGTATATGATAATTCTTTAAAGGATTTTGAAGAAATTGGCCGTATTCATATTGGCTCTTCAATTAAAGTTATTGGGACTGTAAAGGAAAGTGAAGGTAAAGGACAAGATATTGATTTAGTAGCTAGTGATGTTATTTTACTAGGTGATTGTCCAGAAGATTACCCAATTCAACCAAAAAGACATACTTTAGAATATTTAAGGAGTGTTGCTTATTTAAGACCTCGTACTAATACTTTTCAATCAGTATTTAGAATAAGAAGTGCTGCTGCTCAAAGTATTCATGAGTATTTCCGTAAGAACAACTATTTATATGTTCATACACCATTAATAACAACGGCTGACTGTGAAGGTTCAGACCAAATGTTTAAACTTACAACCTTTGATTTAAATAATATACCAATGAAAGACGGTAAAGCGGATATGTCTAAAGACTTATTTGGACGAACAGCTTTTATTACTGGTAGTGGTCAACTTCATGGTGAAACATTTGCTCATGCATTTAAGAAAATTTATACCTTTGGACCAACTTTTAGAACAGAAAACTCTAATACTAAGACTCATGCTAACGAATTCTGGATGATTGAGCCAGAGATTTGCTTCTGTGATTTAGACGGTCTTATGGATATTGAAGAAGATTTCTTAAAATACATCGTAAATTATATTTTAACTAATTGCAAAGATGATGTAGAATTCTTAGATAAATTTGTTTCTAAAGGACTTAAAGAAAAATTAGAAAAACTAGCATCTAGTAAATTTACAAGAATTGATCATAAAGATGTAATCGATATTTTAAAGAAAGCTCCAGTTAAATGGGAGTTTACACCAGAATATGGTGAAGATATTGCTAAAGAACATGAAAGATATATTACTGAATATTTTGGGGGACCAGTATTTATTAAGAACTGGCCAAAAGATATTAAGGCATACTACATGAAAGTAAATAGCGATAATGAAACTGTTGCTGCTGTTGATTTAGAAGTACCAGGTTGTGGTGAATTAATGGGCGGTTCACAAAGAGAAGAAAACTATGAAAAATTAGTTAGTCGTATGGCTGAATTTAATGTTAATAGGGAAGATATTGAATGGTATTTAAACTTAAGAAAATACGGTACAACAATTCATTCAGGCTTTGGTATGGGCTTTGAAAGATTAATTATGTATCTAACTGGTATGGAAAATATTCGTGATGTTATTCCTTATCCTCGTACTCCAGGTTCTTGTGAATATTAGAATTAAAAAAAGATTAGTTTCTAAACTACTTAGTAGAATAGAATTTACTAATCTTTTTTTACTTTTGTTTAATTTAGTTTAATAGCATCAGGATTAATGTAATTGTTTTTAGCTACAACTAAATTAGGATATTCATCATAATTACCAATAGGAATGGTATTAAGCATTTCTAAGTTAGCATCAATTATTTTATTAAATTTATCAATTATTGAGTCACTATAATTTCTTCTTATATTTTCCTTGTTTCTACTGATATAATAAAGTTTAGTATTATTAATCTGACTATTTTCTAAAATAGTATTTAATCTAATAATTTTATTTAAATTATCAGCATTATCAATAATTAAGTTATAATTTTTTTGATATAATCCAACTTCATCAATTAAAGCATTAGTAATGCCAGAGTAGTCTTCATTATCAAAAATAAATAAGGCATATGGTTCATCTAGGGCATTTAATTGAATTTCACTTGTACATAATAACTTTAAAATACTTTCACTACCGATGTATAGACACAATTTTTCTTTTAAAAAAGCACATTGACCACACATAATAACTTCCTTTCGAAAGATAAGTTATCATTCCAGTTAACTGGAGAGTCAATGGCTTAAGTAAGAAAAATATAATTTTTAATTAAAAATTATTTAATAGCATCTTTTAATAATTTATAAGCTTGCTCTTGACTAACTGTGCAAGGCTTAATATGAAAATTAGGTAGCAAATGCATATGATAATGCTTAATAGCTTGGCTAGTACCAAAATTAACTCTTGTACTTAAAGCTTCGGCTTTAGCTTTATCCATTAAAACAGGAATTAATTTTTTAGCAACTTTATTAATATGTAATAAGGTTTCATCATCGATAGCATTTAAATCTTCAATATGTTTCTTAGGAATAATTAAAGTATGACAATCGCTATCAGGGTATAAATCCAAAATAGCTATAACTTTTTCATCTTCATATATTTTTTTACAAGGAATTTCACCTTTAATCATTTTACAAAATAAACATTCCATAAATATCCTCCTTTTTTATTATAACACTATTTTTTAAGTAATAGGAAATGCCTTTTAATTTTTATTTGGATTAGACCAATATATTAAATTGGATTTTTTAGCTAATTTTTTAGAAGTATTGGTTTTAGAATTATTAGGTTCATCTATATTAGAAAGTTTTAAAAGATAATTAGAATTACTTTTTAACCATGATTTGACCACAGTTTTATCTTGAGAATAATCTTGAAATTCACTGTCATTATTAATTACTTTTTCAATGTCCATCATTAAAAATAAAATATTAACACGAATAAGACCGGATTTACCATAGTATTCGTGAACTAAGTTTAATAATTCATCACTGTTATTCTTATTTTGGTTAATTAATTCATTTAATAAGTAAGCTCTCAATAATAATTGACGATTAGTTCTTTTAACATTGTTAAGCTTTTTTTCTAGTTTAAAATTATTTTCATAATCTTCGTTATAAAAAACACTTACTATATATAAAAGGACAAAAGCTTTGGGACCAGTATAAGTTTCGTTAGAATTTTCTAGAGTTACTTTTAAATTATTAACATCAGTAAAGCCAAAGTTCAGATGGTAATAAATATTTTTAAGAGTAAATTCAACTATTAAATTCTGATTAGAAAGAATGGCATCTGAAAATGTTTCAATTAAATTATGCTTAGTATTATAGAAATTATTATTAATTTTTAAAGCTAAAAAACTAAAAAAAGTATTACAAGGTAACTTTAAACCCTCTTCATTTTTTCTCTTATTTAATAATAAGAATATACTGTTTTTTATTTTTTCAATACTCGTATTTTTAACAAGATAATCAATATTATTAGAATTACAATAAGTTTGATAACTTTCTTTTAATATAAAAATAAGATTATCAGGGCTTATTTTATTATCTTCACTATTAAAGTTGCTTTTAGCATCATTTTGATTAATATATTTATAGTTAATAAAGCAATCACTATAAAGATTAGTTGGTGTTGAAATAAGGGTTTCAAAAGTTAAAATGTAACTACAAAATGTTAAAGCATCAATTGTTTTGTTATTTAAAAATAAATAATAATTATTTTGATAAAATATAATTTTAAAAGAGTAAGTTTGGTATTTATTAAAAAAATCAAAAGTAATACTTTTTCCTTCAGTGAAATCTTGGTATAAAATTTTATAAATGTTCATAATCTCGATGTAATTAATAATAAATGTAATATTAATTATCCCTTCTAATTGATTAGCAATCAATAATTTAAATAATATTTTAACATATAATTATTTTTAATAATACTTTGTAAAAACATTTTTTTAAAAATTTTACTAAAAAAACAATTGACCGGTAATAGTCAATTGCTATTTTAAATAATTAGTATCTAATTTATCGACAGCATCAGCTATGGTTTCATCATCAGTAAGCTCAATATAATCATCGTCTAATTCTTCAACTGGAACCTTTATTTTAGCATCCCCAACTATTTCAATACCTAATTCTTTAGTAATATTTAAGTTTACTATCCCATCTTTAATATTAACATCGCTTACAGTTGGCTGCTGAATACTTTTAACAATAACTTCGGTTCCAGTTTGATTATTATCAATATTCATACGCATAGTATCGGTATAATTAAATTTTTGCGTGCTTACAGCAGTTTTGCTATCGTTATCATAAGAGTACCAAACATTAACATCAAAATTACCATTTACTAAAACTTTGTTGCCCAGGTTAGTACCATTAAAAGTGTGATTAATAACCCAGCATCCTAAAATAGTATTGGGAGTTTCCTCAGTTTGTAGTGTATAATTATTGGTACTATTTTTTTTACCTTTAGCAATTACTGCTTTGGTAACAATTTCCTTATAATTCATAATATTCACCCTTCTAAAATAATTTATGCAAAATATAAGGATTAATGACCAATTATGTTTAAATTAATTTAAATAATAGAAAAGAGTAAAGAGATTAATAAATTATTATTTTCTTTAAATAAGTTAAAAATCGTTTTATAAAATTTACTGAATATAAATTATTAAAAAATACTTTTGCCATTGACAAGAATAATATTTATCATTTATACTATAGTTTCCAATGGAATGGAGTATCTAAATGAAGAAGGAAAGTGCCTTAATTAAAGGAATTGATTTATATAATAAAAGAAAATATATGGAAGCTAAAAATGAGTTTTTAATAGCTAGTGAAGAGGGAAGTGACTATGAAAAAGTGGAAGCTAACCTTTATTTAGGAAAGATAGCTCTTAGAAGTGATAGTGAACTACTGTTTGATGCTAAAAATTATATTGATTATGTTTTAGAATGTGGTAATGATTATCAAAGAGAACAAGCTACTTTTGAACTTGCTACTAAATATCGTATTTTAAATTATTTTGATGAGGCAATTAAACTATATAAAAAGTGCTTAGAAATAATTCCTAATGATTTATATGTTTTAACTGATTTAGTTAATCTTTATTTAAAATTAGATGAAATAAATGAGGCTGAAAAATATTGTTTTTACTTACTTGATGGTGCTAAATATTCTAATTCATTTAGAAAAAAGACTATTAGTACTAATGCTGCTTATTTAGGCTTAGCAAGGATAAACTTTCGAAAAGGCGATATAAAAAAACTATGGGAATATTTAGATAAAGTTGAACCACTAACAAAAAGAGATATAGAACAAAAATCGGATATTGAGGCTAATTTAATGTTTAATCAAGGAAAGTATGATGAAGCAACAGATAAACTTCAGGATAGCTTACATAGTAATATTGCTTTTATTAGAGAATTAACTAAAGATAAGATTGCCATTATGAAATCTATTAATGGAGATGTACTTGCTAGTAAAATTACGTTAAATAGAAATTTTCCAGAAAGACCAATTACAAAAGGTGGCAGTGTTACTTTGGCAAGTATTTATGAGAATGAAAAAAATTATAAAGGAGCTTATAATTTATATTTTAGTTTGAGTTTTAGCAATTTTGAATATTTAATTGATGCTTTAAAATGTGCTATGCACTATGATGAGGCATTAGCGGTTGCAACTATTAATAGATTACTTTTAACTAGTGTTGATAAAGATAAATATTTACCATATTTAATTTATTTAAGTAAGAAATATAATATTTTCTTTGATGGTGTTAACTACAATGATATGCCTTTATTAGCTATGGAATTTTTGCAACATGATGAAGAAAAAGTAAAAATGCTAGCTACTTATAGTGGACAATTAAACTATAGGGAAGGATTTACTTGGGATTATGTCTATGATGGTATTATTAAAGAGTCCCTAGATAATGCTGATAATTTAGATAATGTTTCTTTTGCTTCTGATATTATTTATGATACTTATATTATTTATGTACCTTATTTAGCATGGGAATATAAGGATTATATAGTAGTTAAAACTTATAAAGGTACTAAAGTACCAATCGAAGTTACTTTACAAAGTAAGGCTTATTTTGACAAACAAATTCCTGCATATTTATTAAAACAAGATAATAATGTTCGCAAATTGTTTAGATAATTTAATATTGATTTATCAAAAATTATCCGTTTATAATTAAAATGAAGGGAAGTAGTCAGTTAATATTAAGTACTGGCTAAATTTAATATGGTTAATGAGTATTTACAAACAGCAATTAGTTTTTATCAAAGAAAAAAACTTCCACAAGCAAGGAAAATGCTTTTAGAAATTTATAATGATGGTACTTTAGAAGAAAAGGTAACAGCAGCTTTTTATTTGGGAAAAATTGCAGGTATTTTACGAGAAAAAGTTAATGAAGTAAAAACTTACTTTTACTTTGTGATTTTAAACGGTAATGATGATTTTAGAGGTAAAGCCTATATGGAATTAGGTATTTATTATCGCAGTCAAAAAAATCAAAAAGAAATGCTCAAATGCTATAAGAAAGCTTTAGAATATATTCCTAATGATATTAGATTATTAACGGAGTTAGGAAATTATTATTTAAGTAGAAATGATTTTGATATACAAAATATTGCTCAAGACTATTTTCAAAAAATTTTAAAACTAAATAGGTGTGAGGAAGAAAAAAGTAAGTTTATTCGTAATCAAAATATTGCTTATTTTGGACTTGCTAAATCATTTACTAAACAAAAAAAGACTAACAAAGCCAAAGAAATGCTTAATCAAGTTGAAGTTCAATGTCAAAGAGATAAGGAAGATATAAATAAATGTTATGGAAATATTGCTGTTTGGGAAGAAAAATATTTGCTAGCTATTAGTTTTTTTCAAAATAATCTAAAAAGTCATAGTGAAAAAGTAGTTAATAATGCTAGAGAAAAAATAGGTATTCTTTATGCTGTAGTTGGTGAATATGATAAGGCTATAACGGCTTTAGAGCCAATTGCTAAGTTACCTTATAAGGGTAATTTTGCTAATTTTATTTTAGGCAAGATTTATTATTATAAAAAAGATTATAAGAGTGCTTATGAAGCTTCGATGAAGGCTAGTTGTATTTTTGATGTTGCATTACTTTATGCTCTAAAAAGTGCAATGCATTTTGATGATGTTAAGGCAATTGAAGTTGGCAATATTATTACTAGTAAGAAAGAATTATTAGTTAAATATCGTCCTTATTTAATATACTTAAGTAAAAAATATAATATTTTCTTTGATGAGTTAGATTATAATGAGTTAAGTAGTCTTGAAAAAGCAATGATTTTTCAGGATAGGTTAGATATTTATGATAAAACTATCTATATTTACAATATGGAATATGGCAAGTATTTGGATGCTTACACTATTTTTGAAGAAAATTTAGAAGAAAGAATTTCTAAGCTTACTCCTTCGTTTTGCGGCGGATACTACGATACTTATTATGTTAAACCATATAATAGCAAAGTTTTCCAAGATAAATATTTAATTGTAAATACTTTAAAGGATACTAAAGAAATTATTGAAATTAAAATTACAACTAAAGAACAAATCGATGCTTTAGACAAAAAAGATATATTTGAAAATCAAAAGGTATTAATTAAAAATCTATTTAAATAATTAATCAAATTAAAAAGGTGTTATTCTTATTTTTTAATAGAGTAACACTTTTTCTAATATTAATTATAAATTTTTAATTTTTTCGGTGTTTTTGAAATTCCATTTAACATAATGTTTTAAGAAGTCTTCACCCTTAGTAATAAGGATTTTCTTAGCTAATGCATCAACTTTATCACTTGCTCCTAAGATAACAGGAGTACCAATTTCTATACTTATTCTTTTCATTTCTTTTAAGAAAATATAGCGACTTATAATAGAGGCACAAGCTACTGATAATACTTGGTCTTCGGCTTTAGTCATGAAAGTAACGTTACTTATTTTTTCTTTGGCATTACTAATGTGTTCATAAAATTTCTTTGGATAGACAAATTGATCGATAACGATAGCATCATAAACATAATTATCTTTCTTAATTAAAGAAACTAAAACTTTGTTATGCAAAATTGCCTTAATTTTATTCATGTTTTTATCTTCTAAAGGAAGTTTATTATATGAATCGTTATCTAAAATATAAGTTACATAAGGTATTTTCTTAATAATAGCAGGAGCTATTTCAATAATTTTTTCATCAGTAATTTTTTTACTATCACGAACACCTAAATCGGTTAGAAAATCAATATTTTCTTTAGATACATAAGTAGCACTTACAACAATAGGACCAAAGTAGTCACCAGTTCCAACCTCATCACTACCAATTGTAGCCATGCTATGATATTTACTATAAGTGGAATGCTCGCTTTTGTTATTATTAGCTTTTTTATCTTTACCACTGATATCTATATAACGGTGGTTTTTAATACGTTCTTGTTCTATCCATAGGGAAGCTTCGATATCTGCTGATAAGCCTTGAAACATTAATTTGCCTGATTCATATAAAGTAATTGTTGTATCATAATTTTTAACTTGAAAAACTGCATAAGGAGGCGTTTTTAAAGGAATGTATTTTTCATAATATTTAATAACCATATTTTTAAGGTTATCACTAATTTTAAAGACAATAGTCATAAATAATCACCAAGAAAAATTTTAACATATTTGCCTTTCTTTTTCAATTTAATTAGTATATACTTAAAGTAGAGGAGTTGATTTTATGGTAAGTATAATTGATGCAATAATAATTATATTGTTATTATTTGGAGCTGTATTTGGCTTTAGGGCGGGTGTTATTAAAAGTGCTGTATCGTTTTTAGGAACACTACTAATTATTTTTTTAGCATTTCAATTAAAGAATCCTATTTCGGAATTTTTATATATGCATTTGCCATTTTTTAATTTTAGTGGCGAGCTTGCGGGTGTTACTGTTTTTAATGTTTTAATTTATGAAGGAATAGCTTTCCTAATAGTTTTTGCTATTTTAGAAATTCTATTAAAAGTAGTGGTTATTGCCAGTGGCATTTTAGAAAGTATTTTACGTTTAACAATTGTCTTTGGTTTATTTTCAAAAATTTTAGGACTTTTCTTTGGCTTTATTGAATATTATGTTATAATATTTGCTGGTCTTTTTATGTTAAATTGCTTTTCTAATACAGCATTTTTAATAAAAGATTCAAGCTTAGCTACTAGTATTTTAAATAATACACCTATTTTAACCGAACAATTTAAGGAACCTAAGGCTGCTATCGATGAAATATTAAATTTAAGCACTATTTATAAAAATGACAAAGATGGTTATAATGCCAAAGCTTTTGAAATTTTAATTAAATATAATGTTATTTCTAAAGATCAAGCAGAAAAATTAATAAGTAAGAAAAAAATAGATATTTCAAATGCTCAAGATATAATAGATTCTTTAAAGAAAAATAGTTAAGGTTACTTATAAAAATACAATAAATGGATAATATAATGGTGAAGGAGTAAACGATGATTAAATATTTAGAAAAAGATAATTTTGATGAAGAAGTAAAAAGTGGACGTATTTTAGTCGATTTTTATGCTGATTGGTGTGGACCATGTAAAATGATGGGAGCTGTTTTAGAAACGATGGATATTAATATTTTAAAAGTAAATGTTGATGAATATCCAGAAATAGCTAGAAGATTTGGCATTATGTCCATTCCTACTTTAATTATTTTTGAAGATGGTGAAGAAGTTGCTAAAAATATTGGCTTTATGTCAAAGGAAGCTTTAACCGAATTTTTAAAATAAAATAATCAAGATAAAAAATGTTACTAGGATAATGATTACTAGTAACATTTTTTTGCTTTTATTTTTTTTAATTATGGCTTTTTTAATTAGAAAACAATGTTTAACGAAAGAGTTTGCCATAACGAGCTTTATAGTATTCTACTAACTCTTTAATTTTTGCAAAGTTTTCGGGACTAAAATTATTCTTATAATTATCTATAACTTCTATATTTTGATTTTTTAATAAAGAATACCAATTATTTTTTAAAAAACGTAGGATAAATTCGCCTTCATCTAAAGAAAGATTAACACTGTTTTTACTAGCAAAATTAAAAATATCATTTAAAGACAATTTATTTACGATGCCTTCTACTAAATTATACAAAATATCACCCTATAAATAGTATGATTTTAGAAATCTTAATTATACTAAAAATGGTGGTTTTATGCGTAAAAAAGTTATTCTTTTTTTAATAGTAATAATTGTTTTTAGTTTTTATAGTTATCGATTTTATGATTTAAGATTTAAAAATAATGCTTACTATTTAGAAGAGTATGAAAAGATTAGTACTAAGTATGTTTATGATATTAAAGAAGAAAGAGGGAGAATTTTAGATAGAAATGGTAAAGTTTTAATAGATAATAAAAAGATAAATGTTATAACTTTTAGATTAATTAATAATCCTGATACTACTTATTTAATCAATTTAGCTAGTAAACTTATGAATATTTTAGATTTAACAGAAGAGGCAAGTAGTGATGAATTAAAAAAATATTACTTGCTAACAGAAAGTATAGATTATTTATTAACAAAAGAAGATAAAGAAAAAATTAAATATCGTAGTTTAGATAGTGCTGATGTTTATAACTTAAAATTAAGCAGAATAGATGGTGAAATTAATAAATATAATTTAAAAGAAAGAATAGCTATTCATACTTATTATTTAATGACTAATGGGTATTATTATGATACAAAAATAATAAAAAAACCAGTTAGTGATAATTTATGTATGCAAGTGTTAGAATATAATATTACAGGGTTAACTTGTGATTACTTATATGAAAGAGAAAATATATATAATATTATTCCTAGTATTATTGGTAGTATTGGCTCTATTAGAAAAGAGGATTTTGCTTATTATAAAGAAAGAGGTTATTTAAATGATGCAATGGTTGGTATATCTGGATTAGAAAGTTATTATGAAGATATTTTACATGGTACAAGAAATAAATATACATTAAATAGTGATAATTCTTTGGAACTTTATGAGGCTGGTAAGAGGGGAGAAGATGTTGTTTTAAATCTAGACTTAGATTTAGAAGAAAAGTTAATTAGTATTCAAAAAAGTAATATGTTAAAAGTTAAGAAAATGCAAAATACTGATTATTTTGATACTAATTATAGTATTATAAGTGATCCTAATACGGGTGGTATCTTAGCAATAAGTGGTCTTAAAATTAAGGGTGATGTTTTTAGTGATGTTAGTAGTAATATTATGTTTAATAGTTATACAGTAGGTTCAGTTATAAAGGGGGCTTCTAATACAGTTGGTTATTTAAATAATGTTATTTTAAAGGGACAAAAGATAAGAGATGGTTGTGTTAAAATTCATTATGTTCCAAAGAAATGTTCTTTTAAAGATTTAGGATATTTAGATGATATTACGGCTTTAAAACAATCAAGTAATTATTATCAATTTATGACGGCTATAAAACTTACTGGTAATACTTATAAATATAATATGGATTTACCAGTAACAGTTAATGATTTTAATAAATATCGTGATGTTTTTGCCATGTTTGGGTTAGGCAGTTCAACAGGAATTGATTTTCCTAGAGAAAATACTGGCATAAAGGGTAGTACAATATCTAGCGATTTATATCTTAATTTAGCGATTGGTCAGTATGATACTTACACCCCTTTACAAATTTTAAACTATATTAATACGATAGCAAATAATGGGGTTAGATATAAGTTATCTTTAGCAAAAAGAAATCCAGAAGTTTTAAATCAGGTACCACTAGATAAAGAATATTTTGCAAGAATTAAAGAAGGATTTTATCAAGTAGTAAATGGTGGTACCGCTAATAATTATGTCGATAAAAAATATATGGCTGCTGGTAAGACGGGGACGGCACAAAGTTATTATAGTAAAGATATAACGACGATTAATACGACTTTTGCTGCTTTTATGCCTAAGGATAATCCTAAGTATTCTATTGTTATTATGAATCCTAATATTTCTATAGAAAATGCTAAAGTAAAGTATAATGCTCCTTTACACCGCTTAATTAGTAAAGAAATAACTAATTATATGTTTGCAAATACTTAAAAGTATGATAAAATACTTAGGAGTGAAGCAAAGGAGGGATACTTATGGCTAAAAATGAAAATAGAAATTATGTTACTTTAGCGTGCCAAGAATGTAAGCACGAAAACTATACTACAAGTAAAAATAAGAAAAATACTCCAGAAAAGTTAGAAACTAAGAAATTTTGTAGTAATTGCGGTAGAAAAACAACACATAAAGAAAAGAAATAATAAAGAAAGGCATGTATTATGAACATCAACATTAATGATATTAAAAATGGTATGACAATTATTATGGATGGTAAACTATGTCAAATAGTTGAATTCCAACATGTAAAACCAGGTAAGGGTGCTGCTTTCGTTAAGATGAAATTAAGAAATCTTAAGACTGGTTCTATCGTAGAAGATACTTATAATACTAATATTAAAGTAGAAAAAGCTCATATTGATAGAAAACCAATGCAATACCTATATAGTACTGGTGATAATTATGTATTTATGGATACTGCAAGTTATGAACAAATTGAAGTACCTGCTTCTAAATTAGAAGAAGAAAAGAAATATTTAAAAGAAAATTTAGAAATTGTTATTAATTTCTATGAAGGCGAAATAATCGGTATTGATTTACCAGAAAAGATTGAATTTGAAGTTGTTGAAACAACAGAAGCTACTAAGGGTAATACGACAAATAATGCTCTTAAAGATGCAACAATTGAAACTGGTTATGTTGTTAAAGTACCAATGTTTATTAGCCAAGGAGAACATATAATTATCTCTACTAAAGACGGTAAATATTCATCAAGAGCCTAATTGTTAGGTTCTTTTTTAAACTAAAAATATTGTATTATGTTAAGAAAACTTATATAATTAAGATATGAGAAAAGGGTGTTATTATGCGAGAGCAACAATTTAATTATAATTATTATTTGATTAGAGTAAGTAATTTGGTTCGTTTTAATTATAGAGAACACTGTAAGAAAATTATTAAGATATTACCTAAATTAGAAAATTCAATCTTTTATTATCGAGGAGTTTTGGCTTTGTTTAATCAAAATTTGAAAGTTAAATATCATCAAATTAGAGACATTGATTTTGGCAAACTAGGGTTAAGTAGTACTGATAAAGAAAAGTTTGTCAAAGCACTTGATGATTATGTTTTAAATAAAAATTATGAGGCAATGAATATTATTAACCATTATTACAATATTTTTCTAGATAAAATGGATGAAATAACTAAATTGCATACGGAACTTAAAGATAAAAATAGTATTTATAGTTCGATTTTTTCAAAGCTTGAAACAAGAACAACGGAAACACTAACTGCTTCTGAGGTAGAATTTATAGCAAATATGATGAATAAAGCTAAACATTTTACTTTGGAAGATAAGTATCTTACTAAATTAGCTTTGTTCTGGTATAAAAGTCCAGAATTTAGAATGAGTGCCGGTTCTACTTTAAGTTTGATAAATTTTAAACATAAACAAGTACCGGTAAGTTATGAGGATATTAGTAAATCAGCAAATGATATTTTAATGGGGTCAATTAGCCTTATTGATAAGAATTATAACCGCAGTCAGTTAGATGAATATTTTGCTAATTTAAAAGCTAGTCCTTGTGATAAAAAATATATTATTGCTTGTTTAATTAATTTAACAACTGATAATATTGCTAGTCTTAAAGATATTATTTTAGCAGATGATTTTGATTTTACTTCAATTGATGAACTTGATACGGTTGTTAATACTTATAATTATCATTTATTCTTACTTAGTTATTTAAATAGTAAACTTTTAATGGCACATAGAGAACTTGCTAATAATACAAATGCAGAAGATAAATATGAAGTGCCTACTAATGAGTTAGGGGAAGATCGTAATATTATTTTAAGTTCAAACGATTATACTTCTAAAGATAAAAAGTCTTATATTGAACGTGACTTAGATGATTTACCAGAAGAGTGCTTTAGCAGAGTAAGGGAATTACTTACTAATTTTAAAGTTGGAAATAATAGTGGCTTTGTAATAAAAAAATTAGTTGATATTCCTGATACTTATGAAATCAAAGATAGTGACCAAATAAGGATTGTCTTTTCAAAAGGATTCGGTAATAACTATATTATTAAAGGTGTTTTTCAAAAAAAGGAAGATACTTACCGTGATAAGTATGTTACAGTTTCTAAAAGACCAGATACCTTCAGAGATGCCAATGAATTTAGTAATGCTTTAGAATATTCTAAAGAAAGATTAGAAATTATGCTAAATTATTTAGAAGAAAATGCTAGAAAGAGTAATCGCTATTAAGATTAGGAAACTTATTATTGTAAAAAGAGCGTCTAAGCCTAAATTTTTAGGCTCTTTTATTTACAAAAAAATTAAATTATAGTAATATTAGTTTAGAGAAATTGCTTGTTAAGGTGGGATATTTATGGAACATTACAGTGTATTATTGAATGAGGCAATAGAAAGTTTAAATATTAAGGAAGATGGTATCTATGTGGATGCTACCTTGGGACTTGGTGGTCATTCAAGTAAAATTTTAGAAAAATTAACGACTGGACATCTTTATTCTTTTGATGAAGATAAAATGGCTATTTCTTTTGCTAATGAAAGACTTTCTAAAATAGGTGACAATTATACTTTAATAAAGAGTAATTTTGTTAATTTAAAAAGTAAATTAAAAGAATTGGGAGTTACTAAAATAGATGGTATTGTTTTTGATTTAGGTGTTTCTTCGCCACAAATAGATACTGCATCTCGTGGTTTTAGTTTTAGCAAAGATGGGTTTCTTGATATGCGTATGGATACAGAAAGTACTTTAACTGCACAAAAAGTTGTTAATGAATATTCTAAAGAAGAATTAGTTAATATCTTTTTTAACTACGGGGAAGAAAAACAAAGTAGACTTATTGCTAGTAAAATAGTAGCTAAAAGACCAATTAAAACAACTTTAGAATTAGTATCGGTTATTGAAAGTGCTGTAGGTGCTAATTATTTTTATAAAAATCATCCAGAACGTAAGATATTTCAAGCTATAAGAATCGAAGTAAATAAGGAATTGTCGGTTTTAAAAGATGTTTTACCAGATGTAACAGAACTTTTAAATAAAAAAGGTAGAATGGCTATTATTACATTTCATTCGTTAGAAGATCGAATTGTAAAAAAATATATGAAAGAAGAAAGTGAAGTAAATGAACTTGTAAAAGGATTACCTGAAATATCAGATGCTTATAAACCTAAGTTAAAATTAATTACTAAAAAACCTATTTTACCAAGCAAAGAAGAATTAAAAGAAAATTCAAGAAGTAAAAGTGCTAAATTAAGAGTAGCTGAAAAATTATAAAAAGGAAGCAGAAAAATGAAAGAAAAAAAGAATATAAAAAGGGATAAACGTTTATTTATTTTAATTGTTTTAGTACTGGTTTTTTCACCTCTTTTACAGGTTATAACAAGAGCTAAATTAAGTGAGGTTAATATCGATGTTGAAAAGATAAAAACTAATATTGAAAAACAAGAAAAGCTAAATGAATCAATAAATATGCAAATAAATGAGTTAGCATCTTTAGATAAAATAAGAGAGATAGCTGATAAAAATGGTTTATCTTATAAAAATAATAATATTACTAGTATTGACTAGTAAATGGGAGCACTTATGCAAAAAAGGAAGTTGAAAAATATTCATTTAAGTAAATTAATAACGTTTTTTATCATTATTGCGTTTGTTTTAGCAATTGGCAAACTTATATACATATCTTTAGCTCGAAATATTGATGGTATTGATTTAAAAGAATATGCTGAAAAAAGAAATACGACTAAGAAAATATTATATGCTCATCGTGGAACTATCTATGATAGTAGTGGTAATTATTTGGCTACGACTGTTAATTCATATACCTTAATCGCTTATCTTAGTGCATCAAGAACGATTAATCCCGAGAAGCCTCAGCACGTAGTTGATAAAGAGACTACGGCTAAAAAATTAAGTGAATTATTTATAGAAAATGGTTATAAAGACATGACTTATGATTATATATTAGAACGTTTAAATAGTACTAATAAATATCAGGTAGAGTTTGCGTATGCTAAAGATATAACGGAAACATTAAAATTAGAAATAGAAAAGTTAGATTTACCAGGGCTTGATTTTGTGGTTAGTTCTAAAAGATACTATCAAATGGGGGATTTTGCATCTTATATTGTAGGATATTCAAGGAAAAATGCTGATGGTGATATCACTGGAGAGATGGGTATTGAAAAGTATTATAATGATGAATTAAAAGGTGAAAATGGTTTTAGTGAATATCAGACAGATAATTATGGCTACAAATTACCTTATGCAGAAGAAAATCTAAAAAAAGCTTCATCTGGTGATGATATTTATTTAACTATTGATAATAATATTCAATTGTTTGTTGAACAAGAAATAAATACTTTAGCAAAAAATTATAAGTTTAATTGGCTTACTTTAAATGTTGCTGATGCTAAGACGGGAGCAATTTTAGCCAGTGGGGCTTCTCCTTCTTTTGATGCTAATAAATTAAATATGAAAAGTTATTTAAATCCATTAGTATCTTATGCTTATGAACCTGGTTCAACTATGAAGATATTTTCATTTATGGCAGCTATCGATAATGATTTATATGATGGAGAAGAAACTTATATGTCAGGTACTATTCCAGTAAGTGATGCAATAATTAAAGATTTTAATAATGTTGGATGGGGACGCATTACTTTTGATGAAGGATTTAATTATTCATCTAATGTTGCTGCAACTATTTTAAGTCAAAGATTAGGAAAAGAAAAATTAGAAGAAGCCTATACAAAATTTGGCTTTGGCAGTAAAACAGGAATAACCCTTCCAGATGAGGCAAACGGCTCTATTAAATTTAATTATGCAACGGAAATTGCAACGGCAGCCTTTGGACAAGGTATAACGACAACACCTATTCAAAATATTCAAGCACTAACAACAATTGCCAATGATGGTGTTATGATAAAACCTTATATTATTTCTAAAATAGTAGATAGTAATACTAAAGAAGTAAAGTATGTTGGCAAAAGAGAAGAATTAGGTCAAGTTGTTAAAAAAACAACGACGGATAAAATGAAAGAAATGATGCATAATGTAGTTGTTTCGGGAAAAACTGATGCTCGTCTTTTTAGATCTGATTTAGTAGATATTATGGGTAAGTCAGGTACTGCTCAAATTGCTAATCCTAACGGTGGTGGCTATCTAACTGGTACGTATGATTATGTTAGGTCTTTTGCAATGTTATTTCCTTACGATGATCCTAAGTATATTATTTATTTTTCTGTAAAACAGTTTGAAGGTTCTTATAAAGAAGCTGCAAAAGCAGTTGTTAACGTAGTTAATGAAATTGCTAAATATAAAAATTTAGAACAAAAATTAGAAAATACAGTTTCTAATAATATAATTACTTTAGATAATTTTGTTAATACTGATGTAGTAAGTACGGAGGAAAAATTAAAGTCTCTAGGACTTAATCCAGTTATTTTAGGAACTGGTTCCGTTGTTGCTAAGCAGTATCCTAATAAAAATAATACTGTTATGGTTAATTCTAAAGTATTTATTAAAACTAATAGCAATTATACTTTACCAAATGTAATAGGTTATACTAAAAGTGAAATAATTGCATTATGTACAATTTTAAATATTAATTATGAATTAAATGGCAATGGGAAGGTTAAAAATACTAGCATACCGGCTGGAAGCCCCATAACTACGGATAAAATAACATTTGACTTAGAATGATTCTAAGTCTTTTTTTAATATTTTTGGAAAACTTAAGAGTTGCTACTTGCACTTAAAAGTATGTTTTGATACAATACTTATGGCTTTAAAAGTCAAATATTCATATTTACTGAGATATTTTATCGAGTGCCGAAGAGGTGATAAGTATCGTTTGCAGGTAAATAGAAGTATAACGAAGGAGGGATTTTTAATGGCTGTAGTTTCTATTAGTAATTTATTAGAGGCTGGGGTTCATTTTGGTCATCAAACCAAAAGATGGAATCCAAAAATGAAGGAATATATCTTCACAACAAGAGACGATATTTATATTATCGACTTACAAAAAACACTTGCTTGTATGGAAGAGGCATACACTAAAATTAGTGATATTGCTAAAAATGGTGGTACTTTCTTATTTGTAGGTACTAAAAAACAAGCTCAAGAAGCAAGTATTGAATGTGCTAATCGTTCAAAATCATTCTATGTAACTGAAAGATGGTTAGGTGGAACTTTAACTAACTTCAGAACTATTAGAAGAAGAGTTAAGAGATTAGAAGAAATCGAAAAAATGGAAGAAAACGGTACATTTGAAGTATTGCCTAAAAAAGAAGTTATTCAAATTAAGAAAGAATATGAAAAACTTAATAAATTATTAGGTGGTATTAGAGAAATGGCTAAATTACCAGATGCTATGATTATTGTTGATCCTAAAAAGGAAATTAATGCAATAAGAGAAGCAAGAAAATTAAACATTCCAGTATTTGGTATTGTAGATACTAACTGTGATCCAGATGATGTTGATTATGTAATTCCTGGTAATGATGATGCTGTTCGTTCAGTAAAAATCGTTTTAGGTGCTTTAACTAATGCTATTTGTGAAGCTAACGGTTTAGAAGTAATTGACTATGTTACTGAAGAAAAAGAAAAACCAAAGACTGCTGAAACTAAGGATAGCAATGAATTAGAAGAAATGCGTAAAAATGATGAA
Organism: Mycoplasma sp. CAG:956; assembly: GCA_000433475.1. GTDB lineage: Bacteria > Bacillota_I > Bacilli_A > RF39 > UBA660 > CAG-605. The sequence goes on from HF993104.1 coordinate 76,198, forward strand.
TTAGAATCAAAATCTATTCAAGAATTAAAAGTAATGGCTAAATCTCGTAAAGTTAAAGGCTATACAAATATGAAAAAAGATGAATTAATCGCATCTTTAAATAAATAAGATTAAATATAAGGAGAAATTTATGATTACTGCACAATTAGTAAAAGAATTGAGAGATGCTACTAACTTAGGTATCTTAGATTGTAAAAAAGCATTAGAAGCTACTAATGGTAATATCGATGCTGCAATCGATTGGTTAAGAGAAAAAGGTATTGCTAAGGCTGCAAAAAAAGAATCAAGAATTGCTGCTGAAGGTCTTGCTAATATCTATGTGAGTGGTAATAAGGCAGTTATTTTAGAAGTTAATTCAGAAACTGATTTTGTTGCTCAAAATGAAGATTTTAAAAAAATGGTTGATGAAATCGGTAATGCTGTTTTAAATAGCGATGCTACAACTGTAGAAGAAGCTAATGCTTTAGAAGTTAATGGTACTACTGTTAGCGATTATGTTGTTGCAATGACAGCTAAGATTGGTGAAAAATTATCTCTAAGAAGACTAGAAGTAGTAACTAAGAGTGATGATGCTACTTTTGGTAGTTACTTACACATGGGTGGTAAGATTGCTGCTTTAACTGTAGTTAAAGGCGATAACAGCGAAGTTGCTAAAGATGTAGCAATGCAAGCTGCTGCTATGAAACCAGAATATACTTTTGAGGCTGATGTTCCTGAAGAGAGAGTAGCAAAGGAAAAAGAAGTATTAAAAGAAGAAGCAATGAAAGAAGGAAAACCTGCTGAAATTGCTGAAAAAATGGTTGCTGGTAGATTAAAGAAATTCTTTAAAGAAATTTGTCTTGTTGACCAAGAATTTATTAAAGACGGCGATGTAGATGTTAAAACTTACTTAGCAAATAACAAATGTGAACTTGAAAAAATGGTTCGCTATGAAGTAGGCGAAGGTATCGAGAAAAAGGTAGAAAACTTTGCTGAAGAAGTTATGAGCCAAGTTAAAGGAACTAACTAAGAAATAGTGGGAAAACCACTATTTTTAATTTGGTTAAAAATTGGGTTTTAAATAAGTAAAAAATGTGGTATCATCATATTAGAAATAATAAATAGGGGTTATAAGTACTTGGAATAAAGTTTATAATCCATTAATTTAGGTAAAGGATTTGTTATGAAAAAGGATATTATGTTTGTTGGGGTATCAATATGTTTGTTAATCTTATTGGGAATAGGCTTATCTTATTCCATGTGGAATATGAGAGTAAGTCAAGATACGGATAATGTTATTTCTACTACTGATTGTTTTGATATTACACTAGCTAACCAAAGTAATGCAATTAAATTAGATAATGCTTATCCAATAACTGATACCAAAGGTAAAACACTAACCCCTTTTACCTTTAGTATCAAAAATGTTTGTGATACGGCGGTTGCTTATACAGTTAGTTTAGAAAGTCTTGAGGGGACTACTTTAGCTAGTGATCATTTAAAGGTTATGGTTAATAATAATGAGCCACTGCTGTTAAATGGTCTAAGTACTACTGATGTTGTCAATACTACTAGTATTGAATCAAGAGTACTTGATACTGGTACTTTATTTAAGAACAATACTAAAGAATATTCTATTAGATTATGGATTGATTATAATACTACTTTAGATGATTTAAATAATGAAACTAAAGTCTTGAAGTCTAAGGTAATTATTAAAGGGGTACCTTCTAATGAAAAAGGTCCTGTAAATAATTATATTGCTAATTTAGCTACAAAAGATACTGTTAATTTAGCTACTGATGATCCTGATAATAATATAAGATATATTGGTGCTAATCCAAGTAACTATGTATATTTTAACTGTAGTGATTATTCTAATCCAACAGCTGATACTTGTGAGTTATGGCGTATTATTGGGGTATTTAATAATGTTACTAAGGGTGATGAATCCAAAGAAAATTTAGTTAAAATTATAAGAGCTGAGTCTTTAGGCAGTTATACTTGGGATTCTAAACAAATGAGAGTAGGAACATCTACTAGACAGGTTGGTTCGAATGACTGGACTGATTCGCAGTTAATGATGATGTTAAATCCCACTACTTATTTAAAATCAGGATATACTAATTCTAGTGATATAATCTCTTCCGGAAGTCAACAATTATATAGCAAAATGGGTTCTTATTATAACGGTACTAAGGGATGTAAACCTGCTGAGATTGCAAGTGGTGCCTCATTTAGTTGTACTGAAGTAGATTTTACTTCAACCGGTTTAAAAAATGCTGCAACTAGAAATGCTATTGAAGAAGTTGTATGGAATTTAGGGGGCAGGGATGGTTGGACTTCAACGGCAAGTATGTTTTATACAGCTGAAAGAGGAACAAGCGTATATACTGGTCATGCAACTACTTGGATTGGTAAAATTGGTTTAATGTATCCAAGTGATTATGGTTATGCTACCAGTGGCGGAACAACTAATGATAGAGCAGCTTGTCTAGCTAAAGAACTTTTTAATTGGTCTTCTATAGATTTTGAAGATTGTAAAGGAAATGACTATTTATTTGGTACAAATCAAGACCAATGGACATTGACACCTGATTTGGCTGATGATTGCGAAGTGGTCGATGTGGATGCTTCTAATAGCCGTGTTTATTGCGAGAAAGCTGGCTTTTATAGTGCGGTGCGTCCGGTGCTTTTTCTGAAATCTAATACTATGGTGAAATCAGGTACAGGTGCTAAAAGTGATCCGTATACTTTGAAATTGCAGTAAAGAAAATACGGATTAAAGGGCCGCTTGCTTGGCTCTTAGAGAAGCTTGACCCAGCAGAAAAATATAAATTGTAAAATAGAAAGTCATAAATATTTCAAAGTTAAAAAGTCATAACAAGAAGTTATGGCTTTTTGGGTTCAATAAAATCTAGTGTGAAGTAAAAGTAACTAAAAATTAGGTTTTAAATAAGTAAAAATTGTGGTATCATCATATTAGAAATAATAAATAGAGGTTATAAGTACTTTGAGTAAAGTTTATAATTTATTAATTTAGGTAAAGGATTTATTATGAAAAAGGATATTATGTTTGTTGGGGTATCAATATGTTTGTTAATCTTATTGGGAATAGGTTTATCTTATTCCATGTGGAATATGAGAGTAAGTCAAGATACGAATAATGTTATTTCTACTACTGATTGTTTTGATATTATGCTAGCTAACCAAAGTAATGCAATTAAATTAGATAATGCTTATCCCATAACTGATACCAAAGGTAAAACACTAACTCCTTTTACCTTTAGCATCAAAAATGTTTGTGATACGGCGGCTGTTTATACAGTTAGTTTAGAAAGTCTTGAGGGGACTACTTTAGCTAGTGATTATTTAAAAGTTATGGTTAATAATAATGAACCACTGTTGTTAAATGGTTTAAGTACTACTGATGTTGTTAATACTACTAGTATTGAATCAAGAGTACTTGATACTGGTACTTTATTTAAGAATAATACTAAAGAATATTCTATTAGATTATGGATTGATTATAATACTACTTTAGATGATTTAAATAATGAAACTAAAGTCTTGAAGTCTAAGGTAATTATTAAAGGGGTACCTTCTAATGAAAAAGGTCCTGTAAATAATTATATTGCTAATTTAGCTACAAAAGATACTGTTAATTTAGCTACTGATGATCCTGATAATAATATAAGATATATAGGTAAAGATCCAAGTAACTATGTATTCTTTAACTGTAGTGATTATTCTAATCCCACCGCTGATACTTGTGAATTATGGCGTATTATTGGGGTATTTAATAATGTAACTAAGAGTGATGGGTCAAAAGAAAATCTGGTTAAGATTATAAGAGCTGATTCTTTAGGTAACTATTCTTGGGATTATAAAAAGAACGGGGTAGGAACATCTACTACTGATTATGGCTCGGATGACTGGAGTGATTCTCAGTTAATGATGATGTTAAATCCTACTAATTATTTAAAATCAGGATATACTAATTCTAATGATATAATCTTCTCGGGAAGCCAACAATTATATAGTAAAATTGGTTCTTATTATAATGGTACCAAGGGGTGTAAACCAACAGTAGTGGCAAGTGGTGCCCCATTTAGTTGTAAAGAAGTAGATTTCACCTCAACTGGTTTAAAAAATGATACAACCAGAAATGCTATTGAAGAAGTTGTATGGAATTTAGGCGGTACAAGTGATTATACTTCAGCAAGTAATGGTTTAGCAAGTCATTGGTATGGCTATGAAAGAGGAACAACCGTATATACGGGTAGACCAACTACTTGGACCGGTAAAATTGGTTTAATGTATACAAGTGATTATGGTTATGCTACTAGTGGCGGAACAACAAAAGATAGAGCAGCTTGTCTAGCAAAAGAACTATATAATTTGGATTCATCAGATTTTAGTGATTGCAAAGGAAATGATTATTTATTCGATGCAAACAATGATCAATGGACATTGGTGCCTTATTCGGCTTATGCTTACAGTGTGTTAAATGTGACCAATGGCGGCTATGTCACCCACGATAATGTTTACAATACTCGTGCTGTTCGGCCTGTGCTTTTTCTGAAATCTAATATCCAACTAAATACAGGCACAGGAGCTAAAAGCGATCCGTATATTTTGAAAATGCAGTAAAGTAAATACGAATTAAAGGGCCGCTTGCTTGGCTCTTAGAGAAGCTTGACCCAGCAGAAAAATATAAATTGTAAAATAAAAAGTCATAAATATTTTAAAGTTAAAAAGTCATAACAAGAAGTTATGGCTTTTTTGAGGGATTAACTACTTTACTAGCAGTTTCCATATAAGCACGGAATAAGCCTCCTGCTCCTAGTTTTATACCTCCAAAATACCTAATAACAACGATAAGAGTGTTATTTAGCTTTTTACGTTCTAAGACGGTATAAATAGGCATACCAGCAGTGCCACTAGGTTCTTTATCATCACTTTTTTTAGCTGTTCCTTGAATTATATAAGCATAAGGAAAATGTCTAGCTTTCTTATGTTCTTTTTTTAAGCTTTCTAAAATAGAATTAACTTCATTAGGACTCGATATTTCATAATAAAAACCTAAAAAACGTGATTTTTTAATAATTATTTCATTAGAATTAATAAGTTTCATAAAAACACCTATAATAATTATAGCAAAATTTAAAAAAATACTCTATAATTTAGTAAGTGAAGTTAATTAGTATATTTTAAGGAGAAAAATATGGAAAACTTGATTAAAGAAAAATTACATTTAGTACCTAATTTACCTGGCTCTTATCAAATGTTAGATGAAGATGGCACTATTATATATGTTGGTAAAGCTAAGAATTTACATCGTCGTTTAGCATCTTATTTTAATAGAGAACAGACTGGTAAAACTAAAAAGTTAGTAGAAAATATTAAAGATTTTAAATATATTGTTGCTACTAGTGAAACCGAAGCTTTTTTAATTGAAATTAATTTGATAAAAAAATATAATCCTAAATATAATATTATGCTTAGAGATGATAAGTCTTATCCTTATATTGAATATATTTCTAAACCTTATCCTCGTCTTAAAATATCTAGATACTTAAATATTAAGAAAAAAGATAGTCATTATTTATTTGGTCCTTATCCTAATACTTATGCGGCAAGGAGAATAGTTAATTTAATTAATCGTTTATATCCTTTAAAAAAATGTGAAGGCATGCCTAAAGAAGTGTGCTTATATTACCATATACATGAATGTTTAGGGTACTGTTCTAAAGAATTAGACTTAGAAAAAGTAAGTCAAATGGAACAAGAGATATTATCTTTTTTACGAGGTAATACGACTGTTTTAAGAAATAAGATTTTAGAAAAGATTGATAATTATAGTAAACAATTAAACTTTGAAATGGCTTTAGAATTAAAGCAAGAATTAGAATACATTGATTATATAACAGAAAAACAAAAAGTAGAACTTCATGATTTTGTTAATCGTGATGTTATTAATTATTATTCACGTAATGGTTATACTTCCATAACAATATTTTATATTAGAAATGGTAAGCTTTTAGGTAATAAAAATAATGTTTTAGCTATTGATACTCTTGATGATATAGAATCTTTTATTGCTAATTTTTATTTACGCAATGAAATTCCTAAAGAAATATTAATTCCTGATACTTTAAATAAAGAATTACTTAGTGATACTTTAAATGCTAAGTTTATTGTACCTGAAAAAGGGGTTAAAAAAGAACTTTTAAATATGGCTTTTACTAATGCTAAGATAAGTTTTGAAAATGAATTTAAGTTAATCCTTGCTGATGAGAAAAGAACTTATGAAGCTAATGAAGAACTTTCTTTTGTCTTAAATATGCCTCATATAACCAGAATTGATATTTTTGATAACTCTAACCTTTTTGGCACTTTTGCTGTATCAGGAATGGTTGTATTTATTAATGGACGTCCAGAAAAGAGCGAGTATCGTAAGTATAAAATTCAAGTTGATAAAAACGATGATTATCATACTATGCAAGAAGTTATTTATCGCCGCTATAATAGAGCTTTAATCGAAGAAAGTGTGATGCCAGATTTAATAATTACCGATGGTGGCGAAACCCAAATTCATGCAGCCCAAGAAATATTACAAGATTTAGGACTCCATATTCCTGTAGTTGGTTTAAAAAAAGATAGTCATCACCGTACCAATGTTTTAGTTGATAGCAATTTAAAAGAAATAACGATTGATACTACTTCTAATCTTTTTCACTATTTAACGAGAATGCAAGATGAAGTTCACCGCTATACTATAAATTATCACCGTACAATTCGTTCTAAAGGTTCAATAAGTAGTGTTTTAGATAATATCGAAGGCATTGGCCCTAAGAGAAAAAAAGAACTTATTAAAAAATATGGTAGTGTTAAAAATATAGCTGGTGCTAGTACGGAAGAATTAAGTACTATAATACCAGAAAAGACGGCTAAAGTTTTAAAAGAGTATTTAGAAGCTTATCTAAAAGATAAAGAAAAATCTAAAAAGAGTGAAGATAATGATTAATATTAGAAAGGAACAAAAAATAGCTATTCCCCAAGAATACCTAGAGTATTTAAACCCAAATTATGTTTTTATTCCCATTAAAGAAAATAAAAATTATCCCAAAACTTTAGTTAAAAAAGACGATTTAATTGAAGATATAAAAGTTCCAATCACGGGTAATATTTTAGCAACCGCTGTTAATAAGGATAAAAGATATTTAATTATTAAAAATAGTCATTTAGATGAGGCTAATAAAGATGAAACAAAAGTAAGTAAAAATAGTGATAAAAAGAAGGAAAAAGTAGAATTTTTAGAAAATTTTAAAGATAAAGAAACTATTTATATCAATACTTTTGATAAAGATGCTTTGGCTTTTAATAATTATTATTTGCTTTTAAAAGAGAAAGATAAAGTTATTTTTACTTTAAATTACTTAATAGAAAATACTGGTTTAAAAGAAATATATCTTGTTATACCGGCTACTTATGAAGAAGTAATAAATGAATATAAAAAAATAAAGAATAAAAAAATAAAATTAATTATTTTAAATGATTATTTTGCTTTAGGATATAATGACATTCTTAGTAAGTATTTAAGAGTTAATAGCAGTAATATTATAAGTATTGAGGCTTTATTTAATACTTATTATGTTATAAAAAGTAAAAATAGTAATTATGTTTATTTAACTATTAATGGTAATATTAAAGCGACTGTTTTTAAAGCTACTAAGTATACTATTTTAAAAGAATTACTAGAATATTTAAAAATAGATATTAATGATATAGAGATATGTCTTAATAATAGTTTAATTAATAAAAATATAGGTATTCAATATGTTATAAATGAAGAGACTAAATTAATTATTATAAATAAAAAAGATAAAGTATTAGAATCTAAAAGAAAAGATACTTGTTCTAACTGTGGACTTTGTTATACCTTGTGCCCTTGGCATATTAATCCTTTAAAGACTAATAAATGTTATGATTGCGGTTTATGTAACTATATTTGCCCTAGTAAAAGGTTTTTAAGGGTAGGTGATAGTGATGCCTAGTTATTTAACAAGAAAGACTTCTAATAAGTTTTATGAAGGTTTATTACTTTTAATATTACTACCGATAATTGGTTTTAGCTTATATAAATATGGTTATTTAGATTATAGTAAGGGTTTAGTAAGCTTGTTTGCTAGTTTTAAAGTCTTATGGTTACTTTTAATTAATATTATTATTACTTTTATAAGTTCTAATCTTTTAAAAGATAATTATCCTTATAAGTATTATGAGACTATCGTTTTAACATTGTTATTACCTATTAGAATACCTTATATTATCGATATAATAGGAGTTTTAGTATATAATTTAATTAGAAAATATCTTTATACTTATCATCTTAATAACATAGCTATATCTAAGTTACTTATTACTGTTTGTTTAATGATACTTAATAAAAATAATTATTTATCATTTTATCAAGAGCAAGTAAGTAGTTTATATACGACTAGTGATTTAATATGGGGAGCTAGTATTGGCTCTATAGGAAGTAATAATTTAGTTATTCTTATTTTATGTTATTTATTATTATGTAATGTTATTATTTACAAAAAAGATATACCTTGGTATGCAATACTTGGATATACTATGACTTTAGGAATATATGGACTTATTAATAATAATTTAATTTATTTAATGAAATTAACTTTAAATAGTACTGTTTTATTTAGTATAATATTTGTAAGTTCTATTAACATAAGTAGCCCAGTGGGTAGAAAATTACGGAGAATATATGGTTTATTAGTAGGTATTTTAAGTTTTGCTTTTTTAACAATAAATCCTTATGATGCTGGACTTATAGGTATTATTATGGCTAATTTAATAATTAATCTTATTGAATATAGTTATAGATAAATATTTTATAGTTAGAGTTGATTTTAGCTTGAATTTAGAGTATTATTTTAAAGGATGAGAGAGGACTTGAAAGAATGAATATAAATGATTTTGATTACAATTTACCAAAGGAGTTAATTGCTCAGGTGCCACTAGAAAATAGGACTGCTTCTAAGTTACTTGTTATGGATAAAAAAACCGGTGAGCTTACTCATGAAGTATTTAAAGATATAACTAAATATTTACATAAAGGTGATGTTTTAGTTTTAAATAATACTAAAGTTATTCCGGCTCGTTTAATTGGTGCAAAAGAAGATACTAAGGCTCATATTGAATTATTGTTATTAAATGATTTAGGCAATAATAAGTATGAATGTTTAGCTAGACCCCAAAAAAGATTACATGTAGGAACGATTGTATCATTTGGGGAAGGCTTACTTAAAGCCAAAGTTTTAGAAATAAAGGGTGAAGGTATCGTTCATGTTGAATTTATTTATAATGGTATTTTCTATGAAATCTTAGATAAGTTAGGCGAAATGCCACTTCCTCCTTATATTCATGAAAAATTAAAAGATAAAACTAGATATAATACGGTTTATGCGAAAATAGAAGGCTCAGCAGCAGCACCAACAGCGGGCTTACATTTTACTAACGAATTATTAGATGAAATAAGAAATATGGGAGTTATTGTAACTTTTGTAACTTTACATGTTGGTTTAGGAACTTTTAGACCAGTCGAAGAAGAAAATGTTTTAGACCATAAAATGCATAGTGAATTTTATATGATGTCAAAAGAAACAGCTGATATTTTAAACTTAGCTAAGAAAGAAAAAAGAAGAATTATAAGTGTTGGAACAACTTCTTGTCGTACTTTAGAGACTGTTGCTCATAATTATAATGGCAAGTTTAGGGAGTGCTCTGGTAATACGGATATCTTTATTTATCCAGGATTTAAATTTATGGCAATCGATGCTTTAATTACTAATTTCCATTTACCAAAGTCAACTTTAGTAATGCTTGTCAGTGCTTTATCTAGTAGAGAAAATATTTTAAATGCTTATAAGGAAGCTATAAAAAATGATTATCGTTTCTTTTCTTTTGGCGATGCCATGTTTATAAAATAATTATTAAAATTTTAAAAGAAGTAGGAGAAAGTTCTTACTTCTTTTTCTATTAATTTAGAGAGTTTTTTCTTTTAAAATGCTTTTTAATTTAGAGCCATTTTTAAAGACAACAAAGAAAATATTTAGAGCCTCACTAATTACAAGACCATATAAACCAATGTGCAGTAAACTAAAAATAAATAAGGAAGCTAATTTTAATAAAACACCAATAGTAGTGGTTTTTAAAGTATAAGAACCGTATCCTAAACCTTGTAAGATACTAGAAATAGGTGCTTCTAAATAATAAAAGGTAAAGAAAGGACTTAATGCTAAAATATAATTAGCACCTAAATTAGTATTATAAATAAGACCAAGTAAGAATTTTCTAAAGATAGTAACGAATATAACAGTAATAAGACCAATAAAACTGGAAATAAAAATGGCTTGTTTAGTACGCAGTCTAACTAAATTTAATTTTTTTTGGCTGTAAAACTTAGATACTTCAGGGATAATACTAGTACATATAGCTTGAATAAGAAAAGATGGCATTAGAAGAAGAGCTAGACTATAACTGTTATATATACCATATTCTAAAACAAAAAAGGAAGAAGAGTAGCCAATATATAAAAGAGTATTCGATAATATAATAGGTTCGAAGAAATAACCAATATTACCAATAATACGACTAGATACTAATGGCATTGAGCTTTTAAATAATTCTTTGAAAATGGGAGGACTATAAGAAATAGAAGTTAACTTTAATTTAGCATTTTTAGGAAGTATAATTAAAAAAGTTATAATACTAGCTGTTTCAGTTACAATATTAAGAAGTAAGAAAGACATAATTCCTAAGACTAAATTCTTTTTAACTAGATTAGGTAAAATAAAAATAATAAATAAAAGACGAATGGTCTGTTCTATACAATTAGATATGTTATTAGGAAGCATTCTTTGTTTACCATAAAAATAGCCTTTTAAAGTACAGGCTAGAGCCATATTAGGCATAGCAAGTGCTGCAGCAATAATTAAAACTTTTGTACGTGGTTCATGTAAAAGGGTAGTGCTAATAAAATTACTGCTTAAAATAATTAAAATAACACAAATGAAATTTAAAATTAAAAGAAATATTATACTTTGTTCAATGATTTTACGACTTCTTGTTTTTCCTTCAGCAATAAGTTTGGAAATTGCTTGTGGCATACCAAAACCAGCAATAGTAACCATCAAAGAAAAGAAAGGCATAATAAGACTGTAAAGACTAATACCTTCGGTACCAAGAATACGAGTATAAAGAATTTTAATGATGAAACTTAAAATTTTAACAACAAAACCACCACCACATAAAATAAGGGTACTAATAAGAAACTTGTTTTTTTGCAATCTTATCACCTATATAAATATTATGTGGATTTTCCCTTCAAAATTCCAGCAATTTAGTTTATAATAATTAAGAAGGACAGCAGGTGATTTTTATGGATTATGAGTTTACAAGTGTTTTAGATTTAAAAGCACGAATTAAACCAGCATTAGATTCTAAGGTAAAAGAAATGCAACGAAAAAATATTAAATATGTTAATCAAGATGACATATTTGAATATTTAAGAAATAATGTGTGGCCATTAAAAAAAAATTTAACATTATATAATATAGTTGATGATATTTTAAATACGGATAATGAAGTATTTTGTAATTATGTTATAAATAAAAAGAAGGGTACTTTTTAAAATTTTAAAATAAAGGGTGCAATGTCTGCTTATAAAGATACCATTTAGATATTTATTTGTGCTATAGTGCTTTTGAAATTACAAAAAGTTTTAATAATTTATATTAAAAATAATATAGGAATTAAAAAATAAGGTGAAGAAAATGGATGGATTAAGAAAAAAAGAATATAAGGAAGTAACTTATGAAGAATTAGTTGAAAAATTAAAAACTTATATAACAGATGAAGAAGAATTAAAAACAATTGATAATGCTTATAAATTTGCTTATCAGCATCATTTAGGAAAAAAGCGTAAAAGTGGTGATGACTATATCAGCCATCCAATTAATGTGGCATATATTTTGACTGGTTTAAATGCTGATTATATTACTATTTCGTCGGCTCTTTTACATGAAGTAATAAATCATGGGGGTGCTACTTTAAAAGAGGTAACTGATAGTTTTGGCAATGAGATTAGTGGGATAGTAAATAGTATTTCTAAGATTAATAAATTAGCTTTATCTGATGATAAGGAAGCTAGTGCTATTAATTTACGTAAAGTGTTAGTCGGCTTATCATCGGATGTAAGAGTTTTGTTTGTTAAACTTGCCGATAGATTACATAATATGCGTACAATATGGGCTCTTGATCCAGAAGTGCAGAAAGCAAAAGCTAATGAAACTATTTCAGTATTAATTCCTATTGCACATCGTCTAGGTATTAACACTATTAAAGCTGAGTTAGAGGATTTATCATTATTCTATACGAAACCAGATGTTTATCGTGATATTGAGGAAAAACTTAATAATGAAAGTACTAAGTTAAATGAAGAGTTAGAACTTATGAAAAATGAACTTATTGATATTATGAATGATAACAATATTCATTTTCATATTAAGTCTCGTGTTAAAAGTGTACACAGTATTTATGAAAAGATGGCTAAAGGCAAAAAATGGAATGAGATTTATGATATTTTAGCTTTAAGAATAATAGTTGATACAGTAAGTGATTGTTATTTGACAATTGGCTTAATTCATGCTAAATTTAGACCACTTCCAAAACGTTTTAAAGATTATATTGCTATGCCTAAAGAAAATATGTATCAATCTTTACATACTTCTATATTTGGACCACATGGTTATGTTTATGAAGTACAAATAAGAACTACAGAAATGGATGAAATTGCTGAGAAAGGTATCGCTAGCCACTGGTCTTATAAAGAACATACTAAAGGTGGTGTTGCTAATGTTTTTGAACAAAAATTAGAAATGTTTAGAAACTTAATTGAACAACATAGTGATGATTTGAGCAATAATGAACTAAAAAAGGAAATAAATGAAGAAGCTTTAAGTAAAATGATTTATTGTTTTACTCCTAAGGGTGATGTTGTTGAATTACCAGCAAATTCAACTCCAATTGATTTTGCTTATCGTATCCATTCTAAGGTTGGTGATACTTGCGTTGGAGCAATTGTAAATGAAGTAATGGTTCCTTTAAATAAATCTTTAGAAGATGGTGACATTGTTTCAATTAAGACTAGTAAAGATGCAACACCTTCTAAAGAATGGTTAAACATTGTTAAGACTAGTCAAGCTAAGAATAAAATTAAATCGTATTTTTCTAAGATTGACCGTGAAGAATATATAAAACGTGGACAGGATTTGTTAGAAAAAGAGATTCGCCGTCGTAAACTTACTATTAGTGATGTTTTAGCAAGTGAACGTGTTGATAAGGTTTGCAAGGATTTGAAACTAGATAATTTAGAAGATATTTATTTATCGATAGGTTCATTACGTTTTACTCCTTCTTATATAATTAATATGGCTTATGAAGATAAAAAAGATGTTCATGATATTTTAATAGAAAAAATGGGACGTAAACAAGAAAATATTAATTATAAAAGTGATATTATAGTAGCTGGAAGTGGCAATATTAAAGTAAATATTGCCAAATGCTGTAAGCCAATTAAGGGGGATGCAATCATAGGTTATATTACTAAAGGTGAGGGTATAACTGTTCATAAAAAAGATTGTCCAAATATCTTAAATACTAATCGTTTGATTGATGTTTCTTGGAATGATACTAATGATGCTTATTATTTTACTGACATTTTAGTAAGTACTATTAATAATAAAAATTATCTTTATGATATAGTAAGTCTTGCTAAAGAAAAGGATATTTATATTGATGCTGTAAGCAATAAAGAAGAAGATAATTTAACTAAATATAAAATAACTTTGAAAATCAAAAATATTAAAGAGTTAGATAATTTGATTAATGCTCTTAATATGTGTAGTTATGTTATTAAAGTAGAAAGAGTTAAAAATTAATGAAAGTAGTGGTACAAAGAGCTGGCACTTCCAGTGTTACGGTTAATGAAAAATGTGTTGGCAAAATAGATTCAGGTTTGGTTTTATTAGTGGCATTTAAAGAAACTGATACCATTGATACTATTAATTATATGGTTAAAAAAATAGTTAATTTACGCATATTTCCTGATGAAGCAGGTATAATGAACAAAAGCATATTAGATTATGGTGGCTCTATTTTAAGTATTTCTCAATTCACTTTGTATGGAGATGCTACTAAAGGTAATAGACCAAGCTATATAATGGCCGCTAAGGGTGAGGTATCAAAACCATTGTATGATAAATTTAATGAACTTTTAGGAGAATATGTAGTTGTAGAAACGGGAATATTTGGAGCTGATATGGAAGTTAATATTACTAATATTGGACCAACAACAATTTTATTAGAAAAAGAATAAGGAGATTATTTATGTATGATGATTCAGCTGGAGCTATGTATGAGCAAGAAGAGTATGCTCGCAAGGAAGCTTTAAGAAAGAAAAAAATATTAATAAGAAGAATTATAGTGGTTAGCACTATTTCTATTTTATCGTTGTATACTATTTTATTTTTAATAGATCAAGGACGTTTTAAAAAAGGTCAAAAGCCTTTAATAACCTTCAAGGAAGTAACAAAAACATATAATGATGGGACAGTAACGTCTCGTTATGGGCTAGGCTGGGTATTTAGAGAATATAATCGTGAGTCTTTACTAGATACAGAAATGGTTCCATTTTTCAAAAAAATCCGTCAAGATTATGATGCTGCAACACCTGTTGATACCAATTTGCCACAGGTCATAACTAATTATGAAATTCCAGATAATCCTGATGAGTTAGAAAAAGTAGATGGTATTCTTTTCTTATATGATGGGGGAAACTTATTAGATACGTATAAATGTATTTTAAGCGATAGTGATTGTGAAATTGCTACATCTTATCTTTATAGCGATGAAGTAAGTGGAATGTATGATGTTAAAATGAGCATTGTTGATAAAAGATATGCTTTTATTAAAGAATATCAAGATAAAGGAACAGAGACCGAAACTAGTTATGTTCTTTTATATGATATTAAAAATAAACAAATATTGGCTAAGTATGAAGATATTCATTATTCTAAACAAGAAAATGGTAAAGGAATTATTGATTCTTCAAAATATATTATTAAGAAAAATGGCTTATGGGGAATCGATCAAGTAATAAATGGAAGAGTAAGTAATATTCTTGATTATCGTTATTATGGTATTAATTTTTATTTTAATAGTAAAAAATATGTTTTAAAAAGTGATGGTGGTTACCAGATTTATGATATAGGTGCTAATAGCTTCAGTGATGTTATAACAGATAAGATTGAGGATGTTGTTGGTAGTGGGACAAATACTTTTTATACAACTAAAAATGTAAGTAATGATGGCATTTATTATATTTTGTATAATGCTAGTACTTTAGAAAATGTTCTTGGTGATAATGTTAATTATATTGAACTTTATAACAATTTTATTGTATATGTTCGTGATTTTAAATTATATTTAAGTGATTTTAATGGCAATAACCTTTTAGATAGGGAAATACCTTTGTATTTTAATAATTATAATGGTAGTGGTATTAAGGCATTTACTGTAGAAATTTTGGGTAATCAATTAAGAATTGCAACCCCTAAGACGAATGAACAGACACATTATGTTACTGAATATTATTTTGATAGTGTTACTTATTCATTTATTAGAACTAGAGAAAATGTTAAAGAAACAGTAGAGTAAAAAAGTATATGCAAAAGCAATATAAAGAAGATTTAGAAGAATTTATTAATTTAACTAAATGGTCAAGAGGAACTTTAGTTGATAGTAAGTATCCAAATGAGGATTGGCATTTAAATTTTTATCAATCTCATAGTTTAGAAGAATTAAAAAAATTTATAGATAGTTTACAATTAGATGAAAAAATACTTGATGATTATACTTTTAATTATTATATGAATGTTTTAATAAAATACATGAGTGAGCATTTAGATAGTCATACACATTTAGCATTTTATAAGGTAACACCTTTACCTTATAAACTAAAATGGATAAATGGTTCGGGACTTTTTATAGATTATTCTTTAGATGCTAAAATTAGAAAAGCTAAGGTTTTAAAGATAAATGGTATTTTAGTTGAAAAATTAATTGATGAATATGAAAAATGTGTTAGTTATGCAACTTATAATCATCTATATGCTATGATAGAAAATAACTTTAATATTCTAGAAGTTTTATATAGTTTACCTAGTTTTAAACGGGATAATTTATTGTTAAAAGTTGAAACTGATAAAGGAATATTATCTATTGATACTAAAAATAGTTTGAAAGAATGTCTTTTAGAAAGAAAGGATACTAAGCCAAACTTTTATATTCAAGATAAAGCTTTGATATTTACGTACCAAAGTTGTCATCCATATTATATTCCGGTTATAGATAGCTTACTTAAAGTACTTGATAGAGAAACTAAAAATCAAAATATTACAAAATTTGTTTTGGATTTGCGTGGTAATGGTGGTGGGGCTTCTGTTATTATAAAACCCCTTATTGAATACTTAAAAAATGCCAATTTAGAACTTGTTACTATCGTTGATAAAGGTGTGTTTTCTAGTGGACGCTTTGCTTGTGTTGCTATGCAGATGATAGGTAGCAAAGTAGTGGGTGAACAAATAGGTACACCAATTAATTGCTTTGGCAATGTCCTAAGGCCACCGGTTTTAACAAATACCACTCAACAACCAATATTTGCGAAGACCTATTGGTATTTAGATGATGAAAAAGAAAAAATGGTAGGAATTAATGAAAAGAAGGAATTATTAAATCATGATAATGACTTCTTTAAACCAAAGTTTTTAAAGTTAGATGAAGAATACACAGAAACTCTTAATGATTTTATAAATGACTATGATATATTTTTAAAGAATGCTTTAGCAAATCACACTAAAATTAAATAAAAATAGTCGGAATAATTGACTAAAAAATAGAAAGTTATTATAATAATGGATAAATAAATTGTTATGTAGTAGTAAATCTGGTATGTAATAATACTAGTTTTTTACTTTTAGAAAAGAGGATAAAAATGATACTTAAGCAAAAAGGAACTATTGATATTTTTGGAGATGAAGCTCTTAGATGGCAATATGTTGAAAGCTTGATAAAAGACTTATGTCAAACTTATAACTATGGTTGGATTAGAACTCCAGTATTTGAGGCAACAGAATTATTCCACCGTGGTGTTGGGGAAACAACCGATATTGTTACTAAAGAAACTTATGATTTTAAGGACAGAGGCGATAGAAATGTTACTCTAAGACCAGAAGGAACTGCTGGAGTAGTTAGAAGTTATATAGAAAATAAGATGTATGGTGGTGCTACTCAACCAGTTAAATTATTCTATCTTGAACCAATGTATCGTTATGAAAGACCACAAAGTGGTAGATTAAGAGAATTTAGTCAATTTGGCTGTGAAGTAATTGGTTGTGATGATGCTTATATAGATGCTGAAATTATTTCCATACCTGTTAATCTTTTTAAGACTTTAGGACTTCGTAATGTTAAGGTAGAGCTTAATTCCCTAGGAGATAAAGAATCGCGTGAAAATTATCGTGAAGCTTTAATTAATTACTTAAGACCACATATTGATGAATTATGTGAAGATTGTAAAGTTAGATTAGAAAAGAATCCCTTAAGAATTTTAGATTGTAAAATTGATGGCGATAATGAAATTATTAAAAATGCTCCAAAGACAACTGATTATTTAACTGATGATGCTAAAAAAAGATTTGAAGCTGTTAAACATTATTTAGATGTCATGGATATTGATTATGAAGTAAATCCTAAAATAGTTAGAGGTCTTGATTACTATAATCATACAGTATTTGAAATAATGGCAGATATTGATTCTATGGGTAGTCAAAGTACACTAGCAGCTGGTGGTAGATATAATGGCATGATTGAAACTTTAGGTGGTCCAAGTACTCCTGCTATAGGATTTGCATGTGGTTTGGATAGACTGATGTTAGCTTTAGAAAAAAAAGATATTGAATTACCAATTAAAAATTGGATAGATGCTTATATTATGTATGTATCAGATACAGAAAAAGATTTTGCTGTTAATATTTGTCAGACACTACGTTTAAGTGGCTTTGATGTTGAAGTGGAAAATATGGGTAGAAGTTTAAAAGCACAATTCAAACAAGCTGATCGTCTAAACTCTAAATTTTTAATTATTTTAAATGATGAAGATATAAATAATAAAACATTAAAAATAAAAGACAATGTAACTAAAGAAGAAGTTACAATAAATGAAGATGAATTAGTAGATTATATAAATATGAATATGTAGGAGATAAATATGATACATTTTACAAAAGAAATGGTTGATAGTTATGCTGATAAATTACTTATTGGTTTGACTGAAGAAGAAAATAAAATGGTTTTAGATGAATTTGCCGAAATCGATCGTAATATTAATATTATTAATGCTATTCCTAATATTAAAGATGTTGAACCTATGAGTTATTGTCTTGATAATATGAAATGCCATTTAAATAACGATGAAGCTGAGGCAACAGTACCTATTGAAGAATTATTAAGAAACAGTGGTAAGACTGTTGGTCGTGAAGTTGAGGTAGTAAAGGTAGTTGGTGAAAATGCATAACGAATTAGACATTAAAAAATTACATGAAATGCTAAAAAGTGGAGAAATTACTTCAGAGGAATTAGTAAAAGAATCTCTAGAAAAATCAAAAGAAATTGAAGAAAAATGTAATGCTTTTGCTCTTATTTTAGAGGATGCTAAGGGTAGTCGGGTAACTGATAATTTACTTAGTGGCATTCCTTATGGTATTAAAGATAATTATTCTACTAAAGATATTGAATCATGTGCTTCTAGTAATACTTTAACAGGTTATGTACCATTTTTTGATGCAACAGTTATTGAAAAATTAAAGAGTGCTGGTGCTGTTGCAACTAATAAAACAGCAATGGACGAATTTGGCATGGGTGGTACAGGCACAACTGCAAAAACTGGGATTATTAGAAATCCTTGGGATACTAGAAGAATGTGTGCTGGCTCTTCAAGCGGTTCGGCTGCTGCTGTTGCTGCTGGGGTATATCCTTATGCTTTAGGAAGTGATACGGGAGATTCTATTCGTAAACCTGCTGCTTATTGTGGCATTGTTGGATATAAACCTACTTATGGAATGATTTCTCGCTATGGTTTATTTCCTTTTGCATCAAGCTTGGATCATTGCGGAGTTTTAACAAGAAATGTTACTGATGCCGCTATTGTTACTGATGCGATTAAGGGACAAGATGAAAAAGATATGACTTCTTGGGATAGTAGTAAAATTAACTTATATGCTAATTTAAAAGATGATTTAAAATCTAGAAAATTATGCTATGTTAAAGAAATTGTTTCTTTAGATAATTATGATAATCCAAGCGAAGAGTTAAAAAGTCATTTAAATAATTTTATGAATGTTATTAATAATTTAAAGAATGCTGGAGTTGAAATTGAAGAAGTTAGCATTGATAAGACTTTACTTGATGCTGTTGCTTCTTGTTATGTTGTTATTTCTTGTGCTGAGGCTACATCTAATATGTCAAATTTAACTGGCATTAACTTTGGCCCTAGAGGAAATGCTAGTAATATCTATGAAGCAATGAAAGATCACCGTACAAAAGGCTTCTCACCATTAATTAAGAGAAGATTTGTTATAGGTTCTTATGTTTTACAAAGAGAGAATCAAGATAAATATTTCAATAATGCTAAACGTGTTAGAAGATTAATCGTTAATAAATGGAAAGAATTATTCAATGATTATGATGCAGTTATTTTACCAGTTGGTAGTGGTCCAGCTCCATTCTTAGAAAAGTCGCAAAATACTTTAGCTGGTGGTTCTAAGATTTTAGAAGAACATTTACAAATTGGCAACTTTGGCGGTTTTCCTTCAATTACTATTCCTGACGGTTTTATAAATGGTTTACCAGTTGGCTTAAATATTACTGGAAATTGTTATAATGATCAAACCGTTTTAAATATTGCTTACGGTATAGAAAAAACAATGAATTATAAAAATCAAATTGCCAAGGAGGTTTCTCATGAATAATGATTTACAACTTGTAGTTGGTATTGAAATGCACTGCGAATTAAAGAGTAATGCCAAGGCCTTTTCTAAGGGTATCAATGGTTTTAGTGATACCGCTAATGTTTATGTATCACCAGTTGATATGGCATTTCCTGGTACTTTACCAATCGTTAATAAAAAATGTGTTGGTCATGCTATTAAAATGGCTCATATTTTAAATTGTCAAATTGCTGATGTAATGCAGTTTGACCGTAAAAACTATTATTATCCTGATTTACCTAAAGGTTACCAAATTACACAGTGTACTAATCCTGTAGGAGTAAATGGTAAGTTGGAAATACCTGTTGATGATAAAACTTTAGAAGTTTTAATTCATGATATTCACTTAGAAGAAGATTCAGCAAGTCTAGACCACTTTGCTAAAATGACAACGATTGATTATAACCGTGCTGGTGTACCCTTACTTGAAATTGTTACCGAACCATGCTTTAGCTCAACTAAAGAGGTTATTGCCTTTTTAGAATATATTCGTGATTGTTATCGTTATTGTGATATTTCTGATGCTGATACTAAAAAAGGTCAAATTAGATGTGATGTTAATATTAATCTAAAAAAAGGTGGCAAGTACGTTACTCCAAGGGTAGAAGTTAAAAACGTTAATGGGTTTCAAAATATCGAGGCTGCTATTAAATATGAAGAAGAAAGACAAAAAGAAGCTTATTTAAATAATAAAGTAGACGAATTAGTTCAAGAAACAAGAAGATTTGATGAAGATACTAATACAACTATTAGTATGCGTACTAAAGAGGATGCTATCGATTATAAATACTTCTTAGACCCTAATATTCCACCATATAAGTTAGAAAAAACTTGGATTGAGGAATTAATTAAAGAGATTCCTACATTACCATTTGAACGTAAAAAACATTATATGAATGATTTAGGACTTAATGATTATGATGCTAGTATCTTAATTAAAGATAAAAATATTGCAGATTACTTTGAAAAATGTGTTATAATAGGTATAGATTCTAAGGTAGCTGCTAACTGGATAACTGTTAATATTGTTACAGAACTAAATAAGACTGGCAATAGTATTAATGACTTTTATATTACACCAGAAATGTTAAAACAAATAACTGATGCAATTAAAAGTAGTACTTTATCTAGTAAACAGGCTAAGGAAGTATTTGCTAAGACCTTAGAAAATAAGAAAGAACCAAAAGAATTTATTTCTAAAGATAATGCACAGATTTCTGATGAAGAAACATTAAGAACAATGATTAAAGAAATAATTGCTAATAATAAAGAACAACAGGAAGCATACTTAAATGGACGTAGTAATTTATTTGATTATTTTGTTGGTCAAGTAATGAAACAAACTAGAGGAAAAGCTAATCCGGTATTAACAAAACAAATCTTGAAAGAAGAATTAAAAAAATAAACAAAATTGTGCATTAAAGAATAAATTATGGGTATAAGAAAATTAAGACTAGGAGGTCTTTAATGAAGAAGAAAGTAATGTATTTAAGTCTACTTACAATGGTAGTTTTAAGTATAATTATAATCCCAATTAATATAAAGTTTAAAAAGGCAAAAGTTTATGAAAGTATTGTAGTAGTACCTGATATTGATTCTTATAAAACATTAACTTTAGAAGATATTGCTACTAATCAAATTAATGAAAGTGTTGCTAAAAAGAAAACTACTTATGAATTTTATGCTAATATGTTTGGTATTGATTACGATACGTTAATTAGTGAAATACGTAATAATAATAAAACATCTTTTAATGAATTAGATTTACTTCAAACAGGTAGTAATAAAGTTTCTTTTGATGCTTCTATATTAGAATTTATTACTAATTTAGAGAGTAGGAAGAGTGAATTATTTAAAAGAAATTATGTATATAAAAACTGTAGTAAAGATTATATTTACAATTTAATTGAATATTTTGTATCATTAAATCCAAGTGTTGATGTTCAAACGGCAAAAGCCATTACCTGGATAGAAACTGGTAATTTAGCTGCTCAAAGTATGCTAAATAAAAATAATATCTTTGGTGGCATGAGTAATGGTCGTTTAACTAGCTATCCTTCAATCGAATATGGTGTTTATAAATATATTAGTCTTTTAAGAAGTAGTTATTTTGACCAAGGGTTACGTACTGTTGAACAAATAGGCTATAAATATAATCCAACTACTATAGATGGTGTTAAAATGGCTAATCCAACTTGGGTTAGTAATGTTAATGCTTACCGAAATAAGTTTAGCAGTAATGTTAATATTGATTCAGTAGAAAAATTATTAAATTTATAAAAAGGTTACTAATGTTTGGTAATCTTTTTTTGATGGAGGTATAAATTTTTAGGATAATGGTAAAAAATATTTAACTTTTCATAGGCAAAATGGTATAATTTATCTATAAGAATAGAGGAGAATTAAGATGTTTGGAAAAATTAAATATATAACCGAAGGTGAAGCTCATGTTGAGTCATTAATACAGCCTGGTCAAGATGTTGATTTAATGAATAATAACGTTGTTTTTGAAGCAGAAAATCAAAGAATTTTGGGCGAGGTTGAAGAAGTAAACAATGATGTTATTAAAATAAGATTTTTAGGAGAGTTTATTGGCGATAAATATGTCAGCGGTGTTATTAGAAAACCAGTTTTATCTTCAAATATTAGACAAATTAATGACGAAGAATTAAAAAGTTTAATGGGAACATATAGTGATAAAACATTTATTTTAGGACAATCAGCAATTTATAAAGGACATACTGTTTATGTTGATATAAATGATTTACTTTCAAATCATATGGCTATTTTTGGCAATTCAGGTTCAGGTAAATCTTGTGGTGTTTCTAGAATGGTACAAAATTTGTTTTCTAATCCAGATTTTATAGCTTATAATGCTAATATTTTTATTTTTGATGCTTATGGTGAATATAAAACTGCATTCTCAAAATTAAATGAATTAAATCCTAATTATAGTTATAAGTTCATTACTACTAATCCTACAGATGCCACTGATCAAAGATTAGCTTTACCAGTACATTTATTAACCCTAGATGATATGACCATATTATTGCAAGTATCAAGTCATACACAGATTCCAATTATTGAAAGAGCTTTAAAATTAGTTAAAGTATTTGCTGATGTATCTGATGAAGCTGTAATGTATAAGAATCACTTGATAGCTAAAGCTCTACTAGCAATACTTTTTAGTAATGAAACTACTAAAGAAAAGAAAAATGAAGTATTCCAAGTTATTCAAGTATGTCATACTAATGAATTTAATTTTGATACAGATATCCCTGGAGTAGGGTATACAAGAAAATTTAGTGATTGTTTTGAAATAGATTCTCATGGTAATTTTGGCGAATCTGTGTTAATAAATGAATACATTTTAAAGTTTATTAATGATGATTTAGAAGGTCGAATAATGGCTAAACCAGTTTATTATACTTTAAAAGACTTTGCTAGTGCTTTAGAATTTACGTTAATTAGTGAAGGATTCTTACACAATGAAGCTATTAGAGATGATGCTAGTATTTTAAAGGTAAGATTAAATTCTATTTTGAATAGTAATGTTGGTACTTACTTTAATTATCCTAATTATATTACTTTAGAACAATATATTGCTTCTTTAGTAGCAACACCAAATCGTAAGAAAGCACAAATAATTAATATTAACTTAGAAGATATGGATGATACTTATGCTAAAGTAATTGTAAAAATTTATGCTCGTATGTTCTTTGAATTTGCTAAGTCTCGTACTCAAAGAGCTAGTATACCATTTCATTTGTTTTTAGAAGAAGCTCACCGTTATGTTTCTAAAGATGCTGATACTTTCCTTTTAGGATATAATATTTTTGAACGTATTGCTAAAGAAGGACGTAAATATGGAGTTTTGTTAAATATAATTTCTCAACGTCCAGTTGAAATAAGTGATACTGTTATATCCCAGTGTAGTAATTTCTTGATATTTAAAATGACTCACCCTAAAGATATAGAGTACATAAGAACAATGCTTCCAAATATTAGCCAAGATGTTATAGAAAAGCAAAAAGTACTACAACCAGGTAACTGCGTAGGTTTTGGTGGGGCATTTAAATTACCTATGATTATTAAACTAGAAATGCCAAATCCAATGCCATATTCAACTAACTGTAATGTTAATGAAAGATGGAGAATTCATGCTAACTGATTTATATTTTAATTTATAAACAAAAAGATGCCGAAAAATAAGATATTTTAGGAACTTTTAGAAAAATACTTGCTTCTAAAAGTATGATATGATAAACTTAAATTACCAAAGGAAAATTGGTTTATTTACATAAAACCGAGTAAGTGATTATACGGGAATCTAATTAGACTGTGGTGTTGAAGACTAAGACTTTTGTACTTAGAATCCTAAAGCAGTTTATGTGTATACCCACCTGCGATAAGCGGGCTTTTATCACAATAGACCAATCCTTTGGTTTTTATATGTCTTAAACACTTGTTAAATTTTAAAAAAAATTAATTAGCCAAGATTTATTTAAGTATATTTATTTAAAATCATATTTAGAAATTAATTATAGAGGTAAATTATGGGACAGTATGCAAGAATATTAAAATTAATTAATGAAGCCACTTTAAAGAAAATTCAAGATAAAAATATTGTTATAGTTGGAATTGGTGGAGTTGGTGGTTTTGCTTTGGAAGCTTTAACTCGTTTTGGAATTAAAAATATTACTATTATAGATAATGATACAGTTGATATTACTAATTTAAATAGGCAAATTATTAGCAGTCATGAAGTTTTAGAACAAAATAAAACTGATGTTGCTAAAAGAAGAATGCTAAGTATAAATCCTACTGGCAATTATATAACTTATAATGTATTTTTAAACCAAGATAATTTAGAAGAATATATTAGTAAAGATACAGATTTTATTTTAGATTGTTGTGATACAGTTACAACAAAAATGGCTTTAATTAAATATGCTAAGGATCATAATATTCCTATTATTTGTGCTATGGGAACTGGTAATCGTTTGGATCCTACTAAATTAATAGTTACTGATATTTATAAAACTAATAATGATCCTTTAGCTAAAATTATGCGTAAGCTTTGTAAAGATAGTAAGATTAAAAAGCTAGACGTTGTAACAAGTATAGAATTGCCAATTAAAACACATGATAGAACACCTGGTTCAACTCCTTTTGTACCGAGTGTAGCTGGCATATATATGGCAAGTTTTATTGTAAATAGGTGGCTAAAGGAAGAAAGTAAACTAAATAAAAAAGAAATTAACATTAATTAGTTAGTTTCTTTTTTCATAGCTTGGTTTCCTAAATTAAGAGAATCTTCATATTTACTACGTTTAGGATAATAATATTTTTTATTTTTAACTTTATCAGGTAAATATTGCTGTTTTACCCAATAATTTGGATAATCATGTGGATATTTATAATTAGGGGAACTAGTTTTAATATGATCTGGTACTTCGCCAGTAGAACCGCTTCTAATATCATTTAAGGCATTATCAATAGCATTTTCACTGGAATTACTTTTGGGAGATAAAGACATCTCTAAAACAACTTGTGCTAGGGGTATTCTAGCTTCTGGTAATCCTAAAATTTCTGCTGCATGAATGGCAGCCATAACTTTGGGACCGATAGATGGATTAGCAAGACCAATATCTTCGTATGCAATGACACTCATACGTCTATAAATAATATCTAAATCTTCAGCTTCAATTAAGCGTCCTAAATAATATATGGCAGCATCAGCATCACTCCCACGAATTGATTTTTGAAAAGCTGAAATAATATCATAATAACCATCATCGTCCTTATCGAAAAAGACTGATGGCTTTGAACTGATGGCTTTGACGGAATCCAATGTAATTTTTTTATCTAAAACGGTCATATTAGCAACATCAAGTAGATTTATAGCATTTCTAACATCACCGCTACTTAATTTAGCAATAGCATGATAAGCTTCATCAGATACTGTTAGACCTTCACCACTGCTAACACGTTTTAAACAAGTAATGATATCAGCAAGTTCTAAAGGTTTAAGTTCAAATATTTGACAACGACTTCTAATAGCTGGATTTATTTTATGATAAGGATTACTAGTAGTAAGACCAATTAAAATTATTAAACCTGATTCTATATAAGGAAGCAGAATATCTTGTTTATCTTTATTCATTCGGTGAATTTCATCTACTACTAAAATTAAATCTTCATACATTTTAGCTTCTTCAATAGCAATAATAAAATCTTCTTTTTTAGAGGAAGTAGCATTTAAAAATTTATACTTCTTGTTATAAGAATTTACTATAGCATAAGCAATAGATGTTTTACCAATACCAGGTTTGCCATATAAAATCATCGAAAAAATTTTTTGATTTTTAACCATATTAGATAGTATTTTGTTTTCACCAATTAAATGATTTTGCCCTACAACTTCATCTAGGCTTTTAGGACGATATTTGTTTGCTAAAGTTTCCATAATATTTTAATTACTAGTATGTATTATAATAGTAATTCCTTTCTTTTTTAGTCTTACAATATTATAACATACAGTTGTAATTTTATAATAAAATAGTATATTAATAATTAGATAAAAAATTTGTTTTAAAAATAATAGTTATGATGGGAAGCAAGTAGTATGAAAATAAATGATAATAAAAAAGAGTATCTTAATGATAAGTATGTAATAAAATATATAGATTATATTAAATATGAAAAAAAACTTAGTGATAATACTGTTTTATCTTATTTAAATGATATTGAAAAATTATATAATTATGATAAATACTATTATAAATTAAGTAGTGAGGATTTAAATAAATACCTTCAAAACTTTGATTGTTTAGATTCAAAAAGTTTAGCCCATTTAATAACGGTTTTAAGGTCTTTATACGGCTTTTTATACAAAGAAGGTGTAATAAGTAATAATCCATGCAAAGACATTGCTATGCCAAAAATAGAGGCTAAATTACCAGATTATTTAACTATTGAAGAAATAAATGTATTACTAGATGTTAAATTAGAAAAGCCAAACGATTATCGCAATAAGGCTATGTTAGAACTTGCTTTTGCAACAGGTTTAAGAGTAAGTGAACTTGTTAATTTAAAAGTTAGTGATATTAATTTTGATGATTGCTATTTACGAGTAATGGGGAAGGGGAAGAAGGAACGAATTGTTCCAATTGATGATACAGCTTTAAATTATGTTAAATTTTATATTGTTTATTATCGTAATAGTTTATTAAAAAATAAAGACAGTGAATACTTATTTATTTCTAGTTATGGAACTAAAATTACAAGACAGGCATTTTTTAAATTAATTAAAAGTCAAGCAGAAAAAAAGGGGATAAATAAAGAAATTTCTCCACATACTCTCCGTCATTCTTTTGCTTCTATTTTACTTAAAAACGGTGCTAATATTAGAGTTATTCAAGAACTTTTAGGACACGAAGATTTAAAAACAACGCAGATATATACCCACTTGATTAATGAAAAATTAAAAAAAGACTACGAAGATTATCATCCACGTAGTTGTAAGGATAGAGCTTAATTTAAACTAAATTTCATCGTTTAATTCATTAGCTCTTGCATGACATTTGCTATTATTTTTAGCACTATTGTGACACTTAGAATCTTTTGCTTTTGAACGAGCATTATTCTTAGCATTATTACGTGCATTGTATTTAGCATTATTTTTTGAATTCATTTTGACCTCCTAATTATATTGTAAACTGATTTATAAATTTCATACTGAAATTAAGATGGTAATTTCTGGATTTTATATTGCATAATATTAGTGTGATTATTATGAAGACAAAAACGGCATTATTATTATCAATTTTAGCTGGCGGAGCCACTAATTTAGGTATTATTTTTACTTACTTTAAAAAGAATAGGGTAAGAGAAGTTATAAGCATTAGCCTAGCATTTGCTATGGGGGTTATGAGTCTTATTAGTCTTAAGGAATTAATTCCCTTACCAATAAGTTATTTTATAAAGAATTTAAACATAGGTATAGCTTTATTAATTATTTTTTTAATACCAGTAGTGGCACTGGGGATAGTTAAAATATCAAAGATTAATATTAAGAAGGGGAGTAATCTTTATAAAATTGGCATTTTAAATATGCTAACTTTATTATTACATAATTTTCCTGAAGGAATAATCGTTTTTACATCTAGCATTGCCAGTCAAAAATTAGGATTAAAATTAGCTTTATCGATTGGAGCTCATAATTTACCAGAAGGAATTTGTATAGCATTGCCAATATATTATAGTACTGGAAATAGAAAGAAAGCCTTCGCTTATACTTTTATGTCTGGAATTGCAGAACCATTTGGGGCTATTATTACATGGCTATTTTTAAGACCATATATTAGTATTTTGTTTTTAAATATAACTTTGTATTTTGTTGGGTGTCTTATGTTAACAATTTCATTTTTAGAAATATTACCTGAGGTTTTAAGCTATAATCGTCGCTTTTATATTTTAATCGGTTTATTTATATCTTTATTTATATTGTTTTTCTAATTAAAAAATGTAAGAGAAGAAAAGTATAAATAATGGTAGTTTTTGGATAAAAAAATATGTTATTTTATAAATGT
This sequence comes from Mycoplasma sp. CAG:956, assembly GCA_000433475.1. Classification (GTDB taxonomy): domain Bacteria; phylum Bacillota_I; class Bacilli_A; order RF39; family UBA660; genus CAG-605. The sequence goes on from HF993104.1 coordinate 104,960, forward strand.
TAACATAATATATATTATGTGCAGTTTAATATTTGCTAATTTTTTTAAAGAATTGATGATATAATTTATTTTTTAAATAATTAAACTATTATAAACTATATTATTTACGTGTTTTAGATTTAAATAAAAAATAATGTTTAACAATAATGTATATTATAATTCGAGCTAAGTTATATAAATTTTTATTTTTGTTAATTATATAGATTAATAATTTAAAACCAATTTGCTAAATTAACTGATATCATTTTAAATGACTTAAAATGATAAAAACTATTAAAATATTGATTAAAATTTTCGTGCATCGAAATTTTAAAAGATGAATGATTATTAAGCTTGTTGCATGATTTTTAACGTTTATTTTATTTTAAATAATTATAATTTTACTTATCAAGCAAAGAAGAGTGTAAATAATAAAATATGGATAGTAATCTTTTTTTATATTTTAAGTTATAATAAATTATAAAAAGTCCCCTTCTCTATTAGTTTTAATAAAAGTAGGGGACTTTGTTTTTTTATTTTTAAATTATGATTTTTTAGCAAGAATTTCCAAGATTTTTTCAATGACTTCATTGGCATTGGAATTATCCATTTTGGTGTAATTTAATTCTTTTAAAGCTTGAATTTTTACAGTGCTTAATTCTTGGGTACGGGAGATTTTTTCTTCTTTTTTGGCTTCGATTTCAGCAACCCAGCGACGGTGAGCTTCTTGAAGTTTGCTTCGTGATGAACCACCATTATTATAAAGATTAAGAGCAGTATGAATAATACCTTCTAGAATAAATTGCTTATCTTCTTGAAGTTTATATTCTTCTGGATCAGTATAACCACCAGTTTTACTCATAAAGCCAAACAAATATCTTATTTCGGGCATTGAATCTATTAATTGCAAAGTGTGATATAAATACGTAAAAGTATAATAATTTTCGCGACGATAGTTATCATCTGCTAACTTTTCTTTTATTAGTGATGTAATGTCTACTAATAACTTTTGGGAATCCGCATTTAATCCTTTAGTATCTATGCAATGATTGACCTCTTCCCTAGCCTTAGAATTTTTGCTAAGTTTAGATTCAACATTCATTAAATAATCAGTAGTAATTTTAATTTTATCAATTTCACTTTCATCATTTATGTCTAGCAAACGATAAAGCATAATTTTCTTTTCCTTTGGCCATTTACTTAAGTCATCTAGTTCTAAATAATTGTAAACCATTTGACGAGAAACGCCGAGATATTTAGCTAATCTAACTTTAGATATTCCTAGCTCTTGTAGTAATTCATTTAATTTTTGCACTGCTAACAACTGCCTTTCGTACTTTACATATTAATTATAACATTTGTACTTTACATGTCAACTAAAATTGTTGCTTTTAGATCTATAAATACCATAGTTTTTGATTATTTTTATGTACTTCTTCTATTATGCCTGAACCAAGGCACACTTCATTTTGATATAATACACAAGCTTGTCCTGGGGTTACAGCTTTTGCCATATTAGGATATTTGACTAAAATTTTGCCATTTTCTAAGTACTCGAGAGATACTTCGTGATCTTCACCACGATATCGAAATTTAGCACTACAATTTGTTGGTCTATCAGAAGTTAAATAATTAACGTTACTAATTAAGCAAGAATCGCTCATTAAATAATTATTATCATCACCAAAGGCTACATATAAGACGTTTTTAGAAACGTCTTTACCACATACGTAATGGCGTTCTAAATTACCGGAAATACCAACATTACGACGTTGGCCAATTGTATAATTCATTAAACCAGTATGACGACCAATTACTTTTTTAGTTTCTACATCAATGATATTGCCAGGATTTGGCTTTAGATAATTATGGATAAACTTTTGATAATTTCTTTCACCAATAAAGCAAATACCAGTAGAGTCCTTTTTATGAGCTGTTTCTAAGTGCATTTCTTCAGCTATTTTGCGAACTGTAGGTTTTTCTAGTTCACCAACTGGAAACAGAACATTTTTTAATGCTTCTCGATTTACTTGAGCTAGAAAGTATGATTGATCTTTATTACTATCAATTCCACGTAATAATTTTCCATCTTGCATTCTAGCATAGTGTCCAGTAGCAATATAATCAGCACCTAATTTTTTTGCTTCTTTAATAAATAAATCGAATTTGATATATTTATTGCACATTAAATCAGGATTAGGGGTTCTCCCCTTCTCTAGTTCATCTAAAAAATATTTAAAAACATTATCCCAGTATTCTTTTATGAAGTCTACGCGGTGTAATGGGATATCTAATTGCTCACAAACAATTTTAGCATCGTTATAATCTTGTTCCTGAGGACAAATGTTTTCACCAAATGTTGGATTGCCCTCAATATCATTATTTAAAGCTGCATCCCAATTTCGCATGAATAAACCAATAACATTGTAACCTTGCTTTTTTAAAAGATAAGCAGAAACTGATGAATCTACTCCCCCACTCATTCCTACTACTACAGTTTGCATTGTAACCACTTCCTGCCAATTATTTTATCAAATTGATGCTATAAAGTCCATTAAAATAGCCAAATAAACTTACTAATTAAAAAATTTGAAAATATAAAAAGAAAACAATCATATATTAAGCATATACCTTCGGTTAAAGTTATACCAAATAAATTGTTTTTAATAGCGAGTAAATAAGTATTATCTTTAGTTAAAGTAAAATTAATAATATTTTTGCTAAGATTTATACCTCTAATAATTAAGAAAATATAAATAAAACAAAATATACCGCTAGTTACTAAGTTATATATTAAACTTATAATAAATCCTTTAAATCCTAGTAGTAGTGCAAATATGTAGATAGAAAAGCCAATGGTAAGCCCTTTAAATAAGATGATGATAAAGTTAATAAAAAATAAAGGCATAATAAAGGATGATATTACTAAAATAATAAATATTAAAAAGTGATAAAAAATATTATTAATTCTATTAGTTAAAAGTATATTTTGTAAATCAGTTAAACTATTTACGATATCAGTTTTAAAAATGCTATCTTGTTTAAATCCTAGAATAAGTCCTAGAATTATACCAATTATTAGAAGAATGTTTAAGAATATTACTATGTTGTAGTGCTTTTTTAAATATTTCAATGTCATCACCTATGATAAGTATATTGGCAAGTTTTATTTTTTATGCTAAAATAATGTTAATTATTGAAAGAAGGTAAGTTTAATAATGTCAAAAAAAGCTCAAAAAACGGCTGTATGGATTATGCTAATTGTAATGGTAGTAGGAATTGTGGCATCATATGCTGCAATGTTTATTACAAAATAAAAAAACATTAAGATTGATTTTTCTTAATGTTTTTTTTGCTTTGCAATGAATCTCTTATTTCTCGTAGAAGCAATATTTCTTCACTTGGTTTTGCTGGTTCTTCCTTTTTAGCTTCTTCTTCTTTAGTTTCCTCTTTTTTATGCATTAAAGCATTAATAATTTTTATGAAAACGAAAATAGATGCTGCTATAATTAGAAAATCAATTATATTTTGAATAAAAGAACCATACATAATTTTGGCAGTGCCAACGGTAATTGATAAATTGCTAAAATCATGACCACCGATAATGATGCCGATAATTGGCATCATAATGTCATTAACTAAAGAACTAACAATTTTAGAAAAAGCATTTCCCATTACAACACCAACTGCTAGGTCAATTACATTCCCACGCATTATAAATTTTTTGAATTCATCAATTAGTTTTTTCATATCTAAACTCCTTTTTTAATTAACACTAGTTTAGCATTAATTGATTAAAATTTGAAGAAAAAATATTCTATTTAATTAGAAATTAGCATTAAATTTAATGTTTCTATTATTTAATGGAATTATATGGCGTTTATGTATTCTAAATATTCTTTATCTCTTGTATTTATTTTATAAAAATAGTTATCCAATTCTTTAAAAGTATCTAAATATTTTTCTTTATCTTCAATACTTATATCGTCACTAAAAAGAAAACCATCAAAACGATTTAACATAAGCATTTTGTTTTCAATGTATCGTTCATTAATAAGAGCATCTACTAGAGCTAATTTTAAATTATTATTATCATTTAATAAGATGTAAGCTTCATAAATACTATCTAAACAAGCAAATGCTGTTATTTGAATTACAAAGTCATTAGTATAATCACAAGTTATTTTATGATTTTTTAAATTCATATAATCATCATAACTTATAGAAAAAGCTTCATTTTTAATACCAAAAGACTGCATGGCATATTTACATAAAATTTGAATTAAATCTATTGATGTTAAAAGTTTTGCTTTAGTACGTCCACCACGACGAGCTGAAATAAATTCATATTTGTCAGTATATTTAAGACCATCCGGTAATACACTGATATCATCAAAAAGCACAAATTTAATAGCATTTGCGGCATTTCTAATTCCTTGCGATTCTTTGGTTCCTAAATAAATATCATCTAGCCAAGAGGTCTTACAAGAAAACTTTAAATCATTATTATCATTAATCATATTAATCCTACTTTCACTTATATAATAACACAGTTTTTCTTATGATGATATCTTTATATTTATTTTATTTGATTAAATATTACCTTTTTAGACTGCAAATATTTAGACGTTTTACAGAAATTCTACTGTCTATAGCTTCTAATATCTGGTCCCAAACATCAAATTCTTCTTTGCTAAAATTTGAACATTTTTTTATAAATTTTTCAATCTTGGTAATTAATTCTAAATCACTTTGATTATTTTCATAAGTTGTCTGATTGATATAATCTTTTTGATATTCTAATTGTTTTAATATTTTTTCTTTATAATTTTGCATAATTCCTCACTCGGTAAGATATGATAGCATTTTTTCTTAAAGATTACTAGTAGAAATTAGTATTCCTTGATAAACAATCTGTTTATTAGTCCCTTTTAAACAAGTAATTAGTGTAATGTCATCGTTAGACTTTGTTTTATAAATTAGTTTACCAGTCTTTTCAATTTCAAAAAAAGTTGTTATCTGATAAAGATATTTTTTACTATTATAATAAAGATATACATCATCCCCGATAACTAGTTCTGGTAATCTTTTAAAGTAGGCTATTTTATTATAACCAGAATGAGCTGCTAAAATTATATGACTATTTTTACCTTCTAATGGAAAAATACTTTCTTTTATGATATGAATGTTTTTATTTACATCATTATCAGTACTATTAATATTAGGTAATTGCTCTTTTAAGTTTATTTTTGGTATTTCTATAATGCCATTTGTATCATTTATATTTTGGGATGAGTTTATATTTTTACTACTAGAATTACGTTCAAGTATTTTATAGTTAATATTTGGAATAAAGTCATTTATTTTAGTAATAATTGTATTTTTAAAACTTTTTTGATATTTGATAGTATAAATTAATAGATTAGTTAGGATTGCAAAAACAACAATTAAAATTAATTGTAATAATTTAGACTTTTTTTTATTTGAATGTAGCATAATATTAAAACAAAACTTTCTATTAACTCGATAATTACTATATTTTTACATTTAGGGCTATATGTATCAGGAATATCAATTATAGGATCATTTTCTAAATTAAGATAAATTGTTTCTTTATCACTGGTAATGCTAAAACTAATAGGTTCAATATCTAAATTATAGCCAGCAGGAGCCGTTAGTTCTTTTATGTAATAATTACCTAATGCCAAATTTTCTATTACTATTTTTCCTTCTTGATTAGTTGTTCCTTCATAAATTAGTTCATCTTTATCATTAAAAATACCAATTTGAGCATTGCTTAAATTTTCTTTGGTTAAACTACTTGTTTTGGTAATTATAATATTTCCTTTTTGCAAAAAGTTTTGAATAGTAATAGTTTTTACTACCTCTTCTTTGTTCTCATCTTCTAAATTAATACTATACTTTCTGCTATTTAGACGATACTTTGCATCGGTTTTTAACTCTTGGAGATAATAACTGCCTAAATATAAATTATCAAATGTAATTTGACCGTTGACATCTGTTTCTTTTACCATGATTTCAGTATCTTTGGAATATATTATATTACCATTAATATCTTTAATGGAATCTTTTGCATATAATCCAATAATTGTCTTTGATAATTTATCAAAATCATAAGAAAAATTTTTACTTTTTAAATCCATGCTGATTTTTTCGCCATGTTTTTCAACAATTATTTTACTCTTTTTCCTTTTATTATAAAATGCAGTCTCATAAATAAGGGTATTATAATTTTCAATTTTTACATTATTTTTATTTAAATCGATTATTAAAGGCTCCTTGTTCCAAAGATATCCTTTTAAATTACTATCCTCTTCTATGATGGCATACTTACCATATTGCAAAGTTGCATGTGTTTGCAAAAAGCCTTCGCTATTTGTTAGAAAGATATTTTTATCCATACTATTATCGGGATTTTCAACAAATTCATTAGTTGCTAAATTCTTGATCTTAAATTTTAAACCAGCTATTTTTATTGTATCTTTTGTATCTAAATCTTTTTTTGTTACTTTAATGGCAATGCCATTAACGTTTACTTTGATATTTATAATTTTTGGTTCATAATAACCTGACATTATGATATTTTGCGATTCATCGTGAAGGTAAGCTAAAGGTTTATTTAAATTTCTTTTATCTTTTTTTATTAAAGTAATAGTTTTTTCTCCTAAAGATTCACTATTAATTATTAAAGAATTATCAATGATATTTGCTTTAATCTCAGAACGTTCAATTTCATAGTCTTTTAAAGTTTCATTTTCATCTTTTAAAGTTATGGTTTCTCCTATATTTAACTTTATATTATCGTTTTGAAAACTAACTGTTTTGTTATGATTAAGTATAAGATTTTCTAATTCATTTATTTCTTCTTGATAAGCTCCTACCTTTCGCTTACCGTTTAAAGATTCTGAAAAATAAAAGTCATAATCAGGATATAAAGTTTTCCAGATTAATATTTGGGTTATTGCATACCATTTAGCATCTTCATGTCCTTCATACATATATCCATAATAAGAAAGTAAATTAAGACGTTCCCAAGTTTTTTCAGATATTAATAATTGTCTTGCGTAATCGTAATTTATCTCTTGATATAAAGCATTTTTATTTAATGATGCAAATGGTTCTAAACAATAGACAAATTGATTATCACTTGTTCTATGAAGAATTAAACCTTGCTGATATCTTTTATAACCATTTGGCATAGCTTTAACAAGATAAATATTAGGAATCCACTCACCTTCATGAAATGATTGGCTACTATTAGCTTTAACCTTATTAAACACAAAAAAACAAGCTATGGCTAGTATTAGAATTATTATTTTTTTTCTATTTATCATAAAAAAATCTCCTTTTCTGGGAGATAAATTATCAGTTTTACAATTAAGTGTCAAAATACTATTTTTATAGTTTAGATGGGTTTATATTGCTAAACTTAGATAATTGCCTAAACAAAACTAGAAGTTTAGATAATAACTTTTTACTGGTTATTTTCTTTAGTAACTTTAGAGCTATTCATTAAATAAGAAAAAATCAAATAAGCTGTCTTTAGAGAATCATGGCGATAAACACCATCTTCTATTTTAGCTAGATCATCAGCTAATATTTTAACATTTAATTTTTTTAAGTTTTCTTCATCTAATAAAACAGGATCTTTTTGTTCAGTCGTCTGATAAATATTAACCAATTTGCTATCTAGCATATTATTATTAGCTACTACAACATCAATGCTTTTAGAACCTAAATAACCTTCTAAAATTTTGATATGGTCACTAACTTTAAAATTGTCAGTTTCACCAGGTTGTGTAAATAAATTACAAATATACATTTTAGGAGCAGAAGATTTTTTTAAGGCTTTTACTAATGTTTTATTTATTAAATGAGGAGCAATACTCGTTAGAAGGGAACCAGAAGAAAAGATTATTAAATCTGATTCATTAACTGCTGATATTACCTGTTGGTTAATTGTTATTTTTTGATCGTATTCTATTTTTTTGATTTTATTTGGACACTTAGTTATTTGTTCTTCACCGATAATTTTTTTATTATCATCAGTAATTCCTATTAAATTGGCATTATCTTCAGTTAAAGGAAGAATATTACCCTTAATATCTAATAATTTCATCATTATAGGAATACTGTCTTTAAAGGTACCTTTTATGTCTAATAAGGCACTTAAAAGCAGATTTTTAACAGAATGATTACCTAATGTTTTTGATTTTGTAAATCGATAATTTAAAAGGCTTAAAGTATCATTATCTAGATTTGACATAGCAAGCATTACTTTAGAAATATCACCAACTGCCGGAATGTTTAAATCCTTACGCAATCTTCCTGTTGAGGCACCATTATCAGCAACTGATACCACGGCTGTTATTTCAACTGGAAATAATTTCAATCCTTTTAATATTTGCGATAATCCTGAACCGCCACCAAATATTATTATTTTTTTCATTTTATTCACCTTACATAAGTATATGACAAAATAATGTTAATTACCATCTTTTTCTCCTTGTTCTAACATATTTATTATACTAATTCCGTATCCAGTTTTAACATTATCAATAGTAACATGGGTTACAGCCCCAATTAATTTGTTATTTTGAATTATTGGGGAACCACTCATTCCTTGAACAATGCCACCTGCCCTATTTATTAAATCTTCATCAGTTATTTCAAAATAAATATTTTTAACAGGACTAGTTTTATCAATTTTTAAAATATTAATTGTATATTCTTTAGTTTCTCCCTGATATAGTGAAGTATAAATAGTAGCTTTTCCTAATTTAACTTCATTTATATTGGCAACAGAAATTGTTTTATTGTTTTGGGGAATATTATTAAACTTACCAAAAATACCTGAATTAGTATTTTGAGTTATAGTACCATAAATATTTTGACGATAAAATTTGGTATTAATACTGCCTGGATTACCATTAATACTTTTAGTAATATTAGTAATTATACTTTTAAATATAGAACCATCATTAATTTTAATAGCTTCATTAGTATTACTATCTATTATATAGTGACCAAGAGCTCCATATATTTTAGTTTCAGGATCAATGTAAGTTAAAGTACCATTTCCAAGTAAGTTATCTTTCACATATATTCCAGTTTTATAAGAATTGTTATTTTTTTCTAATTGTATTTTGGTATTATATATTTTATCTTGACGCAGATAAGTAATTTCTACTTCATCATTGGTAGCATATTTTTCAATTTTACTTACTAATTCTTTAATGTTTTTTACGTCTTCATTATTTACTTTTATAATATAATCGCCGACTAATAAATGGCTACCATTATAAATATTATTTACTTTATAAAATCCCACTACAAGGATGCCTTTACTATTAATGGAAATACCAATATTTTGACCACCCAATATAACTTCGTTAGAATAAGCTAAAACTAAACTTGGTATTGTCCATAATAATAGAAAAAGTTTTAAATTTTTTAATAATTTCTTCATAAACTTCACCATTAATAGTATGATAGCTTATTTAGAGTTTATGGTGGAAATATCTGGAAAAGAAAAAACTGCAATATTTACTGCAGTATAATTATAATTTATTAGTTTTTATTTTCTTCAATGCTAAAATCTTCTAAAGTATTATTTTCAGTTAAAATTTTATTGATACTTTCTTTAGCATTATTTAGTTTATCGCCACATATTTTAGCAAGTTGCATGGCTTTACTATATTTTTCAATGGCTTTATCTAAATCGACATTACCAGCTTCTAATTCTTTAACAATATTTTCTAGTTCTAATAAATTTTCTTCAAATGTTTTATCATCTTTGGTCATTATTTTTGTTCTCCTTACTTACTACTTTGGCTTTAATTACCCCATCTTTTAAATCAATATTAACTAAATCATCTATGTTTATATATTTAATGCTAGTTATAACTTTATCTTTATTTTTGACAATACTATAACCACTTTCTAATAATTTCATAGGATTTAAAACTGTTATTGTTTTTAGAAGAATATTAAATTGATATTCTTTATTTTCTAAAATTTTGTTTGGTTCTTTTAATAGTTTATTATCAATAATTTTATGATATTTTAAACTATCTTCCTTTAATTTACTTGTTATAAAAAGTTGTAAACGATCTAATAAATTATCTAGGTGTTGTTCTTTAATTTCATATATACTTAGTGGATTTTTTAATATTTGCTTGCTTGCTATTGCTTCTAGATGATTGTTATTTACAGTTATTTTGTTTTGAATCGCTTTAGTTGCTCTAATCTTTAATTGATTAAATAAGTTATTTAAATCAACAATATTAGGTACTGCCATTTCTGCTGCTCCAGTTGGAGTTGGTGCTCTTAAGTCAGCAACAAAATCAGCGATAGTAAAATCTATTTCATGTCCAACAGCACTTATAACGGGAATTTTTGATTCATAAATAGCTCTGGCGACCATTTCTTCGTTAAAACACCAAAGATCTTCAATAGAGCCGCCTCCCCGTCCACAAATGATAACATCCAAATCATATTCTTGAGCTTTTTTTATCTGTCTAGTAACAGATTCTTTAGCACCATCACCTTGTACTAAGGCAGGAAAAAGAATAGTTTTAGCAATCGGATATCTTCTTTTTATCGTACTTAGAATGTCTCTTATAGCAGCCCCGGTTGGAGCGGTGATAATGCCAATTGTTTTAGGATATTTAGGGATTGGTTTTTTATGTTCTGAATTAAACAAACCCTCACTGGCTAATTTTTTCTTTAATTTTTCAAATTCTAAGTAAAGATTTCCAATACCATCCATTTCCATTGTGTTTACATAAATTTGATAAGAACCAGTAGCTTCGTAGACACTTATGTGTCCACTAACAAGAACTTTCATACCATCTTCTGGCTCAAAAGTCACTTTAGAAGCATTGAAATTGAACATAACAGCAGCAATTCTCGAATTTTCATCTTTTAAAGTAAAGTAAAAATGACCTCTGGTATGATGCTTAAAGTTGGATATTTCTCCTTTTAGATAGACATTATTTAAATTAGAATCTATATCAAATTTAGCTTTTATATAACGATTTAAATCGGAAATTGTTATATATTTTATATCCATACAATCACTCTTTTATCATTTTATCTAAAACAGCATTAATAATTTTACGAACAGAATCATCAGAATACTTTTTAGCTAGTTCAACTGCCTCATTAATTACAACTATATGTGGAGTATCAGTATATTTTAATTCATATATTGCCATTTTTAAGATAGCAGCTCCCGTTTTATCAATGCGACTAATATCCCAGTTTTTCATATATTTATTGGCAATATTAATTATTTCATCTTCATAAGTTATAACTCCGTAGATAATATCTCTTACAAATTCGTTATCTATTTCTAAGTTAGAACTTATTATTTCTTCAACATTATAATTAATATGCTGACTTCTATTTATATCTATTTGATATAAAATAATCATTATTTTTTCTCTTAATTCACTTCTTGATTTCATATATATTTCCTAATCCTTAATGATTAGTTCCTTTCTATTTATAATATAACATATAAACATTAAAAAATTATTTATTAATTAATTTTTTTAATTTATAAAGCTCATTTAGGGCATCTATTGGTCTTAAATTATCTAAATTTAAATTACTTATTTCAGTAAGCAGTTCTTGATTTTGAGAATTGACCTGGTATTCTTTATCAGGTTCTTTCATCTCTAATTCTTTTGGCTCATCTAGGTTTAAATCAAATAAACTTACTTGTTTAATGTTACTTTTAGTATCTGAATCTTCATATTCTTTTAAAATGGCATTGGCTCTTTTTAATAATTCTTCTGGCATTTTTGCAAGACGAGCTACATGAATACCATAAGATTTATCGATTGGTCCATTGCTAACTTTATGTAAGAAGGTAACTGTACCATTTTCTTCGTGAGCCTCAACATGAACATTTTTTATTGTTTTTATTTCATTTGCTAAAGATGTTAATTCATGATAGTGGGTAGAAAATAAGGTTTTACATTTAATATTTTTACTTATATATTCTAGTATAGCTTGAGCTAAACTCATTCCATCATATGTGGCAGTACCACGACCTAATTCATCAAATAATATTAAAGAATTATGGGTTGCATTAGTAATAGCATTGCAAGCCTCTTTCATCTCGACCATAAATGTTGATTCACCACTAACTAAATCATCAGAGGCACCTATGCGAGTAAATATTTTATCAATGATTGGCAAAGTGGCCTTTTTAGCGGGTACAAAAGAACCAGTTTGAGCCATAATAACAATAATAGCAAGTTGACGCATAAATGTTGATTTACCACTCATGTTAGGACCAGTTATTAAAAGAGTATTAACATTTTCTGGCATTAAGCAATCGTTTGGAACATACATCCCATTACTAACAGCTTCAACAACAGGATGACGACCGTCTTTAATTCTTATTTCGTTATTTTGAGTAAGAACTGGTCTTACTAAATTATACTCCTCAGCACATACAGCAAGTGAGATTAAGGCATCAATTTCACTTAAAATTTCAGCATCTTTTTTAAGACTGAAGATGTGTTCTTTTACTTTTTCTTTTAATTCATTAAATAAATTATATTCTAAGTCAATAATTCGTTCTTCAGCATTTAAGATTAAAGCTTCCTTTTCTTTTAGAGCTGGAGATATAAAACGTTCACAATTAGTTAGAGTTTGTCTTCGTTCCCAACCAAAGTCTTCCATTACCATTTTGCTTTGGCCCTTAGATACTTCGATATAATAGCCAAATATTTTATTATAACCAACTTTTAAATTTTTAATACCTGTTTCTTCTTTTAGTGTCTCTTCGAAGGAAGCAATAAATTCTTTGCCGCCACTACGAATACTGCGTAATTCATCCAATTCTTTATTATATCCTGATTTTATCAAGGAACCTTCACGAATTGTTACAGGGGGATTTTCAAAAACTGCTTGTTCTAAAAGTTCATAGACCTCAGTATTAGGGTCTAAATCATAGTTGAAATCTAATTTTTTAACATCTTCAATGATATTAGGAAGCATGCTTAAACTTTTTTTAATTTGCAATAAATCTCGGGCATTTAGATTACCGGAAATTAATTTACCACAAAGACGTTGTAAATCGTATACTTGATATAAGTATTCTCTTAATTCATCTTTGATAATAAACTCAGTATTAATTTTTTCAATGGCATCATATCTTTTGTTTAACTCATCAATATCTTTTAGTGGGTGCAATAACCAGCTTTTAAGTTTACGAGACCCCATGGCAGTTTTACATTTATCTAAAAGCCATAATAAACTATAGGTTCTTTCTTTTAATCTTATAGTCTCAAAAAGTTCTAAATTACGGACTGTGTGGATATCCATGTTTAAATATTTATCTTTATCAATAACATTTATTTCTCTAATATTAGAAATGTCTTTCATGTTTGTAACAACTAAATAATAAAATAAATGTTTTAAACCGGTAACAAACTTATCATCTAAATCTTTATAAAGATATGAATAATCATCTTCTAAATAATTATTACTATAAGATATTTCAATACCATAATTATTTTTTAAAATTTGAACCAAAGATAAATTACTATTATCTACTAAGATTACTTCTTTAATACCCAAATTAATTATTTCACTTAGTAAGGAATCATTATTATGTTTTATTTGACTTACCATACATTCACCAGTTGAGATATCAGCATAAGTTAAAATGTAAGCATTGCCATAATCTAAAATGCTAGCTATATAATTATTATCTTTCGGTTGCATCATTTCATAATCAGTTAAAGTGCCTTTACTAATTACTTGAATAACTCCTCGTTTAACCATTCCCTTAGTAGTTTTGGGGTCTTCTAATTGTTCACAAATAGCAACTTTATAACCTTTATCAATTAATTTTTCAATATAAGGTTTAACAGAATGAAAAGGCACACCACACATTGGGATACGTTCACTAATACCAGCATTTTTACCAGTTAGAGTAAGTTCTAATTCTCTAGCAGCCGTTTCACCATCTTCAAAAAATAATTCATAAAAATCGCCAATGCGATAAAATAACAGTTCTTCTAAATGTTTATTTTTAATATCCAAATATTGTTGCATCATTGGACTTAATTCTTCATACTTTACTTCATTTCTTTTCATTCGTACATCACGAAACCTATTGTATCAAATTTAATATTTAAAGTCCACGTTATATAAGTAAGTATTTGGAAAATATTGCATGTTTTAAGAAAAAAAATTAATAATTATTTTTTAACTATTAATTTTTCAGATTATTAATATCATTATTTTTAATAATATAAATTTTGTGTCTTTTATAGAATGCGTAGAAAATATCTTTGACTCCTAGATTGCTTTGATGCAATTTTTCCAAAAGCCATTCTTTGCTTTTGTTTATATGAACTAATGTATCATTTTGAATAATCCCATCAATTATTAAAGCCATGGGATATGCTGATTTTAATTTTAAGATATTATAAGGGAATATCGATAATTTACCATTAGGTTCTAAAAAGGCATATTCTATTTCTTCAATACTTTTAATACTATTTTGACGAAGTTGAAATAACAAATCGTCAATTGAGTAACGAGACTTAACCATTTCTTTGTAATTTATTTTACCATTACTGATAATTAATGAAGGCTTACCATCTAAAAAATAACGAACTTTTTTTGATTTTATAGAAAGATAAGCGAGAACAACTTCCGTAATAACTAAAACTGCAATGGGAATAACCGTATTTAAAATTGTATCATTAAAATTTTCAATGGAAATAGCTACTAATTCAGCAATTAGGATTGAGACTATAAGATCTGTTGTACCTAGTTGCCCTATTTCTCTTTTGCCCATAATTCGATAAGCAATTAAAATAAAAAAATAGAAAAAAATCGTTTTTAAAGTAATTATTACTAAATCCAATTTGACCACCATTTATATTATGAGTAATTTTAAACTTTTTTAAACATATATTTTATTAGGTGATTTTATGGAAAAGATTTCTTTCTATTTTAAAAGTATATTATTATTTGGATTATATATAATTTTAGTTAGTTTTATCAGCTCATTATTTTATTTATATACTAATATGTCCTACAATGTAAATGCTTTTATTTTATTTATATTTACAAGCATCGGTTTTGCTATTCTTAACTTTTTTAATGGTAAGAAAGCTATTAGTAAAGGGTATCTAGCTGGTCTTAAATTAGGTGGTGCTATTTTAATATTCTTCTTTTTAGTCAGTCTATTAGCTGATGGTTGTATTTTATTTAGTAGAATAATTTATTATGGTATTATTTTACTTATTTCAATAATTTCAGCATCATTAGGTATCAATTTTAAAGGAAAAACTAGTTTAAAATAATAAATTCATTGGTATCTAAATTGACATACGAAGAAGGATTAATAACTTCTTTAGTGGTTGGGTCAGTAATTGTTGTTAAATAGTTATTTTGAATTAAGTATTCAAGAGTAACCGTTTTATTTGTACATTTTTTATCTAAATGGCAATCGTTTGCTTTTTCAACAACTTTTTTATTTAAAACGAGCCACAATTTAGCATTTCTGCTGTTTTCTATGGCTGTATAACTTTTGTAACCAACTAGTCCAATCATAAGAAGGATAAGAATAAAAGAGATTATTTTACTTGCTGTTTCCATAGTAATTTTTTATAAACTCCTCTCTATATTCTAGTAGGCGATCTTCTTTAATAGCTTGTCTTAATTCTTCTGTTAAATTTATTAAGTAGTGAATATTATGAATAGATAGTAAACGAGCTCCAAAAGTTTCCTCACAGTTAATTAAGTGCTTAATATAAGCTTTAGTATAATTTTGACAAGCATAACAAGTACAAGCATCTTCAATGGGAGTAAAATCTTCTTTATATTTAGCATTTTTAATATTTATTTTTCCAAAACGGGTTAGAGCATGACCGTGTCTAGCAAGTCTTGTTGGTGATACACAATCAAAAATATCAATGCCATTGCAAACGTTTTCAACAATATCAATTGGATCACCTACACCCATCAAATATCTTACCTTATCCTTAGGAAGATAAGAAGTGGCATAGCGAACCATTTTATATTGAGTTTTCTTGTCTTCACCCACACTGGTCCCACCAATAGAATAACCATCAAAATCCATTTTAACTAATTCTTCAACACAGTGTTTACGCAAATCTTCGTATTCGCCACCTTGGACGATGCCAAATAAGCTTTGATTAGGATTATTAAAAACATCCTTACCTCTTTTAGCCCATCTTAGAGTCCTTTCAACAGAATTTTTACAATATTCATATGTAGCTGGGTAACCAATGCATTCATCAAAACTCATAGCAATATCACTATCTAACTTGTTTTGAATTTGAATAGATTTTTCTGGTGTTAAAAGCAATGCATCACCATTGTATTGGTTTTTAAATTTAACTCCTTCTTCAGTAATATCTTTCCTTTTGGCTAAAGAAAAAACTTGAAAACCACCAGAATCGGTTAGAATGGGACCATTCCAATTCATAAATTTATGAAGACCACCAGCTTTGGCAATGATATCTTCACCTGGTCTTAGCCATAAATGATAAGTATTAGCTAAAATAATACCAGCATGATTAGCCTTTAGCTCTTCTGGAGACAAAGTTTTTACTGTTGCTTGAGTACCAACTGGCATAAACATTGGTGTTTCAAAAGTACCGTAATTGGTATGAATAAGTCCTAATCTAGCACTTGTTTTTTCATCTTCTTTTAGCAATTCGTATTTTATTTTCATAATCGTACCTCGCTTTCAAATTATATCAAAAAAATAGACTATCGTCTAGCAAGAAATAGTCTATTACTAGCATATTCGTTAACAGCTACATTAAAGTTTTCAAAAGTTAAAGGAATGTTATTATCTTTTAATAAATAATATATAGCGATTTTTTCATCACTAGTCAAACTGCGATATTCTGAACCGAATTGCTTAGTTATTTCTAAATCATTTAAAATATTTTCTAGATTTATTTTTAGTAATGTATTACCCCTAAAAATGTTATGATCAGCAAATGACATAAAAACTTTACGATCAGTATTATTTAATAGATTTAGAGCATTAGCACGTAATTTTAGCTTTTCTAATGGATAACTTGTTAACATATAATAATCTATAATAGTAAATTCACGTTTAATATTTTCTTCAACTGGAATACCATTTTTTAAATAATAACATACATTATCTAAAATTGTTTCTAAAAATTCACGTTCATATTCTTCCATTTTTTGCATGTGAATTATTAATTCTTCTTCACAATTTTCAAGAATACTAGCTTGTTTCAATAACTTACACATTTCTTTATGACCAATTTTTTCATTATATTTGGTTAATCTAATATCACGATAATCATCAATAGTTATATTATTATGCATAAATTCTTGTAGTATTTCATGTAAACGTGGATTAATCTTTTTTGTTAGGTTTTCTTTATTAACCTTTTTGTGTTCAGATTCATTATTTATTTTTCTAGCATTTTCTTCTATAATATTTAAAATCATTTGCTCTCTATTAAATAAAACGTTTCTAACTTCTAAGTTATTAACTCCATCTAAACACTCACTAAAATACTTAATTATTAATGTTCTAGTGCGGTTTAATACTTTTAAATCTTGACCAGCTAAAATTAGCCTAATTTCTTTAGCTTGATTATTAGTATTATTTTTTAATATTTGGGTTATTTTGTGAACACAAATTTTAGCAAAAAAGTCTGGTGTTGGATTTTCCAAAGTCTTTTTGAATTTTTCTAATTTAACACGGTATAGAGCCTGTTCTGCTTTGCTGGCATAATTAAGAACATAGAATTCACCATTCTTCTTAATATCTTCTACGTTAAAGCCAGTTTCTGCTGCTACTTCATCTAAAGCCATATCTAAGGGCATAAAACGATTATATGCATTCACAAGAGCATCAAAATATTTAGAATATTCAGCCTTTAAATTGTTTTTTTCAATAATAGCTGCTATTTCTTCTTCTGATAATATTTTTTTACTTTTAATATTTTTATTCTCACCGAGATTGTTTGTTTCTTTTGATTTTAACTTTTCTTTGGACTTTAATTTTTCTTTTAAATTTAAGAAGATATAATGAACTTCTTCTATTCTAGAATAATTTTGCTTACTGTATTTTCTTTTATAATATATATTATCAATTTTCTTAGATAATTCTTCAATACTTAAGCCATTATCTTTAGCAAATTCAATAATTATGGCAAAAATTTCTTCTTTGCTTTTTTTATTTTCTAAAGCAGTTGCCACCTTGTAGTAACATTCTTTAATATTTTCATTACGATTTGATATATTTGACATATTAATTCCCCCCATATGCGTACTTTATACTAACACATTATTTTATAAAAAGGCAATGCTTTTCAATAATTTTTTAAAAGAAATTTAAGAAAAGAAAAAAGGGCTAACTAATTAAGCCCATTTCTATTTTCCATTCGATAATTTTAATAGCTAAACATTCAAGATATTTATTACTTAAATTACCATTAGAAACATTATCAAGTATTTCTTTTATATCTCTAGCATAATTTTTAGTAACTAAAATGTTATTACCCGCTAAAATTGATTTTATGCCCATAGATTCAATATCGGCGGTAGCACCCATATTAAGTGCATCAGTAATAATCATGCCTTTAAAATTTAAAGTGCTGCGTAAATAATTATGATTATTTATAGATATGGAAGCAGGATTTTTATCATCTAAGGCAGTAACAGTATTATGACTTATCATTATAGCCTCAGCTCCATTATCAATAGCCATTTTAAAAGGAATTAAATCTTCTTCTACTTCACTAATAGTTCTAGTATCTATAGAACTGCTTTTATGAGTATCTTTATTTTTACTATAGCCTGGATAATGTTTTAAAACGTTTACTATCCCACTTTCTTTGGATGATTCTATTATAGTTATAGCAAAATTACCAGTAAGCTTTGGACTAAGACCAATTGATCTATTATAAATATAGTCATTTTTGTCATTAGAAATATCTAAAACTGGGGCTAGATTGATGTTGATTCCCAGTGATTTTAATAGGTTATTTTTTTCAATGTTATCTTCTTTTATTAAAGCAAAGCCACCTTCTTTATATAAAGTTCTAGGAGATAAAAAAGCACTGCTTCGTAAGTTTTTATTACTACTGATTCTAACTACAGTGCCACCTTCTTCATCAACTCCTAGAAGCAAAGGAATAGAAGCTTTCTGTTGTAAATTATTAATCATATTTATAACTTCATCTTTGGTTTTATTTTTGAAAGCTTCACCAAATAAAACTAATCCCCCTAAATGGTACTTTTCTACGTCTTTTAGACTTTTAGAAGTATGGTGAACCATATAAAGTTCCCCTACTATTTCTTCTAAAGACATTTTATTTACTATTTCTTTAGCTTTTTTTGTATTATTATTATTTAGACTTTCTAAAGTAAACTCTTTATCTAATTTTTCTACATTTTTAATTGTTATATCTTGTTTACTTTTATTTTTATCAAGCATACCTTCATAACTTATTTTAACATAATCATTAATATTACTATTGATTTCTTGATTAGAAAATTCATAAATTATTTGGTCTTTATCACAAAGGTAAGTTGTGTTTTCATCTTGATAAATAATTAGACCTTCAATATTTGTGCTTTCGGTCTTATCATAGTTAATGCTTTCTAGTTTTTTATTATCATTTTTATTTTTATTTTGCATATAACAGACCGTAGTAGCCATCATAATAATTATTAATAAACCTAAAAGTATGAATTTATATTTTTTCTTTAATCGCATATTATTTTCCACCTAATTTTTTAAGAACTAATTTTTGCTTTTCAGTTAGAGAACTAGTAATTTCATTATAACTTTCAACGTTATAAATAAATACAGTATCTATTAGATTATCTAAGTAATAGTCTATCCCAATTTGTTCAATTAAATACTTCATATCTTTTGATGTGTCAATAAAATCTAAAAGGTCATTAGCATCTAATTTATTTACACAAAATTTTTCTATATAATACTCTTTATGACTAGAAGAAAAGTAATAATAAAATGTTCTTATTAGAAAAGCCATAATTTTTTTATATGCTTCTTCATTTTCAATTTTTAATTTTCTTAATTTTTCTTCACCATATTCTCTTACAAGATCTTTATCATGATATCTACTATAAAAATATTTTAAGTAAGTAAAAAATTCTAAGGGAGTTGTATTTTTATTATTAAGAAAAACATTAGCATAAGTATTAGTCTGTTTTTGAAAAGTTATTTCTTGTTCTTCACTTTTTATATTGGGATGCAGTTTTTTAATTATACTGGATAATTTAGGGTCATTTAAGGCTGTTATTAAGGCTGTATAATCATAATATCTGGAGTCTTTATAGTAATTAATTATTTCATCTAAGAGTATTTTTAAATATCCCATATCAAAAAAGTATTCTAAATCACCATTTATGTCATTAGTAAAGTTATCAAAAATATATAATAAAGCTTCGATATCAAATTCTTCTGTTATATCAATAAACTCAGTTAATAAAAAATATTCAATTTGCATTAATTCTATGTAAGCTTTAGCACTTTCTATGTCTTGAATTAAGTATTCTTTAAATTTTTTTACTAAGATATTTAACTTTTTATTATGAATTTTTTTCTCACTAATATTTTTATCTTCAATGGAAATAGTATCATAAATAGAAAGTAAGTTTTTAACGATGTTTTTTAAATTAAATTGCATGGAAACTCCTTAATACCCCATTTAATCCTTTTTAGTTCTTGTTTAATTATACTAATAAATAAGGTAATTTTAAAGGTATTTTTACTATTTTAAAAAATATTAATTATATTTTTCTTTTTAATTTGGATTCTTGATAACAGGTAACAAAATCATTATTAAAAGTGGCATTTGTTATATCAACTTCTGAAAAGTCATATGTAATAAATGTTACATCACTGTAGTTTCCATTAGACATATCTTTGTTATAAACAGTCTGTGGATTTATAGAAGCATTGGTTCCAGTAAAATCAAGATTACTTACATCAAAACCAGAAAAATCAAAAGTTAATAAGTCAAATAATTTTAAGTAATTAACATATTTTTTTGATATGTATTTTATGCCGTTTTCTTCATAATGGAAGTTGCTAGGAGTTTCTATGGTATGCCTAGGTATGACATTCATTTTAAATATTAATTCACATTTTCGCTTTTCTAGTTCATCAATTTGTCTTTGATACCAAGCTATTTTTTGTATGTATTGTTGATATTCATTAATTTTTTGATTAATAACTTCAGTTGTTTCTACTCTATTTTTAGTAATAATTTTTTGATATTTACTTAGGTATTCTTTTTTGCTAAGTAATGTATAGTCCTTTTTTAGCTTTCTATTTTCTATATTAAAATCGCCTAAACATATTATTTGGTCAGCAACATAATAAGTCATATTATTACAAATAAAATAATTATCATAAAATTTTATTTCGGTATCTTTACTAGCAAACCATTTATAACTATTGTTATTTTTATCAAATATGTAATAGCCATCTTGCCAATAAAAGTTTTTAGAAATATAGAAAAACAGAAAGTTTTCATATTGACGTACGGGTTCATAATTAGTTTTTGCGACTGTTTTAGTTTTATAATCAACATAATAATAAACTACTTTTTTAAAGGGATTATTTTTAGATGGTAAGACTTTTAAATAATTGGTATAGTCATAAACCCACAAATTTTTGATAAAAGAATTTTCACTAAATTCACCGGCATATTCATAATTAATATTGTGAAGACTTATATACTGGTCACTGTCCTTTAAGATTTTAAGAAGGCTTATCCCTTCATAAGCATGACCATCTAGATCGGCTGTTCTACCATCCATAACTGCCCAACCATTTATAAAATGAGTAGCTGATTTAAACTTTGGCTTAATTATCTCTTTACCATTTTCATCTAAATAGCCATATAGTCCTTGTTCATCTTGCACTAGAAGACGACCACACTTAAAAATTTCAACAATTAGATATTTTTTATTATTGATATAGCCAATTACATCATGATTTTCCAGTTTTAAAGTAAGATTTTGTCTTTTTAAAAGATTAGCTAATAGATAATCGATTGCAATTACGTCTTTTTTATCAACGTACTTATACTCAGCAATTTTGATGCCATTGGAATTATAATAATTAAGGCTATCTGTTTTAATTAGGCATCTTTCGTTATTAAATTTAGCATCAAAGCCTTGCTTATCATAACAAATGATTCTATTTTGATAAGTACTATTACCATAATACATCAACATTATTGCTGATTCAGAACTTTTAAATGCCGATGTTATTATTAAAAATTTATCATTGTAATAAACATTTTTTAATTTTGGATTACTTTTTAATTCTTGTTTAAAACTTTTAGGAATACCAAATACTTGAAAAATTCTATTAACATTTTCTTTATCTTTAATATTAACTTTATTAATTTTGTTTTTTATTTCAAAATGAGCAATTATGGTACCACCAACATGGTCTTTTAAAACAATTTCATCTTTTTCTTGAACCAAATATGGAAGGTAAATTTCTTTACTATCTGGTTTGCTTTTGAAAACAGTTATTAACTTACCTTGACCATCATATACTTTAAATGTTCTTTTACTGTTTCTTTGCTTTGTTAAAAGATAATCATCAATACTAGATAAAAATATTTCGTTAGAAAGACTGTTATTTATTGGTCTACCAAACATATCATAAATATCATACATACATCTAATAATGTAATTTAAGTCATAATTAGAAATATTATCTAAGGCAAGATGATCTGGTATTAGTTCACGAGTGTTAACATTATAAAAATAAGTTTCGTTAACTGGATAAAACACACTATTCAAATATTCTTTGTATAATTTTTCCTCATCCATAATAAACTCCTGTTTATCTATTATACATTAAATATCTAAAATAGGAAAAAGAAAAAGATATAGTTAGAATAATCCAATTGAACTTGTCAACAAAAAGTAGACAATAAAAAGATATTT
>HF993105.1 GCA_000433475.1 Mycoplasma sp. CAG:956
TAAGAAAAACACCTCCTTTCGGAAGTGTATTCTAACGCATTTTTAAAAGTCTTTTTTTATAATGTCTACTCTAAAGGGTGCATTTCAAATTGAAAGTCAGATCTTTTTTAAACCTTAAACTATATTTTTATTATTGGATGATTTTTAATTTCAAAATTATAAGTATTTTTATCAGTTAACATATCATAAAGACAACTACTCTTAAGCTCTAAACTATAGCATGCCGTTTTTTTATAATTTTCTTTTATATTTTTATCCTTTATATACTCTTGACCTTTTTTAGTAAAACCTAAAATTCTTAAATAATTCTCATCTTGATAATCCTTTTTAATTCCTAAAATAATATGTAAAAACATTCTATTTAATCTGTTATAAGTATAACGTTTAGTTTTTATTTTCAAGATTAACTCTTCTAAGGAATTACAATTCATAATAACTTTCTTTAACAAATTATCAATACCCTCATTAACATCTAAATAGCTATCTAAATCATTAGAAGTCATAATTTTTAATTTTAACATTTTAAAATATAAATCATAATCTGCTTTAACTAATACTTGACTACATGGTGTAAATTTACTAACATCTTCTTTATTAAAAAAACGTTTTCTGATGTTACTAGCGCTTACGATAATATCAGTACTTTGAGTATCTAAATAATCATTAGTTCTTTTAATAGTTTGAACTTTAATATTTTTATTAATCTTATTTATGGCTTTTAAGTAAGAAATTCCTAGTAAATCATTAGCTTTAAATTCAAAATTAACTTCTAAAGCTTTAGCAAGAGCTGAAGGATAATTACAACCATTATCTAAATATTCTTTTACTTTTTCTTGATACTTTATATCATCTTGTTTATCTGCTAATTCTTTTAATAAACTTAAATCATTACTTTCACTGCCAAATACTAAAGTATCAATTCCAAGAAAATTTAAAATCTTAACACTTTGATAGGCAAATATATCAGCACTTTGAACGGTATATATAGTAGGTAACTCAACAATTAAATCAATACCATATTCTAAACTAATCTTTACTTTATCTTCTTTAGATAAAATACCAATATCACCCCGTTCAGTAAAATAACTTCCTAAACATAAAACGATTAAACTATCTGGATACAATTCTTTAATTTTATTAATTTGATAAAGATGTCCATTATGTAAGGGATTATATTCCGCAATAAGCCCAATGATTTGCATACTTTATATCCTCCTTCTAAATATAAAAAAACTACTTATATTTCCAAAAAGAGTATAACTTAAACCTAAAAAAATCACAAGTATTCTCTTGCATAAAATAACTTTTTAGTATATAATCTTAACTACGAAGGAGAAATTAATTAAATATTTAATTATATTTAATTGATTATATAGTTTATGGAGTTTGATTTAAATAAAATTACCGAACAAGGCATCCTTATAGATACAATTATATCTTTTGATGAAGAATATTTACGTGTTAGTGAAATCAAAAAATTAGATAATGTCCATGTGAGTGGTCGTATCTACTATAGTTTAACTAAAGAAGTAATATTTGCTGGCAATGTTAATGGCAATATGACTTTAGTAGACGGTTATAGCGGTGATCTAATTGATTATCCATTTAACATCAACTTAGACGAAATACTTGCCAATTTTTCCGATGAAGATGAAAAAATGGGCAAAAAGCCCAAAAATAGTCTTGACCTAAAAGAAGTTTTATGGGAGAATATTGTACTGGAAGTTCCCATCGTTGTTTCAAAAGATAATAAAGTAAAAACTAAAAAAGGCGAGTTTTGGGAAGTAAGAGATGAAAATTCCAAAAAAGATGATCCAAGATTAGAGTGTTTTAGAACTCTACTTGATGAAGGGAAGGAGTGAAATTATGGCAGTTCCATTTAGAAGAACAAGTAAAACTAAAAAAAGAATGCGTCGTACTCACTTAAAAAAAGAAGTTGGAGCATTAACTACATGTCCTAAATGTGGTGCTACTATCCAACCTCATCGTGCATGTATGGCATGTGGGTTCTACAAAGGCAAAGATGTTTTAAATAAAGAAACTACAGAAGAAACAACTAAATAGTTTTACGGCTACTAGCAAATAGTAGTTTTTTTTAATATTTTAATAATATATGTTATACTATATTTATAGGAGGATAATATGTGGTGGATTATTTTAATAATCATTGTTGTTTTAATTCTTATTTATTTAGGTTCAACTTATAATTCCTTTGTAGTCCTAAGAAATAGAGTAAAAGACCAATGGGCTCAAATTGATGTTCAATTAAAAAGAAGATTTGATTTAATTCCTAACTTAGTTGAAACTGTAAAAGGTTATGCTTCTCATGAAAAAGATACCTTAGAAGCAGTAGTAAAAGCTCGTAATGAATACCTATCAAGCGATACACCAGAAGGAAAAATCGAAGCAAATAATGATTTAAATAAAGTTGTTACTAAATTATTTGCGTTAGCGGAAAGCTATCCTGAGTTAAAAGCTGATACAAATTTTAGAGAATTACAAACAACTTTAACTGAAACGGAAGATAAAATATCTTATGCTCGTCAATTTTATAACGATGTTGTTATGAAATATAACAACAAAGTAGAAGTCTTCCCAAGTAACATTGTAGCTGGCATGTTTGGCTTTAAGACTAGTGCTTACTTTAATGCGACTGAAGAAGAACGCGAAAACGTTAAAGTTAAATTCTAAGAAGAAGAAATTCTTCTTTTTTTTCTATTATTTTAATTTAGGATTACTACTCATCAACTAATCATAAAGTATTATTCTTCAAAAATAGTAGAATGAAATCTAATGACCTCTAACAATTGCCAAGCCCTATAACTTGTGATATATTAAGTAAGTAAGGTGATGTTATGCGTGGAAAAATCATTGTAATCGAAGGAACTGAATGTTCTGGCAAAGACACCCAAGTACATTTACTAGTTCAAAGACTTAGAAAAGAAGGAAGAAAAGTCGAACATTTTGCTTTTCCTATGTACGACTCTCCGACTGGTAAAATCATTGGCGGACCTTATATGGGAAAAGAATATATTTGTCCTTCATACTTTAAAGAACAAATAACCGAAGTTGACCCTAAAGTAGCAGCTCTTTACTATGCTGCGGACCGTAAATATAATTATAAAATGATAGATAGCTACTTAAAAGAAGGTTATGATGTTATCTTGGATCGTTATGTTGAATCCAATATGGCTTACCAAGGCTGTAAAATCCAAGATAAGGAGGAACGTTTAAAACTATATAAATGGTTAGAAACTTTAGAATATGAACTTCTAGAATTACCACATCCTGACTTCACCATTCTTTTACATATGCCATATAAAATGGTTATGGAATTAAAAAGAGGACGCATTGGCTACGATGATACTAAAGATTCACCTCTTTATATTAAAAATAGCGAAGAAACTTATTTAGAACTAGCTGATATTAATCATCATCATATTATCAGCTGTGTTAAAAATAATCATTTAAAAGATATGTTAGATATTCACGAAGAAATCTATAATTTAATTAAAAAAGAAGTATTTAAATAATTAAAATTGTGATAAAATTAAAGAGTCGGAGGGGAGTTTTATGGAGATAATAACTAGTTTAGAAAATAAAAAAATTAAATATATAAATAAATTAAAAAACAAAAAATTTCGTGATGAAGAAGGTATTTTTGTTATTGAAACTAAACATCTTATTGAAGAAGCCTATAAAAGTGGTTTTTTAACCGAACTTTATTTAGTAGATACTAATATTGAATCTAATATCCTTGAAGATGATAAAATAAATAAATACCAAATAACTGAAGAAATAATGAATAAAATAAGTTCCTTAGAAAGTCCCAGTAACTTTCTTGGACTAGTTAAAAAATTACCAACCCTAAATTATGGAAATC
Source organism: Mycoplasma sp. CAG:956 (assembly GCA_000433475.1). Classification (GTDB taxonomy): domain Bacteria; phylum Bacillota_I; class Bacilli_A; order RF39; family UBA660; genus CAG-605. The sequence continues at coordinate 3,884 of HF993105.1, forward strand.
GCTTGCTTATTTTAGATAACATTCAAGACCCAGGTAATCTAGGAACTATTATTAGAAGTGCTGTTGCTTTTAACTTAGATACTCTTATTTTAAGCAATGATTGTGTTGATTTATATAATGATAAAACTATTCGTTCTAGTGAAGGCATGCTTTTTAAATTAAATATTTTAAGAAAAGATTTAAATACTTTTTTAACAGAATTAAAAAATAATAACTATACTATTTATGGAACTGATGTTATAAATGGTAGTATTGTTGGGGAGATTAAATTTCCTAAAAAATATGCCATTATTATTGGTAATGAGGGAAAAGGATTAAAAAGTACTTTAAAAAATCTTGTTGACCAAAATATTTATATCCCGATGTCCCCTAATGCTGAAAGCTTAAATGCTGGTATTGCTGCTTCAATAATAATGTATGAAATGAGTAAAAATGACTATGAATGATTATGTATGTATAGGAAAAATTGTTAATACCCATGGTATTAAAGGGGAACTAAGAATATTAAGTGATTTTGAATTAAAAAATAAAGTATTTAAAAAAGGTGTTAATCTTTACGTGGGACCTGAAAAACAAGAATTTACTATTACTGGGTATCGCCATCATAAAATGTTTGACATGGTAACATTTGCTGGTATTTCTAATATTAATGAAGTATTAGATTTAAAAGGACTTTTAGTCTATGTTAAAAGAGGTATTTTAGATATAGAAAGTGATTCTTATATTTTAAGTGACTTAATTGGACTTGATGTTTATGATAATACTAAGAAAATTGGTATCGTAAAAGATTATTACTTAGATAATGGTAATACCTTACTTGATATAGTTGGAAAAAAAGAGTTTTATATTCCTTTAAAATCGCATTATATTAAAAAAGTAGATATTAAAAATAAAAAAATAATAACAGAAGGGGGGAGCCAGTTAATTCTATGATAATTGATATTTTAACCTTATTCCCTGATATGATAAGTGGTTTCTTAAATGAATCCATTATTAAACGTAGTATTAATAAAGGGCTAGTAACTATTAATATTCATGATTTTCGTAAATATTCCCTACGCAGTAATAATCAAGTAGATGATACCCCTTATGGTGGTGGTGCTGGCATGGTTTTACAATGTGAACCGATATTTAGATGCCTTGATGAAATAAAAACAGCGGATTCTTTAGTTATCCTAGTAACCCCAGATGGTAAAACTTATAATCAAAATATGGCAAAGACTTTAAAGAAAAGTAAACATCTCATCATCATTTGTGGACATTATGAAGGCTTTGATGAGAGAATTAGAACTCTTGCTGATGCCGAGATTAGCATAGGCGATTATATTTTAACTGGTGGTGAACTAGCTGCTTGTGTTATCACAGATTCTGTTGTAAGACTTTTAGATGGTGCGATAAATAACGATTCATTAAGTAGTGAATCATTTGAAGACAATCTTCTTGATTATCCAACTTATACAAAACCAGCTGAATTTAGAGGCATGAAAGTACCAGATGTCTTGCTAAGTGGTGATCATGCAAAAATAGATAAATGGCGCAATAATATGCGTATTAAAAAAACGCAAGAATTAAGACCAGATTTGTTAAGTAAAAATAACAACAATTAAAAATATTATGGAAAGGGTAAATCTTAAAAAAATTAAGATATAAAAGTATTATGGCTTATGTACTAACCAAAAATAATGATAAATTATCCCTTTATAGTACACCTAATCTTGAAGGGTATAAATTTAATCCTAAAAAAGAGAAAACTAGTATTAGTGTTAATAAAGTAGTAGTAGTAAATCCGAAATTAGTTGATAATATACTATCAATAAAGTTTCAGGATAAATTTAAAGCACTTTTAAGATATGCTCAGTATGTTATAAATGATGAAGATGCTTCTAGTACTGATACAGCCATAGTATTAGATGAAGTTGCCATGTTAAAAGGCATCCTTCTAAACCGCTATCAAAAATTTTTAAGCAAAGAAAAAGAAATGTTATTTTTACAAAAACTAAGAATAATCGAAAATCAAATTCGTAGTAAAGAAATTGCTATTAAGATGAGTTCCTTTAGAAGTGAAACTGAGACGATGAGAAGTGGTAAATCTAGATAATGTATGTTATTTATTTCCTACCCACCAACCAAAAAAGTATTATTTATTAATAAAATAAAATTCCAAATTTAATGATAAAATCAAAAAAATCATTAAATTTGGAATTTTTAATGCTGATATTTATAAAGCCAAAGTTGGCTACAATAATGGTATAAAGCATAATGCTGATAACAATGTTTATTTAAATGATGAAAAGAAATTCGATAATAGAGTTAAGTATTTAATTACTAAACTAAAAAATGAGGAGTTAATAGAAAACATTGGCTCTAACAAATATTTTATTTGGAAATGATATAACGATGCACAACAATTTATTAAAAACAAATATACCCTGAATCTGTAGTAAATCTGTAAAATCTGTAAAATCTGTAAAATCTGCAAAAGAACTGCAAACAACTGCAAACAACCGCAATTAAATTTTTGCTAAATATACTTTCAAGTGATAGTGAAATAAGACTATCAAACTTGAAAGTTTTATTTTGAAAAAAGGGCTATCAGAATAAAAATAATCTTGAAATTCAGCAATATTAATCAAAAATATGCAAAAAAAAATGCAAAAATCAAAAAAATAAGTATACTTTTTATGCTTTTTGACCTATAATAATTACAGGAGGAAAGAAAAATGCTTATAGAATTTAGTGTTAAAAATTTTTTGTCTTTTAAAAATAAAATAACATTATCAATGGAAAAAGGAATTGGTAATGAAAATCAAGATAATGTAGTATCAATTGGCGACATTGATTTACTAAAAACTGCTGCTATATACGGTGCTAATGCATCAGGCAAGTCGAATATATTAAAAGCCTTAACCTGTTCTATTTTAATGGTAAGAAATTCAAATCTTATACCAGTTGGAGGTAAATGGAATTTTATAAAACCATTCTTGTTTGATAAAACTAGTAAAAATAAACCGAGCGAATTTGAATTTATATTTATTGAAAATAACATTAAATATAGATATTTCTTTAGTGCTGATGCCAACAGAATATACGATGAGATACTAGATGTTTACAACAGTCAAAAACCATCTAATATTTTCACAAGAATAAAAACCAATAATTATGAATTTGCTAAAGATAAAAATAAATTAGAAACATTAGCAGCCAATAATACTGAAAATAAATTGTTTTTATCAACTGCTACTAACTGGAATTATGATAAAACAAAGGATGCTTATCTTTGGTTTGCAAATGCAATAGATACATATGATTCTTTTGAAAATATTGCTGATAATGATTTAATAGATTATAGTAAAAATGATGCTGGTTTAAAAAACTTTGCTTTAAAATTACTAAAAGAAGCTGATATTTTAATAAAAGATATTACAGTTGATTATGAAGAAAAAGAAGCAGATAATACAATGATTGATATGTTAGTACCACCACTTGCCAGAAATGGTGAAAAAATAAAAGTTAAAAATGTTAATATTGAGCTTGAACACGAAATAAAAGATGCTGATGATACTTATCACTCGTACAAATTAAATTTTACAGATGAATCATCAGGAACCAAAGTATTGTTCGCCTTTGCTCCTTTTTTAAAAAGAGCATTTGAAAAAACTAAAGTCATCGTAGTTGATGAACTTGAAAGAAGTATGCATCCTGCTTTAGTAGAATTTATTGTAAAGCTATTTAACAATAAAGAGATAAATAAGGCTAATAGCCAGTTAATATTTACAACTCATGCAACTAATTTATTAGATTTAGAATTATTAAGAAGAGATCAGATTTGGTTTACAGAGAAGAATCCAGAAACCGGAGTTTCTGATTTATATCCACTTGATTCATTCTCCGTTAGAAAAGAAGAAAATATACAAAGAGGATATATAAATGGTAGATACGGAGCTATTCCATTTATAAGAGATGTTGATTTATGGCTAGAAGACAAATAAAACAAAACAGAAGAAAGCCATTAATTGTTATTTGCTCTGAAGGAGGAAAAAAGTCTTCGGAATACTATTATTTTAGAAATTATGCTAGTAGAGATTTAAGAATTCAATTTTCTACAGGAAATAGTACAGACCCTAAGGGAATGTTAGAAGATTTATTAAAATATATTCGTAATGAAGATATTTTTTCTGAGGATGAGTGCAAAATATTCTTAGTACTGGATACGGATTTAGACAATAAAAGAATAAACGAAATTAAGAAAATAGAACAACAATGTAATGATAATAACATAGAAATAATCACGTCTGCTCCAACTTTTGAAATATGGTATATAATGCATTATAGAAATAATCGTTTAAAATTTCTTTCGAGTAAAGATGTGAAGAAGGAATTGCAAATTATAAATGGCTATTATACAGAAAGTATGGACATGTATAAAATGATTAATAAATCAACATCATCTGCAAGAAATACCGCTAAAAATATTGAACAACAAGCAGTTAAAAATAACGAGGATTTATTTAAATTAAATCCGCATACTAGTATATACAAAATATTGGATACTATTGATGAATTTAAAAATTTTAATTGACTATAATATTTATTTAAAATAGATATTATATGTTTAAAAATCAACTATTATTTAAAAGAAAATATGTAGTTGATTTTTTTTTCTTAAATAAAAAAATAAATTCAACTACTTGCGTATAAAATAAAAAAATTATATAATACTCTTATAAGATAGGAGGAATAATAATATATGAAAGAAGCAACTGGTGAATTAAATATGACTGTTGTAACAGTAGTAGCAATTGCGGCAGTAGCTGCATTCTTCTATGCATTTGTATGGCCAAGCATTAAAAACTCAATAGAATCGAGTACTAATTGTACAAATGCAATATGTGATCCTGCCAATTGTACTGAAACAAATGGTACAAGGGTTTGTACAAACTGTTCATGGACAGACAAAGATGGAAATGAAGTAACGGGAAAAACTTGTAGATATAACAGTGCAACCGGAAACAATCAATAAAATAGGAGAATAAAAAGATGAAAGAAGCCAGTGGTGAACTAAATTTAACTGTAGTAGTAGTTATGGCCGTAGCAGCACTTATGGCTTTTTTCTATACCTTGATATGGCCTACAATCAGAAACAATATGGCATCTAATACAAAGTGTCAAGCCGCTGTTTGCAAAAAATGTGAAGATCCAGATGGCTGTTCCACTGTAGATTGCACATATACAGATAAAAAAGGCAATAAAACTGAAATGAAATGCGTATGGAAGGGATAAAAGAATATGAAGGAATCTGTTGGTATTTTAAGTTTAACTAATATAGTAATACTTTTTATTTTAGTATTTACAGGATATCTATGTATAACTTTAAATCAAACCAAAGCATATAATGTCAAAAACCAAATTATTAGCATAATTCAAAAATATAACGGAATTGATTCCAATGCTGTTAAAGAAATTCAAGAATATATGAGTGAAGTAGGTTATCGTTCTAGTGGAAGGTGCAATAGTGAAGAAGCATCATCTATAACAAATTATGCTATTACCCAAAGAGATGGCTTAGCAGTAAATGGCACTAGTGGAATGATTTGCATTGCAAAACACAATATAAATGACAACATGCCTGATCCAAACGGTCAATTTCCTAAGGCAGCTTACTATGATATAAAGGTATTCTTTGCCCTTGATATGCCAATTATAAATAACGTATTTAACTTTAATTTAAAAGGTAGTACCAGAATAATTTATTGCCCTAAAGAGGATGGGGGTAACTGTCGATGAGAGAATCATTTGGAGCAACTTGGGAATTTCAAATAATTATTATATTCATCTTAATATTCGTGTCTTACCTAACCGTTTCAGTAAGCTATTATAAAGTATTTAAAGCTAAAAATGATATAATAAGTATTATTGAAAGAAAAGAAGGAATGACCGAAGGACCAAACGGAGCTATCGGTATAATAAATAATTATTTAAGAAGTAATGCTTATAATGCTAAAGGACATTGTAATGCCGGTTCATATGGTGCTAATAGCCTAGATCGTACAGATAATGAAACTTTTAACTATGTAGTTGATGGCGATAGTACTAAATATTATTACTGTGTAGAAAAAGTAACTAATTATTATACAGAAAATCCAGGAAGAAGTTATTATAATGTTAACTTATTCTTTTCATTGAATTTGCCTGTTATTGGGGATATAATAGACTTTGGTGCCAGTGGAACGACTATTGAAATGGATGCTACTTATGACTGCAATAGCACCAGATGTTTATTTAGATATTAAAGAAAGGAACAAAATTTATGAATGTCATAATTTCTAATCGTTATAGTGAAATGTTAACTAACTTACCTATAGATATAATAAAAAATGTTCGTGGTGAATATGATGCCGATATTATCGTTAGTAACTTTCAAAACTTCTTCTTTAATAAGATGATACTCGATATAACGGCTGTAAAAAACTATAAAGATATCAACAATATTCAAAAATTATCTTTTGGCTTAGATATGAACAAAGTTATATTACTTCTTGATGATTCTAAAGAAGTTAATTCTCCAACATATCTTTCTGAATTAGTATCAATGGGTATTTATAATTTTACTCGTAATATTGATTCTATTATTTATTTAATTGATAATCCCAATACCTATAAAGATGTTGCTAGGTATCATATGTTAGGAGGTAATCCTAATGCTAATATGAATGTTAACTTAGAACCCGGTAGTATCAATTCTAACTTTTTAAATAACTCTATTAATAATGTCTTTATGGGAAGTAGAGTAATTGCCATTAAAAATTTAACAGAACATGCCGGTGCTACTACCTTAACTTATATGTTAAAAAAGCAATTAGAAAATAATTATAAAACTTTAGCTATTGAGGTTGATAAGAATGATTTTATGTATTTTAATGACCAAGATATGCGTAGTATAACTACTAGTGAATTAGATTCTGTTATTAAGAATCCTAATAATACTTATGATATTATTTTAGTTGATATAAATGAATCACCTAAAGTAGCATCAATAAGTGAAGTATTACATTTAATTGAACCTAGTACAATTAAGTTAAATAAATTAATTAGAGCTGATAGAATGGTTCTAACTAAGATGAAAAATTATAAAATAGTATTAAATAAGTGTTTATTATCGGATAAAGATATTAAAGACTTTGAATATGAATCACGTTGTAAAGTATTTGAATCTATTCCTCCATTAGATGATAAGAAAGAAAGAAATCCTATTCTTAATAACTTATTATATAAGATGGGATTTGATAAACAAACACCTACTGGTGGGGCTAAAAAGCCAGTTGGTAAGTTATTTGGCATTGTTAAAGACGAGTAATCTTCTTGACAATGTATATATTTTATTGTAATATTTATTTAGAGAAATGAGGAGATGTTTATGTATATAAATTTACTTGCCGATAGTTTTGCATCTAGCACTTGTACTACTTTAAAACCATTCTTAAACATTGTTGGCTATGTTGTTATTATCGTAAAAATTGTTATACCTATCTTGTTAGTAGTTTTTGGTATGTTAGATGTAGGAAAATCAGTAATTGCTAGTAAACCTGATGAAGTAACTAAAAACTTAAAATCATTTGCTATGCGTTGCGTTGCTGCTGTATTAATATTCTTCATTCCATCAATTGTATCAGTACTAATTAATGCAGTTGCAGAAACTGGTCAAAGTGGAGAAGCTACAGGAGATAACTCTAATGCTAATTCTAACTGGTTAGCTTGCTGGCAATATGTTTTAAGCCCTGGCAAAAAATAGGTTAGAAGTAAGCTTATCGTTAAAACTAATATTTTATTTAAATATTAGTTTTTTTATGTTATAATCTTGGGGTAAGAGGTACTTTATGAAAAAAAAGAATGTTCTGGTTAATTTTATTTTTATTTTAGCACTAATAATATTAAATTTAAATATTGTTAATGCAGCAACTAAAGAGGTAGTTAAAAGCTACAGTCTTACTAAAGGTGCTACACGTACACCAACTATTTATGAAAAAAATGGAGTAATGGAGTTTGCTCCATCATTTAGCTGCAATCTTGGCAGTGCAAGTGAATTTCTAGAAATAAAGGGACTTCAAACGAACAATGATAACTTTGGAAATATTTTAGTAAAAAAAGTTCCAACAGAAAAGAGGACATTTAATTTTACTTGTGAATCAAGTACACGTTCTTTTATAGTTGGCTTTGGTAAAGTAAAATACAATATTACACTTGATTTATATCCTGATGCTGCAATAGATAAAAATGCTTCAACTTATACAGGTGCTTCTGATAACAATAACAATAATCAAAACGACAACAATCAAAATACTGATCCAGGTTTAGACGATCCAAATGGTACTGTTGATCAAAGATGTGAAGGTATTTTTGGCAGTTTGACAGATAAAAAATCTTTAGCATATATGCTACATAAAATTTTGAATTTTCTGCAATTTTTGGGACCAATACTAGTAATTGCGTTATCAATTATGGATTTAGTAAAAGCCGTCGCCAGCAACGATAAAGATGCCTTATCTAAATTTTTGAAAACCACGGCAAAAAGGCTTATATATGCCATAATACTATTTATTTTCCCACCAGTACTGGATGCAATTTTACGTTTGACAAATGTTTACGGAACTTGTGGATTATAAATTGGGAGGTTGAAAATGTTAATATTAAAAACATGGCTACAGTATCTAACTGATTTAGATTTCTTTGGCTTATTCATGAAAATAATAAGAAGTATTTTCCTTGCATTAGATGGTGTAATTTATGCAATAATATCGTATTGCTATGAAGTCTTTACCTTCATAAGCGAAATAAGAATATTTGAAAATGAGGACATGGTAAATTTAGCCAATAGAATTTATATTTTGATTGGTGTTGTATCATTGTTTCTTGTTGCATATACTTTGCTTAATGCAATAATTAATCCAGAAAACGCAACGAAAGATAAAAATAAGTCATTTGCTGGAATAGTAAAAAATATAATTTTAGCTATAATTGGTATAGCAATCGTTCCAACGATATTTGATTATGCTTATGAATTTCAATCAAGAGTTTTATGCAATAATGTAATTCAAAAATTCTTTTTAGAAAATAACATAACAGAAGATGATGATGCTCGTGCAAAGATGGGAGCACAGATGTCGTTGTACTTATTCAAGAGCTTTTACTATATCAAAGGTAGTGAAGATGATACATCTTTAGATGAAAATGCCAATTCTAATTGGGAAACAATGGCTCAAAGCATTGTTTCAGATAACGATGATAGTTATAATCTTTCTATGGCATTTTCTGATATAGAACTTGGAAACCGATCAATAAGTGAAGCTTTAGGAGATTTTGATGATAGTATCGATAGTGGAAAACTTGGATATTTATTTCTAATATCAACACTTGCAGGTGCTTTTTGTGCATACGTAATTTTGGGATTTGTAATTGATATGGGTGTTCGTGCTGTAAAACTTGCTTATTTACAATTAGTAGCACCTTTACCAATATTAACACTTATATTGCCAAATCAAAAAAAAGTGTTTGATAATTGGTTAAAAAAGACGTCTTCTTGTTTCATTGAGGTATTTACTAGAATAATAGCAATGTCTTTTGCTTTCTATGCGATTAAGTATTTAAGACCTTGGATATTTAATGATATGAGTACCGTAAGCTGCGGTAGAACTGTTGGGGCAGTTACTAAGTTGTTAGCTCAAGCTGCATTTATTGTTGGTGTATTTGCATTCTTAAAACAATTGCCTAAATTTATTAAAGACTTATTACCAGGATTCGATAGTGCTGGCTTTAAACTTGGATTTGGAAATGCCTTTGCCGAAGCAGGCGGATTCCAAGCCCTTGGTATGGTCGGAAGTACAATTAGTAGTGCTGCAAAATCGGCAAACTTGGGAATAAATAAATTTAGAGATACTAAAGGAGAAAATTTTCTTACTAGAGCAGGAGCAGCCTTAGGAGCAGTCAATGCATTTGGAGTTGACACCGTAAAAGGTGGTTATAAAGGATATAATAGTACAAAAGATGTAAAAAAATGGGCTGATACCAAAAAAGCAATTTCAAATTCTGCTGAAGAAGTAGTGGAAGAGAGAATGAAAAAGGACGAAGCTGATCAAGCAAATGCGAGAGCACACGAAGATTGGAATACTGTTGATTATGTGAAAGATGCTTGGAAAAACTTTGTTTCTTCTGATCGAGCAAATTATAATTTTCAAAATAGTAAACATGGTAGATTAAGTGCTGTAGAATCAGCAAAAAAGGAAGTTGATTCCATCGATGATAATGTTATGACAAAAAAAGCCAAAGCTTTAAATTTAGAAGGATTTGAACCTAAGAAAAAAAATGCAGAATCTGAAGAATTTTTTAAAAAATTGGGAAATATAGAGAATAATATGCATTCAAAATTATCATGGAATGGTGTTCAAGGAAGAACAAGTGACGCAGAAAAAAAGTATAATGATGCTTTACGTTTGAATACAGAAGCTGAAAGTATGGTTGGCGATGAAAAATTTTCAAGTGAATATATAATTAAGGCTAGAAATGAAGCCGATGCCAAAGTTGCCGAAATAAGCAAGCGAATTTCTGAGGCTGGATTAGATACAGAAGAATTAAAAAAAGCACAACAAGAGTATGCATCGGCACGAGTAGCTCAACAAGCGGCTTATTCATTACAGGCTGATTACTCTCGTACTCCAGAATATGTAAAGAGTATACAAGAAAAACGTGCAAAAATGTTAGAGGATGCAAAACAAGAATATGATGATGCCCAATCATTTGAAAAACAATATAAGGATTATTTAAAAGAATATCTTCACGGAAGAAGTGAAAAAATTGATGAAATGATTGGTGATGATTTTAAGCATGAGTATGAAAACAAGCAAGCTGATTTAGAAGCTAAATTAAAAGCAGCATTGGGTGATCTTAGTGGTGATTCTAGCAGATACCAAGAGGTAGAAAAATACATAAAATCAGGAAAATTAGCAGATATGCTAGATGCTGCAAAGCAGGTTAAAAATGCTGATTTTGAAACTCTTCAAATAATGAATTCAATTGCTGAAGAGATGAGAAAAAAAGAAGAAGGAAAGAAATAAGGAGGACATGAATTTTGAATAACTTTTTAATACCAGCAAACTCAAAGAAATCACAGTTAATATTTAATTTCTTTACTGTTACTGATTTAATTGTATTTGGTATAGGAGCAGTATTCACAATAATACTTCTAGCAGCTTTTGATACTAATAACTTATACATAATATTGCTTGAATGTACTCCTTTACTTATTTCTGGGTTTTTGGTTATGCCTGTAATGCATTACCACAATGTAATGACATTCCTTGGCAATATATTCGCATTCTTCTTTAATCAGAGAATGTATAAATGGAAAGGTTGGTGTGTTAAAGATGCCTACGGTCGAGAAGACAAATGGAACCAGCAATAAATATTGCGAAGATTGGCTACCTGTTAAAAATATAACAAATGGAATGATTCAATTAGAAAACGGATATTTTGTTTGTGGAATTAAAGTAGAACCAAAAAACATCTTTATACTAGATGAAGGAGCCAGAAATAATGTTATAGTTCAATTAAGAAATTTCTATAATACTATAGATTTTGAATTCTGGATGATAATTGCTGATAGACCAGTTGATATTAATTTATATTTGGCTCAATTACAAGTTTTATACAATAAAACTACTAACAACATAGTAAGAAAACTAATAATGCAAGATATTAACAAAGCTAATGCTTTTATGGGAGCAGAATATAACGTAGTTGATACAGAATATTTCTTCATATTCAAAGAGAAAAGAATTGATTTAATTCAGAAGAAGTTAAGAACTCTAATGAGTGGTTTAGCCAACTGCGGATTAAACTCTATTCAGGTATCAAACAGTGATTTAAGAATGATTTTAGATAATTTCTTAAATGGTGGTACGCAAACTAATTTTGGGACGGTGATGTTTTAATGTTGAATATTAAAAGTGAATTAGCACCAAAAGGAATGAAATTTGATGTTACAGATTTCATGATAAGTGGCAAATATTGTACAATATTTACTATTGTAAGTTTCCCAAAATATATAGCACCAGGTTATCTTTCAGATCTTTCTAATATTGCTGGAGTTAAAGTAGTAGCAAAACATATCCCACTTGAATTTTCTACCATGCAAAAAATGATTAACAAAGAAATTGCTGATTTAAAGCAAAGATATCAAAATGAAAAAGATAGAACAATTCAAGAAAGAATTAGACAAGATTATGAATCATTAGAACAATTTGTTCAAATGCTTGCTGCTACCCAATCAAGAGTATTTGACTTTCAGCTACATCTAATGATAGTTGGTGATTCTAAAGAAGATTTAGAAAACAAAAAAATGAATGTAAGAAGTTTCTTGGATGCGATGGGTATGCAAGGCATACCACTTATGTTTGAACAGGAAAAAGTTCTTAAATCAATTTTACCAATATTTCCAAAGCAAGATATTGAAGATAGAATTGGTACACCAATTCCAAGTCCAACTATTGCAGCAATGTATCCTTTTATCTTCGATAGTGTTAAAGATGTGGGAAATTCAACCCTTTTTGGAGTAGATTACTCTGGCGGTGTTGTTTTATTCAATCAGTTCTTATATCAAGTAAAAAAAGAACATAATAGAAATAATGGTAACATGATTATTTTAGGTACTTCTGGTTCCGGAAAATCAACAGCTGCTAAACTATTACTTCGTAGTCATATTCGTAATGGCTATAAAGTAGTAGCAATTGACCCAGAAGGTGAACTTGAAGATATGGCTAGATTCTTAGGCGGTGACTTTCTTGACTTAGGTAAAGGTGGTCAATTTGGTATGATTAACCCACTTGAAGTCGTATTAGATGCTGATGAAGAAGATATTGCCCAAGGTCTTGGCTATACAATTTTAACAAGAGCTATCCAATCTCAAAAAGCCTTTATGAAATATTACTCACCTGACATTGAAGAAGATGTCTTAACAATGTTTAGTGAGGTTTTACAAGATACATATCGTCGTTTTAAAATAGATTTTAATACCGATTTTACTAAATTGACTAGTAAAGATTATCCTACTTTTGATGATTTATATGCTACTATTCGTGGCAGATTATTATCAATGCCAGAAAAGACTAGAGAAAAAGATGTTTTAGAAAGACTAGAACTTAAAATTAGACCATTTACTAATGAATTAAGATACTATTTTAATGGTCACACTACTTTAAATATTAATAGTGAATTTATCGTATTTAATATAAGAGATTTAATGAATAGTGATGATAATATTAGAAATGCTGTATTCTTTAATATTTTAAAATATGCTTGGGGTTTATGTTTAGATAAGTCGGTAACATCAGTATTATCGGTAGATGAGGCACACGTATTATTATCATCAAGAAATGAATTAGGTGCTGAATTCTTAGCCCAAATTCAAAGACGTAGTCGTAAATATAATAGTGGTACTATTATAATTACTCAACAGCCAACCGATTTTGCAGCACCAAATCTTATTATGCATGGTAAAGCCATATTTGATAATGCCTCATATTACTTAGTAATGGGATTAAAGAAACAGGCTGTAGATGATTTATCATTACTAATAGATTTAAATGAATCTGAAAAGAATAACATCAAATATTACAATCAAGGTCAAGGACTATTTATATGTGGCTCAAGACGTATGCAAATCTATGTAATTTGTACGAATGAAGAATTAGATTCATTTGGATCAGGTGGCGGTCTATAGAAGCAGTTTTTACTGCTTTTTTTTTCTAATTATGATAAAATAAAATGGAAATAAGGCGGTGAAGTAAATGGAAGATAAAGAACATCCTAATAATCAAGATGAGCAAACAGAAAAAGAACGACAAGAGCAAGAAAATATAGCCTCTAACAAGAGAATGGCTCAAACTGGTTTAAAAGGTGCTGCAACAGCAGCAGGTGCTTATTTAGGCGGTGAAGCTGGAGCAAAAATAGGTTCCAAGGCAGCTGATGTTATTAATAATACCCCAGTAGGTGATACACTAACAGATGCCGCTGGTAAAGTTGGCAATGAAGCAAATAAAATGTCTCCAACCGGCAATACCAATCAAAAGTTAATAAATGCAGCCGCCAATAGTGGAGCCCTTGATTTAGCAGATAAAGGAATAGATGCCGCAGCAAATAAAACGGGAGGTCCTTCTTCCAACAAGCCTGAAAATGCTCAAATACAAAATGGGAACAATCAATCTAATCAATCAGACATCACTAATAAACCAACACCAACAGATAATCAAATAGGCAATAGTTTAAAGGACAAAAAAAATCCGAATAAAAAAAATTCGGATAGCAATGATTCTGAACCAAGTGATGTTTCAAACAGAAATCCATCAAAAAAACTTCCTAACAAAAAAAAGTTTTCTAAGCATTCAAATGGCGAAGATGATGATCCGAAAGAGAATGATAAATCTAAGCCTAAATCTAAATTGAGAAGCAACTCATTAGCAAACAAAATAATGGGAAATGAAGAAAGTACTGAGGATTCTGAAGAAGATGCTGAAGAAAATCAAAGTGGTACTCAAACAATAAAAGATTTAATTAATGGCATTAGAAGAGTAGCAAGTGTAATTACTGCATTAATTTCCGCAATGCCATTAATATCAATGATTGGCATAATTATAGCAATTGTATTAATTGTTAGTGTCTTTATTGTACCAATGATAGTTAGTATAAGTCCATATGGTTCAGATGATGATGGTAATGTTTGTTTTGCCACTGCCCCATGTACTAATATCATTTTAAAAAATGGTGAAGAGGAGAAAAGATATAAATTAGATGAGTATATTGCGGGAGCAATGGTTGATTATTATGATTATTCTAGCATCGTAAAGTCCACATTAGGAATACCTAGTATAGATGACGATTTATTAAAAGCCTTGGCTGTTATAATCCACACAGATGTTTCCATATACTCAAGTTATGATTCATCAACATCAACCTGTACGATTAACGATTCATCTAAATTTAAAAGCATTTATACACCAACAGTAAACAACAATGACTCTGACATTTCAGATAGTAGTGAAGAAGAAAATCCAGATAATAATACCGAAAATACTGAAAATCAGGATCAATCTGCAGATAGTAATCAAAATGGTTCAAATGATACATCAGAAGATCTGCAAACAAACGAAGACAAATATTATTATCAAGCTAAGAAAGCCGCAAAATCGGTAATATCTGAAGTTGTAAACGTATACAGTAAAAATTTAGAATTAAAATATACTGGATATTTACAAGTTTTACATAATGCAGTAGATGCTGGCCAAGACTATCAAAAAATTATAAAAACATATATAAAAAATGATCCAGGCTTTGCTAAAACCGGAGGCACAGCAACAGATGATGATGTCGAAGATACTACTGAAGATGATAACAATAATATTGGAATTTATCCAATTTGTTATTTTGAAGAATCAAGTGATAGTGATATAGGTGTTGTACATTCTGATGATGTTTGTTCAACTGTACATATTAATAATGGAAGTAACTCCGGAGATTATACGATAGATCAATTTATCGAAGGTGTTGTATATAATGAAGCAAGAGCATGGAGTGATTCAATTGATACTTTAAAAGCTCATGCAGTAGCTGCTAGAACATATCTAGTAAATCGTGGACGTGTAGAAAATGATACATGTTACATCACTGTTGGAACCAATACAATGGGATATACTAATAATACAAATGAAGCAATTCATAAGGCTGTAACAGAAACTTCTGGCGAATATATTATGGTTAATGGTGAGATTTCAAAACAGGCTGAATGGGATGCCTTATGTATAACTAATCCTAATACAACAGGAGCCAATTATACAATATGTCAGAAAAACCAACAAATACCTAAATCTTGGTTTTCTAAAGTAAAATTATTTGGAACAATTAGTTGGTATAATGAACATAGCCATGGTCGTGGAATGAGTCAATATGGTGCATACTATTTGGCTACAGTTCAAAACCAAAGTTATCGAGAAATAATAAAGTATTATTATGGTGCTGATATTTCTATTCTTAGTTCCAAAGAATACATTATGCCTCTTAACAGTTTTACATATATATCTGGTGAAGTTCATAATAGATGTGATGGAAAATCAAGTACCCATAAAGGTTTAGATTTAGCAGCTCCAAAAGGAACACCTGTATATGCTGCTCATTCAGGTACAATTATTAAGTTTTATAACACTAACTTCCAATGTGCTGACCATTGTAAATCTGGACAATATGAAGGACTAGGTGTAAAAATTGATAACGGTGATGGCACTTATAGTGCATACATGCATTTTAGTTCAAGAGAAAATTTATCTATAGGACAAAAAGTAGAAGCTGGTCAAAAACTCGGCGAAGTAGGTAATACAGGAAGTGCCAGAGGAGCAAGTGGTGGATACCATTTACATTATCAAATGGGAAGAATATCTGATGGAGCAATTTTAAATCCAAGAGATTACTTGCCTTTAGATGAGAAAGGATTTGGCGTATGCTACAGACCATAATAAAAAGGGGGTTTTTATTGGTCGGAATTATTGTCTTAACAGGTTGTGAGGCAACTTACACAATAACTATAGATAAGGACACTATTAATGAAAAAATAGAAGTTTTAGATAACGTTAGTGATACTAGAACTGTGACAGACGTAATGGATGGCTACAAAAAGAAATATCCTGTTTATGATATTGAAGATATTATAGATGATGATCAGTTATATAATATTTTTCCTAATGCAACCTATTACAATCAAACTTATAGTATCGATTCAAATGGATATCATCTGAATTATGAATACACTTATCCAATAGATAAGTATGTTTCTGCAAATTCTGTTAATTATTCATATGATTATAAGGATGTTATCTATCAAGATAATAAGCTTAAACTAAATACTGGATGTCCAAATAGCTATTTGAGATACTGGGATATTTTTACTAATTTAACAGTCAATATCATTACAGACTATGTTGTAGCTAACAATAATGCTGATTCAGTAATAGGCAACCGTTATATATGGTATTTTAATAAAGAAAATAACTATGAAAAAAGAATTAACTTTGAAGTAGATTTAACCAAAACACAAAGTGAAGTAGATAAAGAAGAGAAAACTAAAGAAAAAAAGAATAGCTTTCTAATACCAGTTTTAATAGTATCACTTCTAGTATATAGTATAATAATATTTGTTATAATAACTAAAAGAAAAAAGAATGAAGGGTAAAAATATGAAAAATAAAGTAAAACTAATTATTTTCCTAATACCATTAATTATATTAAGTTCTGGTTGTTCTGCCACTTATAACATAAATATAAACGATGAAACTATTGAAGAAGAACTTGTTATAAGTGAAGATATAGATCAAGCTAATAAAAATTCATATATTTACAGATATGGTACTTATGATGAAAATGATATGTGCTTTGACTGTTTAAGTAAGTATATAAATTCAATGCAGGATGAGTATGTTAATAATTATTATATAAATAAAGATAATTTTGAAAGAGATAATAAGATTTATAATTATAATACTTATCAAGGAGTATATTCATATAACTTAACAAATAAAAAAGAATACTCTTTAAAGAATAATTCTTTAATAAATAATTTAATAAAAGATAGTTTAATAATAAATGATGAAAATATTATTATGCATTTAGATAATATTCCTAGTAGTATGATTGAAAAATTAGATAAAGTAAGCATAATAGTAACAACTGAATTACCAGTTATTTCAAATAATGCTGATAGCATTAGCGATAATACATATACTTGGAATTATGATAAAACTAATAACTTAAGTAAGAGTTTATCTTTATATATAGAAAAACCAAAAGTAGAAGATAATACTAAAAATGATAATACAAAAAACAATACTGATAATAAAGAAAGTAGTCCTGCTTTTGCTCTAATTATAATGATTGGTATATATGTAGCTATTATTATTGCTGTAATTAATATATTTAATAAAAAGAAAAAATTATTCTAGTAGTATTCTAACTATTATAGTATAATAAACATAGAAATTGGGTGTTGCAAGTGAAATTTAGAATATCAAAAAAAGATTTAATTATTTTAGCATGCTTTTTAGTATTTTTACTTTATTTATGTGCCATTGGAGTAATGAATTTTGTAACCTTTGGATCAACAGGATCTCTTTGGGGACTTAATCCATTTCCTGCTTTTAGTGGTGCCTATTTAGGGTTAACTCTATTACTGTATGTTGTATGTGTAATAGTTATTTTTGCATCTGTTTCTTCCTACATATTTGAAAAAAAGAGTGGCAAAGGTGTAGGATTAGTTGTTGAAGATAAACAAGAGACTGGTTATTCATCTTGGGCTAAAGAAAAAGATATTAAAACTGATAGAGGTGTTACTGAGGTAGATTATACTGCCCCAACTGTTAATGCTGCCGGTATTCCTCTAATTTATGATACTAAAAAACATAAAGTTTGGGTTGATGATGGTGAATATCATACAGTAGTTATTGGTGCATCTGGTTCTGGTAAATCACAATGTATTGTTAAACCTTTAGTTAATTTACTTGCTAAAAAAGGTGAATCAATGATTATTACTGACCCTAAGGGTGAGCTTTATACTTCAGCTGCACATCGTTTAAAAGACTTAGGATATAATGTTATCGTTTTAAACTTCCGTGAGCCTTTAAATGGTAATGCTTGGAACCCACTAACTTTGCCTTATCAATATATGAAAATGGGCAATATGGATAAAGCAACCGAGTTACTAGATGATGTTGCCTTAAATATCTTGTATGATCCCAATAATAAAGGCGAACCATTCTGGGAAAAGAGTGCTGCCGACTTCTTCTCTGGTTTAGCATTAGGACTTTTTGAAGATGCAAAAGAAGAAGAAATTAATATTAACTCTATTAGTGTTATGTCAACATCTGGTGAAGATCGTCTTGGACCATCAACTTATACAAAAGAGTATTTTACTATGAAAGGTGAAGCATCTTCAGCTTATACATTTGCATCAAATACAATTAATGCTCCTAGTGATACTAAAGGTGGTATCATGTCAACATTTAGACAAAAGATAAGACTATTTGCTTCTCGTCAAAACTTATCTGAAATGTTAGGACATAGTGATTTTAATATCTTAGATATTGGACGTCAAAAAACTGCCGTATTTATTGTTATTCATGATGAAAAAACAACTTATCATGCTCTAGCAACTATCTTTATTAAACAAGCATATGAAACTTTAATCGATGTTGCTCAAAGTAATGGTGGAAAATTACCAATAAGAACTAACTTCATTTTAGATGAGTTTGCTAACATGCCACCATTAAAAGATGTTGATTCTATGGTAACAGCAGCCCGAAGCCGTGCTATGCGTTTTACTTTTATTATTCAGAACTTTGCTCAGTTAAATGATGTATATGGTAAAGAAGTAGCTGAAGTTATTCGTGGTAACTGTGGTAATACAATTTACTTAATTTCTAGTGAGCTTGCCGCTCTGGAAGAAATTAGTAAGATGTGTGGTGAAGTTAAATCTAAAGAAAAGGATAAAACTGCATCAACACCATTGGTTACAGTAACTGATTTGCAAAAGTTTAAATTGGGTGAAGCTTTACTTATTAGAATGCGTAAGGGTCCCTTTAAAACCAAATTACAATTTGATTATAAAACCAGTTGGGGTTATCAACAAGTTGATGAACCATTCCCACATCGTGAGGCAAAAGCTGTTCAATTATTCGACATAAAAGCTTTTGTTAAAGAAAAGAAAAAAGAACAATCATTAAATAATCCTAATGCAAATAGTAATAATCCATTTGGTGGTCCAAATATTTTTGATAATCCATTTGGTAATTCACCATTCGGAGGCTCTAGTCCATTTGGAGGCTCTAGTCCATTTGAACCTTCTAATCCTTTAGGCAGTAGCCCAACGTCTCCAACAAGCCCAACTGGTGGATTAGATTTAGATGCCATGCTTAAAGATATTGATAAAAAAATTGCTGAATTAGATGCTGAAGAAGCCAAACAAAAAGAATTAGACGCTAAGAAAGCAACTGATGAAAATAAAGATAATATTAAACCTGATTTGCCAACTGATTTCAAATCTATTCCAGATATAAAACCATTAGATTTGGAAACAGATATTGAAAAAGAAGCACCAGAAATTGCAGTACCAAATGAAAATAAAAATGATATTTTAAGTTCAGTAAATACCGACATTGATTTAGGAAAAAATGATTTTTCAAAAGTAGAAAATGAAGTATCAGAGGTACATAGTAAACTTGGATCAGAACCAGTAGTTCCTAAAAACAATCATGACGATAATTTGAATTTTAAGATACCAGATTTAGATACATTGTTAGCTAATCTTGTTGGTGATGAAGATTCTAAAGAAAATATAGTTGAACATAAAAAAGAAATAAAAGAAGCCAAAGTTGAGCCAGTTAGTGAAAAAATTAGTCCTACTATTGAAGAACCTATTACTGCTCCAACTGAGGCAAATAACATCAATAACACACCAGAACTATCTAAACAACCAGAAAATGACATCATAAATGAAGTAGCAAGTGATGAGTTACAAGATCATAATAATAATGATATTATTCTTGATATTCCTAAACCAACAGTAAGCGGTAGCTTAAGGGATATGTTATATAATCCAGTTAATGCTAATTTAGGTGAATCTACGAATGATTCTAATAATAAATTTATTTCAACTCCAAGTATCAGTGAAATAACAGAAAATGCTAAAAATACTTCTATTGAAAATAAGACAATGGAAAATGAAGTAATAAAAAGTGCTGAAAAGCCAATCATTAATGTTAAACCAGAAGAAATAAAAAATGAAACTAATCAAACTATTTCAGATGATGAGTTCTTTGATGATTTCTTTGGAGATTAAAATAATTATTACTAAAAAAATACTCCTTCATAAAATATAACGAAAGGAGTTTTTTTTATGCAAGTCATTAATATTAAAAAATATAATCCTAATTTGGGTCCCTTAATTGATGTAGAAGATGCAAGTTTTTATAAAATGAAACATGTTGAGGGAGCAATCAATATTCCATTTTCAGAATTATCATATAATTTTCAAAATTTATTAGATAAAAATAGACATTATTATATATATTGTAATGCTGGAAATAAAAGTCGACGAATAGTGGCAATTCTTGAAATTTACGGTTATCAGGCAACTCAAGTTTTATTATAACCATAAAATCATCCCAAAATAAATTTACAAATTATAAATTATTTTTAAAAGGGGGGTTGAAATCATTTTTATAATTTGGTATTATGTAATCATAGAGGAGGATGAGAAATCATGGAGAAGAAAAATGTTATCTTTTTAAGTGTAATAGCTGTAGCTACATTATTAACTGCTGTTATCGGTACAACATTCGCATATTTTACTGCTAACTTTGCTGTTAGTAATAAAGATGCTGTAAATACTGTTAAAACTAAGAAATTAGCTAGTACTTCTGTTGTTATAGGTGAGAAAATTAATAGTACTGCTGCATACCCTGGCTTTAAAGGAGCTCAATCTTTAACAATTGATGGTAATGGTGCTGAAGGTGATGTTTCAGCTAAAGCTAAAATTACTGTAGCAGCTAATATTCCAGAAGCATTTAAAACTGATGTAACTTGGAAATTAATTGAAGTTCCAGTTGCAACTACAATTACTTGCAAATCATCAGTTCAAAGTACACCAGATGCAAGTGGCTTACAATACTATGATAATGCTACTTGTGAAGGTTTAACAGGTAGTGAAACAGCTGTTTTAAGTAGTTCAACAAGTTCTACTACTACTATAGATGTAGCTTATAATACACATAAGAAATATTATCTTATCGTAGATTATGCTAATAAAGGAAATCAAGATTCTCAACAAGCACAAACTTTCACAATTCAAGTTTCTGCTGAACAAGTTGCTAATAGCTAGTATTTAAATACTAATAAATTAAGACTTAACGATTAAATGTTAGGTCTTTTTTTAGTTTTAATTTTTAAAAGATAAAAAATTTAATCAATAAAAAAATAAATAGAAGGGAATAATTCTTGAATAAAAATGATAATTTTGCTATTATTATACTAGGTGATATCGTATGAAGAATAACAAGGGTATTGAGAAAAAAATATACACGGGAATGATGGCTTTTGTTTTAATGATTGGAGCTATAACATTAACTGTAACTACTTCCTATGCTTACTTTGTTGCTAAATTTAGCATAGTTAATCCAGAAAATTCAAATAGCAAATTTACTTCAGCTAATATTACAGCAACTTACAGTGATGGTAATGCAATAAGCTTAACAAATGCCATTCCTGGTACGTCAACAGCTGTTAAAACTATAAAATTTACAAACACTGGAACAGTTCCATTAAGTTATAAAATTAATTGGAAAACAATAACAAATACGGGAATTACTGGTTTGAAATATACTATATCTTGTAGTGATACAGCAACAATTGGTACAGGTACTAATTTAGAGATGCCAGATTCTCCTGATACATTAATTAGCGGTACTCTTACAGCCGGTAATTCAAATACTTGTCAGTTACAAGTTCATTATACTGATACTGATTTAGATCAATCACAAGAAATGAGCAAAACATTTAGTGCATCACTAGAAGCCGTAGCTGCCGCAACTAAATAAATGAGGCTTAACAATGATAAACAAAATAGAATCGGAACAAATAAAAGGAAAATTCTTAAATAAATTATACGATTATATAAAAAAAGATGAGAAAGAAAGAAATTTAGTATTAGCACTCATGGTATCATGCTTTGTAGTCGCTTTAATATTTACAATTGTATCTTCCATCATGATATACATATCGTTTAAAAAAAGTGTTAATTCCAGCAATAATCAACCGAAAATCAATATTGTAGAAGGAGATAGTACAAATGAATAACGAAAAAAATGATAAAGAAATATTAGAAATGCCTAAGAAAAAAGAAAATTTAAATGATATTGGTACACAAGAATTAGTTGAAAAAAAAGAAAATGATCAATCTAAAAAAAATAAAACCTTGAAAAGAATAATAATGACTATTATTATTATCATAATAATTCTTCTTTTAATAATTGGGTGTTGTACTTCTAAAGGTCCACATTTTTGGATGAATATCGATATAAATAATGATGAAATTCCAGAAGTTAACTTAGATGTTGATGACGATGGCAAATGTGATGCCAACTGTTCAAAGTGGTTTAGTAAGAAACCACATATCAATATCACATATAGCAAAACTAAACTCGATGAAGTATTTTTCAATATCGATACTGATGGTGATGGTAAACCAGATAAAAATTTAATGAATCAAGATATTGATGGCGATGGTAAGTGTGATTTAAACTGTGATACGGATAATGATGGCTGGCCTGATATAAACATTGATATTGACGGTGATGGCAAACCAGATATAAATATTGATGTCGATGGTGATGGTAAAGCTGATACTAACATTGATACTAATAACAATGCTAAACCAGACATGAATTTAGATATTAATAAAGATGGTATTCCAGATGTAAACGTTGATAAAGATGGTGATGGTAAAGCTGATTGGAATAAAACTAATACTGACACAGACGGTGATGGTAAGTGTGACTTAAACTGTGATGACGATGGCGATGAGTGGCCAGATCGTAACATTGATTTAGATGGTGATGGTAAGACCGATTTAAATATTGACACTAATGGCAACGGCAAACCTGATACTAATTTAGATATAAACAAAGATGGACATGCTGATGTAAATATTGATAAAGATAATGATGGCAAAGCTGATTGGAATAAGACTAATACCGACACAGACGGTGATGGCAAGTGTGACTTAAACTGTGATGACGATGGCGATGAGTGGCCAGATCGTAATATTGATATTGATGGTGACGGTAAACCTGATATTAATATTGATACCAATGGCGATGGCAAGGCTGATACTAATTTAGACATCGATAAGGACGGTAAACCAGATATTAACGTTGATAAAGATAAAGACGGTAAAGCCGACTGGAATAAGACAAACCAGGATACTAATGGCGATGGTAAATGTGATTTAAACTGCGATGATAATAAAGATGGCTGGCCAGATCGTAATATTGACGTTGATGGTGATGGTAGAGCTGATTTAAATATTGATACTAATGGTAATGGTAAGCCAGATACTAATTTAGATATTGATAAAGATGGTAAAGCTGATGTAAATGTTGATAAAAATAAGGATGGTAAAGCTGACTGGAATAAGACTAATACTGATACTAATGGTGATGGTAAATGTGATTTAAACTGTGATACCAATGGCAATGAATGGCCAGATATCAATATTGATATTGATGGTGATGGCAAAGCTGATTTAAACATTGACACTAACAAAGATAATAAATGTGATGTAAACTGTGATACTAACGGTGATGGTAAGGCTGATAATAATATCGACACTAATGGTAATTTATTGCCAGATACAAACTTAGATTATAATAAAGATGGTAAACCAAATATTAATGTTGACAAGGATAAAGATGGTCAAGGTGATTGGAATAAAATGAACCAAGATACCGATGGCGATGGTAATTGTAATTTGAATTGTGATACTGATAACGATGAATGGCCAGATCGTAATGTTGATTTAGATGGTGATGGCATTTGTGATGTAAACTGTGATACTAACGGTGATGGCAAACCTGATACAAATTTAGATATTGACAAAGATGGCAACCCAGATATTAATGTTGACAAAGATAAAGACGGTCAAGGTGATTGGAATAAAATGAACCAAGATACCGATGGCGATGGCAAGTGTGACTTAAACTGTGATGACGATAAAGATGGCTGGCCAGATCGCAATATTGATATTGATGGTGACGGTAAACCTGATATTAATATTGATACTAATGGCAATGGCAAACCTGATACAAATTTAGATATTGACAAAGATGGTAATCCAGATGTAAATGTTGACAAAGATAAAGATGGTAAAGGCGACTGGAATAAGATGAATCAAGATACCGATGGCGATGGCAAGTGTGACTTAAACTGTGATGATAATGGTGATGAATGGCCAGATCGTAATATTGATGTCGATGGTGATGGCAAAGCTGACTTAAATATTGATAGTAATAAAGATGGTAAATGTGATTTAAATTGTGATACTAATAAAGATGGCAGATGCGATTATAATTGTGATACTGATGGCAACGGCAAGTGCGACAACAAATGTAATGAAATAGAAATAATATTAGGTCAAAATTTCTTCATTGAAGACATAATCGTTTTAGATGAAAAAGATATTGAACCAGGTTGGAGTGGCAAACAAGTATTCAAAATAAAAAATAATAGTAATGATACTGTACGTTACACATTAAATTGGAAAAATGTTGTAAATACATTTACAGAAAAAAATAATTTAGACTATACTTTAACAAGAAATGATCAAAAAATAGGATTCTCTAAAGCTCCATATATTGAATCTCCATTAATAGAAAATGAAGTAATTGCTCCAAATTCAGAAAATATTTATGTAATTAATTATGAATTTAAAGAAACATATCAAGATCAAAATGCTGATCAAGGAAAACTATTCCGTACAAACTTAGAAATAGTTGTTAAATAATTAGAAAGGACCAAACAAGATGAATAGAAAAGATAATAGTAAAAAATCCATCTTTAAACTTATAGCAGATATTCTTACTTGGACAATTTTTGCTATACTAATGATAGTAGCAGCCTTTCTAATTTATTATGTAATTGCTAATGCTGTATATTCTAAAAAAGGCGAAAGATTTAAACCAATTGTTTCGTTATATACAATAATTTCTGGTTCAATGTTACCAACAATTAAGGTTTATGATGTTGTTGTTAACTTAAGAGTAGATGATCCTAGTAAATTACATGAGGGAGATGTCATAACATTCATTTCTCAAAGTAAAATAAATTATGGTGATACAATAACCCACCGAATTAATAAAATAACATACGATAATGGTACTTATTACTTTACAACAAAAGGTGATAACAACTTAGTTCCAGATGACTCACCAGTTGAATTTAATAATATTATAGGTAAAGTTATCTTAAAAATACCTCAATTAGGTCAAGCTCAATTTTTTCTATTAAAACAAGGTTCTAAATTATTCTTAATTTTAATTCCATCATTTGGTATTTTAATATATGATTTACTTAAAATGTTAAACTTAGTAGATACTAAGAAAAAAGTAGACAGATCTCTAGAAGTTAAAGAAAATAAATTATCAAAAGAAGAAGAAGAAAAATTAAAAGAAGAAATAAAAAATAGATTAAGTGATAAGAATATACCTGATAATTCAGAAACAAAATCCGTAGTTGAAAAAATTAACACTACAACAGAAACTAAATATATTGAAGAATTAAACACTGCAGAAAAAGTTGATGAAAATAAGATAGAAATTGCTGAAAAACAAGCAAAAAATCAAGAAGAAAAAGTCGAAGATGAAATCGTAGTACCTAAAACTGTATCTAAAGAATCTTTACAAGCTGTTGAGTCAAATAAAGGAGAAAATACGGAAGCATCTAACTCATCAAAAACAAAATCAAAAGCAAATAATAATACTTCTAAAAACAAACAATCAAATAATAAAACAAACAGAAATCATAATTATTACAACAAGAATAAACACCAAACAAATAAATATAAGAAAAACAACCACAATTCCAATAAAAATAATTATAAAAAAGCAGAAAATAAAAATGCTAACAAGTTAGATATTGATGTTGATAAAGTATTAACAAAAATAAAAAATAAAGACTATTAAAATTAAACCTATAAGAATAATAAAAAATTCTTTATAGGTTTTTATTTTTGTTATATTTGTCTCTTTTTTTTTAATAATTCATATATTAGTAACAGGTGATTAATATATGAATTTTAATGATGAATTTTTTAATAAAGTTGAAAAGAAGACTAAAGTAAACAAAAAAACCATTTTAGATTTAGCTGAAAAGTTAAATAATGGCAATATGAAAAATGAAAATACTATTAGAGAAGTTATTGGAACATTATCTAAAATAACTGGTAAAAATATTAGTAAAGAAAAGGAAGATAGAATAATAGAAACAATCTTAAAAGATAAAGTGCCAAAAAGTATCGATAAAATGTTTTAAAAGATATAATTCATATGATATAATTATCTAATATATGTGAGGTGATTTATATGAATATGAATAAGATGGCAAAATTTTTAAAAAAATTGCGTGAAGATAGAGGGTTAACTCAAGAACAACTTGGAGAAATTATAAATGTTAGCAGATCATTAATATCGAAATGGGAAAATGGCAATAAAATGCCTGCTGTTGAATGCTTGCGAGCCCTATCTAAATTTTATGACATAACAATTGATGAAATAATATTTGGTGAACGTAAAACGAAAGAAAATGCTTTAGAGATAGATTCATTATCAGCCACTATCATAACAGATAGCCGTAGAAAATTTGATCTTGCTTGCAAGGCTTTTAGTGGAGTTATATTAATTTTACTTTTTATAATATTTGGAGCTTATTTTATTTTAAATTATAATGCATATAAATTATATAGTGTTGGTGCTAAAGGTGAAAACTTTGATATTAAAAATACTTTAATGCTTATTACTAAAAATGAGTCATACATCCAATTTGGTAATATTACTGATTCTGATGGTGATGATACAACATATGATGGTTATAAATTCTATGCTCTAGATGGAGATAAAAAGATTGTACTAAGTAATCGTGAAGATAATGCTATATTAAGAGATTTTGATAATAAAGATAATTATTTGAATTTTTCTAATTTAGAAAAGTACATTGATGATTTATATGTAGATATTTATTACGATGACAAAATTGAAACTTTAAAATTAGATGTTAATTTGGAAATGTCTAATAATAAAATATTTAATTTTAATAATCGCAATGCCAGTAGTATTAATAAGAATAAAACTAAAAATAATAATAAAAATTTACCAACATTTATTTCCAAAAATTTTACTTACGATGAAGATAAAAACGTTTATAAGTATGAAACAAACATCAATAATGAAAAAGTTATGATTGAATATGATCAAAATATAAAAAATCTAACTATAATTACAGAAAACAATAAAATTATATATGACAATCAAGCAAAAAATATTTTTGTGTTGGAAAATAATACAGGTTCTTATAATAAATTAATAATATTTGATGTCAAAAGAGATAGTTGCATATATGGTGATTGCCAAAAACATTATAATTTCATTGATGATTTTAACAGTAATTATAAGCATATGATTGAAAATTAATGATGTGACGAAACGGAACGTAAAATTTCTCAACTTTGTGTTACAATGAAAACATGAAAGGAGAGAATGAATGTGAAAAGATTACTATCGTTGTTAGCATTATCAACTGCCATAATTGGTATTGGTACAGTAAATGCCGAAGCAAATAATAATATTTATTATACTAATCCAAATGGTATCAACCTAACAGAAAAAGAGTATAATCTAGTAAAAACTATGTTTGATGATCACTTTCTTGAAATTATGAATCAAGATGATTATAACTATATTAATCGGCTTGATGTTAATAATAAAGAAGTTGAAGTAACAGTTAAAGAACCAGATTATATTCAATCAAGAACATCATCATACGTCGAAACACAAGCTAAGAGATTAGCAATTGGTAAGTCGTGTGATAGCAATGCTTGTACAATAATGATGAATAATACTTGGAAATATGTTCCAAAAGTTAAAAGTTACGATGTTATTGGGGCAATGTTTTCTAACACATCACTTTACGATAATAGTAATGCCACTGTTTTTAAGTTTGATGGTACAAATCATGTTTGCGATAATTATGTTATAAATTCTGATGGTATCGGTTGTTCTTATAAACTAGACTCAAATGCAACAGAAGAATTTTATACTTATATGACTTTTACTGTTCACACTAGTGGACTAGTCTATGGTAGTTATCAACATGCTACAAGCACAGTGACATTAAGTCAAAGTAAAAATTATTCATTTAATATAAATGGATATGGAAACGTATTCCTATTCAATACTTCTAAGGCAAGAAATTCTTATGATGGTATGGATGGGGTTTCAATTTATGTTTAATATTTAAAGAAAAAAGATAAAGATAAAAGATGAAAAATTATTATAATAGTATTAGAAATTTGACTAATACCAAACTAAGTTTAATGTATTATTTAAAGCCAGGGAAGGAGAGAACTGTCAATTAAAACTCACTAAGGCGAATAGAATAATACATAAAATAAATAAACAAAAAAACTACAATAAATAAATTATTTACTAAAAAAGAATCAAGTTTTATATTGATGTGAACCCTATTTAGGAGACATTATAAAAAAAGACT
>HF993106.1:0-123 GCA_000433475.1 Mycoplasma sp. CAG:956
GAAATAACACCAAGTATGAGTGGTCAAGTTTATATTTTACAAGGTAAATTAAAAGATTATAAAGATAATGAAATGTTTACTTTAAAAGCACCATTGTCAGAAAAAGTTATAAGTGATATTTTA
>HF993106.1:279-833 GCA_000433475.1 Mycoplasma sp. CAG:956
ATTGTTTTTCTTGAATAAACAAGTTGGAGGAGCTAATAAATCATTTGATTTTGGAAAAAGTAAAGCAAAACTTCAAACTGATAAAAATAAAGTTACATTTGATAATGTTGCAGGTTTAGTTGAAGAAAAACAAGAGGTTAAAGAACTTATTGATTTTTTAAAAAATCCAAGAAAATTTCAAAAATTAGGAGCTAGAATACCAAAAGGAGTACTTCTTGTAGGGCCTCCAGGAACTGGTAAAACTTTGCTTGCTAAAGCTGTAGCAGGAGAAGCAAATGTACCATTTTATTACATAAGTGGTTCTGATTTTGTTGAATTATTCGTTGGGGTTGGAGCAAGTCGTGTTCGTGATATGTTTAAACAAGCAAAACAAACAGCACCATGTTTAATATTTATTGATGAAATAGATGCTGTTGGTCGTCAAAGAGGTACAGGTTTAGGTGGAGGACATGATGAAAGGGAACAAACTTTAAACCAATTATTAACTGAAATGGATGGATTTGGTGCTAATGAAGGAATTATTATAATCGCAGCAACAAATAGACCAGATGTTT
>HF993107.1 GCA_000433475.1 Mycoplasma sp. CAG:956
ATGAATTGGTTGAGAACTCATAAATCAAATGTAAAACAAAACATTTTACTATTAGATTATAGCATTTAATGGTTAAAAAAGCAAAAGGATTGGAGGTAAAAGATGAATGGATTCACTATATATACTACGAACTGATTACCTTACTAACCGAAAGAGAACAACAAGAGTTATTACTAGCAATAACAAAGTTTATGTTTGAAGATGTTGAGCCAACTTTAAATGATAAGCAAACAAAGATATTTAATAACTTACGCAGACCTTTAGAAAAAAGCAAAAAAAGAAGTAAGTGTGGTTCAATTACAAAATCAAATGAAAATCAAGAAGAAAACGAAATAGAAACAAAAGAAAATCAAAAAGAAATCAAAAAAAAATCAAATGAAAGTCAAAAAGAGAACGAAAACAAAACACATCAAGATGTTAATGTTATTGTTAATGTTAATGATAATGTAGATGTTAATGTTAAAAAAATATCTTTAGAAGAAATAAAAGGAATTGTTGAATATCTAAATATTAAAAGTAATTCACATTATAAGTATTCTACTGATAAAACACAAACTCTTATAAAGGCTAGAATTAAAGATGGATTTACTTTAGATGATTTTAAAATTGTTATTGATAAAAAATGTGAAGAATGGTTAGGAACTGATTTTGAAAAGTTTTTAAGACCTGAAACATTGTTTAGTAATAAATTCGAGGGCTACCTAAATCAAAAAATTACAGCCAAGAAGAAAACACTAAAAGATATTTCTATGA
>HF993108.1:0-29594 GCA_000433475.1 Mycoplasma sp. CAG:956
ATTGATTTTTATTAGCAAGTTTTTGTTTAAAGTTCTTTCACTAAGCAGTATAGCATATTTGTTGACTTTTGCAACCACTTTTCATACTCAGTAATAGTATATTGATTTTTAAATGATTTATACAAATTTTTGCTATCTGAGTGTTACTATCTTAATCTTTTTTTAATTTACAATATATTAAAGGTCGTGATATAATCTTTTTAGATTATAGATAATAAAGAGGGATTAATTAGATGAAAAATTTGCGTAAAGGAAAAGTAGTTTGTATAACTAGTGGTAAGGGCGGAGTTGGAAAGACAACTTTAACGGCTAATCTAGCTGGAATAATAGAAAGTATGAATAAGAAAGTCTTGCTTATTGATTTAGATTTAACTAATGGGGGACTGGCTTTAATGCTTAATACTCCTTATAAAAAGAATATTTGTAATATGCTATATGATATTGAGCATAATACTTATGATTCTTTAAATGATTATGTAGTTAAATATGATGATTACATAGATATATTACCAGCTTCTACTGACCCAAGAGACTTTAATAAAATTAATAATTCTTTAATTAATATTATTTTAGAAAAAGCATCTTTTATATACGATGTTATTCTAATTGATATGACACATATCTTAAATGAAATAAATGTTTTTGCTTTAGATTTTTGTGATATGGCGATTGTGGTTACAACTAATTGTCCAATGGATTTAAAAAATACTAAAAATTTAGTAACTTTATTTGATAATTTAAATATTAATAAATATCGTATTCTTTTAAATGAAAGTGTTAACCCATTAAAACAATACTTTAGTCTTTATGATATAAAAAGTATTATAAAAGCTAATATTGATTATCATATTTCTAATGAGTTTTATATAACTGATATTGAAAAAGAAATAATGGATGGTAAGATAATTACCTTAAATAGTAAAGCTCTTAAACATTATCAGAATGATTATACAGCCTTACTTAATTTAGCTGCTGATATAATGGGAGGTAATAAAGATGAGTAAAACTTTAGCGAATGCTTTTAATATAACAAATAGTAATCTTTTAAAATTAAATGATTATGAAATATTTCAAGATAAAGAGGCTTTAGAAAAAATTAAAAATGATATAACTTTTAGTTTGATAGATGAAGTTTCTCTAGGACTTAAAGAAACAGATATTCATAGTAAAGTGGATGAATATACTAAATCTTTAAATCTTAGTACTTTAGAAAAACAATATTTATATAACTTAATTGATAATGAAATATATGGGATTGGTCCAATTACAGAAGTAATGCATGATACTTCAGTTAAGAAAATATTTGTTAATTCACCTAGTTTAGTATATGTTTTAACTAGTACGGGATATCATAGAGATCCTTCTATTTCATTTATTAATAATGAACATATAATTAAGACAGTTACTAATTTAGCTCGTAAAAGTAATTTAAATATTTCTTTAGATGATGCCCATATTTCTTTTAAAACTTTAGATGATGCTAGAGTTACTCTTTTAGTACCACCTATTGTATCTAATCCAGTACTTACAATTAGTAAGAGTGATAAAACTTTGGAAAGTATTGAAGAATTGATTCGTTTAGGAACTCTTACTCCTTATATGGCAAGATTTTTAGAAGCTTGTGTTAAGGCTAAATTAAATATTTTAGTTTGTGGTAATAAGAGTAGTGGTAAGAGAACTTTAATTAATACTTTATTAAACTTTATTCCTACTAATGAAAGAATAGTTTATGCTGGTTTAAAAGAAAACTTAGATAGTACACATCAATTAGTAAGTACTAATACTTCAGATATTAATGTTATAGAGGCTTTAAGTCCTTCTTATTTAATATATGCTAATAAAAATGTTAATACTTTGTTAAAATTAGTTAATAAAGAACAAGGAATAATATCTAGTTTTGATATTCGTAAGTTTACTTTAGAAAATCTAGTTACTAATGTTTTATTAGAAAATCCTGATATGAAGGAAGATACGGTGGTAAATAGTATTTATACCGGTTTTGATATATTAGTATATATGGAAAAAGGTGCGGATGCTAAGATTAGAGTAACTGGTATTAAAGAGGTCGTAGGGCAAAAATTAAAGGATGTCTTTGTTTATGAAAATAATACCTTTAGTTTAATAAAAGAAAGTAATCATACGTATAAAAAATTAAAAAATAATGGTAATGATACCTTAGATGATATTTTTGGGGTGTAGTTATGCCAATTTATGTAATTCAAATTGTTATTGCTTGTATAACGATATTAATAGGTATTTTTCTTTTAAAACTTGCTAATACTTTAAAAAAAGTTCACCGTATAAGTAAGTTTAGCCTAGATATTCCTAAAGATAATACTTCGATTTTAACTAATATTATAAATGGGTTCTTTAATATTATTCATAATTTAAGTGATGGATTAAGTCGTTATGGTTTTGTTAACAAATTATCGCTTAAATATGATAAATATATTTTAGAAATTAATAGAGATAGAACTAGTCCAGTGGATTATTTTACGATTAAACTATTATTAGTTATTATTGCTTTGTCTTTATGCTTACTGGGTGTTGTCTTAAGTATTTTACCAGCTAGTCCGTTTATCTTTATAGTTGTTTTCTTAGCTAGTTATTTTTTACCAGATTTATTTTGGAAATATTTATATATTAAGAGAACTAATAGAATAGTTAAAGATGTCTTTATAAGTACTAAGTATATATATTATGGTTTAAATAAAAAAATGAGTATTGATAATGCTATAAATTATGCTATAAATAATTTAGATGGGGATATTACGGATGAATTAGATAAGATTTTAAAAGATTTAAAACATAATATTAGTTTAGAAGATGCTTATTATAAGTTTTATAAACGTAGTAATATTAAAGAAGTATTATCAATTTATCAAAGTTTAAAGATAGCTAGTCTTCTTAATATTAGTTATGTTGATGCTTATAAATATATTATTAATGATAATATTAAAGCCTATGAAGAAAGAGAGCATATTTTTAAGATTGTTGATGTTTATAATTATTTATTCTTAATTGTATTATTAATTCCTTTATTAGTATTTATTTTTGGGTTATTTATTAATTTAGATTATTTTGCTAGATTAATGAATGGTAAAGGATTATATTTAGTAATACTTGTTATAGCATTATATAGTATTTATATTTATATAATTAAGAATATCTTGGAGGTTAAAGATGAATAATTTTGTTAAAGTCTTGTATCCTAAGAAATATTTAGTTAATTTAAATAAGAAAATTAAAAGATTAGGAATAAATAATAAGATAAGGATTGATACTTTTTTAATTACTCGTCTTTTAATGGAATTTATTATATTCATTGTTCTTTTGTTAATTCCCGTATATGGTATTATTTTAAGTTTTTTATTTACCATTTTGTTTCATTATTTATATGAAGATGTTCTAATTAATTCTAGAATTATTAAAAGGGAACAAGTTATTAGAAATGACTTAGAAACTTTTATTAAGTTATATCTTTTAGGATTAAATCAGAATAATGATGCCTACTTAGTATTTAAAATGGTTAGTAAAAATTTAGATAGTGATTTAACAAGAGAAATAGTTTATTTAAATAAAAAGTATAATAATTTTAATGATGTAGTTACTAATTTAATTAGTGTTATTCCTGAGTATTCTTTTAGCGATGATATTTTAATGTTAAGTAGTAATGATACTAAAATATCAGCAGAGGGTATTCTAAATAAAATTTTAGCTGATAAAAAAGTAATGCAAGAGAAAATAATTAGTTCAATTCCAGTTAAGATAGTTTTATTTAGTGTTATATTCTTAATTTTAACTTTATTAATTATTATACTGGGACCAAAATATTTAGGTTAAGTTTTAAAATTTATTGCAATAAGTAAATATTTATGGTAATCTAAATTTAAGAATAGAAGGTTTTAATATGGAAAAGTTTATAAATAATTTATATAGTAATAGTAATTTTCCAATTATTTTAGGAGCTTTAATCATAATATTTGTGATTTTGTTTGTAATTACACTTATATTAGCTCTTAAAGATGCTAAAAATAATATGGAATTAGAAGTATCTAAGGATAGAGAAGATAAAGAGAATAAAGATAATGTTGTTTTTAAAGAACCTGAAAAAGAAGAGACTGAAGAAAAGGTAAGCTTTGAAAATGTTTCTTTTGATAAAGAAGAAGAAAAACAAGATGAAAAGCCTAAGTATGAGGGGATTTCTTTTGAAGAGGTAAGTGGAGATACTGTTAGTGATGGTACTTCAAAAGTTGATGTGATTGAGGAAACTACCCAGACTATTCCGGTTTTAAAAGATGATGAAATTAGTAATTTTGAAGAATTTTTCTTAGAAAATTTAAAAGATAAAAAAGATGGTAATATTTTTGATTTTTCAAAAAAGGAAGATAATGATACAGAAGAGAATAAAAAGACTACTTCAGTAGCTTTAGAAGATGATACCGATGCTATAAATAGTGAACCTACTAAAGAAGTTGTTCCTTCTGATATGGAACTTCCTAAGATGAAACAAGAATATACTTTTAAAGAGTTAGATGGCGAATCTTATCGTTTAAATAAGTAACTATTGGTCTTACTGATATGGTAAGGCTTTTTTTAATTAATCATTTTTAATATATATTCTTTTAAGATTATCTTGGTTAAAAATATCTATATTTAATTAAGTTAAAACTTTTTGAAGATTGTAAATAGGTGAATTTTCTGTTAAATAAAACATTTTAAAATGTCTGGGGATAATTCTTGAAAAAAGTTGTTTTGAAAATTAGTATTACTATTTATTTTAACACCTTCTTTTTTGTTAGTAATATACTGAATGTTTAAATAAATTAAAACGTATTTTTTATTAAAATTAATTTTTTTATGATATACTTTATATAGAATAGGAGTGACTATATGATTATTAGAAAACCTTTTAAATTTTTAATCGAGCATTTTAAAATAATTAATGTTATTTTAATGTTATTAGTATCATTTGTTATATTTAAATTTTTTAATATAATGCAATTCTTTGGTAATTTTGTTACTAATAGTTATACGACAAGCGAGGTTGATTTAGCAGCACATTATATAGGAATTTTGTTACCTATTGCTTTAATTGTTATTATTTTGATAAATATTATTATTTTTATCTTATTTCGAAGTAAAGATAAAGATACAAAGGCTTATATGGTATCTACTATCTTTTTTATAGTATTACTAGTATTTAGTTTTGTTTACCGAGGAGTTTTAGAAAACTTTGAATTTAATACAATTGAATCGCAGACGGCTCTTTTATATCGTGATACATCTAAATTTACTTTTTACCCTAATTTTTTGTTTCTAATATTTTATTTTTTGAATTTTATTGGTTTTGATTTAAGTACTTTTGAATTTACTAATTT
Source organism: Mycoplasma sp. CAG:956 (assembly GCA_000433475.1). Lineage (GTDB taxonomy): Bacteria > Bacillota_I > Bacilli_A > RF39 > UBA660 > CAG-605. The sequence continues at coordinate 5,382 of HF993108.1, forward strand.
ACGTGATGATATTGATATTGCTAAAGAAGATGATGCTGAAATTGAAATTGGGGTTCAGTTAGAAGACTATAAAATAAAAAGAGGTTTCTTTAAGAAACTACGTGAAATGAAATACTATATATTAGAAAATAAATTAGTTTTTATGGGGATAGGAGGAATTATTTTACTTATACTTTTAATATTTATTATAAGTACTATTGTTAAGTTAAATAATAATGTTAGAGTAGATAAAGCTTTTACTTATAGTAATTTTGCTATTAAGGTTGAGAATTCTTATCTTACCAAGGTTGATTATGGTGGTAATGCTTTAAGTGATAAGTATCATTATTTAGTATTAGTTTTATCAGTTACTAATAAAAGTAAAACTCCGAAGGCTCTAGATACAGATAATTTCTGGTTACAAATAGGAAATACTTATATATATCCTATCTTAGATAAATCTACTTACTTTAAAGACTTAGGTGAACCTTATTATAAAGATAAAGTAGAAGTAAGTAAGACTCATAAATATATATTATGCTATAGTATTTTAGATAGTGAAATAAGTAATCGTTATACTATTAAAATATTAGATACTGTTAAATATGTTAATGGAATAGGAACACCAACTTATAAAACTTTAAAAGTTTCACCTAAAGAAAATGATAAGATAAATAATAATGGTACTTATTCTTTAGGGGAAGAATTTATATTAAGTAAGTCAACTTTAAAAAATACTTCTGTTTATGTTAATGATTATAGTATTAATGATACTTATACTTATGAATATAATTATTGTAATAAAAATAATGAATGTGTTCTTAAGAAAAATGCGGTTTCTAATAATAGTAATACTAAGAAAACTTTAATGGTTTTAAGTAGTGATGTTACTTTAGATACAAGTGCTAATTACAGTATGTATGGACAAAATGATTTTTATAATAACTTTGTTACTTTTGAATATGTTTATAATGATAAAACATATACTAGTAGTGTAACTGATAAGTCGGCTAGTAATGATATTAGTAATAGTAAAGTTTTAGAGGTTGATTATAATATGAAGTATGCTTCTAGTATTAATATGATTATAACAGTTCGTAATCAAAGATATGTTATATCATTATTATAACTTATTAGTTTTTAGATAGATGGAATATGCTTAATTTAAGTATATTCTTATTTTTTTGCCTTTTCTTCTACAATATTAAAATTTATAGCTGGTAATTAAAGTAGAATTATTAAGATGCATACAGTATGTTGAAGTTGTAAGATAAAAGTAGATTTAATTATTTGTAAAAAAAGATATCATTGTTATAATTGCAATAAGATATTTACAGAAAAATTAAACATAAATGTTGATAAAGGTAATATTTCAAATAAAGTGAAAATTCAAATAAGAAAAGATTTAATGAATTACAATTTATCATTTAAATATATCTCTCAGAAGAACAGAGTATCAATAACGTTTGTAGAAAATGAAATGTTAGATATAATTTTTGGTATCCCAGAATGTGTAATTAATTTACCAAGAGTGATATCATTTGATGAATTTAAGGCTGATACAAGAGATAGAAAGTACGCATTTGTATTAAATGATCCAATCCATAAGAAAGTATTAGATATATTGTCAAATAGAAAAAAAGAATACCTAATTCAATACTTTACATATTGTAAAAATAGGCATTCGGTAGAGTTCGTAATATCAGACATGTACGAACCGTATTTGTTGGTCACGCAGATTATGTTTCCAAAGGCAAAATATGTCGTTGACCGATTTCATTATATCACTTATATAATGGATGCATTAGATGGAATAAGAATAAGACAACAGAAGGAATATAATGAAAAAAGTCGAGAATATAAATTATTAAAAAATAAAAAGAATGTTAGTTTATTAAGAAAATATGGTAATGATATAGATTGGTGGGTATATACTAAGAGATACAAAAATGGTCATATGGTAGACACGCTACCTTCGGAGATATTTAATGAAATTTTAACAATATTGCGAGATTTAAGAGAAGAATATTATTTAAAGGAAGAATTTTTAGATATTATTCATCATAATGAACAAATGAATGTTGAAAAACAAATAGATAGATGGATAAATGATTATATAGAAAAAAACATTCCAGAATTTATAGAAGCTTTAAAAACTATTTCAAGATGGAAAGAATACATATTAAATTCTTTTATAGATAAAAGATATAGTAATGGTTATACCGAAGGGACCAATAACAAAATCAAGGTGTTAAAAAGAGTGGGATTTGGATATAAAGATTTTAAATTTCTAAGAGGAAGAATATTGTATTCATTTACAGGCATACTAAGTGGTTCAACAAGAAACAAAAATATCTCCAATACTAAAAATAAGAAATAAATTTTTTACTCGATTATCAAAATTTTAATAATATTAAAAACGTTCAAAAAATAACTAAAAAAATCATATCAAAAAAAATGTAAAAAAATCCGTAAATTCCTTATGTTATAAGGCATCATAAAGATTTTTACTTCACACTAGATTTTATTGAACCCTTTTTTAAAATTGTTGCATGGAATTTAATTTAATGATATATTTTAATTATAGTAGAAGGGTAGTGTTGTATGATGAAGAAGAAAAATAAGGGTTTTTCCATTCCTGAGTTACTGGCGGTTATTGTTATTATGGGTATTTTAGTTACGATTGCTACAGCCAGTTATAATGGAATTAGTAATTCTTTAAAACAAAAGACTTATGATAATAAAATAAGTTTAATTAAAACGAAAGCTATAGAGTATGCTATGGATAAAAAGGTTAATATTGCTACTATTAGTGTAGCTACGTTGTTACAAGAAGGATATCTTGATATGGAAACTAATCTTGATGATGAGTATGGTAATAATAAATTGAGTAATCCTTTAGGTGGGTATTTAGATTGTTATAAAATTGATATCAATAGATATGTTGATGATTATAGTGTTAGTGTAACTGATGATACTTCTTGCGAGTTGGCTGAATTAGCGGTTTTATCTTCAAAATTAGATATTGAGGTTTATGCTGATAAAGGGGATAATTTAAAGCAGTATGGACTAGGAAAAAATAAAAATACTGAGTGGACTAATAAGGATGTTTATTTGTTTTTAAATCCTAAGGTTTTAAATGATAATAAGTTGAGTACGGATAATATGAAGATTAGTTGGCTTGTTAATGGTGATGTTGTTACTTATAATGGGGCTTTGGCATCAGAAGTAACTAAGGTAAAAGGGTATGCTAATATATATAAAGTACCAACGTTATTACTTTTTAATGGGGAAGTAACGGTTAAAGTGGAAACTATAAAGGGAGTTTTAACTCAAAGTGTTGATGTTAAAATTGATAAGGAATCTCCTAAAGTTAATTTGAGTGCTGATGCTTCGTTTTCTACTTCTAAAAAGAGGATAATTTTTAATGGAAATGATGGGTCGGGTTCTGGTTTTAATGATTATGCTTATGCCTTAGAAGATGATGTTAAGAAGACACCTATTTTTAAGTATAAAAGTGATGACGGAAGTAATTATGTAGATGTTTATGAAAATAAAACTTATTATGCTTATGCTAGGGATAAGGCGGGTAATGTAAGTGATAGTCCTACTGAAATAAATATTACTAATATTGATAATAATGTTCCAATATGTAATATTCCGGCTGGTCAGGAAGGGTGGAGTCGTAGTTATACCTACACTTATGGATGTCGAAATGATGTTGGTACGGGGTGTGCAACTCCGAGTACTACGGAAACTATAACTACTGATACTGATAAAATTAATCTTAATTGGAATATAAAAGATAATATTGGAAATAATGAGACCTGCAGTACCAATTTACAGGCTCATGTTGATGTAACGGCTCCAACTTGTCAAATTGTAATATCAAATAATAGTGTTAAGGGGGCAAATAATTGGTATACAAGTGATGTAGAAGTTAATCTAGTTACTAATGATAATTTAAGTGGTATTGCTGAAAAAGGTCTTTCCACTAGTTCTAGTGAAGATTATAATGGGGTTGAACAAATTGTATTAAGAAATGATACTGAGAGATCAGGTATAACTTATTATGGTTACGTTAAAGATAAGGCAGGTAATACTAACAGATGTGAATTAAATGTTAAAAGATTAGCCGAAAAACCCATTTGTGAGGTAAATGCTGTTGGCGGTAAAAATGGTACAGATTGGTTTGTATCAGATGTTAAAGCTACTGTTAGTTCGTCATCAAAGTATATAACTAGTACGAAGGTTAAAAAAAATAATAAATATTTTGATAGTTATACAGTTAATTACAATACAGCTGGTGAAACTTTAGTTGGTGAGGTTAAAAACGATGCTGGTACTACTAATACTTGTACTAAATATGTAAAAAGAGATGCTGATGCTCCGGATGTTGATTTTACTTTTAAGAAAACAAGAGAAAATTATAAATGTGATACTTATGAAAAAGGCTGTAATGATGTTGAAGCTAGAATAACAGTTAAAGGTTCAGTAAGTGGTGTTAAATTTTCGGGAGTATCTGACCATAGTTCTTCGGTTTATATAGGCTCTCAAGAAGAAATCGATGCTTGTATTATGAAAATGGGTGGTGCTAATGCGCAAAATAATTTCTTATTTGAATTTATTTATAGAACTATTTGTTTAATGCAAACTTACTGGGATAAGACAAAATGGGATTATAAATACTATGATTCTCCACACACTTTTGTTCAAGGTGGTGGCGATACAGAGGTATATTATGCTAAAGTATGCTCTAATGCTAATGTTTGCAAGGAAGTTTTAGCCGAAATAACAACACCAGAACCTAAACAAGAAGATAAAAGCTGTAGTGTTTTAGGTGGTATTGTTGGCGGTGCCGGTGCTGGTTACATTGGTGGCAATATCTTAGCCGGTTTCTTAGGGCCAGTTGGTTTAATTGCGGGCGTTGTCGGTGGTGCCATACTTGGCGGTATTGCTTGTGCGCTTAGTTAGGAGTTAAAATGAAGAATAAGAAAAATAAAATTTATTTTGCATTTGGAATCGTAATAGTTTTATTACTTGCTGTTTTTTTAGGTTTTAGAATAGTAAAGACTAATACTTTTAAGAGCAAAATTACTCATGTTAGTGAAAAATTGATAAAAACCCAAGACAGCTTAATCAATAATCAAAAAATATTTAATAAACCAGTAAGTATTAATGCCGAAATAACTAGCGATAGTGTTTTAGATGAAAAAATTAATGTAACTGCTAAGTTAGATTTAGCTAATAATGTTAGTGAATTTGGTATCAATCCGTCAGTTTTAAACTTGAATAATCCAATAGAATTTTATATTCATAATTCTCGTAAATTTGTAAAAAATAATGATATATTAAGTCGTATGTATGAGGTAAGTATTGATACATCATCAGTAAGTTGTGATGCAACCTTAGAATGTAATACGTTTACAAAACAATTAAAAAATATTAATTTGGATTATCCTAAGGATAAAATAGTTAATCTTGTTAATCATTCAAAAGATTTAATTAATAATTCTATTGGCTTATTTGATATTAAGAGTACTAATTTAAAGAATGATAACTATAATAAAAAATATACTTACACTATTGATAGTAATACTTTAAAGAAATTAAAGAAAAACTTTAATAAAGATAAAGAATTAAAAAGTGATTTCTATAACTTATTTGTTGATTATTTTAATAGATATAATATAAATGAAGATAATATTAATACAATATTTGATAGTAATATAACTGGTAGTATTGCTATATACAAGGATAAAAATAATAATAATAATAAGTATGAAGTAACTTTAGATAATTTATTCACTATTATTTTAGAAGAAAATAAAGATATAGACAAAGTGAGTATTAATTTGCTAAATAACTTTCAAATTAATATAGAATTAGATTATCTTAATAATAAATTAAGCCTTAGCAGTTTAAATGGAACACAAGAAGTTGTTAATTTAACTTTAGATAGTAAAGATATTCTTAATCTTTCTGGAAAAATAAATATAAATAATAAAGACTATGTCTTAGTTAGTGAAGATAATATAAATTATAGTAATGATAATACTAGGAGTGGAACTTTAAAAGTTAATTTAAATAATAAAAATTATACTGTTACTTATAATTGGGAATATGTGGAAGATTTAGAAAAGTCAATGGTAGATAATTATGCTAATTATACAGAGTTAACAAAAGAAGATATGAATAATATCGAGACTAATTTGGTAAAATTAACTCAGTCGGAACTTTTAAAAGATATTTTAGCTTTTTAAGATTTATTTATGAATTAGAAAAGAAGTAGTTTTTTGTTAGCTATTTCTTTTTTTAACCGGAGCTTACAATACCTACTAAATTTTTTAATACTGTAACATAAGTTTTCTTAATTAACATTTTTTTTCTTTATAATAAGACAAAAAGATTATATAATTGGAGTATATAGTAGGTGTGAAGATGATAGAAGAAATAAAAATGTATGATAAAAATTTTAGTGAGAGTGGATTTATTAGTTATATTAATAATATATTTGTCCAAGTAAAAATGGGGATAGTTTTAAAGAATTTAATAAATATTAAACATTTTGTCAGTAATAATCTTTATGAACAGTTAGAAGGGATTGTTGATAATTTAAATAAGAAGGGACTTATTCAGATGTATGATGAATTAAATGTTTATGATACAAAATTACTTAAATTTTCTAAAACTGATGAAAAATTAGTTTTAGAAGTTAATTTGATTTCTAGAGCTTTAGATTATCAAATAGATAAAAATGGTAAAATAGTAAGAGGAAATAATAAGAGAAGAATAGAGCAAAATAATTATTTAACTTTTACTAAGAAGATTAATACAAAAGAAATAGGAAGAATGATGAAATGTCCTAGTTGCGGGGCAACTTTAGAAGTTAATAAAAGTGGGTATTGTCCTTATTGTCATGGTATTTTTGATTTGGATGATTATAACTGGATTTTAGATTCGGGGAGATTTTGATGAAGAAAGCGGGTCTTAATTTAAAAAAACTAGGGTTAGTAATTTTATTATTAGTTTGTTTATTTATTCCCCTTTATAGTTTAAAGGCTGATTCTGGATTTGATGGGTCATATGATCCGGGCTCTTCTAGTTCTTCATCTTCATCAAGTTCTAGTTCGTCATCAAGTTCATCATCATCAAGTTCATCATCATCAAGTTCTTCCTGTGGGGAAAAGAAGGAACCACATAAAGGAATTATAATTCCTAGTAATCCGAAACCACCTAAAAATAATGAAAAAAATGAATTTAAATTAGAAGATTTTCTTTTCGTGGTAGTTATGATTATTGGTTATATAGTTATTATTCTTTTTGAACAATATTTAAAAAAAGATTTTAATATACGAGAAGTGGAAGTAAGAAATAAAACCAACGATGATGATGCAGATGAGATACTTACTTATGATAAGATAAAGATTTTAGAAGTGTTACCTGATTTTGATGAACGAGTTTTTATTTATACTGTTTATCAATTATATAGGGATATTCAAGTGGCTTGGATGAATGCTGATATGGAGGCAATGCGTGGTTTAGTAACAGATGAGTTATACAATATGTATAGTATGCAAGTTCAAACTTTAGTTCTTAAACAAGAAAAAAATATCATGAAAGATTTTAATTTTTACAGTGCTAATATTACCAAAATGGAGATAACTAGTAAGAGTGTATCTTTATATGTTAATATAAAATTAGAATGTTTTGATTATATAGTAGATAAAGATAACAATGTGATAAGAGGTAATGATAAATCTAAAGTTTGGTATAACTATATGATGATTTTTACAAGAAGTATTTTAAAAAGAGAAAATAAATGTCCAAACTGTGGGGCAGTTTTAGAAAGTAGTACTACTTCAATTTGTAAGTATTGTCATTCGAAAATTATAAATAATAGTTATGATTGGGTACTGGCTAAGAAAATGGTAATTAGTCAAACTGAAAACGTAAAAGAATAGATTAGGAGATTATGGATGAAAAAAGCAAAAAGTTTTAGGATAGTATTAATAAGTATTTTATTACTTGCTTGTTTATTTTTACCTTTATATCAATTAAAGGCTGATTCGGGGTTTGATGGGTCTTATGACTCAGGGTCATCTTCCTCATCATCTTCTTCGTCATCTTCCTCGTCATCTGATTTTTCCTCATCAGGCTCACTATCGGGTAGGGGGACTACTATTAGTGATGAAGATGTTCCCTATATAATTGCAGCACTTTTTATTGCTTCTATTTCTGGGTTTTTTCTTGCTAAGAAATTAGGTAATTTAATTGATAAGTTAGCGGAAAAAACGGTTTTGGCAGAGTCTTCTAAAAAAACTGATCCTCTTATTAATGTACCTTTATATAATAAAGAAGAGTTAGTTAAAGTTTTGCCAGATTTTGTAGAAACGGAATTTTTAGATAAGGCTTATAAGATTTATAAAGATGTTCAAATAGCATGGATGAATGCTGATATGGATGCGATGAAAAGTTTGGTAACAGATGCTATGTATAATATGTATAGTGCCCAAATAAAGACTTTACTTTTAAAACAAGAAAAGAATATTATGAAAGATTTTCTTTTCTTAAGTTCTTATATTGACGGGATGAGTATTGATGAAGAAAGTGTTAGTTTGTATGTTAATATGAAACTTGAATGCTTTGATTATATAGTAAATAAAAACGGTAAGACTATAAGAGGTAATGATAATAAAAAAGTTCGCTACAATTATTTAATAGTGTTTACAAGAAGTATTTTAAATAAAGAAAATAAATGTCCTAACTGCGAGGCTAAGTTAAAAAATACTACCGCAAGTAAGTGTAGTTATTGTCATTTAGAGATTATAAATAAAAATCATGATTGGGTAATGGCTAAGAAAATGGTAATTAGTCAAAGTATTAATAGCAAAGAATAATAAAATTGAAAGAGTTCTCTATTAGTATTTATTTGTCTTTTTCTTGTTTTAAATAGTTAATTCCTTTATAATATGATTAGAAAGAGAGTAAAAATGATAAATAATATAATTATAAAATCCAGAGTAGATGATTTAGATTTAAATGTTAACTATATAATGCCTAATACTAGTATTAGAGGGCTTGCTATTATTGTTCATGGAATGACTGAACATAAAGAAAGATATAATTATTTTTTAGAACAATTGGCTCTAAATGGTTATGTTAGTGTTGCCTACGACCAAAGAGGTCATGGTAAAAGTATTAGAAGTAATAATGATTTAGGATATTTTTATACTGAAGATGAAACTGCTTTTAGAGAAGATTTACATACTATTATTGAGTTTTTTAAATATCGTTATCAAACTCAAAATACAATTATTTTTGCTCATAGTATGGGTACTTTAGTAACTAGAAGTTTTATTGAAAAGTATGATAATATGGTTAATAAAGTTATTTTATGTGGTCCTCCTACTAAGAATAGTTTAGTTGATTTAGGACTTTTAATTGCTAAGATATCTAAATCTTTTGATAAAGGAAGAAAGCCAAATAAGTTATTAAATGAATTAACACTTGGAAAGTTTAATAAAGGTTATGATAAACCAAATTCATGGTTAAGTAAGAATCCTAATAATGTAGATAATTATAATAATGATCCAGTATGTGATTATATTTTTACTACTAATGGTTTTATTAATCTTTATAAGTTACAAAAAAGTGCTTTTCAAAGTAAAGATTATGCGGTTAATAATAAGAATCTAGCTATTTTATTACTTGCTGGTTCTGATGATCCAGTTATTGGCAATTTAAAAAAATTTAAAAATTTAGAACGTTTTATGAAAAAGTTAGGTTATTTAAATGTTACTTCAAAAGTTTATGATTCTCTAAGACATGAATTATTACAAGAAGAAGAAAAAAATATTATTATTAAAGATATTATTAGTTTTATTAATAATTAAAATATATGGGAAAATTTATGAAAAAGAAAATATTATTGGATATAGATGAAGTTTTTTGCTTTTTGGGATATTTAGAGCTTGTTAATGAGTTTTTAAATACTAATTATAAAATAGATGATTTTGATGATTATTATATTGATGAGGTGGCTATTCCAGAAGATAAAAAAGAAGAATTTTATAAGTTTGCTAGTACTAAAGACCAATATGCTAACCCTGTTATTTTACCAGGGGCAATCAATGCTATTAGTATTTTAAGTAAATATTATGATATTTATCCTTGTAGTGATTGTCGTAATCCTTTTGATTTAAAAAATTCTGGTCGTATTTTTAAAAGTAAGTTTGAGATGTTATATCGCTTTATTCCTGAAGATGTTATTCCTGTTAAAAACTATATATTTACGGGTGCTAAAAATATCTGTGTTGGGGACGTTCAAATTGATGATTTAGTTAGTAATTTAAATCCTAATATAAAGGTTAAAATATTATTTCCATCTTATCATAATAAAAAAGTTAGTGATGAAAAGTTGAAAAAATTAGGTATTATAAGAGCTGGTTATGATTATCATACGGGTTGGCAAGAAGTTTTAAATATTCTTTTAAAACCAGAATTAACTAAAATAAATAAAGGAAAGTCTTATTAATGCAAATAGATTATAAAGATTATAATTTTATATAAATAATTTATATTCTAAAAAAAGAAGTAATAATAGAAAAGATAGAAAGTGAAAAATATTTAAAAGATAATAAAGCTTTGTGATTAGAAAATAAAATATATTTTGTAATTAATATTTAAAAAAGTTTAAGAAGTAGGATGGTATGAAGAAATTTTTGAATTAAACTTTTGATTTTTTTAATGCCATGTGATATACTTGGTAAATGTAGAGAATGGAAAGCGGTAAAATTGAAGAAAGATTATTTAAAAAAATTAAAGTTAAAAAGAAATAAAAAGTATATATATTTAGTATTGCCAGTTTTGATGGTACTGTTTATTAATATCTTTTTTGCTTATTCAAAATTTTATGTATTTAAAGATACAGAAGTAGTAAAATCAACAGTTGGGAATTTTATATCTGGTGATGTTGTTATTGGAGCTTATATTGACAATAAATATAGCAGTACGATTCCTAGTAAAGATGCAGGATATGTTGTTTCTAAAATAGTATGTGATAATGATGCTGTTGGTAAATGGGATGATAATAAATGGGGTTTATTGATAACTAATTTGACTAAGCGAACAAAATGTAATGTTTATTTTAAGACTTATAGTAATGCTGATGCTATGAATGATTTGATTAAACAAAATGGTGCTAGTGTTAGTAGTGATGATGAAGATAATAATGTAAGATTTACTGGAGCTGATCCTAGTAATTATGTTTATTTTAATTGTAGTGATTATAATAATCAAACTAGTGATACTTGTGAGATTTGGCGTATTATTGGTACTTTTAATAATGTTACAAAATCAGATGGTACTAAAGAAAGTCTTGTTAAAATTATTAAAGAAGATAGACTTAATAATGATCTTTTTAGAAGAGATTATAAGAAAAATGGTGTTGGTGGTTCAACTTCAAATAAGGGTTCAAATGACTGGACAACTAGTCAATTAATGATGATGTTAAATCCAACTGATTATTTAAGTCCTAATTATACAAATTCTAATGATATAATTTATTCAGGTAGTCAACAAGTATATAGTAAAATGGGTTCTTATTATTATGGAACAAAGGGATGTCGTCCTGCCGAAGCTGCTAGTGGTTCAAGTTTTACTTGTACAGAAGTAGATTTTACTAGTACTGGTTTAAAAAATGATGCCACTAGAAATGCTATTGAAACCGTTATTTGGAATTTAGGCGGTAATGATAATTATAATACTGCAACAGCTTCGATGTTTTATGCATCAGAAAAAGAAGGAAAGGGGTATACTAATCACCCTGGAACTTGGACTGGAAAAATTGGCTTGATTTATGCTAGTGATTATGGCTATGCAACATCTGGTGGCTCAACTACTAGCAGAAGTGAATGTTTAAATAAAGAATTATTTAACTGGGATAATACTGATGTTAGTGATTGTAAAGATAATGATTATCTATTTAAAGCAGATTATCCACAATGGATTATTGATCCACGTATAAATTATGATACCTATGTTTATTTTATTAACTCAACTGGTCATCTTCGTAGTTTTGGTAACTACAATGAATATGCGGTTAGACCTTCATTATATTTAAAGTCAAGTATTAGAATTGCCTCAGGAAATGGTTCAAAAACAAATCCATATCAATTAAAAATATAATTGGGAGTTAGATTAATTTCTATCTCTTTTTTTCTATGTGTGGGTGCATATAATATTAATCCTTCGATTTTAAAGATGAAGATGTTTTTAAATATTTAATTATTTAGATTTTAAAATGAATTTTGAAGCTGTTGATAGAAAAATAAATTGTAATAAGTCTTTTTATATTAATAAAGAAAATATAAAAAAATTTTATGATAAATATATTAAACAATATGAAAAGATTAGTGTGCCATTTATTCACTAGCTTTTTTTAAAATATTATTTTATAATGCAATTGAGGAGTGGGATAGTATTGAAAAATAGATTATTTAAATAGTTAATTTTTGTTATATTGGGTTTGGAGTCAATTTTATATATTTTTATAAAAGATATAATTATGATGAGTTATAGCTAGTTTATAAAAAGAAGCGAAAAGTATTTTAGATCTTATGATAGTATGTTAAGATGAAACTGTGGTGCTTACTTTTTAGGTATAGACAATAATATTGTGGTAGTTACGTTGATTATAATAACAAGTATCAACAAGTAAGATGTTTGTTCAAAGGATATTATTTTTATACTGGGTAAGCTGTTTATACTTATTAAATAACGAAAGGTAAATTTATGAAAAAAAGTTATAAAATTATTTTAATAATTAGTGTTATATTTATTGGTTTAGCTATTATTTTTTACTATTTTATTTATAATCCTAGAAATGATTTTGGCAATAGATGTCAAACTGGTTATAATTTAAGTAATTATGAATATAGTGATGGCTTTAAAATAAATATTCCTGAAAGTAGTTGTTATGTTAGTACCTGTTGTATGACTGGTCATACGTTTAGAACTCATGGAAATTATGATTCATTAAATAAAAAATTACAAGAAATAGTTAATGATTATAATGCTAAAAATAATGATCGTAAAATTTCTTATACGATAGAAAAACACTTATGGTATAATGAATATACTTTAGGATATTAAAAATAAGATGGGGTAAACATGTATTTTGCAGTTGGAATTATAACTGGGTTAAGTTTAATATCGAGTTTATATGCTGTGTTTAAAAATAAAAAAATTGTTGGGATATTGCAAATGGTTATAACTATTGTTTTTCCAATAGTATTAAAAGTTTTTTGCCTTTTAAAATATTCGATGGTTTATGGAGATACTGATTGGAAGTTTTTATTACAAACTGCATTTATTGATGGTTTAATTGAACCATGGCTTTTACTAATTTTATTTTTAATAATAATAATTTTTACTAGTAAAAGTTTATTTAATATGTTTAAAGAAATTAGTAAAAATAAATCTAATTATGATAGACGTATCGATGATGCTATACGTCATAATTTTAACTAAATAATTATAATTAAAGAAAAAAAGGTTTTAAATTAATGAGTTTAATGTTAATAAGTAAATTATTTGCATAAAATAGTAGTAAATAGTTAGAAGGCTAATTGACAAAATGACTATTTTAAGATAGAATAAAAAATGTGTTGGGACTTTAGCCAAGTGGTAAGGCGTGGGACTGCAACTCCCTGATCACCAGTTCAAATCTGGTAGGTCCCTCCAATAAGAAAGTAAGCCTCGTTATGAGGCTTTTATAGTATGCAGGTATAGTTTATCGGTAGAATATGAGCTTCCCAAGCTTAGGAGGCGGGTTCGATTCCCGCTACCTGCTCCAGTGACGTTTCTGTTCGAACTTTTAAAGTTTGAACTTAACATATATATCAATCCGTTCGGGTTGATTTTTTTTGGCTTTAAACACTATTAAAATGCATTAAAAAGTAGTACAATTAGATTATCAAAGTAATGCACAAATAGTAAGTTTGTAGAAATGGAGGATTGATTATGAAAAAGTCAATATTTACTATCTTAATGTGTGGGGTTATGGTTTTGGGAGTTGCAGGTTGTGGTAAAAAAGAACAAGAATCTGATAAGAAAACAACAGAGGATTATGATAAGGAATTAGTGCAATGTTTAGAAAGTCAATTAGGAGGTTATCTTGTAACTGAAACAGATGATTTAATAGAAATCCCATTAAGTGAAATAAAAAGTAATGATAAAGAAAAAATTGCCTATTATAAAGGAGTATATGCAAGTAATCATCCAAATAATATTTATGTAATGGTTTTTCCAAAAAATGGAACTTATGAATCTAGTGTGATGAAAGATTTTGATAAATATTTCTATCACAAATTTTCTGTATATCAAACGTATGAGAGTCCTTTAACTCCTACTATTTATATTCACAATCAAGACAATGATGTTGATTTTAAAGATATTGTTAATCAATGTATAGTTAAAAATGACGACAAAGATGCCAAATCTATTCCAAATGAAACATTAAATAAAATAAGCAATACTACAAAAATAGTTATAAAATCTAGTCAAAAAGAATTAGGAACAATAAGTGATAAAAACAAATTAACTGAAATCTTAAATGCTATTAAAAGTAGTAAACAATATGGTGATATTTGCTTGACAGATAATTATGCCTTTGAGTTTGAAATGTATGATAATGATAATAAATTGATTGATACAATTTATGTTTGGCATGATGGTAATAGACTAATTCCTAAAAGTATAAATGGTTGTTATTACTCAATTTCCAATGGTATAGATTTAAATAAAATCATTGAAGAAGAAACAGAATATATATTTTATGGCATTTTAGATTATAGAGATAATAATAATCAAAAAGAACAATTAATCTACAAAGATGATAAAAATAGTTATTATTTAAAGAGTGATGATACTAACGAAATAGCAATTAAATTTATGTTAAATAATCAAATCATGACTCTTAAATATGCTTTAGAAAATAAATATATTTCAGCAGAAAAAGTGGCTAAAGAATATCCTGATATATTGATAAAAAAATAAAATTACAATTTATCTATCAGATTATCAAAAAAGGATAAATACTAAAAGCAGATTTTAAAAAATTTGCTTTTTTGCTGCTAAAAAGTCATCTTTAAAAGAAAGGATGGTGTTTGTAGTGATTAAGATTATTACACAAACTTAAATATAGAGTTCAACAACTAGAAGAATTCTTTAATAAGTTAATAAAAAATATGGTTAAACAAAATGATAAAAAAGAACAATATGCAAAGTTTGCTAATGATTTATATAGACACCAAATTATTAGTGATAAAACTATGGAAGGATATTAGAATTGCATATAATACTAAAACAAAAGAAAAAGATGATTTTGAGTTATAACACTCATTATCATCTTTTTTTAAGTTACCATTGCTCTGAACGAAATACAACTTCATTCGTTTTTTTATTAAAAGCAGCTATTAAAAAGTCACCATGATTACAATATCCAGAATCATCACATCTTCCCTCAATTAAATATATAATGTAATCATTTTCATTCTCATAATATGCTGGTGTATATGCAAACGCTCTAGAAAGTAATCCTTCTTTTTCTGTATATTCTTCCTTACAGCCAATCCATATTGCTTTATTTTTATATTCTTTATCAAATTTTTCTTTTGTCATACTATCATCAATATAGTATAAAGAATAATTTGTTCCACCTTGTAGAATTCCTGGTGCATAATAAAATTCAATATTTTTAACATTAGAAGGTATTTTTGCTGGGAAAGCTTTTTTAAGTCTTTCACCAGTTACATAATAATTATAATATTTAGAATCAGTTACTGGATTTGTAGCAGATAATAACTTGCAAACAAATAATGCTATAAAGTAATAAAATACTAATAATAAACTTAAAATTATAGATATTATTTTAAAGATTTTTTTATATCTTTCTTTAAAATGATAAGATAATATAGTAATTATTAAAAATATGAAAAATGGAATAAAACTAGCTAAAAAGATTATTAATTTTTCTTTAATCGGAATTCCAATGGCAGTTGAACTATAAAACCAAATACCTATTAACAATGTAATTATACACATTATTATCGACAATTTACTATATTTAAATGTTTCTTTTATTTTAACTTTCATTTTGCACCTCTTTATTTCTTTTGATTAACAAATTGTAACATACATAAAATAACATCATTCCCAAAGTACATATTATTAAATCATCTATATCTAAAACTCCAACTTTGAATACATATTGAAATAATTCTATTAGAAGAATAATTCCAAATGATAATATAAAATTGATATGAAACTTTTTAACCTTAAATAATTCAATTAAGAAATATTCTAAAGGCATAAATACAAGTAAGTTCCCAAATATATTTATAATAATTGAGTATGGAGTTCCATTTTTAAATATATCAATTATAGATTTAAAAGGAATTAAATTATAACTATCAATACTATTATATCTAGCAAATACTACCATGTTGAATAGTAGAATTACATAATATATAAATACTATTATTTGAGAAAGTTTTAACACTTTCTTTTTATCTTCTAGTTTTTCTACATAATTATTACTATATATATTATTGCCAATTATTACGAATATAGAAGCAATAACTATAATTAATAATCTAATAAAATAATTAACTTCAATATTTGGATCATATTCAAATCTTAAATAAAATAAGAATGATAATATTGATAATATATAAAAGAAAATAGTTAGTTTAAATTGAAAGTTATATTTATTTGCCTTAGTAATTTCATTATATTCGATTAATTGTTCTACATCATTTTTACTCTTTTTATTTTCTTCTCCATTTAATAGTTCTAAAACATCTATATTAAGTTCTTTAGATAGTGGAAGAAGTAAAGATATATCTGGAGTTCCTCTTCCTGTTTCCCATCTTGAAATAGCTTTTTCAGTAACGAATAATTTTTCTGCTAATTCATCTTGAGTAATTCCTAGCTCTTTTCGTTTTGTTTTTATAAAGTTAGATATTTTATTTAGATCCATTCACATCACCTATCAATTTACATTTATGAGTATTTAAATAATTATTATACTCTTCTTGTGATACTTCGCTTCGTTCGTTGTAAGATATATATATTATACCATTAATATCTAAAATATCATAATATTTACCTATACTATAATGAAATCTGTCCATAGCCCCAGCTGAATAAGAATACACTTCATAATTGTTTTCACAATAATAATGCATGTCTTCATAAATATCACTTCTACCTGATTCTTCACTCATACTTGTTCCAAAACATAAGAGAAAAACAAAGAATAATGGTAAAAAGAATATAGATATAATAAGACCAATTATAATTGCAAATACTCGCATAAACATACTATCAATTAAACCAATACCTACTAATACAATTATATTAGAAAAATTGAAAAAGCATTGTGGTATATTTTTTGAAAATAGCCATGTAATGAAATAAATAACACAATCTACTTCCTTATACTTAATTTCTTTTCTGAAAACAATCAATATAATTGCATTTACAATAATTATAATAATCATAAATATTTGATAAAGTAAGCCACCAATTTTTAATGAGTTTAGTGCAATATTATAAAACAAGTATAAAGCTAGCATAATAATTGCATAATAATCAATTAGCTTTTTTTTCATAATAATTCCTTTTTTATAAATCTATATTATTATAGATATTAAAAGAAGTCACCCTATGAATCGTAGGATTGCATTTTCTATAATAAAATTAAATGTTTTAAATTGTAAAAAGTATGATATAATGTTTATAGCAATGGATGATTTGTATATCATCCTCATAGAGAAAAAAGTTGTGTACTCACTCAACTATCGCACCATAGTGAAATTTGCTCGAACTTTTCGAGTTTAAGTAATAAATGCTAACTAGAAATAGTAAGTTTTTTTGTCTTAAATTACGATAGATTAGAAAATGTTAATAGATAGTAGAAAAGTAAATAAATATATTAATTAATAATAAAAAAGGAATGATAATTTATTATTTTAAATTATCATTCTTTTTATCTACTAGAACTTATTTTCGTATGACCTTTATAATCTGTATATTGATAGCTAATAATATAATGATGGATGTTGCCAATTTTATATTTTTCTTCAAGTGACCAACCATCACCATTAACATTTTTAGTAATATCTTCTTTTTGATATACTGTTATATTTCATTTTCTTTATCTCATTTTAAAATTTTAGTATGATCTTTTTTTAAAACATATCAATTATGATCTTGTTTTTGGACAAAGTTTCTATTGTTAGAGGAGCAATTAGGAAAAACATTATTTTTAAGAAGTAATAAAAAAATGAAACTTACCTTAGAAGGCTAAATGTTTTAAGAAAACTTTAGAGTTAATTAATAATATTGAACATGAATTTACTGCATTTAAAGATATGTCTAAAGGAGAAATAAAGATAGGATGTTGTACAACCTTGACTAAATTGGTATTACTAGAGGTTTTAAAAATGTTTCATTTTGATTATCCAAATATAAATTAAAAGGTTGATGTTATTTGAACTTTTGTTTAAATATAAAAAGAAACCTATTAAGATTTCTAATTGTTTTGTTGCATATATTCTTTAATATAATATTTAATATAATTCATGATATTTAAAATAATATTTTTTTCTTGTAAACAGATTATTCCCTTTTTTCTATATTTATTATCCATTTTATAGAAGTCTTTACGAGGTAATCCAAATTCATGATAATAATATAGAACATCACCAGCATATTCATCATTTACATATTCCCAAAAAATAAATAAAGCTTCTGGAAGTACATTATTTATATTCTTCATGTTTTTTTTAGTTAGTAGTTCATTAGTTATTGTTTCTTTTAATCCCTTTCTTCTTTGGTTAACTAAAAAGTTATTATCTTTTTTAAACTTATGATTTGCAAGTTCATTTTCTAATTGTTCTATGATATCTAATGTTTCTGGTATTGTTACTTTCTTAGACCATATTTTATTAGTATCTACTGCGTTCATAAAATCAGTTCTTTTTAAATATTTTTTAATTCTAAACTTAAACATTTTTATTGTACTCCTTTTTCTAATTATAGCATTTTAAAAAAATTTTAAACCTGTTAGTTTTTCTAACAGGTTAGTATATTATAAATTAGTAATATTACGTTTAATGCTCATACCAGGGTATTTACGCACTAATGTTTTTTCAAGACCATGATTATAAGCTGGTTCGAAGTCAGTATCTAATAAATTCATATCTTCTAAAATTAAGTTAGCTAAGTAATTTTGAGCTGCTATTTCTTCGGCAGTGGCATTATCTACATTAAAGCCTTTTAAACTACTTATTTTTCTACTTATTTTATCTAGTTCAGCTTGATGACTAGCTTCCCATTTGGAACCGTTTTCGTCTTGAAATCTTTTGATACCATCATGGCGTGCTTGGGGATTATCTTGGTTTAATTTGATTTGATATTCCTCTTCTAATCTTTTAAGCTCTTGTTGTCTTAAAATAGGATTAATTTCACTAGAATAAATAATAGCATCGCCTATATAAGACGGATTATCTTCTGAAATATTGAAACGGAAACTATTTGTGTTTTTACCGTGCATATTACTCAAAATACTGAATTCTACGGGGTGATCATATCTTTCTACAGTACTAATTTCGATGCCATTGCCATTATTTACAAGTAAATTTTTAGTACGATTACAAATATTATAAAGAGCTATTTTTTTATATAAATCTATTTTTCTTAAAATTTCTCTATGATCATTATCAAATTCAGGACTAAAAGCTGATATTTCTAAAGCTAATAGAGATTCTAAATATTCACAGGCTTGTTTTGATAACAGCCAATTGCATTGCTTTAAATCTTGATATAATGTTTCTTTACTTTCTAATAAATTTTTATTTTTGTTAACCATTTTATTTCCTCCCTGTAAGTATTATCTACCTACATTTTCATAATAACATATGCTGATTTAAAAAGATACTATTATTTTATTATTGTTATATTTGAATATTACTATTTTTTAATCTTTCTATTTCTAATAATAGTTCTTGATTTTTCTTTTTTGACTTTTCCAGTAATTTTTAATTATTATCGTTTAATTCTGATATGGTTAAAGACATATTTAAAATAGTATTATTTGTCTTATCAAGCTTTTAATTTAATTCTTTAAATAATATTTGACTATAAATTCGACTATGAAAAGATAAATTTACTATTAAAAGTTTCTTTAAAATTATCTATTTTTATGATATATTTAAACTATAAATTAAAAATAGATAACGTATTTTAGGTTTCATAGAGTATTAAATTCTATGAAACATGTAATAGTTATGTAAATAGGTACTTGCAGTAATATTTAATTTAAGGGATTACTTGTTTTTAATTGGAAATAGTAATTAGTAGAGGTTTTATTTATGGATGAGAATGGAAGTGAGAAGAAGATTAGTTTAGTAATTTTATCACTGTGTTTGATAGGTATAGTGGCAATTGGCATATCTTATGCTTGGTGGCGATTTACAGCTATTCAAGATAAAACTAATGTTGGTATTAGTAAATGCTTTAAATTAGAATTAAGTAATGAAAGCGATGCTATTAATTTGACTAATACTTATCCTATAACTGATGAAGAAGGAAGAAAGTTAAATCCTTATACGTTTACATTAACTAATACTTGTGCATTATCGGCAGAGTATAAATTAAATATGGAAATGTTAGAGGGAACAACTTTAAATAGTAAATATGTTGCGGTAATGATTAATAATGGTAATATAAATTTATTGAGTAGTTATGATACAGCTACTACAGTAATAGATGGCAGTACAGAGTCACGAATATTGGATACTGGAATATTAGGCCCTAACGGTAGTAAGAATTATAGTGTATCACTATGGATGGATAAGAGTGTAACTTTAGAAGATGATGTTCAAAATAAAGTATTTAAGTCTAAAATAGTCGTTAATGCGGAAGCTACTGATAAAGAACCTTTAAAAGATAAGATTGGAGAGCTTGCTCAAAGTGATACTGTTAATTTAGCTACTGATGATGCTGATAATAATGTAAGATATATAGGTAAAGATCCAAGTAACTATGTCTATTTTAATTGTAATGATTATAATAATCCCACAGCTGATACTTGTGAATTATGGCGTATTATTGGAGTATTTAATAATGTAACTAAGAGTGATGGTTCAAAAGAAAATTTAATCAAAATAATAAGAAATGACAGTCTTGGTAAATTTTCTTGGGATTATAAAAAAACGGGCGTTGGAACATCTACTAGTGATTATGGTTCGAATGACTGGACAGATAGTCAACTTATGATGATGTTAAATCCAATAGATTATTTAAAAAGTGGGTATACAAATGCAAATGATATAATTTCTTATAATAATCAAGAAATATATAGTAAGATGGGTTCTTACTATAATGGTACTAAAGGATGTGCTCCAGCCTCTACTGCTTCTGGTTCGACATTTACTTGTAATGAAACAGACTTTACACAAACAGGTTTAAAAAATGATACAACTAGAAATGCCATTGAAAGTGTTGTTTGGAATTTAGGCGGAACTGATGCACCTAATACTTTAACGGCAAGTATGTTTTATACAATTGAAAGAGGAACAACCTTATATACTGGTAGACCAACTACTTGGACAGGTAAAATTGGTTTAATGTATCCAAGTGATTATGGTTATGCTACCAGTGGAGGAACAACCAAAGATAGAGCAGCTTGTCTAGCTAAAAAACTTTATGATTGGTATTCTGACGATTTTAGTGATTGTAAAGATAATGATTATTTATCTGACTCTTGGCAGTGGACAATGACACTTGCTTTGGTTGATGTTGACCTTGTGCACTATGTGCACCCGGACGGCAATGTTTACGACAATAATGCTTACCGTACTGATGCGGTTCGTCCGGCACTTTTTCTGAAATCTAGTATTTTTGTTGATAAGGGAGCAGGAACTTCAACAGATCCGTATCAGTTGAAGTTATAAATTGTAAAATAGAAAGTTATAAATATTTCAAAGTTAAAAAGTCATAACAAGAAGTTATGGCTTTTTTGATGAAGTTTACTTCTTTAAAAATAATAATATTTATGATATTCTTATAGTGATAATAAGAAGGGACTTAAAGATGAAATATATTTGTAAAAAATGTCATTTTATATATGATGAAATTGTAATGAAAGTAAAGTTTAATACTTTAGATAAGGATTATAAATGTCCAAACTGTGGAGCTTTAAAAAAAGAATTTAAAAAGGATACTTCTAATGCTATATGGGTAGAAAAAGATAATCCTTCTTTATGTTTTTTAGAAGATAAATGTACTAATTGTGGTTTATGTAAAAAAGTTTGTGAAAATACAGTTGGTATTAAATATAATCGTGATGAAGTAAAAAGACCTGTTTGTATTAATTGTGGTCAGTGTATTTTAAATTGTCCAATGAGTGCTTTAGATACAAAGTTAGATTATGAAAAAGTATTGGAGCTTTTAAAAGATAAAGAAAACATTGTAACTATTTCGATTGCACCGGCTATTAGAACAACAATCGGCGAAGAATTTGGCTTAGAAAAGGGAAGTATTGTTACTGAAAAGTTAGTAACAGCTTTAAAAAGAGCCGGTTTTACATACGTATTTGATTTGACTTTTGGAGCTGACTTAACAGTTATGGAAGAAGCCATGGAGTTAGTAAACAGACTTAATAATCAAGAAAAATTACCACTTTTTACGTCTTGTTGTCCTTCATGGGTTAAGTATTGTGAAATATATCATCAAGATTTAACTTGCAATCTTTCTAGTACAAAGAGTCCAATTATGATGCAGGCTAGTGTTATTAATGAATATTTCTTTAAAAATAAGAATCATAAAAAAGTTATTAATGTTATGTTAGCACCTTGTACGGCTAAGAAAATGGAAATAAAAAGACCAGAATTAAGCAATATGGATTATTGTCTTACAACACATGAAGTAGCTTTAATGTTAAAAAAATTAAATATAGATTTAGCAAGTTTAGAAGAAGGTACTTTTGATAAAATTTTACCTGATGGAACTGGTGCTGGTAATATTTTTGGAACTAGTGGTGGAGTATTAGAAGCAACCTTAAGAACAGCTTATTTCTATCTTACTGGGCAAGATGCTAAGGATGAATTCTTACAATTTCAAACCTTACGAGGATTTGATGCTATTAGGGAAGCTAGTATTAAAATTAATGATAAAACTTATAAAGTTGCTTGCGTTTATGGAATGCCTAATTTAGAAAAATTATTACCAAAATTACAAGATTATATAATGATTGAAGTTATGAATTGTCCAAATGGCTGTGTTGGTGGTGGCGGTCAACCTAAAACAAAGATTCCACTTATGAAGGAAATGCGTGAGGCAAGAGGAAGTGCTCTTTATGAGATTGACAACAAAAAGCATTTAAGATTAAGCTATCAAAATCCGGATATATTAAGATTATATAGTAATTATTTAGATTATCCAGGTAGTGATATAGCTAAAAAGATTTTACATACTAAGTTTAGTTCTAATAATAATTATTTTAAAAAGAAAATTAAATAAAACAAGTATAATTAGATTTAATAATCAATAGAAAAATAAGATATTAGTGTCAAAAAAGTGTAAAGTTTAAGAAAAAAAGAAAGAAAAATGCAAGTTTTTGCATTTTTTTTGTAATTTTTGAAGGAAAATAGTGGGGTGGCGTTAATAATATATATATAGAGGGATAATTTTATGGTTATGATAAGTAATGAAGAAATTAATGCAATTCGTAAAAACTGTAATATTGTAGATATTATATCTAGTTATGTACCTGTAACCTTAAAAGGAAAAGATTATAAATGTGTTTGTCCTTTTCACGATGATCACTCACCTAGTATGAGTATTTCGACATCGAAACAGATTTATAAATGTTTTTCTTGCGGAGCAGCCGGTAATGTTTTTACTTTTGTTCAAAATTTTGAAAACGTTTCTTTTATTGAAGCTGTTAAGATTGTAGCTGAAAAAATAGGTTATCAAATAAATGGGGTTTTTAAGCAAGAGGCTGTTTTAAAGTATCAAAAAGAATATGACTTAATGGAGTTTGTTAATAAATATTATGAAAATAATATTAATACGAAAAGTGGGTTGGAAGCTAAAGATTACTTACATAAACGTGGGTTAAGTGATGAAGATATTAATAAATTTCGTATTGGTCTTTCCCTA
>HF993108.1:29626-40304 GCA_000433475.1 Mycoplasma sp. CAG:956
CCCTAGATGAACCAGCAACTTTAAAAAATATTTTAGAGAAAAAAGGTTATACTATAAAAACCATCGAAGATTTAGGATTAGTAAATAATGTTGATGGAAAATTTTTCGATGTTTTTAGGGGACGTATTATGTTTCCTTTATATGATACGGAAGGTCATGTAATTGGTTATTCTGCTCGTATTTATCGAGGTGAGGCAATAGCTAAGTATATTAATACTAAAGAAACTTATTTGTATAAAAAAGGAAATTATCTTTATAATTATCACTTAGCTAAAGATGAGGCTAAAAGAAGTAAGAAGTTAATTATAGTTGAAGGGCAGATGGATGCCATAAGACTTTATATTAACGGCATTAAAAATGTTGTAGCTTTAATGGGAACGGCTTTAACGAAAGAACAAGTAGAGTTAATTAAACGATTACGTTGTGATGTTATCTTAGGACTTGATGGCGATAATGCTGGTAAGATGGCTACCTTAAAAAATGGTGAAATACTTACGCAAAATAATATTAATGTTCAGGTAATTAGAATTAACTTGAAAAAGGATCCGGATGAATATGTATTTACTTATGGAATAGATGGGTATTTAAAAATGATAAATAATCCAATTGATTATTTAGATTTTAAATTAAATACTTTAAAAGATGATATTAATCCAGAAAATACGGTTGAGTTAACGAATTTTATTAATAAAGTTTTAGATGATTTAAAAACAATAAAAGATCCAATCTATATTGATGTTAGTTTGACGAAGTTAAGTAAAAGTACTGGAATTGATAAAGAAGTTTTAAAGAGTCGGTTAAATGAAATGAGTAGTTTAAAGACAATAACTCAGGAAGTATTTAAAAAAGAAGAACAAATTGTTCCACCAAGTGCAAATTTGTTGGACAAAATCACTAAAAAAATGTTATATTATATGTTAAATGACCGGAAATACGTTTTAGAATATCAAGAAAAAATCGGTTATTTTCCTAATAAAATTTATCGAAGTATAGCAAATGAAATTGTGTTTTTTATTGGAAAGAATTATAATATAACAGTTGCTGATTTTATATCTTATATATCTTATAATGAAGCTTTAAGTGGGGAAGTATTAAAAATAATAGATGAAGACGAAGACGTAAGTGATGAGGACTTCGAATTAGTAATCAAAAGTTATCAAAGGCAAAAGAATAAAGAAGATATAGAAATTTTAAAGCAAAAACTTGCAAGTGAACTTGATAGAGAACATCAACTAAAGATATTAGAACAAATAAAAAATATTAAAAAAGGAAGTGTTGAGTAATGAATAAAGAGTTACCAAAGGTATTAGAAGAATTAAGTAAAATTAATGAAGAAAAGAGTTATGTTAGTTTTCAAGATGTAGCTTTAAAAGTTAAAGAGTATGGTCTTACTCCTAAGGATGTAAAGGTTTTATATAAAGATTTAAATGAACATAATATTGTTTTAAAAGATGTTGTAGAAGAAAAGGCAAAAGCTAAGGTAGTTAAAAAAACTACTGCTAAAAAGACTAGCAATGATACAAAAGAAGTATCAAAAAAGGATGCTGCCGATGTATCTAAGAAAAAGGGCGTTGAAGAAATTAAACCTTTAAAAGAACGTGAAAAAGAGTTAATTGAGCTAGGTAAAAAGAACGGTTTTATTACTTATGAAACGTTGGCTGAACATTTAAAAGGTCTAGATTTAGATGCTGATTCTCTAGATGAATTATATAATGCTTTAATTGAAAATAACATTGAAATCGTGAGTGATGATGATAACAATGGAAAGAATGGTGCTACTGAAGAATTAGTATTAAGTGATGAAGAATTAACTAAAGATGTTAATATTAATGATCCAGTTCGCATGTATTTAAAAGAAATAGGTAAAATTCCTTTACTTACCATGGAAGAAGAAATGAAGTATTCTGTAGCTGCCGCGGCTGGGGATGAAGAAGCTAAAAGAATTCTTGCTGAATCTAACTTGCGTTTAGTAGTTTCAATTGCTAAAAGATATGTTGGACGTGGTTTACTTTTTCTTGATTTAATTCAAGAAGGTAATATTGGTTTAATGAAGGCTGTTGAAAAATTTGATTATGATAAGGGATTCAAATTTTCTACTTATGCTACTTGGTGGATAAGACAAGCTATTACACGTGCTCTTGCTGATCAAGCTCGTACTATTCGTGTTCCTGTTCATATGGTTGAAACAATTAATAAAATGGCTCGTATTCAACGTCAAATGACACTAGAATTAAATAGAGAACCATCAGAAGAAGAAATTGCTAAAAAAATGGGAATATCTGTTGAAAAGGTACGTGAGGTAATCAAAATTAGTCAAGACCCTGTATCTTTAGAAACACCAATTGGTGAAGAAGATGACTCGCATTTAGGCGATTTCATTAAGGATGAATTATCTATGTCACCAGAGGAATATGCTACTAACGAAATTCTAAAAGAAGAAATTAAGAGTGTTTTACTTACCCTTCAAGAAAGAGAACAGGAAGTACTTGAACTTCGTTTTGGACTTGTTGATGGAACTAGTCATACTTTAGAAGAGGTTGGTAAGAAATTCAATGTGACTAGAGAACGTATTAGACAAATTGAGGCTAAGGCTTTAAGAAAACTAAGACATCCATCACGAGCTAAAAAGTTAAAGGATTTCTTAACTGATTAATGCTTAGTTTACGATTAAAAAAAATAGTATCTTTATTGGATAGTCAAGATAAAGTTGTTGATATTGGCTGTGACCATGGATATTTGGGAATTTATGCTATTAGAGAAAAATTAGTTAAAAGTATAATACTTACAGATATTAAAGAGTCCGCTCTTAGTATGGCAAGAAAAAATGTAAAAAATAGTAATTTAGATATACCTTTAATTGTTAGTGATGGCTTGAATAATATTAATGCTAGTGATATTAATACTGTTGTTGTAAGTGGAATGGGTACAAGTACTATTTTACATATACTAAATAATAAAGAAAAATTAGTTAATGTTACGAAATTAATTTTACAGTCTAATAATAATTTAGATACTTTAAGAGTAGAAGTAACTAAATTAGGATATCAATTAATTGATGAAATTACTGTTAATGACAATAATATATGGTATGTTATTTGTTTATTTAAAAAGAATGAAAATCCTAAATTAGATGATATTACGAGAAAATATGGTTTATTAAAAAAAGATAAGCAAGATTACTATGAATATATTATAAATAGTAAGAAAGACATATTAAAAAAGTTAGAAAAATCACATGATTTAACTTTAAAAGAACAGTTAAAAACGGAGATTATGGAATTAACAAAACTATTGGAAAAATGTCGGATTATTAGTACTGATTGATGTTATTTTAGTTTTTAGGGGAAGAGTGTTGCTTATGGCGATGCTTTTTTCTTTGGAATTAGTAACTGTATCAGGTTTATTAAATTCTTTAAAAATACTTAAAATACTACTGGCATTACTGATAAGTGGACGGACTTGTTTGTATAAAGGAATGGCTTGATTAACTATATTTAGTGTTTTAGAAATACCACCAATTATCTTACCAAAAGTTAAACCATTAAAATTTCCTGGATACATAAAATCACCTTCTAAAATAGTATATGAAAAAATTGTTTTCTTATTGCATCATTTTTGTTATAATGTTAATAAGATAATAGGTGATATTTGATGGATGTACATAATAATGATATGGCAAGTAATGTTACTTCTTCTAATTCCTTAGATTTAGGAGCAGAAAGTAATAATACTAATAATGTAAATAATACTAATCTTAATATTAAACCCGAAGAAAAAGAAAAAAAATCAAACTTTTTATTAGAATTTATTTTTAGTTTTTTTAATATTTTTTATTTAGCATATCGTGGTATTTCTTTTCCTTTACAAAGTATATTTAATGCCTCTTCTAAGACTGTTGATGATGCTTATCAACAAGCTAAATTTATGAATAATAACAAACCTAAACGTGATGATGATTTAGGAGTTATTGCTAAGAAAATAAAAGATTTTTTAGGAATTACTCAAAGAGAAGTATTAAAATTAGAAGAAGAAAGACGTAAACTTCAATTAGAATTACAACAACCAGGAGCAACAACTCCAGGAAAGCCAAAAGTATATCGTTATAAAATAAAGAATACTGATGGTAAAATAGAATATGGAACTTTTACAGCTTTATCGAAGATGGATGTTAACTCATTTTTGCTTAATGAAGGGGTAGAAGTATATAAAATAGAAAATAATCAATTTATTGATTTCATTTATGGCGACTCTTCAATAGTTGGCAGTAAATGGTCTACTAAAGATTTGATTTTCTGGTTAACACAGTTATCAACTTATATTAAGGCTGGTATTACTTTAAATGATGCTATTAAAATTTTAATTAATCAGTATGGTAAACAAAAAGATAAGAAGGTTACCATGCAGGCTATCGCTTATGAGCTAACTATGGGTAATTCATTCTCCCAGGCATTAGAAAAACAAGGAAGTAAGTTTCCACCTTTATTAATTAATATGTTAAAAGCTGCTGAGGCAACTGGTGATTTAGAATCAACTTTAGATGATATGTCTAACTATTATAGTGAAATGGAAACAACTAGGAAACAAATGATAAGTGCTATGACTTATCCAACTATCGTTATTATTTTTGCTATCGTTGTTGTTTGTTTTATTATTTTGTATGTTGTTCCACAGTTTGAGGATATTTATAGTTCCAATGGAGTAACGGTAACTGGATTAACAGCTTTAGTATTAGCAGCTAGTAGATTTTTAAAATCGGATGCCTGGATGTTATTGCTGGCAATAATAGTAGCAATTATTATCTTCTTTATGGCATACAAGAAAATTAAGGCTTTCAGACGTCAAGTACAGGTTGTTTTGATGCATATTCCTGTAGTTAAAAATATCATTATATATAATGAAATAGCGATATTTACAAAAACATTTGCTTCTCTTTTAAAAAATAATGTTTATATAACTCAGAGTGTTGAAATTTTAAGTAAAATTACTAATAATGAAATTTATAAAGAAATAATGTATAATACTATTAATAACATTGTTGTTGGTGATAAAATATCGAAAGCTTTTAAAGATCATTGGGCTGTACCAGATGTTGCTTATAATATGATAGTTACTGGTGAATCAACTGGTGAACTTGCCGAAATGATGGATAGAGTAAGTCATTATTATCAAGAACAGCATGCTTCAATGGTTAATAATATTAAGAGTTTTATCGAACCATTAACTATTGTTTTCTTAGCAGTAGTAGTTGGAGGAATTATTATTTCTATTTTAGTACCAATGTTTGAAATGTACAATCAAGTATCAGGTGGGGGAATGTAATGAATAATGTAATTTATGCAATTTATATGTTTATAATGGGAACTATTATGGGTTCCTTCTTTAATGTCGTAGGGCATCGCTTAAGTAATAATAAATCGATTGTTAAACCCAGAAGTCATTGTGAAGCTTGTAATCATGAATTAGAATGGTATGAATTAATACCAATAGTTTCTTTTCTGATACAAGGTGGGAAATGTCTTAAGTGTAAGGCTAAACTTTCATGGTGGTATCCTTTAATTGAGATAATTACAGGACTATTTTATATGGGGTGCTACTTACGTTATGGATTTACGCTTGATTTATTAATGGCTTTAGTAATTAGTAGTGTTCTTATTATAACTTGTATTAGTGATTTTAATTACTTAATTATTTTAGATGAAGTTTTAGTAGTAGGTAGTATTTTAGTACTAATTATATCTTTCTTACAAGGAGGATTTAATAGTTTTGTTATATCCTTATTAAGTGGAATGTTATTATTTTGTTTTATGTTATTAGTAAAAATAATAGGTGATAAAGCTTTTAAAAGAGAATCTTTAGGTGGCGGTGATATAAAATTATCCTTCTTTATTGGGGCGGTACTAGGCTATAAGTTAGCTTTTATTAATTTAGTTTTAGCAAGCTTTTTAGCTTTACCAGTAGCTTTTTTTTACTTAATAAAATTAAAGGATAGAGAAGTTCCTTTTGGTCCTTTCTTAATAATTTCTACTTTTATTATTTATATTTTTTCATCTGAAATTTTAGAATTAATAGATTTACTAATTTATTTATAAAAAAGTCTTATTTATTTATGACTTTTTTTCTTTTTTAGCAATTTTAAAAATATTGTAAGGTAATAAAATAAAGTATGTTATTATAGAGTAACCATTAGTCTTTTTAAAGTTTCTAAACATATAATTAGATAGTGATTATATGAAAAATTTTATCCTTTATTACTATAATTTAGAAATAACTGATTATATTAGTCAAGATACTTATTATTATATAGAAACTAAAACAGATATTTATTATTTTTGTAAAGTTAGAAAAAGTGAAGAAGAATTAGATAAGATATATGAAGAATTATATAATACTAAGTATCACTTACTTATAAAGAGTAAATATAATAGATATTTAGTTGAATATAATAATGAGTCTTATTGTCTACTTAAAGTTCAGTGTTTATTAAATGATATGATAAGTTTTCAAGAAATAAAGAATAATCGTTTTCTTATAAATGAAAGAAGTACCGTGAACTGGGGAGTAATTTGGCAAGAAAAAATCGATTATTTAGAAGAACAAGCTAACTCTTTTAGAGTAGGAAAAAATTCTTTAATTCATAGTTTTATTTATTTTGTGGGACTAGGAGAGAATGCGATTAGTTATTTAAATTATAATGATTTTAAATCATATAACCTATCAGTATGTCATTACCGGGTATATTATCCAAATAAACCAGTTAATTATTATAATAGTCTTAATACATTAATAGATTATGATGTTAGAGATTATGCTGAATATATTAAAGAAGTATTTTATTGTAATAAAAATTTTGACTGTTTAAATTTAGTAAGAGAAATTTTAAATGATAAAAGATATACTAGAGATGATTTGGGATTATTTTATGCTAGAATGTTGTATCCAAGTTATTATTTTGATTGTTTTAGTAAATATATTTTAGAAGATAAACTAAAAGAAGAAGAATTAATGCTAATATTAGATAGAGTAGATGATTATGAAAATCTGTTAAAAGATATTTATTATGAAATAAAAAAGGTCTATGATATACCTGAAGTTACATGGCTATTAAAAAGGAGTAATAAGGTCTTTTAAAAACTTATTACTCTATTATTTAGATAGCTACATTAATGATGCCCTCAATCTCGGGAACATCGTCTTTAATAGCATTAAATAAAACATCTTTAATAGTATAGTCAATGCTTCCACAACTAGCACAAGCACCATGAAATTTAACATAGACGTATTTATCTTCATACTTAATAAATTCGATATCACCACCATCGGCATTAATATAAGGTCTTAACATATTGATAACGTTAAGTATTTTTTCTAAAGTAGTCATTTCTTTAGGATTGGTATCATTATTTAAAGAGTTATCTAAATTAGTATTCTCTTTATCATTTATCATATTTGCATCACCACATATCTATTAAACTAAATTTTTTGCCATTAGTAAAGATAATTGTTATAATACTTTTAGAAAGATTTGCGAGGCGAATTATGATAAATATTGGTGATGTTATTCATGTAACAGTAACAGGGTATGCTCCTTATGGAATATTTGTAAAATATAATGATTATATTGGCTTGATTCATATATCAGAAATTTCTAAGAGATTTGTTAAAGATGTTAGTAAGTATGCTAAATTAGATGAAATAATTTGTGTTAAAGTTTTAGATGTTGATGATGTTAATAAAAAAATTAAATGTTCTTTAAAAAGAATGTATGATGGTGATGATAAGTATGCTGGTAATTATTTAGAAAGTGGTAGAGGATTTGCTCCTTTAAAAGAAAAATTACCAGTATGGATAAGAGAAACAAATGAATATTATAAAAAAAAGTTTAAGTAATATTGATGTTAGTGATATTTTTTTGATTCTTTAAGAAATGATTATCCTAATTTTAATGAATGGTTTTTAAGAAAGAAAAAAGAAAATTATTATGCTTATGTAACAATGGATAAGAATAATAAGTTGTTGTCATTTTTAATGTTAAAGGAAGAAAACTATCAAGAGTTAAATGATGTTGTTAAAAAATATGATTTAGTAAATAAAAAGTTTTTAAAAGTATCAACTTTTAAAGTTAGTTATACTGGTAATGGAATAGGGAATAAATATTTAAGTATTATTGATGTAACTGCTAAAAAGGTGGGAGCTTGTTTAATTTATATTACGGTTTATCCTAAATTAGAAGTGTTTATAGAATTTTTAAAACGTCATGGGTATATAGTTGCTGGTAATTATAATAGAGAATTAGTTTTAGTTAAAAAGGTAAAAGATTAATATTATGATTTATAAAAGTTTTTATGTTAGAAGGGTTATTAGATGAAAAATAAAAAATTAATTAATAGTTTTAAGTTTGCTTTTAAAGGGATTGGTTCTAGTATTAAAAGCGAAAGAAATATGAAAATTCATACTACGATGATGTTATTAGTAATAATATCAGGAATATTTTTTAATATTGCTATGTGGGAATGGATAACTTGTTTTATTTTATTTGGATTAGTTATTTCTTTAGAAATGGTTAATACGGCATTGGAAATAGTAGTTGATATGGTAAGTCCTGAGTATAATATTAGGGCTGGGCGAGCTAAGGATATTGCAGCAGGTGCAGTTTTAGTTAATGCCATTGTGGCTTTTATAGTTGGTTTACTTATCTTTTTACCTAAGGTATTAGATTTATTTATAAAATAACAAATATATATGATAGATATGAAGTCTAATAATGTATATTTTTTTTTACAATTAGGAAAGTCATGTGTAATATTGTATATTTTTTGCATGCAAAAAATTCATAGATTTTACAACAAAAGCCGATTAAAAAAGAAAAAAATAGTAAAAATTATAATAAACTTAATAATAAAATAAGAACTTTGTGCGGATGATTCCCACAGCTGATTAGGCTGAGGGAAAAATTTTATCTTGTCATAATAAGTAAAATAATTTATATTGATTGTAGGGTGTATTCTATTAATTTACGTTGCATTTTATCTTATCTTGTCTGGTGGGCTTTATAGCCGAAGAACTTCAATGGCGGTAATGCTAATGTGCGTAACGTGAATTCGAATGGCAATGCGAACAACAACAACGTGAATAACAATAACTGGTTTCGGCTAGATTCCTACTAAAGTTAATGATGATGACTAACGACACTCATGGTAAATGGTTACGGCTGTTTATTAGAAGAAGTAGTCTTTTAGGACTAAGGGGGGAAATAACTATTTATTACTTTAAAACAGAATATTAGATTGGAAACTGGATATACCTAGGTTAATACCTGAATAGAAAGTATAGATACTATAATCGCTTAAGATATAATAGTTATTACTATACTTTTTTTATTATACAAATATATAAATAATTTATATAAGAAACGTTAAATTATTGTCAAGTTTAATAAAAAATTGTTAAATTTTAACGAAATATAAAAATTTTTGAAGGAAATTAGACTTCACTTACCAATATATATAATTAGGATGGTAAATAATATCTATCTTAAGAAAAGGAGGTGAATCTATGAGAAATTTTGCAAAAAACAATATGAAAAAGGAAGTGATGATTAATGAAAAGCAAGAAGGAAATAGAAATAACTTTAAAAGAAAATAAAGGTGCTGATTTTGTTCTACCTATGACTTGGGATGTAATGTTCGAACAAATGTTCATTTCTAAAGAAGCTATGCCTCTACTTGAACATATTATCGCTGTATTTGGTAATATCGATATTAATGATGTTAAAGGTAAGGTTCGATTATTACCAAATGAATTAAAACAAACATTAGCAAAAGATACTAGGAGTAAAAGCGATATAATTGCTGATTATTTTAAAGATGAAAAGAATACCGATAAATATATTGTGGAAATGAATTCATCAAAGAAGATGCCTTGGCGTAATGTTTTTTATGCTTACAAAGTAGCAGGTGGTGGTATTGCTATGAAAGATGGTAAATATGTTAATGCTTATGACACTATCCTTATAGATTTCAATAGTTTTTATGATTCTAAACATAAATTTATAAGAACGATTACTATGCGTGATGAAGACGGTATAATTTTCGATGATAGTACCATAATATACGAAGTAAATATGACAAAAGCCAGTGATTTGAGTTATAATTATGTTAATAAAAGAGAAGAGCAAATAGCTATAATTAGTAGAATATTTATGGCTGAAAGTTCTCTTGAATTAGATAAGGAGTCAAATGAACTTATGAGTAAAAAAGATACGGAAAAATTAGTTAGTCGTGCCAAAGAATTATCAAGTGATGGAGAATATATTAGACTTTTTGATGAAGAAGAAAATTATAAGGAGTTGATTCGCAATACTGAAATAGCAGAAGCTCATGAAGCTGGCTCAAAAGAGAAAGCTTTGGAAATTGCTAAAAATGCTAAGGCTCTTGGTTTAGACAATAATAGCATTTCTAAAATAACTGGATTATCTATTGAAGAAATAGAAAATTTAAAATAATAAATTATAAAAAAATTATTTTTCCTTTTGTTTAGACTGACATGTTGGTCGATCATTTCAATTGCAACAAAAAAAGTGTAACAATCAATTACGTTTTTGTAATTAATTATTATACTTTTATAGCACTAAAAAACCCTGTAAAACAGGGAATAATTCAAAAATGGTGCCCAAGGCCGG
>HF993108.1:40341-125379 GCA_000433475.1 Mycoplasma sp. CAG:956
CAAGGCCGGACTTGAACCGGCACGAGGGTTAAATCTCGCAGGATTTTAAGTCCTGTGCGTCTACCTATTCCGCCACTTGGGCAGCACCGTCTTCTTTTTCATAAGACTTTTTTAGTATATCGCATAAATTAGACTTTGACAAGCATTTTTTAAGAAAATATTTACTTTTATAGTAGTTTTTAGATATAATAAGGGCGAAGGAGTGGAAATAAATGAAGACGGAAGAATATTTAAAAAAGATTTATACTATGTTAATTGTAGTACTTGTAATTTCTATTATGAGTTTATTAATTGGTTTAGTAAATTATAGTAATACAAAGGGAACAACTAATAATAATAGTTCTACAACTACTAATAATGGTTCATCAACTAATAATTATGATGTATCAATGTTTAATGAAGTTAGTGTTAGTGACATTTTAAAATTTTTAGGAACAAGTAATAAAGATACACATATTCTTTATTTAGGAAGAAGTACTTGTAGTGCTTGTGTTGCTTTCTTACCAAATTTACAAGCAACTCAAAGTGAGATGAAATTTACAACTGATTATTTAGATATTACAAAAGTTGATACAAGTAGTGATGATTTTACCAAATTTAGTAATTTATTATCTAAAGAAATTACGCAAAATGTTAATGGTACTACGCAAACTGGTAAAATCTCAGAGTTCTATGGCCTAACACCTATGATTGTTGTTATTAAAAATGGTGAAGCTGTGGATGCTGTTGTTGGGGCTTATTCGAAAGATAATCTTCAAACATTCTTAAAACAATATATTGGTTAATTTGAAAAAAGTACTTTTGACAGAGGTACTTTTTTATTTGAAATAAAAAAGGTCAAAGAGAAAAATTTACTGATCCATTTTTTAATTATAGTATTGCTAAATTAAAGAAAAAATATAATACTGATTTAAAAAAATATCTTTTTGATGAAGAAACTTATAGCTAAGCTTAATTATAATAATCTTAAAAATATTATGGTTTATTTACATAAAATTTGAAAAGCTAAGAGTAAAATTAGTCTATAATGAATGATTATATAGACAAAATATGAAAGTTACTTTTAAAATTAAGGAAATTAGCAAAATAATAAAAGTTTTACTTACACAAAAAAATTATTTATGTTACAATTCATATTGCCGATGAGAAGATTATGCTTAACTTAGGCATTTTTTTCTTGGCTTGAAAGGGTTTGTTATATGAAAAAAGAGTTTGATTTAGGTCGTGATAAAATTAATAAACTACTGATAAGCTTTGCTATTCCTTGTGTTATTTCCATGCTTATTAATTCGGTTTATAATATTGTTGACCAAATATTTATTGGAAAAGGGGTAGGAACTTTAGGAAATGCTGCTACTAATGTTATATTTCCTTTAGTTATTTTAGCTAATGCGATTGCTGGTCTTATTGGTAATGGAGCAGCTGCTAATCTTTCATTAAAATTAGGCGAGAAAAAAGAGACTGAGGCAAGAGCTTCAATTGGCTCATCAGTTACTTTAACTTTTATTGTTTCTATTTTATTTGCTGTTTTAGCTTATATTTTCTTACCAAAATTAGTTTATATGTTTGGCTGTACAGAAAATGTTTATAGTTATGCTCTAAGTTATGGCAAAATTATTTTAGTGGGAGCACCATTTATGATAATTTATTCTGTATTATCAAGTATAATTCGTGCTGATGGTAATCCTAAGTATTCTATGATTATGTTAGTAGTAGGAGCTATTATTAATATTGTTTTGGACCCGGTATTTATTTTTGGTTTTAATATGGGTGTCTTTGGTGGGGGACTTGCAACCGTAATTGGGCAAGTTATATCCTTTATTATTGCTTTATGCTATTTACCTAAAATTAAGAGTGTTAAATTAGAAAGAGAAGACTTTAAGATTAATAATAGTGTTTTAAGAACTTTGTCTTTAGGACTTTCTAGTTTTATTACGCAAGTCACTATTTTAGTTTTATTTGTATTTATGAATAATATGATGACTAAATTTGGAGCGATGAGTAAATATGGTGCTGATATTCCTTTATCAGTTTACGGAGTTATTTCTAAAATAAACAGTTTATATATTTCCTTTGTTTTAGGGGTTAGTATTGGAGCTCAACCTATTATTGGCTTTAATTATGGCGCTGGTAATTTAGAACGTGTTAAAGAAACTTTGAGAAAAGTACTTACTATTAACTTTGTCGTAGGAATTATCTTCAATTTAATATTTATATTATTCCCAGAACAAATTGCTGGTATATTTATAAGCAGCGAAGATATAAGTTATGCTTTGTTTATGGAATTTGCGAAACTTATGTGTCATAGTTTCTTATTAGCATGTGCACTCAATGCTATGGAAATGACTACTTCGATTGTTGTTCAATCTTTAGGTAATGTTGTTAAAGCAACGGCTGTATCTTTTATTAGACAAATTATTTTATTTATTCCCCTTGCATTTTTGCTTAGTACGGGCTTTAATTTAGGTTTAAATGGTATTTTATATGCTGGATGTTTAGCTGATAGTTTAACTTTTGTTATAGCAAGTATTATTTTTATTGGCGAGTACAAGAAACTAGGTATTTATAGTACTAAAGAAAAAGAAGAAAATGATGCTGTTATTCCAAAAACTTATAAGGGTAAAAAAATTGTTGTTACTATTTCCCGTGAATATGGTTCTGGTGGACGATATGTTGGAGAGTTGCTTGCTAAGAATTTAGGTATACCTTTTTATGATAAAAATCTTATTATTTTAAGTGCTAAAGAAAGTGGTTTAGCTACCGAATATGTTAAAAAAAACGAACAGACTTTAGAAGGACCACAAACTACTGATGACTTACTTTACATAGCTACAACTAAAGTAATTGAAAAACTATATAAGAAGGGTTCTTGTGTTATTGTTGGACGTTGTGGTAACTTTATATTAAAGAATAAAAAAGATGTTTTAAAAGTTTATTTATATAGTAGTTTAGATGATAAAATAAATAGAGTTACTAAGTATTATAATATTGATAAAGATAAGGCTTTAAATACAATTAATAAAGTAAATAAAGAACGTAAGAAACATTATAAATATTATACTAATACTATATTAGATGATTATAATAATTATGATTTAGTTTTAGATGTAAGTAAATTTGGTGTAGAAAAAACGGCTGATATTATTAGTAATATAATTAAGAATAGCTAATGGGAAGAGTAATCTTCCTTTTTAAATTAAATTGTAGTTGACTTTAAAGAAATAAAATATTATTATATCCTTGCAAACAAAAAAGGAAATAATGTATGAAAAAACAATTAATAGAAAAGGTTAATGGAGAAAAACAACAATACGAAGCCTTAATATTAAAAGCTAATAGAGATATTTTAATGTATCAAGAAAAGCTAGATAGACTAGAAGATGGTACTGATGATGAAAGACTTAAGAAAGTTTTAAATGAGTTAAAAAGTAAGAAAAATTATATTGAAGGGTTAATCTTTTTACATAAAGAATTAGAAAAAAATCTAAGAGGATTATATAAAGATGATGGTTCTTGTACGGATATAGCTTTTGCTTTATCTATTAAAAATAATATTAAAGTTAATGAAGATAATTTAAAAAGTGCTTATGAAGAGTATTATCAATTGTTAAGAAAAAAGTTAGTAATTAATTGTGATAATAGTGGTAAAAGAAAAGAATTAAATCTTAGAATTAAGAATGCTAGTAAAATAGCTTCTAGTTTAACAGAAGAAGAATTCATAAAGAGACTTATTAAGATATTTAGAACTAATAGTTTTAGTAATTTGTATGATTCTAAAGATGAATATTTAAATTATTCTTTGGGACAGATATTCTTAATAAAATATGCAATTACTCAACTTAGTAGTTACTATGATAATTATGATTATACTCCTAATATGATAAGACAAATAAAGATATTAAATAATTATACTTTTAAACTTAGTGGGAAGAATTTAAGTTATTTAGATTTTGCTAATTCTTTAGAAAATGGTAATTTACATTTGTGCGATTTAAATTATCCAGTCCTTTCTTATGAAGGAGCCTTAAAGTTATATAAGCATGTAGCGTTTACTTTTTTCTTACCAAAACAGGTTGGTTATGCTTTTAAAAAATCATTAAAATAGGTTGGATTATGCCTATTTTTTTGATATAATGTATTTTGTTTGTAGCATCTTTATTAAAAAATTAAAATTAAAAAAGGAAGTTGATTATATTATATGAGTAAAATAAAAATTATGGGGCTAGGTGGTCTTAGTGAAACAGGTAAAAATACCTATGTTGTAGAAGTTGATAATGCAATCTTTATTTTAGATTGTGGGTTAAAGTTTGCAACTGAAAATTTATATGGAATTGATTATATTATTCCGGATTTTGAGTATCTAGTTAAAAATAAAAAGAAAATTAAAGGATTATTTCTAACACATGGACATTATGAAAATATGGGTGCTACAAATGATTTAGTTAGAATGATTCCTAATTTAAAAGTTTATTGTACAAAGTTTACTAAGTATATTTTAGAATCAGATGGATTAAATCCTAATAATATTATAGAAATTGAACCACATAAGAAAATAAATTTTAGAGATGTTAGTATTTTTCCTATTAGTGTATCACATTCAACACCAGATGCTGTAATGTATGTTATTAATACAAGAGATGGTGCTATTTGTTATACTGGGGACTTTATTATAGATCCGTTAATGCGTGGTGCTTATGATATGGATTTAGGTAAAATTGCTTATGTGGGTAAAAAGGGAGTTTTAGCTCTTTTACAAGAATCGTCATTTTCAGAAAAAAGTGGACATACTTCTCCTAACCATCGTTTAGTTGGAGTATTTAGAGAAGCTATTAGTCATACTAAGAATCGTTTAATGTTTTTGGTATTACCAACCCATCTTTATACAATACAAGAAATATTTGATGCGGCTAAAAATACTCATCGTAAGATGGTTGTTATGGGTAAGCAATTACAAAGTTTAATTGATATGGCTGTTAAAGAAAAATATTTAGAAATTCAAGAAGGATTGCTTGGTGATTTATCTAACATAGACGATAAAGATGCTATTATTTTAATGGCTGATAGTAAACAAAATCCTTATGCTTGTATTAGTAAAGTGCTAAGTGGATATGATAAATTTATTCATTTAAAAGAAACAGATACGATTGTTTTTGCTGAACCTAGATATGATGAAAATGAGAAACTATTAGTAAAAATTGAAAATGACCTAGCCATGCATGGGTGTGAAATAGTATCAATTCCTAAGGGGAAGACTATCTTGCATCATGCTTCGAAAGAAGATTTAATGCTAATGATTAAGTTATTAAATCCTAAGTATTATATGCCAGTTAAGGGTGAGTATCGTTATATGGTAAACAATGCTGATCTTGCTAGTAGTTTGGGGATTCCAGATAGTAATATTTTATTAAAACAAAATGGTGATATTATTGAAATAGATAATGGCGTTTTACAAGATAATTTTAAAAATATTAAAATTAATGATGTCTTAATAGACGGTAAGAGTAATGATGATGTTGGTGATTTAGTTATTAAGGATCGTCAAATGCTAAGTGAAAATGGTATTGTCTTAATTTCTGCAACCATATCTAAAAAAACTAGAGAAATTTTAGTAGGACCAGAAGTTACTACCAGAGGATTTATTTATATTAAAGATAGTAAAGATATGATAAATGAAATAAAAAATATTTCTTTAGAAGTAATTACTAGAAATATTACGGATAAGTATGTAGAATATACGAAGATTAAAACAGAAATTAGAGAAGAATTAGGTAAATATTTATATAATGAAACTGAATGTAAACCAATGATTATTGCGGTAATTCAAGAAGTGTAGAAGATTTTCTATACTTTTTTTGTTGAAGAAAGTTGTTGAAATTGTTACAATGATATTGTATTGATTTACTTGCCAAGTGTTAATACATCAAAACTTATGTCGATAATTTATATTTTGGGGCAAGAAAAATATATCTATTCGTGAATACTTAATACGGGTATTCTCTTTTTTGGGAGGAAAAATGGAACAAAAACAATAAATCAGGTTGTTAAAAGGCATTTAAATAAATTTCCTGAAAGATATGTCTTTCAATTAACAAAAGATGAATATTTAAACTTGAAGTCCCAAGTTGGGACTTCAAGTATCCAGAATCAATATGGTGCTATGATAACTTTTAGAACATGAAATTTTAATAATAGACAGCCAAATGTATCAAGTTTTGATATAATATAAATTGAAAGAGGGGTATACTTGTGAAAAAAAATGAAATAAATACAATCAATATAGTTAATGACTGAATTAAGAAATAAGTTTAATTTATCTTAAAAAGAAATATGTGGAGTTATTGGTGTAAATAGAAATACTTATAAAGATTATGAAATAGGTAATAGAACAGTGCCATTACTAATATTAAAAAATCCAACCAGATTTTATAAAGTATTAATAAATTATTTTTTGAAGATATGTCATAATTGACTTTAAAAGAACAATAACAATTATCTAGTTATTCAATAATTGTTGTAAGTGATAAGCAAAAATATATTGCACTTAATTTAAGTAATCATAAGGCAATGCAAGAACACTATAAGAGTAAAAAGTTTTAGGAGTTGATAAGTCAACTTATAATAAATATGAAAATGATAAAAGGAAATTAAATAAGACGTTATAAAAGAATTAGTAGATTATTACAATTTACAAGTAAGTGGTCATAAACTGAATTGGTCAGTCGCGACTGACCAATTCGTAGAAAGGAATAAATATGTTAGAAGACAATAAAAAAATGGTTAATGAAATAACAAAGTTAGTAAATGAAGCAAAAATAAAATTAGTGAAGGAAGTTAACAATTCAATAATTTACGTTTATTGGAATATTGGAAGAATTATAGTTTCAAATGAAAATGAGTATAATAATCGCTTGGAATATGGGAGAGAAGTAATAAAAGGTCTTTCTAAAGAATTAACTAAGTATTTAGGAAAGGGATATTCTTATACGAATCTTAAATATATGAGAATGTTTTACAAAACTTATCCTAATTTTGAAGAAATAAGTATGGAATTAACATGGACACATTATAATGAATTAATAATCATTAAAGATGAGATTAAAAGAAAATTTTATGAGAAAGAATGTATTAATTCTCATTGGAGTGTTAGAGAACTTCAAAGGCAATTAGATACGTCCTTATTTGAAAGATTATTATTATCTGACGGTAAAGCAAATAAAGAAAAGGTATTAGAAATGTCTAAAGAAGGACAATCACTAGCAACACCAAGTGATTTAATAAAAGAACCATATGTATTTGAATTTCTAGGTATAAAAGAACAAAAGCCATTGTTAGAAAAAGATTTAGAATATAAATTAATTAAACATATAGAAGAATTTTTGCTGGAACTTGGTAAAGGATTTATGTTTGTTGGTAGTCAACAAAGAATAACAATCAACAATACTAATTATTATGTCGATATGGTTTTCTATAATAAATTTTTAAAATCTTATGTTTTGATAGATTTAAAAATGAATGATTTAAAAGCAGAAAATTTAGGACAAATGAATTTATACTTGAATTATTATGAACAAGTTATAAATGATGAGTACGACAATAAACCAATTGGTATTATACTTTGTGCGGAAAAAGATAATGTACTTATGGAATTTGCTTTAAATGGAATATCTAATAATGTTTTTGCATCAACATATACATATTATATTCCTGATAAAGAACAACTAATAAATGAAGTTGAAAAAGTATTAAATGAAGAAAACAAATAGTTTTTCTTTAATATAAAATGTTCAAAAATTCGTGTCTTAAAAGTTATCATTGCTCCATTTAGTAGATATAAAATAAAATAAATTGTATAATTAGGTTAAGGAAAGGAAGTATCTATGGATTATATAATAATTGGTTTATTAAGTGTGGTTATAATCTTGTTAATAGTGGTAATAGTTAGTAAAAAAAGAAATAATAATAGTGATATAGTAGAAAGACTAGGGAAGATGGAAACTAAGCTTACTAAAGATATATTAGATTTTAAATATGATTTTAGTAAGGGGTTAAATGATGATTTTAAATCTTTAAATAATGAGATTACTAATAATTTATTAAAGATAAATGAAAGAGTTAACCTTAATTTAGAGGAAAATTTTAAAGAAACTAATAAGACTTTTACTAATATTTTAGAAAGATTAAGTAAGATAGATGAGGCTCAAAAAAGAATAGATAATTTAAGCAGTGATATTGTGGCTTTGCAAGGAGTTTTAACGGATAAAAAAACAAGAGGTATCTATGGTGAGGTTAGTCTAAATTATATATTAAGTAGTATTTTTGGGGAAGGTAATAAAGATATTTATCAATTACAATATACTTTAAGTAATGGTTATATTGCTGATTCTATAATCTTTGCACCAGAACCCTTAGGACATATTTGTATAGATAGTAAGTTTCCTTTAGAAAATTATCAAAAGATGGTAGATAGAAATTCTAGTCTAGATTTAAGAAATATGTATGCGAAGAATTTTAAGAGTGATGTAAAAAAACATATAGATGCGATAAAAGATAAATATATTATAAAAGGAGAAACTAGTTATCAGGCTATAATGTTTTTACCAGCGGAGGCAATATTTGCGGAGATTAATGCTTATTATCCAGAGTTAGTGGCTTATGCCTATAAAAATAATGTTTTTATAACTTCTCCTACAACTTTAGTAAGTACTTTATCAACTATTAGTATGATCTTACAAAACATGAAAAGAGATAAATATACTAAAGTTATTGCCAAGGAATTATCGCTTTTAAGTGATGAATTTCAAAAATATCGTGTGCGTTGGGATAAGTTATCTAAAAATATTGAAGCGGTATCAAAAGATGTTAAAGATATTAATATAACCACTGATAAGATTACTTCAAGATTTGCTAAAGTTAATGAAGTTAATTTACAGGGGATAGAAAATAAAGGAAGTGATTATAATGATGAAGAATAAGGTTTTTAAGCAAAATAGGGCTAAGGTTAATAAAAAAGATAAACTTAAAAATAAGTGGTGTCAAAAAATAAAAAATAATTGGCAAACTATTTTAGCCGTGTTTTTATCAGTAATAGTTATGTTTTATTATGTAGATAAAAAGCAAGGATATCATGAGGATGAAATGTTTTCTTATGGATCAAGTAATTATAAATATGATAATGTTTATCGCAATTATGGGTATGCTCAAGGTAATATGGATATCTTATATAAAGAGGTTATAGGTAGTCATGATGTTAATAAATTAATAACTTTTCTAAAGGATAAACCTAATAATAATTATCCAGAATTTTCTAAAAATGAGGTTCTTTTTAAAGAAGTGCCAACCTGGAAAAGTAATAAAGATGCTCATGATTATTTAACGATTGGCAAGGGTGATGTTTTTAATTATCGTTCTGTTTATATTAATCAAGCCTTTGATGTTCATCCGCCATT
Organism: Mycoplasma sp. CAG:956; assembly: GCA_000433475.1. GTDB lineage: Bacteria > Bacillota_I > Bacilli_A > RF39 > UBA660 > CAG-605. The sequence goes on from HF993108.1 coordinate 49,788, forward strand.
GTTTTACTTTTGTATGCATTTAGTATCTAGTATTTTCTATGGGAAATTTACTAAGTATATAGGTTTTACTTTAAATATGATTTTCTTTTTAGGAACGTTATATTTTCTAGATAAGATATGTAAAAGAATGGGGAAGAAAGACATTAGTGCTCCTACTATATTACTTTATGGATTAAGTATGGGATCTATTAGTACGGTAAGTTTTCACCGTATGTATATGATGCTAACATTCTTTAGTATTTGGTATTTTTATTTAACGGTGGATTTAATTAAAAATAATTATGTGATAAAGAAAAAATGGCCTTGGATATTATGTATCTTAGGGGGATTTCTAACACAGTATTATTTTTGTATATATATTGTTTTAGTCTTTATATTAAATGCTATCTATTTAATAAGGAAAAAAGAATATAAAAGTTTAGGAAAATATTTATTAGTTCATGTTATTCCAGCTATTATAGGGATTGTATTTTATCCAGTTAGTATTTATCAAATATTCTTTTCTTATAGAGGTTTAGGAGCTAGTGATACTGGTCGTAGTTTAATAACTAATTTAAAGTATTATAGTGATGCTATATTAAAAATGTTTAATTTAGAAAAAATAATTATTTTATTAGTTTGTTTCTTATTTTTAGGAATGGGATATTATTATGGGCAAAATAAAAAGTTTAAAGATCAAAAGATTTTATTAAACTTATTTATACCGATATTTATATATATTGTTATTGTGGCTAAGATTGCTCCTTTTTTAGGAGAAAATTATACTTCTAGATATATAATGTTATTATTTCCTTTGTTTGCTTTATTAATGATGTATTTATTTAGTTTATTTTATAATAGTAAGTATTTTAATATTATTAGTATAGGAGTAATTCTTCTAATAAGTATTAATGGATTTATGACTAAGAGCCCTACTTACTTATATCAAGATTATAGTAAGAGTATAGAGTTGGCTAATAATAATAAAACAGTGCCTTTTATTTATGTTTATGATAATTATTTTACTCATTTATCAGCAATGCCAGAGTTTAATATTTATGAAAAACACTTAATTTTAAATAATAATATTTATGATTATAGTTTATTAAATAATGATGAAGTTTTAAAGAATAATGATAGTATTATCGTATGTGTTAAAAATTGGTTAGATAAAGATAAGGTTATGGATAAAATATTAAGTAATACTAAGTATAAGCATAAAAAAGAAATATTATATTTAAATAGTGATGTTGAAAGTACTTATTATCTTTTAACTATATAAAAAAATAAAGTCTTAATTCTGGATGGATTAAGGCTTTTTAACTATATATTTTATCAATACAATCTCTTTTATAAGATAAAGATGGATGAACATATAAATTTAAAGTAATACTAACATTCGAATGACCTAAGACTTCAGCTAGGGCTTTAACATCCATGTTTTTTTCAACAGCATTTGTAGCAAAAGTATGTCTTAGGGCATGAAATTTATGCTTTTTAATACCCCATTTATTTAAATAAAATAAATATTTATTATAATAAGAACGAGGTTCAACATAGTTAAAGGAATTAGTTAAAAAATAGTTTTTGTCACTAGTAAATGTATTTAAATACTCGGTTAGTGGTTGTAATAATTTGTTTGCTAATGGGACAACACGGTTAGAGTTATTAGTTTTAGTGTCATCTAAAACAACTCTAGTTTTATTGTTAAAGTTATCAGAACGAACTCTAATTAAAGTGTGGTTTATATACATTAATCCATTTTTTAAATCAAAGTTTTCTTTTCTTAAGGCACATAGTTCACCAATACGAATGCCAGTATATAGGCATAGTCCAATTCCTAAACAGTAGGGATCATCTGAATGAAGAGTATTATTTTCTAAACGGATAATTTCTTCTTTTTGGAAAACATCTATGTTCTTTTTCTTTTTCATAGGAATGTCAAAATCAATGTGTAGGCGACAAAATTTTATAATTTGTTTTAAAATCATGCCTAATTCATGAACTGTGTTTGTTTCTAAAAAGATGGATTTAGTACTTAAGTAAGTTTCAATAGTTTCTTTATCTAAGGCACTTAGTTTGTAATCACCTAAATCAGGCATGATATGTTTTTTAACTTTGTTAGCATATGTTGCATAACTAGATAATTTTATTTTATTTTTCTTAAATTCTAACCATCTTATAATATATACTGAAAATTTACCCTTACTAATGGTAATTTTTTTCTCTTTTTCCATCATTGCCTTACGACGTTTTTCTTTTACTTCACTGTATGATTTCCCATAAATATAACCATATCTGGCGGTATCACCAATATAATTTTTTATATAGCGGGCTTCATAACGGCCATCTTTTCTTTTGAAAATACTTTCTCCCTTACGTCCCATTTTTATCTCTCCAATCAGTTATAGTATGGCAATTTTTAATTGTTATATACATGTTATAGCATTAAAAAAGACTTGTCTATTATATAGTTTATTAAATAAACAAGTCTTTTTCAAGTGCATAATACCGGTATTGGAGGGGTATACTATTAAATCTGGATTTTTTCATAGAATATCTAACTCTATGAAAGCTTACATTCGGCATCTATTCTTAACTTATATATAAGTATAACACATAATATAGGCATTTAAAAGCTGAAATTAAATTCTATTATGGTCAAATTTTTAGTCAACTATTTTCGGAACAATCCAAGTATTTACAGGACTTCACCTACATTTTTAAAACAAATATTTTTAATATATTGTGGTCAAAATTTATGGTCAATTTTTTTAGAAATGTAGGTGAATACTGCATTTGTAAGCCATTTTTCATAGAGTTAGATACTCTATGAATCAATATTTACATATTTTGATATCTATTACTCATTAATTGTCTAAAAATGGGAATAATAATTGTAGTAAGGAAGATTCATTATGCAAAAGAAAAAAGTAAATATGATCGTATTGGTTGTGTCTGTAATATTGATGCTAATTGGATTAAGTTATGGTTATTTTTTAATACGTAAAAATCAGGAAAATAATAATGTAGCAGGTAGCGAGTGTTTTAAATTAGAATTTTCTAATGAAAGTGAAGCCATTAATTTAAGCAACATGTATCCCATTAGTGATGAAGAAGGCAAAAAGCAAATACCATATTCATTTACAATAACTAACACTTGTAATATGTTAGCAGGCTATACGGTTAATATGGAAATGTTAGAAGGTACAACGTTGAATAGTAAGTATTTGGATGTTTTAGTAAATAATGAAGAGATTAAATTACTTTCAACTTATGAGGCAACGGATACAGTAATAGCAAATAGTACGGAGTCTAGAGTTATAGCCAAGGGGACTTTAGGTTATAAGGATTCTGTTGATTATACAGTTAGATTTTGGATGGATAAAGATGTTGAAGATATCGAATCAATGAATAAGTATTTTGCATCTAAAATAGTAGTAGTAGCAACTCCAAGTACTTGGGATTCAACCAGTGCTGGTTATAATACGTTACATGATGCCATCTTAGCTAATGAATATCAAAGTACTCCTGAGAAGGCTATAGAAAAGATAAAGGCTAAGGGAAATCCAGATTTAAGTCAAACGGCTCCAATTATAAAATGGGTAGAGAAAACAGGAGAAAGTACAACTCAGCAAGTTATAAAACCAGCTGAAAGCGCGATTAAAAGCGATGCTCAAACAAGTGATTTGACTGATAATGATACAAAGTTAAAATTATATACTACAAAGACTTTTAATAGTAATACTGGTAGGTATTCAATGGGTGAAGCTGTTTTTGTTGATCCAACAACTATAGACTTTAATGGTGCTACTAAATATTATTATCAAAATGAATATATTCAATACAATATGGATAATGGTAAATTACGTACAATATCTGATAACGGAAGTAATACAATTTATTTAGTTACAGGTGTAACTAAAACTTCTAGTACGGGAAACTGGAACGGAGTTAAGTACGATGCTGTTGCCTATAAGTTATCTTTAACTCAATTAACCGAGACAGAATTAGAAACTGATAAGTCTGATAAGGGACTATATCAAGCAGCTGACGATTATGGCACAACATATTATTATCGTGGTAATGTAAAGAATAATATTGTTCAATTTGCTGGCTTTTATTGGCAAATAGTTCGTATTAACGGCGATGGTTCAATTAGATTAATGTATGATGGAACCGTAAAGAATGCAACTGGCGGAGATCAAACCATTGGAAATTCACAGTTTAATAGTAAATATAATAATCCTGCTTATGTTGGATATATGTATGGTAATCCGGATGGGACAACATTTGATGAAGTACATAATAATACTAATAATTCAATAATAAAAACAGCAGTTGATAATTGGTACAAAACGAATATAGTTGATAAAGGTTTTAGTAGTAATGTATCTAATGCTGTAGGTTTCTGTGGTGATAGGACATTGCGTAGTGGAGATGGTGTAAGTACAACTCAGAATAGTTATTTTTCTTCTTATAAGAGATTGGAAAATAATACGCCACAGTTTACTTGTCCTGAACTTTCTAGAGATTTATATACAACTGCGGCTTCTAGTATAGGAAATAAGGCTTTAACATATCCAGTTGGATTAATAACTTATGATGAATTAGTGTATGCTGGTATGGATAACAGGCATACAAATAAATTATCATGGGCTTATTCAACTCAACATTACTGGACAATGTCCCCTTCGTCTTTTGATGCAACATTGGGCTATGCTATTGAGTGGTTTTTGAATAGCGCTGGCAACCTCACTCCTTGGTGGGGAGTTGGCAGCCATCTTGGTGCTCGCCCAGTTATAAATCTGAAATCTGATACTCTGATAACTGGAGGCATTGGAACAGGTTCTGATCCATTTGTGGTTGGATAGACAAGAATAGAGTACAAACGACTAAGTCCCAAAATGAATCATCATTTTGGGACGCCAAAGTGGTTAAGAAAATAATAGGTAGAGAAGTACCAATTAAACAAAATATTTGGCAGACATTTGATGGAGATGGTCTGCAGTTTTGCTACTACAAAAAGCAAAACTGCAGCGCCTCTTAAAAGCAAAAGCACGACTATTTAGTCGTGCTTTTGTCAGGTATTTTGATGATTAGAAAATTAATCTTCTTTTCTTAATTTATCAATTTCGGCAATTGATAGTTTAGTAGTTTCAACAATTTGTTCGTTAGTTAATCCAATTTTAATCAGATTTTTAGCAATGTTTATAGCAGTCTCTTTTGAACCTTGTTCAATGCCTTGTTCAATACCTTGCTCGATACCAGATTCATGAGCCTCTTTAAGTTCGGTGTTTCTAATCATTTCGTGCATATTTTCTTGGTCAAACATCGTTACCATTTCATCCTCACTAGATAACTCTTTGGCTCTGTTAATAAAATTTTTTGATTCTTCTTTAGTCATAAAACAATCAGTCTCCTTTTTTAAATCTGATAATTTGGTGGCGGTAAGTATTCGGCATACTATAGCCATCTTTTTCTCAAATTCATTAAGATAATTATAGCGCTTATCTAAGGCTTTGGCTATATTAACATTGAGAACTTTAACAACTTTTGTAACAGTTTCATCGTCTTGATTTTTTAAATAGCAAATGTCTATGAAGTTTTTCTGGGACTTATTAGTATTATTAAAGTTAACTAAAATAGTTGATTTAATATTACTATAAGTAGTATCACCAGACTTTAAGGCTCCTGATGCTACTTTAAATAGATAAATATAGTTTCTATCGAGCATTGCTTTCCTAGAGTTCATCTCGACAATAATTTTATCACCGTTGTAATCAAGTAAGACATCGACATGACTGTCCATGTCTTTATAATGTTTCTTTAGTAATTTTTTTGATAAATGTTTAACTTTACCCTTAACTTCATCAAGGGTTTTATCCATAATGATAGATACAATAAATTCTACCAAAGGCATTCCTTCATCTGAACCAAGCATACTTCGATAAATAGGATCAAATAACATTGATATAATTCCGTCTTTTTTTTCAGCTCCAGTTATTTCTTTAATAAATATTTCATTTAATTCCATAAAAGGACCTACTTTCTAAGGAAGGTCTTATTTACCCTCCTAATTACATATATTGGTAATAAAGGTCTAATTTCCTTCAAAAATTTACATATTTTGATAAAAAGTTAGATAAAAGTTATCTTTTAATAAAAAATATAATATAATGGAAGGGAAGACTAGAATAAGTCTTTTGGTTTTACCTATAACTTTCATTGCCGTTTGCAGCGCTTACTTTGTCCCCTTCGAACTTTGATGCGACATGGGGCAATGCTAATGAGTGGAATTTGAATAGCGCTGGCAACCTCAATCCTTGGTGGAACGTTGACAACAGTCTTGGTGCCCGCCCAGATTCCTACTACGATAGATTTAGATTTATGACACTAGTGATTAATGGCTATGGCTATTAATATAAGAAGTAATTTTCTTTTTTTAGAAAATAATCTATTTATAGATTGGAAACAAGGTTTAACCATGGCATTAGCCTAAAGATATGATGTAGATACTATTAGACTTGATTTAATAGTTAAAGACTATGTTAGGCTCTCTTCGGAGAGTCTTTTTGGTAGATTAAAATAAGGGTTTTGTATTATAATAGAAGTGGAGTTTAAGTACTCTAGAGAAAGTCTAAAAGAACTATGGGATTACCTTGTCCCCTTCGAACTTTGATGCGACAAACGGCGCTGCTAATGAGTGGAATTTGAATAGCGCTGGCTATCTTAATCCATGGACTTGGGTTACCGACAGTAATGGTGCCCGCCCAGATTCCTGCTACGATAGATTTAGATTTATGACACTAGTGATTAATGGCTACGGCTATTAATATAAGAAGTAATTTTCTTTTTTGGAAAATAATCTATTTATAGATTGGAAACAAGGCTTTTTCTGGGAATTTGTTCCTAAATAAATAGCATAGATATTATTAGACGAGTTTTAATAATTAGATACTATGTTAATGGGGATGTCTTAGGATTATCCCTCTTTTTAGATAATTTAAAGTTTTAAAAAAACTAGATTTATAATATAATGGAAAAGAAGACTATCCTTAGTCTTTGGGTTACGTCTATAACTTACTGTTATCTTTAGTCCCCTTCGTACTTTAATGCGACGAACGGCAATGCTAATGAGTGGAATTTGAATAGCACTGGCTATCTTAACAACGGCTGGAACGTCAATGCCAGTATTGGTGCCCGCCCAGATTCCTACTACGATAGATTTAGATTTATGACACTAATGATTAATGGTTATGGCTATTAATATAAGAAGTAATTTTCTTTTTAGAAAATAATCTATTTATAGATTGGAAACAAGATGTAACCATGGTATAATGCCTAAAAATATAATACAGATACTGTTAGACGTGATTTAATAGTTAGATACTGTATTATTTACTTCCTTATCAAAAGTGGTAGGGGAGTATTTTAAATTATAGAAAAATACTTTATAATATAAGTAGAGCATAGGCTCTAGGATTAACCTTTATATGTTTTTATTCATTGCCCTGCCTTTAGTCCCCTTCGATCTTTAATGCGACGAACGGCAATGCTAATGAGTGGAATTTGAATAGCGCTGGCTATCTTACTAACACTTGGGTTACTAACGGCAATGGTGCCCGCCAAGATTCCTACTACGATAGAAAATAGTTCTATGAACTGAAAAGTAAATGGCTACGGCTTTTATTTAGAAGAAGTAATCTTTAATTTTAAGATAGTCTATTATTAGATTGGAAACAAGATGTAACCATGGTATGTACCTAAAAATATAATGTAGATACTATTAGACGAGTTTTAATAGTTAGAAACTATATTAGGCTCTCTTCGGAGGGCTTTTTACTAAAAAAACAAGTCTATTTTGACTTGTTTAATCGATAAATTAACTTAGATTTTCTATTTCTTTAATAGATAGACCTGATGATTTAGCAATAATATCAATACTAATGCCAGCAAGTTTTAAGTTTTTAGCTATATCTAGGGCCTTGTTTTTAGAACCTTGTTCACGTCCTTGTTCAAGACCTTGTTCAAGACCTTGTTCAAGACCTTGTTCGCGAGCCTCTTCTCTGGCCTCTGCTAGTTCGGTATTACGAACTATTTCTTTATAATTATCTTCTTCGCCATTTTCAAATAGTCTGATATATTTATCATCACTTGATAATTCTTTGGCTCTAGCCACTATTTTTTTTGCTTTTTCTTTACTCATAATTTCACTCAACTCTCTTTCAAATACTTTAATATTACAAGTAGATAAAATTCTACATATTTTTGCCCATTTTTCTTCTTGGTTGTTAAAATAAGTATACCGCTTATTTAAGGCTTTATCTATATTAATATTAATAGTTTTAATATTATCATCAATAATTTTTCCAAAATCAGTACGAGATACTCCTGTCTCAACTAAATATTCTGATTTATGGTTATAAGAATTTAGATTAACAATGATTGTATTATAGGCTTTCTTATATTTGCCGTTTTTAATTTCTAAGGCTCCCATTTCAACTTTAAAAGCATAGAAAGAATTTCTCATAACCATGATACGAGAGGAATTCATTTCTAAAATGCATTTAATTGTTTTTTTGCCATTTTTATAAGTTATTAATAAATCACTTTTACTGCTAGCATCAATTATTGAATGCTGAGGCAAATCTTTGGGCAACAATTTAACTTTGCCTTTAATATCTTTGATATCTACATTTTCAATAATAGATACGATATATTCTATTAAAGGTAGAGTATCATTAGATATAAACATTTGGTTAAACATGATGTCCCATACTAGAGGGAACATGAAATCCGAAATGTTATGTTCATTATTATAGTGCCATATTTCGATAATTTTGTTTTTTTCTAACATTGCAAACCTCCCCTTGTACTTTTAAAACAAATTTTTGCATGATATCACCTCCGTTTCTATTTACCATCCTAATTATATATATTGGTAACACATTGCCAATTTCCTTCAAAAATTTGCAAATTTTGGTAAAAAATAGCAATTTTTGATAAATAAGTTAATAAAAGTTATCTTCTAGTAAAAAATGTAATATAATGGAAGTGAAGAGAGTACTCTTTAGGGGGCATCTATAACCCTATTGTTATGTCCGGTGAAGTCCCCTTCGATCTTTAATGCGACAAGCGGCAATGCTAATGAGTGGGATTTGAATAGCGCTGGCTACCTCAACAACTGGTGGGGTGTTACTGGCAGTATTGGTGCCCGCCCAGATTCCTACTACGATAGAAAATAGTTCTATGAACTGAAAAGTAATGGCTACGGCTTTTGCTTAGAAGAAGTAATCTTTAAATTTAAGATAATCTATTATTAGATTGGAAACAAGATGCCTCCTTGGGTAATACCTAAATAGATAATATAGATACTATTAGACGTGATTTAATAGTTAGACACTATGTTAAGGGATGTCTTAAGATAATCCCTTTTTTAGAAAGCATTTTAACTTTAAATTATTGACAGTAAAATTACCTAATGTTATAATTTCTTATAGAAAAGTAGGAGATATACGTATGGAAACAGTTTTAGCAGCTACTGCCAATTGCATTGGTTTAATGATAGGCTTAGCCTTTTTGGGTCTTGGCATTGGTGTTGGTATTTTAGGAGGAAAAGTAGCGGAGGCGATTGGTCGTAATCCAGAAACTAAAGATGAAGTGGTACACTCAGTAATGAGCATATTAATTATTACAGCCATTTTTATTTTGCTATTATTTGCTTTTTGCTTTTTACTATTATTTTTTAATCCACTAACCGCTTAAGAATCATTATTTATGGTTCTTTTTTTCTTTTGTTTTTATTAAAAGTAAATAGACATTATTTTAAATATATTATATAATTGTTTATAGATAAAATAAAGAAGATAGGGATAGATATGAAATTAAAAAATAGTATTCGCATAGTTGTATTTACTGGCTTAGCAGTAATTTTAGTAGGAATTTTTGTCTTTTTTAGTATTAAAATAGATAAAGCTAGATACACAGATTTTAAAGATGCTGGTTATGTTATTAGCACTAATTATGATTCTAATAGTACTAATGATGATATAAATAGTGAAAAGTATTACTTTAGTGAAAACACAAGTTATCGTAAAAATAATAATACAACTTATACTTTTACTAATTCATCTAATGAAGAAGTAAGTATTAATAATGATAATTTTATTCATTATAATGATGGAACTATTGGAACTCTTAAAACAACAGCCTTATTAAATTTTAATAACATTGCTGATAATATTATTAAATATTATACATTAAATAATAAAAATTATTTAACTAAGGAAGGAAATAAATATTTAGCTAAGAGTGTTTCAGAAAATTTAGAATTTACTAACTTTTTATTAAAAATAAGTAATGATAAATACATGTTAGTAGCACCAGAAATTAACATTCACATTAAAGATGATATTCGTCAAATTACTAATTCTTATGTTGAATTTCAATATTTTGATGGTAACATTATTCGTATTGAAAACAATAGTTTTAAACTTCAAAGTGTAGCATCGGATTTTTATATTGAAATTCAAGATAATATAATAATAGATTTATCTAATAAAAATATTTATCTTAATAAAGAACAAAAACTTAATCTAGAAGAAATTACTATTGATAGTAATGATAATACTTCTTTAGATAACATCGATGATAGTAATTTTCAAACTGAAGATGAAAGAAAAAAAGCTGAAGAAGAAGCTAAAGCAAAAGCTGAGGCAGAGTTAGCCAAAGCTAAAAAAGAATTAGAAGAAGCTCAAAATAAAATCCAAGAAGATATTAAAAATAATTTTAGCAGTGAAAACCCTATCAATGGTATTACCAATGGTATTGTAAAACCAACTTCTCCTGATCATAATGATGAAATTATTGATGATAGTAATAATTCTTATGATCCTAGCTTTACTATAACTAACTTTGAAGTCAGTGCTAATGGTGTTTTTGCAAGTATTAAATATGAAGATAAATCTAGTATTTTAATTGGTAGTCCTACTGTTAACTTAATTGATGCTGGCAATAATAAAATCGTTGATTCTGTTCACTTAAATACAGGTTTAACCAGTATTACTTACTCTAATGAAACTCTAAATCAAAATACTAATTATGTTTTAGTAGTTAATGCTAACTATATGAAAAATAATGAAGCCGTTAATAAAGATTTTATTCAAAAATCATTTATTACTAAGTCTTTAGGAATTAATATTATCAAAGATTACTTTAGTACAACAACTCTTAACTATATTCTTAAATTAAATAGTGATTCCCTAGTTAAGAGTTTAAATGCTAAATTATATAATAAAGAAGGAGAATTAGTAAGTGATAAATTAATTAATATTACTGATAGTCGTAGTGTTAATCTTTCCTTTGATGGTTTAACTCCTAATACTACATATAAGTTAGAACTTTCAAACTTTGTTTATCAAAATATGATTGTATCTGATAACTTTAATATTGTAGAAAATTACCAGACCTTAAAACGTAGTCCTAGAATTGGCAGTACAAGCTTTAGCGTTGATAAAGTAAATTCGAAATTTATTTTGGAAACAAATAATATTGAAGATAAAGATAATGGTATCGTAAAACTTCGTTATGAAATTTATGATATGCGTACACTAGATGGCTCTAACACTGCTAGTCCAGTTAAAGTTATTGAAACATCTTCCTTAGGTAGTGTTGAAGTAAATGTTGATGATGAGACTGTTTATCGTGCCGTTCCTTATACTTTTAAAGTAATTGCCGTATTCAATGATAATGAAAAAGAGGTTGAAATTGAACATGGTTATCCCAAAGAATATATGCAGTTAGATGGCAAAGTTCATCCTAGTGTTTCTTTTAAAGCAGCCGATGTTACTTTTGAAAGAATAATGGGTACAGTTGAAATTAGAGATTTGTATGGTACTGTTGATTACTATAAACCTTTTAAAGTTATTTATACAGATTCTCATGGTATTTCTAATACTATGACCTTTAACCTAGCCAGATTATATATTCCTATTGATATTAATGGCTTACGTGCTAATAATGAAACTTATACTTTCGATGTTTATGGTTATGTAGATTTAGATGATGGGTATGGCTCAACTAATCAGTTAATTGGTACCTTCACTGTTAATACCAACAATATCAAAAGTTTTACTTTAGCTAGTAAGATTAATGATAAATCTTTAACAAAAGCCTTTGATATTACTGCTCAGTTACAAGCTACTAATGGCGAAGATAACATTTTAGAAGCTAATACCTTATCTAATTTAACTTTTAATCTTTATGCTGGAGAATCTACTAAGGGTCAATTAATTAAAAGTGTCTCCTATGCCGATACTAATCTTAAAGAATATGAAAGCGAATTAAAGCAAACATATTATGATAAAGAATTTGCTATTGTTCCTGAAACATTTGGTTTGTCTAACAGTGCTCTTCGTTCATATGAGACCTTAACTATTGAAGTTACTAATGCTAATGACTATACGAAGTGGCCTAATACCGCCCCAATTATTAATAATGTTATTTCTTTGAAAACGAAGATGCCAATCGAAGATCCCGAAACTAATCCCAAAGTAGCCGTTAGTTATGTTCGCAATAAAGATGTTAGCAAAGATCGTTATGATAAAAATTTAGATGATAATACAATCGTTGGCATGCGTGCTATTGCTAATTATGATAATAGTAATCACTATGTTAAATATATAACTTATTATCTATATGATGCATCTAATCCGGATAAATATATTGCTAAAAGTGAATATCTACCAGTAAATGATGATGGGACAATACCAGAATATGTTTTCTATGCTGATTATGGTACATCTAAAGATACTAAAGATACGACTTTCCGCCGTGGTAATTCCTATTATGTAACTTATATAATGGACGTTGATGTTAATGGTGATGGGACTATCGAAGATGATATTCATATTCCAACTACCGGTATTGCCGCTTCCGATACTCTAGATTTTCCAAAACAAATTCCTATCTTTAAAACTTATCCTAGTACCGTTCTTGAAACGAGTAATGGTAATAAACTATTATGGGCTTATAAATATACAGATATTGATAATGCTTTAGATATCAATAAATTGTATTATAAATTAAATGATGTTGATGCCGGCTCAGCTGATATAAGTATGAGTGATAATTTTCAAACAGTGGCAATTAATTTAGATTATTCTGGAGCTTATAATCTTTATGAGCATGTTCGTCTTTTGAAAACAGAAAACTATTCTCCTTATGAATTAACTGTCCAAAATATAAATAAAGTAACATCTATTCCTACTGGTATTAAATATCTTTTAAACTTAGAAACCAATCGTTTAATGGTTTCTATCGTTGATTATGATTTATATCAATCTTTCTTTGATAAAGCAACTAATTTTAAATTAACATTTACGGCTAATAATAAAGTTCGTGAATTTAATGATATTGAGTTTGATTATACTGGTACCACTTTAATAGATTTATCTGATTTAGAAGACTTTATCAATCAAAATATCGAAGTTAACTTATATGTTTATTATGATTCTGGTTTAATTGGTTTTGATACAGAAACAACAGCTAGAGATATCTATACTCCCAATTTTGCTTTAAAGAAAGCTGCTAATGCCTTAAACAGTGGAGGCTATTATGTTGTTAAAGGCACCAGCTTGCAAACTCAAAGTACTGCCTTTAATTCCTTATTTACTTTCTCTTTAAACAAAACACCTAATGCGAGGGGCAATTATAATTTTAATTTACAAAGTGGTCAAAATTTTCAAAATACTTATGAATTAAAATTAGATGAAGGTGGCTTTAAATTTATAACAGATGAAGATAATATGTATTTTATGCCTAGTAAAGTAGCTGTAACTAAATTAGCTTCTGATGATAATAACTTTACATTCACAGGTCTTGTTCCTGGTGTTTCCTTGAAAAAAGACGGAAAATATCAAATTGATGCAAATATCGACAGTGCAGATGTAACACTTACCGTTAGTAGTGCTTCTAATACTATTCAAGATGATAAAATCTACTTTGAAGTCTACGAAACTGATGAAAATATGATCGAAGCCAATTCTAAACTATTATATACCAAAGAGGTAAATATAAGTGATTTAGATAATCCTATAAGTTTAGATGATTTAAAACCTTCTTCTTATTATTTCTTTAAAATAAAAGCTAATGTTATTGATAATGGAGTTGTTTCTTATATTAGTTTGTACGATATAGATAATAAAACTAATGTTATTAATTATCCTATCTCTACTTTAAGTAATTTATCTATTTTAAATCAGAGTATTACTTTTAAAGCCAATAACTATACGGATAAATATTTAGAATTTAAATATGACTTAGAGACAATTAAAAATATTGATCATATCAATTACCAAGTATATAAAGTAAGTAATGGTAAGTATATACCTTTAGATGATGATGTTATTCTTAATATACAAGATGATGTTAATATAACTTCTTCTATGAATAAGAAAATAAGTATTTCACCATCTTCTAACTTTCAAACTGGCATAACTTATGCTATCGGATTAAAAGGTTATTTAAAGAAATCTAATGGTAGCATCTATGAATTAGATACGACTTATTCTAATAATTTCAACTTTAATCAATTAGCCGAACCTTACTTTTACATTCAGTCGATTAGAAATACTGATGAAAGTACTTTGACTTTTAAAGTTAATCCTACTGACATTAATTATACTTTAGTAAATGGTAATTATACGGTTGGCTTCTATGACGAAGAGGGAAATATTATTCCTAATAACTATACTGGGTTATATAAAGGTGGTAATACTTTTGTCTTAACTAATATTGACTTAAGTAAAGCTACCAAAATTGCGATAACTTATAAAGCTAATGTTAATAATATCAGCGATGAATCCCAAATTCAGGTTAAAAGCCGTACACTTGTAGTCAATGGTCTTAACAAAGATGGTATTGATGTTGGTGATGTGTATGCTTCCCAAAGTTTAAATGATAAATCAAAAATTAACTTAACTTTCTCTAATTCAACTAGAATAACGGAAATAACTTCTGTACGTTATACAATCTTTAAAGATGGTGTAATTGTAGCTTCAACCAGTGGTTTAGAAGCCTTTACCCCAAGTTCTTCTATTTGTGGAACTTCTACTTGTTATTCTTATACTTTAAAAAGTATTATTTCTCAGACTGGTATTTACTATATTCAAATTCAATTCTTAAATAAAGATGGTAATTCTGTTGATGAACGTATTATTAGTTATGCTTATACAATTTAGAAAGGAGCCAAACGATGACAAAGAAAAAAAATAATTCTTTTCAATTTATAATTATTAGTATTATTACCTTTTTAATCGTCATTATGTTTATTTTAGCAATTAGACATTTTACGAAATTAGATACTAATACTTATAGTCTTAATGCTAGTAGCATTACTTACGATAATGAAAATAACTATATCAGTACCAGTAATAATGCTACTTTGAAAATGGGACTAGATGGCAATTATAAATTAATCAATATTGAAGACATGTTAAAAGTTTCCTATAATCTAGGAACCAATGCTATTATAAGTGAAAATAATAGTAGCAACTTAAAACTATATGGAATCTTTTACGAAGTTTTAGCAAATGGCGAAATTAATCGTCTAAGTAAAGAAAATAAAATAAGTATCATTGATGGCTCTCGTTTCTTTAAGATTGCTGATCGTAAATACTTACTAGTTGATAAGAAAATATCTAGTAGTGATGGTTCAATTAATACAAAAGATTATTTAATTATAGAAATTGATCGTAATGGTAATAGTACCATTTATAACGATACGATAAATGTTAAAGAAATTAATCCTTTAGTAATTAATACTACTTCTTATGATTTTGATATTGCTAATGAATACTTAGATATTAATAATACCGTTATTGATTTAAAGAAAATTATTGGTAGTACAAATAATTATCAACAAAAAACTCTTGATACCGAAGAAAAACCAGAGATTGATAATTCCACAATTAATTCTACTACTGATTATTTAAAAAAACAGACTGAGAATTTACGTAAACAAGTCGAAGCTCAAAATGACTATTATAATAAATATTTTAAGACTGTTGTTAATTCCTTTAATAATTTAAATTCTAGTCTTCAAGATACGAATAAACAACAATATAATATGCAAGTTGATCAAAATACCATGAAAGGTAATATTAAAAATTATAATTTATCCCGTTGGTTAACCTTAGGTATTATTGAAGCTGGTGTTAGTACTATTAAAATTAACTATAATGTTTTTGATCCTAATAACGAATATACAACTATTTATTTAGAAGTAACTGGTGGTAACCTTGCTGAACCTTTACGCGTTTATCTAAATAAAGAAAATAATAATACTACCGTAAGAGATCTAAATGCTAATACTAATTATAATATTAGTTTAAAATATACAACCTTGGTTGATGGAGAGAGTACTACTGTAACAGAAGATGTTATCGATGTTCGTACAAAATCTCCAACCACACAACTTAGAATTACAAAAGTTACACCTACTGGAATCGGTTATTACTTGCAATTGGATAATGAATACCGTTTTGATAAGGCTACTTTAAATCTTTATAGTGATAATAATAACTTAGTAACTGAAGAAGTTGATATTACTAAGGCTGTAGGTGGTTATGAAGGCTTCTTAAAAGTAAATAATTTAGGTTATAAAAATGAATTAAAATTAGAAAATATTTATTACAATAATAATCTTATAAACTTAGATATTTATGCTAAATTTGTTAATGCTGATGATTAGGAGTCTTTTATGAGTGATATATATATAGTTTTATTAAGTTTAGTTATCCTTTTAATATTAGTCATCTTAACTAGTTTTATTTTAAAAAAATTAGTTATTGATGTTAATGCAGAGGCTAAGAAAAAATATTTATTAAATGTTTCTCGTTATGAAGAAGAAACCAAAGATGTTCCTTTAAAAAATAATGAACAAACAAAAATTATTAACCCTTTTCCTTCTGTAAGTGATCCTGATAATGATAATAAAATTATTATTAGTGATATTGCTTATAAAAGTGAAGGTATCTTACAAAAAGCTAAACAAATTGAAGAAAAGTTTAATTTAGATAATACGACCATAATTAATTATTTTCTAACTTATCGTCTAAGTAATGAAGATTTAAAAACTTATAATGATTTAGTTAATACTAAAAATGTTTTAACTAAATTAAAGACTAAAGAGTTAGTAAAAACGATTAATAAAGATGTCTTTATGACTAAAGTTCCTAAACGCATTAGAGTAATCCTTGAACCATTATATTGCTGTGAGGAGACTATAAGTATTTTAAATGTTTTAGACATATTAGAAGTAACGATAAATAAGTATGATCCTCATATCTATATTTATGTAGGCAGTAAAGAGATGAATTATCAAAATTTAAACAGTGCTATCATAATGAAATATGATGCAACCATTTATAAAGGAGTTAAAATTTATTACCATAATCAAATGTATGATTATAGTATAGAATAGGTGTAATATGAATATAGAAGATGTTATAAAAGATATAAATG
Source organism: Mycoplasma sp. CAG:956 (assembly GCA_000433475.1). Taxonomy (GTDB): domain Bacteria; phylum Bacillota_I; class Bacilli_A; order RF39; family UBA660; genus CAG-605. Next base: position 67,293 of record HF993108.1, read on the forward strand.
CTGGTAAAAATATTTTTGATGTTGGTAAAATTGTTAATATCAGTGATTTTGTTGTGGAAGTAATTGGGCTGGATAAAGCATTCTACTATGAGAAAATTAATTTAGCCGATAAAGCAATCGGTTATGTTACAGAAATAAAGCCTGAATCATGTATGATAGCTATCTTAAAAAAGAATGAAGAGTTAGTTATTGGCGATGAGGCCAAAAGAACCAATGAAATATTTCAAGGTTACTTTAGTTCCCAAGCCTTGGGTCGTATGATAAACATTTTAGGTGAAGATCCCTTACTTGGTAAAACTTATGAAAAGTTAGTTAAAGTACCAATTGAAGAAGCTAATATTTCTATTATGGATCGTGGGACGGTTAATGAACAACTTCATACTGGTATTACGGGTATTGACTTAATGTATCCAATTGGTCTTGGGCAAAGACAGCTTATTATTGGCGATAAAAAGACAGGTAAAACCCAAATTGCCCTTGATACTATTGTTAATCAAAAAGGGAAGGGTATTGTTTGTATTTACTGTCCCATCGGTAAAACCATGAAAGAAGTTAAAAAAATATATTATGATCTTTTAAATAAAGAAGCCATGAATTATACGATAATTATTCCTGCTTTTAATGATTATCCAGCACCTTCACTTGTGTTAACTCCTTATTACGCGATGTCTATTGCTAGACGTTATATGACCGTGGGGACTAATTGCCTAGTTGTCTTTGATGATTTAAAACGTCATGCTGATGCTTACCGTGAAGTTTCTCTAATGTCTGGTAAAGCCCCAGGTAGGGATGCTTACCCAGCCGATATTTTTTATTTACATTCGAGACTTTTAGAAAAGGGTTGCAAATATAAAAATGGGGCTAGTATTACCGTTTTACCAATCGTTGAAACTCGTGGTGAAGATATAACGGATTATATCTCTACCAATATTATTTCTATTACCGATGGTCAATTAGTTTTATCAAGTAAAAACTTTCAAAAAGGTATAAAACCAGCTATTAACTATGGTTTATCAGTATCCCGTTTAGGAGGAGCAGTTCAAAATAAAGAAATGAAAGCAACTGGTACTTTGGTTCGCCGTCGTCTCCTTTCTTACTTAGAAATGGCTAGTATTTATGAATTATCCAACCAAGATGAATTAAGTGATGGCATTAAAGCCGTTATGAGTGAAGGTAAAAAAATTCTTACTGGCTTGACTCAAAATCGCTATAGTCCTAAATCTGAAGAAGAAATGTTAGAAACTTATGCTTTCTTAAGAGAGTCAAAATGACAAATATTAAAAATGTAGTTAAAGTAATGAATTTTCATTCCTTACTAAGAGTTGATAAAGCCAAGAAAAAAGCTGATAAATTTAGAAAACTAGAAACTGAAATCGAAGAGTTTATGAGCATTATTTTAAATAATCAAAACCTTAATCTAGATCATAAAATCTTAAGTGCCAAATCAACTGGCAAGACTATCAATATTTATATGGGTAATGACTTAGGTTTCTGTGGTAACTTTAATAGTAGTGTCAAACTAGAAGCTCTAAATGATAAAGAAGCTATTAAGATTATGGTTGGTAGTAAAATATTTCTAAATGATAGTAATACCGTTTTAAATATTAGTAAATCTGAATTATATCAAAGTTTTCAAAAAATTGAAGATATCATTAAACCTTATTTAGAAGCCAAAGAGATTAAAGAAATTAATGTTATCTTTATCCGTTATAATAATATTAATGACATGCACCTAGATAAGACAAGGCTATTTCCACTGGAACCAATTAAGACCAAAAATACTAGTGACTTTGTCATCGAAGCTGATGGCAAAATTATGTTTACAGATTTAATTTTATTATATCTTGATTGTAAACTCCAAATTATTGAATGTAACTCTTGGGCATCAGAAAATATTCAAAGAGAAAATTTAACCAATGAATCTTTAAAAAAGATTGATGAAATCGAAGAAGAAAAATTAAAAGTATCACGTAAAGAAAAAAGAAGTGCTGATTTTAAAAAACAATTAGCTAATTATCGAAAGGGGAATAAAAAGTGATTGGCGAAGTAATTGCAATATCTAATATTAATATTAAAGTTTTTCTAAAGACGCAAGCTAATATTAAATTAAATGATATTTTATATATTGAAGATAAAGACAACAAACATTTAATGGAAGTAGTAGAAATTGATAGTAAGATTTTAACTTGTATTCCATTTGAAAGTGTAATCGGGCTTAGTAAAGGCTTACCAGTTTTTATGTATAGTAATGGTTTAGAAATGGAGTATTCCGATAATGTCTTAAATCATACTTTTAGTTCTTATGGTAACATCTTAAATGGACCAGCTTATGAAAGTATTAAAAAACGTAATGTCTATACGAAAACACTTAGTTTAAAAAATGTTTCCATTAATCAAGAAATCATGTGGACTGGTATTAAAGTTATTGATTTTTTTACCCCAATTGCTAAAGGTTTTAAAATGGGTCTACTAGGAGGTGCCGGTGTCGGTAAAACTGTCCTTGTTAAAGAGCTAATTAATAATATTTATAAACGTTTAAATTCTAATGCCGTTTTTATAGGAGTCGGCGAACGTAGTCGTGAAGGTAAAGAATTAATTGATGAAATGGCATCTTCTAATCTTTTAGATAAAATGAGTATTGTCTTTGGACAAATGGGTGATAATCCTGTTTCCCGTAGTAAATCAGTTTATACTGGTCTTACGGTCGCTGAATACTTACGTGATGAAAAAAAGCAAGATGTCTTAGCTTTCATTGATAATATTTATCGTTTTATCCAAGCTAAAGCTGAAATTAATACAGAATTAAAACGTATTCCTGTTGAAAATGGTTATCCTACAACGATGATTAGTGACATTTCCAGTGTTGAAGAACGTATTAACTCTTGTGATACCGGTTCTATTACTTCGTTTCAAGCCATTTATATTCCAGCTGATGATATAACTGATGAAGCTGTTCAAACTATCCTTAGTCACATGGACGGTCAAATAGTTTTAAATCGTAAAGTAGCCGAACAAGGTTTATATCCAGCAGTTGATGTTAGTCGTTCTTCAAGCAGCTTAATTGATGCGGATATTATTGGAGCTCGTCATTACAACTTAGTAAGTCATGTTTTAGCATCATTTGCTCGCTATGATGAATTAGAAGAAATTATTGCCGTTTTAGGTATTGATGAATTAAGTGAGGCTGATAAAAATATTTTCTATCGTTCCCGTAAATTACGTAATTATTTTACGCAACCTATGTTTGTTGCTGAAAACTACACTAATATTCCTGGGCAAATGGTTGATATCAGTGCTGTTTTAGATGATGTCGAAGGTATTTTAAATGGTAAATATGATAATCTAGATGAAAATAAATTCTTATATATTGGTAGTATTGGGAGTATCTTATGATAGCTAAAATAATGTCTTTACAAGACGGTGTTAAAACTTATACTGACTGTCTAGCTATTAAGATTAAAAGTGAAAAATATAACTTACTAATTATGGAAAATCATGCTCCCTTAATTGGCGAGATTAAAGGTAGTATCGAAGTTACCACTAAAGATAATAAAATAACTTTAGAAAATATTAATGGTTATTACTTAAACTTAAATAACACCTTCAAATTAATGTTAAGGTAAATATGGATACACTAGTTTATTTTGCTAACAAAATAGTATACTTTCTTATTTACTTTGGTCTTCTTACTATAGCACTTAGTCTTACTTTAAAAATACTTATCAAATCTAGTCATAATACCAAATTAAAAGAATTAATAATCGGTCTTTTAAATAATAATAGTCCCTTAAATAATCTTTCTTATAGTTTTTTATATTTATTTGTGGTTTTTACGATTTGGTTTATTTTATTTAATGAAGATTATAGTAATTATATTTATAACTGGAACTTCTATTATCTTTTAATACCCTTACTTATTTATGATATAATAAATGGGAAGATATTTAGAATAATAGTAGATATCTTAGAAATTCTAGGTATTTATTATCTTAATTATTTAAAATATGGCTTTATTTTATATACTAAAGTCGTAAGTAATGCTTGGTATATTAAAGTAATTTGTAATCTTACTAATATATTCTTAATCATCTTAACTATTTTAATTGGCTTTGTGCATTTAAGATACTTAATTAGCACGAGTGAAAGGAAAAAATAATATGCAAAAATTTATAACTAAAATAACTACTATTTTTAAGGAAAAATATAAAATTATTATTCCTAGTATAATCATTATTCTTTTATTAATTATCTTGATTATAATTGGGACTAAAACGAAGAAAAACTTAAATAAAGTTACCATTGAAAATCATAGTATGTATCAATATTTAGATAATGTTAAAGTAACTTACGATACTAATTTAACTATTGAAAGTGAAAATAATATTACGAGTATCGAAGTAGGGGATACTAAAGAAGTAATTGATAATCTGCCTCTTTATTACAATGGCGAAGATATGGTTTTATTACCAAGTAGTATGGCTGTTGTTTTTCCTTTAGGTAACTATACGCAAAAGAAAGTTCCAGCTCTAACTACCATTGATGGTCAAAGTAATCTTTATCGGAAATTAAAATATAAGAATAATGTTTATGATTTAGAAAATGCCTTCTTATTTGATGGCAATGATCTTTACCTTTTTATTGAACCAACAACTTTAGTCGTTGATGATCAAGAGATTAATTTACAGCCCTTATCATTTGTCATCTATAACAATGCCACTGGTTACTTAAATTACTATAATTATAATGAAAATGCCCAGATGATCGAAGTCAAAAAAAATTGTCTGGCTAAAACAAATAGTTATACTATTAATTTAAAAATAGATGGTATTGCTTCTGGTAATGATTATAAGTTACTAGCTAAAAACTTAGATATTTTAAGTAACTTATTCTAAAAAAATTAGAGAGAAATCTATAGAAAAAAGACTTAAACTAAACAGAAGAAGTACAATATCTCTCTTGTATCTGTTTAAAAGTCATATTAAAGTCCTATGAAGAAAAGTATTATAGCCTTGTGTTGTTTAATTTTAGTTATTATTTATTTTGCCTTCTTTCAAATAAGAAGAGTAGATAAAGTAAGTTTAGATGGCTATGTCTCTAGCATTTCCATTGAAGATATAGCTTCTAACTTAAAATCGAGTAAAAACGTTACTATTAATTTAGAAACTGTTAGTGACGGTGATTATCTTTATAAAAATAATAGCAATTATTATATTGGTGAAGAAAATAAAACTAAAGTTTATTTAGACGTTCCTATTTATAATAAAGATAATTCCCGTGTTTTAAATTATCTAGAAAATAGTTATATAAATGCTAGATATTATGATACGGGCTCTTTAACTAATGTTACCTTAGCGGATAAAAATATTTATAATACTAATGTTAATGAACGTATTGATGATGATACTTATCTTTTTACAAAATTAAAACAAAATCTTTATTTAAATAATGTTGATTTAACTTTAAAACTTGTTAATAATGATTTAACTATTCCAGCTTATAGTATTATCTATTTTAATCAAGATTATCTAAATTATTATTACCGTGTTAATTCTTCCTTAGTTTTAAAGACTATTGATTACTTATCTTTAGAAACCAAACTAAATATTTTAGATAATACTATCAGCTATGAAGCCTTACTTACTAACTTAGGATTATATAGTAAAACTTCTAAGAAAGATGATTATGTTCCAAAACCAGATAAACCTAATTATGATAATAAAGATAATGATAATGATAATAAAAAGAATGATACTTCTAGTGACTTTGATTTAATTATTAAAGATACAGATATTATTATTAACGAAGATCCAGATTATGATAATAATGGAACGGTAGAAAACTATGTTCGTCCTGAAGTAACCTTTGATGGTTTTAATGGTAATGTCTACAGTGCTACTGGTAACTTAACAATTAATGACCCAGCTAGTCGTATTATTACCAATCCTACTTTTGTCTTTAAATTTGATGATAAAACTTATTTACGTAAAAGTTTTTTTAGTAATGGACAAATTAAAGTAACCGGTCTAACACCTAAAACTACTTTTGAAATAGAAGGCTATTTTATCTTTAAAAATCAAAATAATGAGACTGTTAAAAGAACCTTTTATACTGGAAGTGTTACTACTAAAGATATTGAAGGCTTAAATGCTATTAACTTTAGATATCAAATTAATAAGATTTTCCCTAGTAAAGTCGTTTTGGATGAATTTGCATTTACTAATGATGCTGATGATGAAGTAATAGGTGGTATTAAAAGTATTAATATTAAATTAAATAAGCAAGAATTTAGTGTTAGTAGTACTTTATTAAATAAATTAAAAAATAGTAATGCCATAACTTATCAAACACCAGAGGTTTTAGAATCTAATACCGATTATGAAGGCATTATTGAAGTAATTGATGTTAGTGGTAATAAATTAAAAGTAACTAATAATACTTTTAACACTAAAACGAGTAAGAAAGCACCAACAGTTACTATTAACCAAGTCAAAACTGATTTAACTTTTTTTGAAGCTACGATTAATTTAAGTAATAAGGATAAAGTTGCTTTAAAAGACTATCACTACGAGATTTACAATACGAATAATGAACTTGTAAAAGAAGAGAATTTAGATAGTACGAAAGAAGCTAACAATATCTTAGTAGATAATTTAGACTCCAATGAGTTATATAAAATCTATGTTATCGGTAGTTATGATTTAGAAGATGGTAGTGGAACCTTAGAAAATCAAGTTCTTGTCAGTGCACAGATAACTACGAAACCCATCTCGGCTTTAGGTTATGTTAAATTTATCGTTCAGGAACAAGAAATTACTAAAGATAGTGGTACCTATACTTTAAAAATTAATAAAGAATCAACTGATGAAAAATTAATCGCCCTTTTAGACCGTGTTATTATTAATGTTAAACATAACGATAATATCATTACAACTATTACGATTTCTGGTGAAAAAGTAGAAGATTTAAAAAAATTGGGTACTTATGAATTTCAAATTAATGGTTTAAATTCCAATACTGAATATACTTTAGAATATCAAACAATTGAAAAACAAATTAATAAAGAATATTTACTGGCGGCAACTGCTAATATTACTAATATTAAGACTTTAAGAACACCTGCTTATGCTGTTATTACTAATCAGTTTACTAATGAATCTATTATCGATTTTGATGTGCGTATTGTTGATAATGATAATGCTATCCAAACAAATAGAGCCCTTATTCAAGTTAAAGACGAGTTAGGTAACTATGTCTTACTAAGTGAATTATCCATTAATGGTAATGAACAGCGTATCACTTTAAATAAATTAACTAAAGATACTAAGTATAATATTGATATTATTGCAGAAGGTTATAATGAAGGTTATACGAATATTACTTATAAAACTAATTATGTTTTAGAAGGATCGCGCATCTTAACAACGAAATTAGGAGTAACTGGTTCGATAAGATTAGAAAATCTTTTAAGTGTTGTTACTAGTCAAAATATCTTTAACCTTCGTTATACAGATAACTTCCGCTTTGATGGCAATTCGGGTATCAATAAAATAGATACGGATATTGATAATAAAGTTATTAAGTTTTCAGCTATGAATGGGTATGCTAATTATTCTTATTATTTACCAGAATATAAAGATACACCAGTTATTGTTACCTTTAAAGCTAAGTATGCCGAAGGCTCTAACCATGAAGCAGCTTATCTAACCGTTGGAGCTGGTTCCGATGCTACTTATCCTCTTAATTTAACCGATGAAGATCAAGAATATAAAATTGAATTAATTCCTGATAATGGTTACCTAGGTTTTAGAGTTAATGAAACTGGGGGTAATAATAATACGACAACGATTGAAGTAACTAATTTCCAAATAGTTCCTTATTTAAATTATAATGCAGCCCGAACCATGGAAATGGCTATTTATGATCGTGACTATATCTTTAAAGACACTACAATTTTAAGTGGTAATGATTTAATTACAGAACCAGATGGTACCGAAGCAACTGGTCATATTGGTGATGGTTATGCTCGTATTACTAATCTTGCTACTAATGCGACTTATAATTATGCCTATACTGGTACTGTATCTAACTTTACGGTTCCGGAAACGGGCAATTATAAGATTGAAGTTTGGGGTGCTTCTGGTGGTGATAATTATAGTAATAAATATTTAACTGCCAATAGCCATGGTGGTCGTGGTGGTTACTCTAGTGGGACCATTACTTTACAAAAAGATGATACTTTATATGTTGTTGTCGGTGGTCGTGGTAAGTATGGCTATGGATATGTTGCCGGTGGCTTTAATGGTGGTGGTTCCGGCGGAGCCAGTAGCTCCGGTTCCGGTGGCGGTGCCACAGATGTTCGTTTAAAATCTGGTGTAACTGATACTGAAAGTTTAAAATCACGTATTATCGTGGCCGGAGGTGGCGGGGGCTCCGATGATGCCGGTACTTGTTATGAAAATTGTTCCTTAAGTAACGATGGTTCTGGTGGAGCCGGTGGTGACCTTACGACTGAAGGTGCTTATATTGATGGCATTTTACATACTAGTTATGCTGCAGGACAATTGCCATTTACTACTAAAAACTTTACTGGCACTCTTGTTGATAGTTCTAGTTTAGGCATCGGGGAAAATGGCTCTAATACTGATACTGGCGGTGGCGGCGGTGGCTACTACGGTGGTGTTGCTACAAAACATTATAACGGCGGTGGCAGTGGCGGTTCCTCATTTATCTCTGGTCATATTGGCTGTATCTCCGTTAATTATAAAGACAACTTACAAAAAGATGATACTTATCAAGACTATGAAGAAAAATATCAATATCAAGGCACATTTTATATTAATGTTACTGATAATAATTTTGAACTTACTGGTACTCCAGAAATTCCTAATGACGATTTTTATATTGAAATTTTAAAAAGTGATGGTTCTAATTTTGGAAATTACCATTATTATTTAGATGATAACGAGACTATCGATCATAAAGTTACCGATATGATTGTTGCCTATAATTTTGAAAAGGGAACGACTTATACCTTAAACTTAAATATCTTCATGAATAATCGCTATTATACTATTAGTACTTTAAACTTTACTACTGATAATCAAATAAGAACCATTAGAACTAAAGAAGAATTTTATAACATGTCATCAACTGGTAACTTCTTAATTGATAACGATATTGACCTTCGTTACTCTAATCGCACCATTTATGGCGAGTTTAACGGTAATATTGACTTTCAAGGTCATAAATTATTGTTAAATGTTAAAAATTCCGCTTCTCGTGTGTTTGAAAAGTTAGGCAAAGGTGCCATTTTCAAAAATATGGATATGCATATTTGGTATGATGAGGCTAGAAGTAGATATGATACGTTAACTGACTATAGTAGTGCTACTTTTTCTAATATCATGATAACGATTGAAGAAGCCGTAACAACACCTGCCGAACAAATTTCCTTCTTAGTTCGAGTTAATCGCGGTACTGTCGATCATTTCGTTGTCCATAATAAAGCGGAAATTCAAGTCACCAGATACTTTGGCTTTATTAGTAATTATATTTATGGCACCGTAAAAAATGGCTATTTATATGGCGAAAAAATTAATGGTAACCATAACTCAAGCTTAGATGAAATAAAATATATTGGAGCAATCGGTGCTTATATGTCTGAAAATGGCTACATTGAAAATGTCTATTCTTTAATTGATGTTGTTGGTTATGTTGATTCTGAGAAACCTAATCAAATACAAGTAGGTAACTTAGTTGGTAGTGTTTCCCGTGGTACTATTAACAATGCTTATAGTTATAATGAAGGAACAATAAGAAACACTTCTAATGATGCTTCTGCTGGCTATTACGATCAATTAAATGCTAGTAAACTTTATTATGTTAGTCCCTTAAAATTTTCTAATGATAAATCATTAAAGATTTCTAAAGCAGCTTTAACTAGTAGTGAATTTCAAGAAAATACTTTAAATGGTGAAAAGGCTTTTGATATTGAAAACTTTGTTAGTTATGGCTATTTTCCTCAGTTAATAATGAACGAAGTCATGCCTAAACAAGAATATATTAAATTACCAAGCATCAGTGATGCTGATATCCTAAATATTTTAACTACCAATGTCGTTAGTCAAAGTGGCAATGAAGCCTATGTTGATATATTATTACGTAATCCATCTGAAGAAAAAATAAATGATATTAAGATTCAATATTTAACTACTAATATTATTAAACAAGTTCATAATGAAGATGGGACTACTACTTTAAGTATTAAAATAAGTAATCCTAGTAAATATATTTCTGTCTATGGTATTAATTCTATTACCGCCACCAGTAAAACTGGTATAACTTATACTACTGATTTTCCAAGTGGAACTGTCGTTTTAAATGTTGATATGTATAGAGAAATAAATAGTGAAAAAGATTGGCTTAATATGGCTAAAAATTCTAGTGAAAACTTTTCTTTACAAAAAGATTTAGATTTTAAAGACTATAATAATCCGATTATTAATACTACTATTACTGGTAAAATTGAGGGGAATAATCATACTATTTCTAATATGAAAGTAACAACTAATGAAGGAATTGCCTTTAGAGTATTTCAAGGTAGACTATCTAATCTTTATTTTGAAAATTTAACGAAGACAAATTATGCTACTACTAGCGGACTTATTGGTTATTTACAAAGTTCAGCTACTATGGATAATGTTCATGTGAAAAATATTACATTAAAATTAGGCTTCTATACTGGTGGTTTAGCAGGTCTATCTCGTTACAGTTCTAATATTAAAAATAGTAGTGTTACTAACCTTAATATAATTGATACTACTGATATTGATGGTATGCGTGTTGGTGGCCTTGCTGGTCAAACAGAGTCATCCAATATTTTAAATAGTTATGCTCAAGATCTTAATTTGGATTTGACTAATTCTAGTCAGCTCTATGCAGTTGGTGGTATTGTTGGTTATAACTCTTATGGTATTATCGAAAATGCTTATTCTACTGGCAATATTAATATTTCTTATCCTAATGTCGGGGGCATAGCTGGTGTTAACTATGGTCGCGTTCAGTACGTTATAAGCAATGTTAAAATTATTTCTAATCAAGTTTATGCTGGTGGTATTGTTGGTAACGATTATAATAGTAATGTTTCTAACACTTTGTTTACTGGTGAGTTATACTCCTCACTTAAAGATGAAATTCACCGTACAATTGGTAATGAAAACTTAAGTAACCATAATTTATATGCCTGGGCTTCCCAACGTATTAATGGTATGATTAGCAATAATTCTCAAGGTGAAGACTTAATAACTACTGAAGAATTAAATAATCCAGAATCTTACGTTACTAAAATTAATATCGGTACTAGCTTTGCTACTCAGGATGTTGCCGGTAATAAAATTCCTAAACTATACTATGCTAATACTAATGAATTATTACCTAACCAAAAAGATAATTATTTAAACATTATTGCTGATGATGTTTTAAAAGTAAAATCTATCAATGCTGTTAAAGATTTAACTAGTGCTGATGTAACTTTAGAAATTGCCAACGCAGATACTGAAAATATTAAAGTGACAGGAATCAAAATCGAGGATATCGAAGAAATTTCTGAGGATGATATAAAAATTTATAATGAAAATTCTGGAGTTCCTAATACTTCAATCATTAGAGTAACTATAAGACCTAAATATTACTTAGATAGTTATCGTGTATCTAAATTATATTATACTGATAATGGCGTAAAAAAAGAGATAACAGTTGATTCTAAGATTGATGTTACTTTCTTTAGAAATATTAATTCTGTTGATGATTTTCAAAAAATAAATACGAACTATTCCGAAAATTACAGTTTAAATGCTAATTTAGATTTTAGTAATATTAGCTCTTCTATTATCCGTAATGGCATTATGGTTAACCGTTTAGAGGGTAATAACTATACGATATCTAACTATAATTTAGATACGAATAAAGGTGGTATTTATATATTTAAAGAAGTTAAGTCTTACATTAAAAATATTACTTTTGAAAATATTAATCTTACTTATACAGGTACGGCATATACTACCGGCCTTGGTATTATTGGTAGTGCCTATGGAAAGGTAAGTAATGTTACTCTTAAAAATATGACTTTAGACGGCAAAAAATTGGTTAATCATGTTGGCTTTATTGCTAATAGTTACGTTACTGATTATCGTAATATTACTATTGATGGTGCCAATCTATCAGGAACACATCGTCTGGGTAGTTTATATGCGGAAGGAGATACTTATTATTTAACCACAGTTTCTTTAAATAATGTTCATGTTGATGGGACTAGTGATTTTGTTGGTGGTCTCATTGGTTATAAGCATTATGTTGATGCCCAAAGACATTATAATGTTACGGCTTCTTTGGTTCATGTTACCACAGCAGGTGGTACTTATAGTGGTATTGTTTATGGTTATGGAGCAGCAACTAACGTAGAAGTTACAAACTCCTCGATTTCTGGTAACAATCAAGTAGGTGGCATCGGCGGTCAACAGGATACAGGTGGTACTTATAATCTTCATCTCGATAATGTCGAAGTAACAGGCAAAGGCAGTCAAATTGGTGGTCTTTATGGTTACCATCGTACCATTGGCGATAGTTATATTAAAAATTCTCTAATTACTGGTGGTACTAGTCAAATCGGCGGTATTGGTGGTTACGGCGGCTACACTTTATATAATTGTTCTGTTATCAATACAACTATTTCATCACCTAATGCTAACAGTGTTGGTGGTCTAGAAGGTCTAAACTGGGATAGTAATCGTTATAACAACTATATTTATAAAGTTAAAGTCGAAGGTAAAAACTATGTTGGTGGTTTAATTGGCAATAAAAATGGTACTCCCAATAACAGTTACTATAATAACTTTGTTAATGCCGCTGTAACATCCAGTGGCGTAGGAGCAGGAGGCTTACTTGGTTATTATCAAAATGATCTTGAAGGAGAAAATATTCGTCGTATCAACATTTATAATAATTTAATAGCTAGTTCAACAATCACCGCAAATGATGCAGCTGGCGGTCTTATTGGTTCTATGTATAAAGCAACTGATCCTTTATATAACTTATTCTATTATAATGTTATCGCTGCTAATATAAATACAACAGGTTCCAATACAAATAGTGGTATTATTGTTGGTACTAACGATCTTTATATTAAAGGCTTAAAGAACTTATTTGTCTATAATAATTCTAAAATTAATGGTTTACCTGCCAGTACTACCGTAACAGGTCTTAGTGATACTATTACTTATATAAGTTTAAATAGTCTTAAAAATAATAGTTTAATTAAATCTTACTTAGGAAACTCTACAGCATTTAATTATAGTGAAGTAGATAAAGGCTATTATCCTTATAATGGCGGTGCTGATGCTAAGTTATATCAAGTTCTATTACCAAGTGGTCCTATTACAACATTTAGAAGTCGTATGTTAATAAGTAACTTTAGACCACTATCAAACGTAACTATTTATCCAAGTAGTATTGATACTTTAAACTTTGACTTCGATACAATTGGTGATACTATTACTATTAATGGTCATTCTTATGAAATAACTAATAATACTTTATCTGTTTATTATAACTATAATGAAGATATAACTTATACTTTAAGTAATGGTAGGTATACTAAAGAATATAGAATTTCTAAAGAAGACTTAAGAAATACCATAAATACTTTAAATGATTATTATTACTATTTAGACAATGGCAATATTATTAGTAACAATGGTAACTTATTAGGTAATTATATTCATCTATATAAGAACGAAGCCTTAGATAGTGAAGGTAATATCTTAAATATCAATACTGGTGATATAAAAAAGATAAGTGTTAAAAACTTTGAAAAATTAAGTAATCCCTTAGAAATAGTAAGTTATGAATATCGTAGTAGTAAAATAAATACTTATGGTACGTATTCAACTATTGATAATAAAAAGATGACTAATCAAATATTTATTAAAGGTATTAATATGGGCATGATTAGTTCTAATTTAAATAATTTAAAAAACAAAGTAATAATAGATAATTATAATAACAAGAAAGTTTTAGTAACCTTAGTAAATGGTAAACTTACATCTTTAATGAATGATATTAAATTACCAAGTGATTTTATTAATCAAAATATCATAGATATGACAAGTAATATCAATGATAATAGTAGTATAATCCTAGTTAAATATGATGATAATACATACTATGCTTTTGATTATAAAACTGGTAAAAAACTAGAAATAGTAAGTTTAAATCAGGATGAAAATAAAAATAAGACCACCATTTCTATTACTGACTTTATGAAAAATTATTTAAGTAACACTAGTAAAAATAAGAATATAGTAAGTCTAGAAAAAAACTACGAAACTACTAATAATTTTATAACTAACTTAGATATGGATGAGATTATTAACTATACTGGTTATGATATTAGTGATAATAATACTGTAAATAGTAGTAATTCTAATAATATCTTAGATAATTATACTGTTTCTTATAATCCTTTAAAGAAGGAATATGAAATATATAATATATCTTATATAACAAATAATAGTGTATCAGAAGAAAATGCTTCTACTAGCATTAATGATGTTATTAATAAGACTAGTACTTTACAAAATAGCTTTATTAAAAAATATAAAGGTAAAGATACTGATAGTATTAGTGGTAAGTATATATTTATAATAATTATTATTATAATTAGTATCGCTTTATCTCTTCTAGGTATTACTTTAAAAAGTATTTACTATAAAAAGAAAAACTTCTCTTAGATGAGGAGCTTTTTTAAATCGTGTTTTAAACTTAAAAATTTTAAAAAGATACCAAAAATTTAAAAAATAACTTCTAATAATTATTAAACTAATGGAAAAACCAAGTAATATATGATATATTGATATCGAGGTTTGTTATGATAAAAAAAATGTATACAAAGTATAAAGAAATAATTAATTATTTAATATTTGGAGTACTGACTACTGTTATTAGTCTTATCGTTTATTATGGTCTAACTTATACGATAATTAATCCTGATAATGCCTTAATGCTACAAGTTGCCAATATTATCTCTTGGATAGCCGGTGTCTTATTTGCATATTTTACTAATCGTAAATATGTCTTTGAATCTAAGAATACCAATAAAGTAAGAGAATTTACTTCATTTGTTGGTGCTAGAGTTACAACATTACTTTTAGACATGGCTATTATGGGTATTGGTGTAACTGTGTTACATGGTAACGATAAGGTTATGAAACTAATTAGTCAAGTCTTAGTTATTGTTGGTAACTACATGTTAAGTAAAGTATTTGTTTTTAGAAAGAAGGAAGAAAAATGAAAGTTTTAGTTACAGGATGTTGTGGATATATAGGAAGTCATACTTGTGTTGAGCTTATTAAAGCTGGATACGAAGTAGTAGGCTTAGATAATTTTTCTAATAGTAAAAAAGATGTTTTAGATAGAATATTTATGATTACTAATGAAGAGATTACTTTTTATGAAGGAGATATGCAAAATATTGATATCTTAAGAAGAATATTTAGTGAAAATAAGATTACTAGTGTAATTGATTTCGCAGCTTATAAAGCTGTTGGTGAATCGGTTAGTAAACCTATTGAATATTATATGAATAATGTTTCATCAGTTTTAAACTTACTTAAAGCTATGAAAGAATATCATGTTAAAAACTTAGTGTTCTCATCTTCAGCAACCGTTTATGGCGATCCTGAGATTGTACCAATTACCGAAGAATGTAAAACTGGTGGCACTACTAATCCTTATGGTACTAGTAAATTATTTGTTGAACAAATTCTTAAAGATACTTATAATGCTGATAAAACTAATGATTTTTGTATTTTAAGATACTTTAACCCAATAGGTGCTCACGATAGTGGACTTTTAGGGGAAAATCCTAATGGTATTCCTGCTAATTTAATGCCATATATTTGTCGTGTTGCTAGTAAAAAATTAGACCATTTAAGTATTTATGGTAATGATTATGATACACCAGATGGTACTGGGGTTAGAGATTATATCCATGTTATGGATTTAGCTAGAGGACATGTTTTAGCCCTAAAAAAATTAGAAAAAGAACATAGTGGTTTATTTATCTATAATCTCGGTATGGGAAAAGGTGTAAGTGTCTTAGAAATGGTGGAAACATTTAAAAGAGTTAACAAAGTTGATGTTCCTTATATAATTGCACCTCGTCGTCCTGGCGACATTGCCACTTGTTATAGCAACCCAAGTAAAGCTAAAGAAGAATTAGGATTTACTTGTGAAAAAACTTTAGAAGATATGGTAAGTAGTGCTTGGAACTATGAACATAAAAATATCTAATTAAAAAATAAAAAAAGAATAAGAGGAATATTTATGAATAATAAAAAAATTGGTTTGGCAGTAGAAGATAGAATGCATTTTTTAGGACTTAATCAAAAAAGTTTTGCTGAAAGCTTATTTATGACAGAAAAAGAACTAAAAGAATATTTAAGAGGTAAGAAAGATTTTTCTCTAGAGTTAATTGAATTAATCGCTCTAAATTTAAAGACAACTCCTGAAGATTTAATGCTTTCTAAGAATAATAAATTATTATTTAGAGGTTACTTAGAATCGCAAGCTAGAAGAAGAAAATTACATAAAATAGGGGATATAGCCGGTATTATTGGAGCTATTATCATTTGCATTTGCTTGTGTATAATGGATGTTACCCTAATAATTAATGAAATTAATTCAACATCAGGCTTAGTCATCAGTTCAGCTATAATAATAATGTTTTTAGTAATCGACATTGTAAATAAAGTTCAAAGTAAATTTTAAATGTGGATACTAGAAGAAAGAGAGTAGTTTATGAAAAAAAATTTAATATCCATTGTTGTGCCTTGCTACAATGAAGAAGAAGCTATACCTTTATATTATGAGGCTATGCAAAAACAAATGACGAAAATGGATTATGTTGATTTTGAAATTATCTTTGTAAATGATGGGTCAAAAGATAAAAGCTTAGAAATAATGCGCACCTTATCTAAAAAAGATAAAAGAATTCGATATGTTTCATTTTCCCGTAACTTTGGTAAAGAAGCTGGAATGTATGCTGGTCTAGAGGCTACAACAGGCGATTTTATTACTACTATGGATGTTGACTTACAAGACCCACCAGAGCTTTTAGAAGAAATGTATAAAGGTATTACCGAAGAAGGTTACGACTGTGTTGCTACTAAATCAACATCGCGTAATGGTTATTCACCATTAAGAAAACTTTTTACAAAGTGGTTTTATGATATTATTGGGCATATTTCCAAGACCGAAATGGTGGCTGGTGCCAGAGACTACCGCTTAATGACTCGTCAAATGGTTGATGCTATCCTTTCTTTAAAAGAATATAACCGCTATTCTAAAGGCTTATTTTCCTTTGTTGGCTTCGATACCAAATGGATTGAATTTGAAAATCAAGAACGTAGTGCTGGTACAACTAAATGGAATTTCTGGAAATTATTTTCTTATGCCGTTGATGGCATTGTTGGTTTCTCAACTGAACCCCTTATCTTTGCCGCTTTCATTGGTTTAGTTTTCTGCCTAATTGCTTTTATCATGATAATTGTTATTATCGTTAGAACAATTATTTGGTCTGACCCTGTTGCTGGTTGGCCAAGTTTGGCTTGCATTATCTTCTTTGTTGGTGGCATTAACTTATTTTGCACTGGTATTATTGGTGAATACTTAGCTAAAACCTACTTAGAAACTAAAAAACGTCCTATTTATATTGTTAAAGAAACCGAAAAAACAAGAAAGGATGCGAAGTAAGTATGGGAATTATTATTTGTATTTTACTAGGACTTTTTATGGCTTTCGAGCCGATAACTGATAATGACTACTTTTGGCATGTCGTTGTTGGTAAATGGATAAATAATAATCATATTATCCCTAACCATGAATTGTTTTCCTGGGCTAGTGGTAAAGCTTGGATAGCTCATGAATGGCTAAACGAAGTAATTATGTATAAAATGGGTGATATGGGTTGTTTAATTTTAATGCTAGTTATCTTCCTAGTCTTATATATATTAATGGCTAAGATGCTAAAATTAGAATGGAAAAAACTATTTGATTTTCGCTTATGTTATTTCCTTCTAATGACTGTTTTCTTTAAAGTTACGGGACCCCGTCCTTATATTGTTAGTTTAGTATTTCTAGCTTACTTAGTATATGTTTTATTTAGTTACCTAGATGATAAAAAATGGACTCAAAAACTAATTTATACTTTACCAATTTTACAAATACTATGGGTTAACTTTCATGGTGGCTCTAGTAGTTTAATTTATTTATTCATCATTGGCATCTTTATGTGTGATATCTTTGTTAAAATTTTTAAATTTAAACCTAATAGATGGAATACATTTAAATTAAACAAAAAACAAATTAAAACTTTAAGTATTGTTTTAGTCTTAACGATTATAGCCTCATGCTTAAATCCCTTCGGACCAAAAATGCTTTTATATCCATTTAGCAATATGTTAGATGATTCCATGACTAGTTACATTTTAGAATGGAATAGCCCAAGTTTCCATAATTTTCTAGGCTTATATATCTTTATTACGATAGCTTTTCCATTATTTAACTTAATATTACAAAAAAAAGATATGAAAATGCATGAAATTGGTTTTCAATTAATGTTTCTATTTATGGCTTTAAAGAGTCAAAGATTTATTGGAATGTATGGTATTTATTCTTGTTGGAATATTGGTAAGTATTTCTTTGTTACTGATGATATTTATACTTACTTAAAGAAACCATTTAAAAAATTAGAAAAACCAATCTATTATTTAACTTGTGCTATCTTAGTATTAGGAACCGTTTTTGTTGGTTATAAACAAATAAATAGTTTTAAAAATACTGGCATAATTGATAACGATGGCTTTTATAGTGATGAAGCTGTTGAAAAAATAGTAGAATTAAAACCTCAAAGGCTATATAATGACTACTCACAAGGTGGCTACTTACTATATAAACTAGATAACTTAAATGCCTTAGATAAAGTTAAAATATTCAGTTATGGCTTAGGTGATGTCTTTAGTAATGACTTACTTCCTGATACAATGAACTTACAAGATTTACAAACTGATCCTAAAGAATTATTAGATAAATATAATTTTGATTATCTACTTACTACAAGTACCCATACCTTACATTATTATTTAGAAGCAAGTAGTGATTATGAACTTATTTATAGTGATAATATGTGTTATATCTTTAAAGCTATCAATAATTCTATTTAATTATTAAAATAAGAAGTAATGAATTTACTTCTTATTTTGATCTAAATATAGTTGCGAAAATTATAGGGCTATGTTAGGATTATTAAGAGTTAACAAAAGAAATCTTTGAAAGAAAAAGAGTGATAAAAATGATATTATATGATAAGCTAAGTAATACTGATAAAGCTAAATTAATAACCTTTAAAGAAAAATATTATCAAAGATACGTTTCTTATCTACAAGAAGAACTAGATAATAAATTACTCAAGGGTTTTACCAATAATAACGATACAATAAATCAAATATATTGTTATTTACAAATTGTCCCTGATAAATTTAACTATTACTTAGAATTTATTAAAATTATTCAAAAGTATTTTGTTTTAGAAAATAAAAAAGTCTTAGAAATAGGAGCGGGTAGCTTACCTATTTTAGCTAGTTACTTAGAATCTAAAGCCTTAAATTATGATATAATGGATCCAGGAATTATCTTAGAAGATGTAGTTGGCATTAAAGGCAGAGTATTTAAAGAAAAATTTAGTCTTGATACCAGTATAACTGACTATGACTTATTAATTGGTTATAATCCTTGTGCTGCAACAGAGGCCATGATAAGAAATTGTCTTCAAAATCATAAAGAATTCATTATTGCCTTATGTGGCTGTGCCTTCTTACCTGAAAGTTATAAAAAAAGAACTAATAAAGAATGGCAAAAATATCTTTTTCAAATTATTGAAAAATTAGGTCAAAACTATAATTTATATATTGAATATTTTAAAGACTATTTAAATATTGAGTATCCAATATTAGTAATGAAATTAAAAAAATAAGAAAGTGTGTTTTATATGGAAAAATTAAATGTTTATATAAATAAGAAAGCTGAAGCTAGAGTCTTAAATAATCACCCTTGGGTGTTTACAAGTGATATTACTAAGACCGATGAAAATATTAAAAACGGTGATATCGTTATTGTAAGAAATAGTAAAGATAAATTCTTAGGCAGTGCTTTTTATAATAATAATTCAAAAATAGTTTTAAGAATTATAAGTAGGAATGCTAACGATACTTTTGATTATGATTTCTTTAAAAGAAGAATAGAATATGCTCTTAGTTATCGTATGAAAGTAATGCCTAATGATTTAAATGCTTTTCGTCTTATTTATGGCGAAGCCGACTTTTTATCTGGACTTACTGTTGATAAATTTAACGATGTATTAGTTTGTCAAATCTTATCTTTAGGAATTGATATTAGAAAAGATATTATTTTAAAAGCCTTATATGATGTTGCTAGTAAATATTTTAAGATTAGAGGTATTTACTTAAGATGTGATGTTGCCTTAAGAGAAAAGGAAGGCTTAGAAGAATATGTAGGGTGGTATGATAAAATACCAGTAACATCCAAAGAAACAACCACCGAAATTGTAGAAAATGGTTTAAAATATCTAGTTGATTTTAAAGAAGGACAAAAAACGGGTTTCTTCTTAGACCAAAAATATAATCGTTTAACTATTAGAAACTTAGCTAAAGATATGACTGTTTTAGATTGCTGTACCCACACAGGATCTTTTGCTATGAATGCCGCTTTAGGTGGTGCTAAAAAAGTAATGGCTCTTGATATCTCACAAAAGGCTCTTCTAGATGCTAAGAAAAACTTCTGGTTAAACAACTTAAACATTGATACGTATTGTGCTGACCTTTTTGATTACTTACGTAAACTTGTTGATAGCAAAAATAAAGAGTATAATCTTATTATTCTTGACCCACCAGCCTTCACTAAATCTAAAGATACTATTAAAAGTGCTCTAAAAGGTTACCAAGAAATTAACTATTTAGCCATGAAAGCTCTACCTCGTGGTGGTTATCTAGCAACTGCCTCTTGTTCTCATTATGCTTCTGAAGAAGATTTTATAAGAGCCATATTTAATGCCAGCATTATGGCAGGAGTTAGCCTAAGAGTAGTAAAAAAATCCTATGCTGCCCCTGATCATCCTGAAGTAATGGGTATACCAGAAACAAAATATTTAAAATTCTTTATATTTCAGGTTGTCTAAAAGTCTTTAAAATAATAGAGTAGATAATATTAAAAAGGAGAAATTATGGGAGTAGTAGAAAACATTCGTAGTAAATATGGTGATTACCTATATTACCGAGCTATGTCAATACCAGAGTGGTATATAAAAAGAACTAATATAACAACTGATGCGGCCGGTAATAAAAGTGTTGATTTTACAGTTGATATCTTTTATAGCGGTAATTTTAAAGTAAATATTCAAGTTGATGAAGATGGTAAAGTCCTAGAAAATACTTGTACCTGCGATGATTATAAAAATAATTATATATGTCAGCATATCATTGCTTGTGTTTTAAAAAAGAAAGAAGCTTTTTTTACTAATGAAGAATTATCTTTACAAAAATCTAGAAATATTTTAAAAGACTTTATTACCAAAGAAGAACCAAAATTAAATAAGCTTAAAGAAGAAATAGGACTTGATATCGAAGTAAGTTATCTTTTTAGCAATTACATTGTTAAATTAAAAATTGGTGAGAAAACTAAATATTCCATCAAAAATAGAGATAAATTTAATGAATTTAGAGCTTGTTATTTAAGTGGCAAAGATATGGTTTTAGGTAAAAAATTAACTTATAATCCTAATAATTATTTCTTTAATAATGAAAATACTAAAATAATTGAGTATTTATTTAACTATTCAGAAATTGGTCTTAATCGTTATGAAGTAATAGATGAACCCTTAAAACTAAATAATAGAGAATTTAGCGAATTATTAAAACTATTAGAAAATAAAAGATTTACTTTAGAAGACATACCTATTAATAAAATTGAGAGTGGTTTTCCAACTTTGTATCATCTAGAATTAATAAAAGACAAATATAAATTTTATATTGAAGACTTTGCTAACTTTAAAATAGTTGATAATGATAGTAATTATATAATTTATAATAATGTTTTATATATCTTAAAATTAGAAGATAGAAAAATAGTTAAAGAGTTTGTTGATAACGAAATAGAAAGTTTAGTTTTTGATAAGAAAAATTTAGATTTATTTAAGAATGGTCTTTTAAAAAAAACCATGAATACTTTGGAAGTAAGCAAAGATATAGAAGACATAAAAATCATTAAGGACAAGAAAATTAATTTGTATTTTGATTTAAGCCAAGATAGCATTACTGCTAAAGTTATGTTAAAGTATGCAGAGGCTGAATTTAATTATTTTGATACGGTAAGTGATGTTATAAGAGATGCAGGTTTTGAAGCTAAAGTTATCGATGATTTAACTAAGTATGGTTTTATAGAAGATAAGAAAAACTTTGTTATCTTAGATATGGATAGTACCTATAACTTCTTAGATAATGGTCTATCTTATTTTACAGAAAACTATACAGTATTTACGACCGAAAAAATTAAAAAGCTAAAAATATTTAAAGATGTTAAAGTAAGGTCTAATTTCTCTATTGGTAAAGATAACATTTTAGCTTATGATTTTGCTATAGATAACGTTGATAATAAAGAAATCTCTTCTTTGCTTACCGCTATAAAAAGTAGAAAAAAGTATTATCGTCTAAAGAGTGGCGATGTTATTTCCTTATTTAATAATCAGGAGCTAGAAGACTTTGAAGCTTTGACTAATGACTTAGAACTAGATAGTAAAGATTTAAAGAAAAAAAGTATTACTATTCCTAAATATCGTGCCTTCTTTATTGAAAGTTTAAAAAATAATCGTTATCAAGAAATAAGTACCAATAGTAAATTTGATGAATTTATTAAAAACTTTAGTGCTTATAAAAATGCTGATGTTAAGTTTAATGATGAAGAGACCAAACTTCTTCGTGATTATCAAAAAGAAGGAGTAAAGTGGTTATACACTATTTATAAGTGCGACTTAGGCGGCATCTTAGCTGATGAAATGGGTTTAGGAAAAACCCTACAAGCAATTATTTTCCTAAGAAAAATAATTGCTGAAAAACCAGATGCTAAAATATTAATTGTCTCTCCAACATCACTAGTTTATAACTGGGAAAAAGAATTTCAAAAATTTGCTCCAGAACTTAAATATGTTGCCGTTGCTGAATCTAAGAAAAAACGTCAAGAAATAATGCAAAACTTTGCTAACTATAATATTTTTATTACCACTTACGGCTTAGTTCGTAATGATAATGATGAATATGAATCTAAAAATTTTGAAGTTTGCATAATCGATGAAGCTCAAGCTATTAAAAATTATCAAGCTGGTATGACTAAAGAAATAAAGAAAATAAAAGCTCGTACCAAGATTGCTTTAACTGGAACTCCTTTAGAAAATTCTGTTTTAGAATTATGGAGTATCTTTGATTTTATTATGCCTGGATACCTAAATTCAATTGTTAGATTTAGAGAAACTTACGGTATTAAAGATGTTGATAAAGATTCCCTAAAACGTTTAGATAACCTAAATTATCAAATAAGACCATTTATTTTAAGAAGAAAGAAAAAAGAAGTATCTAAAGAACTACCAGATAAGATTGAACAAATAGAGTATTTAGACATGTCTGAAACTGAAAAAGCCATGTATCAAAGTTTAGTCGAAGATACTAAAGAAGAAATCGATAATGTTATAGCCAGTGAAGGCTTTAGTAAAGCTAGATTTAAAATAGTAACTTTACTTACGAGATTAAGACAACTATGTATTTCTCCTGCTCTTTTAGATAAGGATTATACTGATGATTCTATAAAAATTAAACGTCTTTTAGAAATTGTTAAAGAATTAATTAAAGATAATCATAAAATATTAATCTTTAGTTCCTTTAAAGGGGCAGTTCTGCTAGTAAAAAAGAAATTAGATGAGGAATCCATTTCTAACTATGTCATTGACGGGTCAGTATCAGGAAAAGATAGAGTAATGCTAGTTGATGCCTTTAATAAAGATAAAACTAGTTGCTTTTTAATTACCTTAAAATCTGGAGGAACCGGTCTTAACTTAACCAGTGCTGATATCGTAATTCATTTGGATGTTTGGTGGAATCCACAAGTTGAAAATCAAGCAACTGATAGGGCTCATCGTATTGGTCAAACTAAAAAGGTAACCGTTTTAAAATTAATTAATAAAGGAACTGTTGAAGAAAAAATAATTGAATTACAAGAAAAGAAACGCATTTTAAGTGATAATTTAATTGAAGGTAAAAATACGACAACACTTGAATCCTTAACTGAAGAAGAATTAGCTAATCTTCTAAGTATTGGTTACGAAACTGATAAAGAAAGTAATAATTAGTTTAAAAATCATGATTTACTTATACTGGTAAATTGTGATTTTTTTTATAAAGTAGCCATATTTATTACGATTTGAAAACTTTTACTTGACGATAAGTAAACTTTGTGCTAAAGTAATACTCGTTTAAACGAACAATTTAAACAGGGGGGAATAAAAATGGGAAAAGATAATACTATTGAATTTAAAAAAGTCCAAGAACTTGGCGAAGAAAAAGAAAGAATTGAAATTGTAACTAAAGACTTTTATCATGATATTAATGCAGGTTTAGTTACCGGAGCTGTTAAATCTGATTTAAAAAATGAATGGACAGCCTTATTTAAGTTAGAATTAGCAAAATATATAGCAAGTGGAGCAACAGACCATCATTTTATCGATATGAAAGCTTACTTATTAAGTATATTATTTAACTTAACTAGTGGTATTACAGTACCAGAAGCTTGGGAAATGTTGGAATGTCTAAGTTTACCAGAAGAAATGCAAAAAGAAATTATTCCATTAGCTATCAAATTTAGTCCACGTGGCAATGATTTAAGATTACACATAATGCGTGAAAATGCCAGAAAAAATATCAGAGTGGCAAAATAATTAAATATTTATTTCATGCCTACAGTAATTAAGAAGTTTTACTAAAAAGACTTCTTTTTTTAGTTGTTCTAAAAAATAGACAATGATATAATGTTTATTGAAAAAGAAAAAATAGAAGAAGGTATAAAAATGACTGATAAAAAATTATCAAAAAGAATATTTGCTTACATAATAGATAGCACTATAGTTTTATTATTAACAACATTAATAATTAATATAAAATATTTAAATCCAACCTATGATACTGCTCTAGAAAAAAGTAATACTTTAGAAAAATTAAATATAAGTAATATCCAAATGCAAAATTATTTACCTCTTTATTATAAAGATAAAGAAATAAGTGAAAGTGAATATAATGATTTAATAAAAGACAATGATTTTGCTTATCTTTTGGTCGATGCTTATAGTGATTCTGTAATTACTGAAGATGAATATAATTATATAATTACTGAATCGAAAAAAAATTATGATGAGAAAGCTCCAACTGCTTATCAAGATGCTTTAAAAGCTAATTGGTATGTTTATTTAGTTTACATAGTAATTTATCTTTTATATTTTGTTGGCTTTAATATGATTACGAAAGGCATAACTTTAGGTAAAAAAATAACTAAATTACAAATAGTATCTAGTGATAATAAAGAAGTAAAACCTTATCAATACTTAATTAGAAGTTTAATTTCATATGGTTATTTTATCTACTTATTAGAATTAATAGTTCCTTATATAATTCCTCTTCAATATATAATTGGCATTACTAGTTTCTTATCACTTGCTATGAACACTTTACAATTAGTAACTGGTATTAGTGTTATTATTAACGAAGAACACTGTGGTATTCATGATAAATTAGCTAATACTAAGGTTATTGAAACTAAAGATAATATTTTAGAAGCTAGAATTAAAGATTTAAATCTTTTAAGTCCAGAAAAAAAACAAGAGTTAGACGATTTAGTTAATAATTCTAAAGTAGAAGAAGAAAATGAAGAAGAAATCAAGGTCGCAGAAACAGAAAATCCAACCGATGGTGATTCTAATGTCAAACCTAAAACTTTAAAAAAAGAAAAATCAACAACCAGCAAAGTAAAAACCAAAAAGACCAAAGAGGAGAAGTAGTATGCAAAAACTAAAAAGTGTGATTTTAATATTATTAATAGTGATATTATGTGGGTGTAGTACCATTAGTACAAATATGCAAATAAATAAAGATAAAAGTATGAATATAACTTATTTGATTACTTTAGATAAAGATTACTTAGGTAATAAAACTTTTAATGAATTATTTAGTAGTAAAAATATTAATTATTTAAAAAATAATGGTTATTCAGTAACTGATTATGAAGATGAAGATAACTTTGGTTATAAAGTAAGTGCTAATATTAAAGATATTGATACAGTAAGTCAAGCTGAAAATCTTAAAATAAATTTATATGACTTATTATATAGTGATATTCAAAATGAACTATATATCTTTAGTAGAGAAGAAAAAGTCTTAAAAAATAAATATACAGCTGATTTTTATGTTAATCTAACTGATGCTTTAAGTAATAATAGTAATGTTTTAACTGATATGCTAACACCTCCCAAAGTAAGATATGAATTTACTCTAAATTTACCAGAAAAATCTTTAAGTAATAATGCTACTGATGTTAGTGATGATGGTAAAACTCTAACTTGGGAATTTGATAATATTATGAGTGGTACTAATAATATTAACTTTACTTTTGAACTTTATAATAAACAAGCACTAATAGTTTTATATGTCTTTATTGGCTTAGCCGGTTTAATTGCCCTAAGTCTAATAGTAAAAATATTTAGTTGGATTGGCGATGCTAGTAATAAACTTATTAAAAGTTTTTATGAAAAAGCTCAAAAAGATTTAGAATAATAAAAACATTATTTTCTAGAGAGGATTACTTATGAAAAAAATAGTTTGGCTATTTGGACAATCAGCAACTGGTAAAAAGACTTTGATAAATAAACTATTAAGTGGTGATGTCAAAACTTTAGAAGATTTAAATTTTCAAGGTAAGAAAATAGTAGCTTGCAAAAATACAATAATTGATGATAAACAAGTGTTACCAACTAAGCCTGATAATTTTACTTATGATGATACCACCATGCAAGAAGATAACGAATATTTTAATCAAGAAAAAGCTAAAAATAGAAGGTCTTGTATTATGACTGATGCCTTAAGTTTTCTAAATAGTAATAATGATATTCTTTTAATAAAGGGTCAAGATAATGATATCTGGCCTCATCGTGGGGATATTGTTAAATATTTTTTAAGTAATTTTAATAATCGAGATGATGTCGAAATAGATGTCTATATTTTAATGGTTGAAAACGATAAAATTTGGTCCCAACGAATAGCGAAGAAAGAATGGTTTAAAAGCTTTCCTAATCAAGAAGAAGTTATGAAAAATATGTTAGCCGAACGAAAAAGCAATAAACATGAAAGCAGAGTAGTGGCAGCTTTTAAATAATCTAATATTCCAATTTATTTTGTAGAATCCGGCGAAAATAATTACTATTTTAAAACAACAGAAGAAGTCTTAGAAAAAGAATCTTTAAGATAAAATGAAATTCATAGATAAAGCAAAAATATCTATGAATTTTTACATATATGGATTCAAATCTAGTATAATATAAATACTTTTAAAAAAAATTCTGCCTCAAGTAAAAATTTATAAAACTAAAAAGTACTAAGATTGGAGGTTATTGTATGGAAAGACATATTATGTGTATTGATTTAAAAAGTTTTTTTGCTTCCTGTGAATGCGTGGAAAGAAATATAAATCCCTTTACCACACCACTAGTAGTGGCTAACCCTAATCAAGGTAAGGGAGCAATTACTCTAGCCATTACTCCTTACTTAAAAAGCAAAGGTATAAAATCAAGAACCAGACTTTATGAAATACCACCATGGATAAAATATGAAATAGTCCCACCTAGAATGAGCCTATATATTAAAAAGAGCAAAGAAGTAGTAGATATTTATTTAGAATTTGTAAGTGAAGAAGACCTTCATATTTATTCGGTAGATGAATGTTTCTTAGATGTAACTCATTATCTTAAAATGTATGGTATGTCTGATAAAGACTTAGCAAAAAAAATTCTCCAAACGATAACCAAAAAGACTGGTCTTACTGCCAACTGTGGCATTGGACCCAATATGTTACTTGCCAAAGTAGCCATGGACACCGAAGCCAAAAAATATAAAGATGGTATTGCTAAATGGACTTATGACGATGTTAAAACTAAATTATGGTCTATAACTCCATTATCTAAAATGTGGTCAATTGGTTCAAGAATGGAAGTCCGCCTTAATGCTATGGGCATGTACTATATTGGCGATATTGCTAGATGCGATAAAAAAGTTTTAAAGAAAAAATTTGGTGTTATTGGTGAAGAATTATGGGAACATGCTAACGGCATCGATGAATCAGTTATTAGTGATTTTAAAATGCCTCCTAAAAGTTCTAGTTATTCTAATAGTCAAGTTCTTTTCAAAGATTACGATGGTAATAATATAAAAATAATTATTAGAGAAACTATCGAAACCGTGTGTCGAAGACTTAGAAAAAATCAAAAACAAGCAGGTATAATTGGTCTAGGAATTGGGTATAGTATAGATGTCGGTGGCGGATTTTACCATAGCATAAAAGTAAATCCAACAAGCGATGAAGATGAATTTTACTTTGTTTGCACCAATATATTTGATAGATTTTATAATGATATGCCAATTAGAAAAGTGAGCATAGTAGCCGGTGGTCTTACAGACGATACTTCCTTACAACTCAATTTGTTTAGCAATGTTGAGGTCGTGGAAGATAATAAAAAATTAAATGAGGCCGTCGATAAAATAAAAGAAAAATATGGCAACAATAGTATTATTAAAGCATCCAACTTGCTTCCAGATTCAACTGCCATCGATAGAAACGGTAAAATAGGTGGTCATAGTGCGTAATCGTGGGCAAATAAAATGGCAAGCTTTTGAGTCATTATATAAAACTAAAGAAGTAAAAAAAGAATTAGTTAATAAAAGAAATTACTCAAAAATGCCAGAATTGTCCCCAGACCAATATAATGAGTTAGAAGAAACATTAAAGTGTGCTTATGCACGAAATAGTGCTATTCTTCTAACTTTTTACCGTTATCCTAAATTTTATCAAATAATAGATAAAATCAAAATGATAGATAATTCTTTAAAAAAAATTTACTTAGAAAGTGGAAAAGTTATTGATATTAGACAGATAGTTAAGATTGAATTAAAATAAAAAAGACTATTATTCTTTTATAAAAGAGCTAGTAAAGTTAAAAAAAGACTTATTTTATTAAAATTATGCAAAAATAAGTAGAAAACGTTATTTTTTACTTGCAAAAGTACCATCGGTATGATAAGATTAATTTGTTGTTGATGACTGGGGGATTAGCTCAGCTGGCTAGAGCACCTGCCCTGCACGCAGGGGGTCAAGGGTTCGAATCCCTTATCCTCCACCAGTTAGATTATTAAAGTTCTGTAAAAAGAACTTTTTTTGTTATTTTAATTGTATTTAACCTGTGGAAATAACGCAAGCTGTGATATAATCGAGGCAAGGAGAACTGTTTATGAATGAAACTAAAGATTACTATACATTTGCTGAGATTATAACGAGCTTAAGAAGTAAATATCAGGTATTCTGGAACTTATTAAAAGAAATGGAAAAATGTTTAAAAGTCGAAACAGATGTCACTGATGCAGACAGGATAAACACGCAAATTGAATTTGTTTCTCAAGAAAAAGAATCGTCCACTTCTTATCCTTGTAAAATATATGTTTTTGTAAGAAAAAACACCCCATTAAATGAATTTTTAAGCCAAAAAATTGACAAGTATGTTTATGATAATTATCGATATCCCGCTTATCCATCAGCATTTATTTTAAAAGAAAAAGACTTAAACGAATTATCTTTTGAAGATGATACCGAAGAAATTTATCGCCAAGAATCTATTAAAGGTATTAAAATAACTGATCCAGAAAAATTTCAAAGTTTGTATGCTAAACTAAAAAGTACATACTTATATAATTTGCCAGTTATCGTTATTAAAATAAATAACTTTCAAATGCTTTCTATAGAAGGCTCTGCTATTAGACTTTTTAATAATGACGGTGGTAAAAAAAGTTTACTTATCGTTTATGACGGAACTACCGATATTATAAAAATAAGTCGTAATGCTTACTGGAATCCATATTTTATTGAACAGTTGTTGAATACAAAAATACCAAAATTTGCCGTTGATAGTCAAATAGCAAACCTTATTGAAAAAGAAGAAAATAAAAGAAAGACAATATCTCTTGATGATAAATTAAAATATCATAAAGAATCTTTCCGTTTAGACTACACTCCTAAAAACAGCTTGCACTTAGTAAGACAAAAAAATAAATAAGTCTAATAAGCCATAAAAATCCATGAAAAAAATATGACAGAAAGGATTAACCAATATATAGAAATAAACAAAATACATGGTAATAAAAAAGTAAACTCTATAATATTGATTATATATAAAAATTATGAAAGTAGGAATTATAGGGGGCGGTGCCTCTGGAATGATGAGTGCTATCCTTCTTAATAGAAATGGAATCGATGTAACTATCATCGAAAAAAATAGTACTTTAGGAAAAAAGATTTTAATGACTGGTAATGGGCGCTGTAATTATTTTAATGATGAAATAAATATTGATAAATATTATACCAGTGATTATGAATTTCTAAAAAAGATACTTAATGAAGAAAATATTATTAAGGCTAAAGACTTTTTAACAAGCATTGGCTTAGTACCAAGAATCAAAAATGGTTATTATTATCCAATGAGTAATACGGCAACTTCTGTTTTAAATGCTTTTTTAACTGAAATAAACAATAGAAAAATAAAAGTCATGCTAGATAGTGAAGTAAATAGCATTAAAAAGTTAGATAATAAATATCAAGTAATTGTAAATGATAAAAAAATGATATTTGATAAAATAATTATTGCTATTGGTAGTAAAGCTGGTCTAAAAGAAAATGAAAATTATGCCTTGTTAGCTTCTTTAGGTATAAAAATGACACCTATTTTACCAGCCCTATGTCCTTTAATCTTAAGTGGAAATTTCTTTAACAAATGGTCAGGTATTAGAGTTGAAGCAAGTGTTAGTATCTATGAAGATAATAAATTTATTAAAGATGACTTAGGGGAAGTCCAACTTACCGATTATGGTATCAGTGGTATTTGCGTTATGAATTTAAGTTCCTTAGTCAGTAAAGCTCTATATCAACATAAAAAAGTATCTGTGCATTTAAATTTTCTACCAAATATTAAAAAAGAAGAAATAGATAACTTTCTAACTAATAGAGATAATACTTTATATCAAAGAACTGTAATTGAATTATTAGAAAGTATTATTCCTTATAAACTTCTTTATATCTTAGTTAGCAAATCAGATATTAATAGTAATTGTCATTATAAAAGTTTAACTAAGAAAGAAAAAGATGATTTAATTAGCAATTTAAGTGACTTAACCCTAGATGTAATAGCTACTAAAGAAATATTTAAAG
The DNA here is from genome assembly GCA_000433475.1 of Mycoplasma sp. CAG:956. GTDB lineage: Bacteria > Bacillota_I > Bacilli_A > RF39 > UBA660 > CAG-605. The sequence continues at coordinate 98,976 of HF993108.1, forward strand.
GACAAGTAGTTACTGGTGGTATACCTCTTAATAGAGTAAAAACTACTTTAGAAGATAAAGAATATAAAGACCTTTATTATACTGGGGAAATTTTAGATGTTGATGGTGTATGTGGTGGCTTTAACCTTGGCTTTGCTTGGTTATCTAGTATCGTAGTTGGTGATGATATATGTTAAGAGTAAGAGAAATAAAATTAAGTTTTCAAGATGATAATGAAAATAATTTAAAACTAAGTATTCTAAAAAAATTAAGATTACCTAAAAATTATAATTTAACTTATAAAGTAGTTAGAAAATCACTTGATGCCAGAAAAAAGCCAGAAGTTTATTATGTATATGAAATATTATGTACCTTAGATAAAAAAGAAGAAGCAAGATTACTAAAATTAAATAACAAAGATATAGTTTTAGGAGCAGAGATAAAATATAATTTTAAACCAATAGGTACTGAAAAACTAAAAGATCCTATAGTGGTAGTAGGTAGTGGACCTGCTGGTTTATTTGCTAGTTTAAACTTAATAAAAAATGGTTATCCCGTAGTAGTTATTGAACGTGGTTATGAAATTGCAAAAAGAATTAATGTAGTAGAAGAGTTCTGGCATACTAATAAATTAGATAGCAAGTCTAACATTCAGTTTGGTGAAGGCGGAGCCGGCACATTTTCTGATGGTAAGCTTAATACTTTAGTAAATGATAAAGAAGGCAGATACAAATATGTTATGGAAACATTTGCCTTCTTTGGCGCTAATAAAGAAATTACTTATGTAAATAAGCCTCATATTGGTACTGATGTTTTAAGAACAGTTATTACCAATATGCGAAAAAAACTAGAAACATTAGGAGCAAAATTTTTGTTTGCTACCGAACTTACGGATATAAATATTAAAGAAGGTAAAATAGAAAGTATTGTTTTAAATAATAAAGAAATTATGCCATGTTCAGGACTTATTTTAGCTATCGGACATTCTGCTAGAAATACTTTTTATATGTTAAACAAAAAAGGTCTTGCGATGGAAAATAAGCCTTTTGCTGTTGGATTTCGTATTATGCATTCTCAAAGTTTAATTGATAAAAATCAATATGGAATCTTAGATAATAGACTACCAGCTGCTTCTTATAAACTTACCTTTAAAGCCAGTAATAATAAAGGAGTTTATAGCTTTTGTATGTGTCCTGGTGGTTATGTTGTTAATGCATCAAGTGAACCAAATAGATTGTGTATTAATGGTATGAGTTATTCCAAAAGAGATAGTGGTATTGCCAATAGTGCCATTATTGTAACGGTTAATGAAACCGATTATGGCACAGTCTTATTTGATGGCATTAAATTTCAAAGAGCTTTAGAAGAAAAAGCTTACTATTTAGGTAAGGGCTTAATTCCTATAGAAACCTATGGTGATTATAAAAATAATAAAAAACCACAAAATCTCGGTACTTTAGAACCAAAAATAAAAGGAAAATATAATATAGCTAACTTAAATGAACTTTTACCCAATAACTTAAATGTAGCTTTAAAAGAAGGCATCGAAAATTTTGATAAAAAAATAAAAGGCTTTGCTGATAATAATGCTTTACTTTGTGGCATTGAAGCAAGAACTTCTAGTCCAATTAGAATAATTAGAAATGAACACTATGAGTCTAATATTGTTGGCATTTATCCATGTGGCGAAGGCGCAGGATATGCTGGTGGCATTACAAGTGCTGCTATCGATGGACTTAAAGTAAGTGAAGCTATAATGAATAAATTTAAGCCATTAGAAAAATAAGTAATGCTTGCTTGATCTAATGAATAACCATAATTAAAAAAGATGAATTAGCTATAAAAACTGAGCTAATTATAAAAGATAAAACAAAAAGGGGAGTAAAATAAAAATGGAAACAATAGATATTTTAGATAAACTAATTGAGTATGATAGTAGCCCTCTTACTTTAGAAAATAATCAGGAGTTGTTTTCTAAATTCTTTCTTCATGACATGTCAATAAGATATGGCGGCAAAAAAGTAATAAATATTTATAATTATCTTTTATCTTTAAATAAACCTGAAGCTTTACATTATGTCTATTTACAAATATTTAATGATTTTAATTATTATGAACAATATGTAACCCAAAGTATTTATATGAATGTAACAAAGGCCAATGATTTATATGTTGATACTCTAGAAGAATTAATTGAATATTACAATCTATTAAAAAGTTATGCCTCAAAATATGACATTTCTAATTTAATAAATGAGAACCAATTTGTAAGAGATTATACCGGAACAATGATGATTCTTCTTAATAAGGGTTTCTTTAAGATAAGTTCTGAAAATATTAAAAAAATGATTAACTATATTAAAGATAATTCTTATTTACAAAATGTGCTTATTAAGTGCTATAACGATTTTAAATTTCTTGACCAAGAATACATAATAGATTACGTCAAAAGATTTTTAATTAATGCTGATTTGATTGCTGATCTTAATAATGATTATTTACTAATGACCATGAAAGGAGGCTGGATTAAGGATAAGAATCTTTTCTTAAAAATATTAGATAAAATAAATATTAATTTTTTAGATTTAATCTTGGATAATGGAGTCTCATCATTCGTTGATATTTTAGAGTTAACTTTTCCTAATATTAATGATCGTATCGAAATATTTCAGAAGTTTTATCAAAAATTTTTAGAAGTCCAAGAATATTCATATTTATTAACCTTCATAGTTGGTGATAAACGCAGCAAAGATTATGTTTTGGATGAAGAAGAAAAACTAATTTTAAACAAAAATTGTCTTTATTATCCGATGTACACCGTTGATGAAGATATAGAATATTTTCTTTCTACTAATCCACAAGGACTATTGTTAGCCAATTTAAAAGAAAATTTAAAAAGGAATGATTGGAGTAAAGAAACTAATCAAAAAGTAAGAGAACAAACTAAAAAGACTAGTGATTTATGTTTGCATTCTGAAACGGTCATTCCGTTATTTAATTTGTTATTTAAACATCGTACAGGAAAATTAACTTTCATTCATCTTTTTGCTGCTCTTAAAAGAATGATAATCGAATATTTACATGATGATTCGGTTATTGTTTATTTAACCCGTCTTGAAGGCGAGTATGGCGCTTCGGCTCCCGAAGATGGAATTATTAAAATTAATGTTTCAAGTGTTAAAAAAATGTTTGAGTGCAACAACTACGAAGAAAATCCTGAGGCCATCCATATTTTAGATACAGTATTTCATGAAGCAAGACACATAATGCAACATCGCTTAATGCAAAAAAAAGATATGAGTCCCGAAATTTATGAGCAATATAAAGAAGAAGTTTTAAAAAGTTTAAATGTTGATTATTATAATAAAAATTATAAAGAAACTTTAAGCGAGATTGATGCCAGACTTACTGGGGCTAAAATGGTCGTTGATTTTTTAAAAGAATATTATCCTTATATGATAAATTGTATTAAGTATTATGATGCTATAGTAAAAAAAGAAGAAGAAAGAATAATTCATAAAAAGAATGTCTTAGAGTTAGCAGATGATGTAACAGTTGATGAGGCTTTAGAAAAAATAATTGCTGTTAATCCCAAATTACTCGAAAAATATCCTGGCTTGCAAAGAGAATACGAGTTAGACGGAACAAAAAAAGAAAAAATTAATCATCATTTATAGTAAACTTTTAAATAAAACAAAAAAACTAAATAAGAAAAAATAACACTCAGCAAGTTAAATAATCTTATTTAGTTTTTCTTTTAGTCAATAATTTTCATTTTTATAATTGGTTTATATCTTTTTTAGTCTGCTTTAGTAAAATTATTATCTTCTATTAAAATGATATTGATTACCTTCAAAATAAGTATAGCCAGCATTAAGAATGGCTTTTTTACTTCTAATATTTTCATCTTTAATACTTGCTACAATAAAGGAAATTGTAGGATACATTTCTAAAAGTTTAATACTTATTTCTCTTTCAAGAGTTTGACCAAGGTGCTTGTTTTGATATCTTGGAATAATTCCTAGACAAATTTCAATTTCATCTGGTAGCATCTTGCCATCAATTTCCTCTAATGGGTGAAAATTAGTAAATAGTATACCTATTGGATTGTTCATATAATAGATAACATAAGTATTTGAAATACCATCATCTTTGTTTCTTATTAAATTATTTGCAATGAAGTCATCTAAATTAGAACATATCTCAGAGGCATCTTTAAATTTTTTTAGAATATCTTTAATGTTTAAATGTTCTGGATTTAAAACATCATAAACTTTAAAGCAAAAATTATCGGTAATTATTTCTTTATTGGTTGACATAGCATACCCGCTTTCTTTCTAACAATACTATAACACACTATGATAGAAAGTGTAAAAAACAATAAGTATAGAAGTAAGACTTACTAAAGTTAATTAAAAATATTTTAAGTTAAGGATACATACGGAAATACTAATACTATAAGTATAAGGACAATAGAACCAAAAAGCATAAAAAAACTAGGCTAAAACCTAGTAATAATCAAATGGTAGCGACGGGGAGATTCGAACTCTCGACCTGCCGGGTATGAACCGGATGCTCTAGCCAGCTGAGCTACATCGCCATTTTTTCCTGACACTTTTTAATTATAGCAAAACTTTTCTTTTTTTGTCAATAAAAACTTGCATTTTTTTTCTAAATAGACTATAATTTAGATATATTTGCCTTATGGGGAAACGGAACGGTGATAAATTTGGAACATTATTTTACAAATAACGAAAACTTAAAAAGTGAATTACGCACAATAAGTTACGAAGTAAATAATGTTCCTTTTTTATTTACTTCAGATAATGGCGTTTTTTCTAAGGATAAAATAGATTTTGGCAGTCTAAATTTAGTTAAAGTTCTTCTTGAAAATTATGATAAAAAGAACGTTAATGCTTTAGATGTTGGATGTGGTTACGGTTTTATTGGAATTAGCCTTTCCAAACTACTTGATAGCAAGTTTGATATGGTCGATGTTAATAACCGAGCAATTCATTTAGCCAACATGAATATTAAGAACAATAAGGTGGATGCAAAAGCCTTTTATAGCGATGCTTTAAGTAGTATCGATAAAAATTATGATTTGATTGTAACAAATCCTCCTATAAGGGCAGGGAAAGTAGTAGTGGAAAAGATACTACTTGATTCGTTAAAACATTTAAATGATGACGGCGAATTGTGGTTTGTTATAAGAAAAGATCAAGGAGCCAAGAGTATAATTAATCTACTAAAACCCAACTATGATGTAAATCTAGTTGAAAAGTGCAAAGGTTTTTACGTAATTAAGGCTAAAAATGTTGACAAGGCTAGATAAATTTTATAAAATCGAAAATTGTTGACGTATTTAAAAGGTACTCAAAAAATATTAGGTATAGGGGTGAATGCAAGTGGCATTTAAGACAAAAAAATTTGGAGATCATGCTGAAAGACGCACGTTCAGCAAAATTAAAAACACCTTAGAATTGACAGATCTACTAGAAATTCAAAAGAAATCTTATCAATGGTTCTTAGACGAAGGTATTAAAGAATCTATTGACGATTTATTTCCTGTAGAAAGCTTCACTGGCAATATTACGGTAGAACTTGGAGATTATTATTTTGATCAACCAAGATATTCAATTAAAGAAGCAAAAGAACGTATGGTAAACTATGCGGCACCATTAAAGGTATTAGCAAGAGTATTCATTCATGAAACAGGCGAAGTTAAGGAACAAGAAATATTCCTAGGCGATATTCCTATGATGACAGATGCTGGTACATTTATTATCAATGGTGCTGAAAGAGTTATCGTATCACAATTAGTACGTAGTCCATCTATTTACTTTAAAAAAGAAGTAGATAAAAACGGACGTCGTGTTATTACATCAGAATTAATTCCTAATCACGGAACTTGGTTAGAATATGAACTTGATGCAAGAGATATTTTATATGTACGTATTGACCGTACAAGAAAAGTACCAATTACGACTTTCCTAAGAGCTTTAGGTCTTTCTAGTGATGAAGATATTTTAGGACTTTTCGGTGAAAATCCTTACATTAAGAATTCAATCGAAAAAGATAGTACAAAGAATACCGATGAAGCCTTAATCGAAATTTATGAAAAATTAAGACCAGGTGAACCAGCTACACTAGATAGTGCTAAGAATCAATTAATTACTAGATTCTTCGATAAATTTAGATATGACTTAGCAAAAGTAGGTCGTTATAAATTAAATCGTAAGCTAAATGTTTTAGACCGTTTGATTGGTTGCACATTAGCAGAAGATATCAAAGATGAAAATGGTAATATAGTTGCTAGCACTGGTACTTTAGTAACTAAAGATGTACTAGAGACTGTTCGTCCAATATTTAGTAATGGTTACAACATAAAAGAAGTAATGATTAATGAAGAATTAGACGAATACAACAAAGTTCAAACTGTTAAAGTTTATAATAAGAAAGATGAAACTAAAGTTATTGAAATTATTGGTAATGACCCAACTATTGATAGTCGTCGTTTAACTATTTCTGATGTTTATGCATCTGTATCTTATTACTTAGATTTACAAGAAGGTATTGGTCGTGATGATGAAATTGATAACTTATCTAACCGTCGTGTAAGACAAGTAGGTGAGTTAGTTCAAAAACAATTCAATGTTGGTATGGCTCGTATGGAACGTGTTATTCGTGAACGTATGACTACCCAAGAAATTGAATCAATTACACCAAAAACATTAATTAATATTAGACCTGTTACAGCAGCTTTAAAAGAATTTTTCGGTTCTTCTCAGTTGTCAAAATTCATGGAACAAATTAACCCAATCGCTGAGCTTACTGATAAGAGACGTTTGTCATCTTTAGGGCCAGGTGGACTTGCCAGAGACCGTGCTGGTATGGATGTTCGTGATGTTAACTCAAGTCATTATGGTAGAATTTGTCCAATCGAATCACCAGAAGGTCAAAATATCGGTTTAATTACATCTTTAGCAAGTTATGCTAAGATTAATGAATATGGATTTCTAATGACTCCATATCGTAGGGTTGTTAATTGTCATGCAACTGATGAAATTGTTTATTTAACTGCTGATGAAGAAGCAGATTATAATATTGCATCTGCTGCCATTAAAATGAGTGATGATGATGAAATCTTAGATGAAAAAGTAATAGCTCGTTTAGATGGTGAGGCTGTTATGGTTAAACGTGAAGACGTTGACTTTATCGATGTTGCACCAAGTCAAATTGTATCTATTACAACAAGTTGCATCCCATTCTTAGAACATGATGATGCCCACAGAGCCTTAATGGGTGCAAACATGCAACGTCAAGCTGTTCCACTATTAACTTGTGAATCTCCTATCGTTGGTACTGGTGTTGAATACATTGCCGCTAGAGATTCTGGTTCAACAATTATCGCTAAAGCTGATGGTGTTGTTGACTATGCTGATGGTAAAAAGATTATCGTCAAAAATGCTAAAGGTACTGATACTTATCACTTAGCAAACTATGAAAGAAGTAACTCTGCTACAACTATTAACCATCATCCAATTGTTAAGAAGGGTGATAGCATTCATCGTGGTGAAGTTATTGCTGATGGTCCATCAACTAAAAATGGTGAACTTGCCCTAGGTAAAAACATGTTAGTAGCCTTTATGACTTGTAATGGTTATAACTATGAAGATGCCGTTGTATTAAATGAAAGATTAGTTAAAGATGATGTTTATACATCACTACATATTGAACACTATGATATTGAATGCCGCGATACTAAGTTAGGACCTGAAGAAATTACTAGAGATATTCCAAATGTTGGTGAAGATGCTCGTAAAAACTTAGATGCTAATGGTATTGTTCGTATTGGTACTGAGGTTAAAGATGGTGATATCTTAGTAGGTAAGGTTACACCAAAAGGTGTTCAAGAATTAACTGCCGAAGAAAAATTACTACATGCAATTTTCGGTGAAAAAACTCGTGAAGTAAGAGATACTTCATTAAAAGTAGAACACGGTGCTGGTGGTATTGTTCATGATATCAAAGTTTATACTAAAGAAAATTCTGATGAACTACCTGCAGGTGTTTCAAAAATAGTTCGTGTTTATATAATTCAAAAACGTAAGATTCAAGTCGGCGATAAGATGTCTGGTCGTCACGGTAATAAAGGTGTTATTTCATTAATTTTACCAGAAGAAGATATGCCTTACATGCCAGATGGTACTCCAGTAGATATCGTTTTAAACCCACAAGGTGTTCCTTCACGTATGAATATCGGTCAAATTTTAGAATTACACTTAGGTATGGCTGGTAAAAAATTAGGTGTTAAGTATGCAACTCCAGTATTCGATGGTGCAAGCCAAGATGAAATTTATGAACAAATGGCCGAAGCAGGACTTGATCGTGATGGCAAGACTGTATTATATGATGGTCGTACCGGAGATGCCTTTGAAAATCGTGTATCTGTTGGTGTTATGTATATGGTAAAATTACACCACATGGTTGATGATAAGATCCATGCCAGAAGTACAGGACCTTACTCAATGGTTACTCAACAACCATTAGGTGGTAAAGCACAATTTGGTGGTCAAAGATTCGGAGAAATGGAAGTTTGGGCTCTATATGCTTATGGTGCTGCTAACGTCCTACAAGAAATGATGACTATTAAAGCCGATGATGTTATGGGTCGTGTTAAAGTTTATGAATCATTAGTTAAAGGTAAACCAATCGATGAAGCTGGCATTCCAGAATCATTTAGAGTATTAATTAAAGAATTCCAAGCCCTAGGTTTAGATGTTGAAATTTTAGACCAAAATAACAAGCTAGTTGACTTAAAAGAAATGGAATCTGATGATGAACCAGTTGATGCCTTAAAAATTAAGGAATTAACTAACGAGGTTAATGAAAACCATAATAATGAACCAAAACTAGAAGAACATGATGCTGATTATTTAGAAGATGAAGAAGACGAAGATGATGATTTGGATAATTTAGAATTTCCAGAAGACGGAAATATTCTAGAAGAAGAGGAGGATGAAATTATATGATGGATGTAAATAATTTTAGAGGTATTAAGGTATCTATTGCCTCCCCTGAAAAAATCCGTGAATGGTCTTACGGTGAAGTAAAAAAACCAGAAACTATTAACTATCGTACTCAAAAACCTGAAAGAGATGGTTTGTTCTGTGAAAAAATCTTTGGACCAACTAAGGATTATGAATGTGCTTGTGGCAAATATAAACGTTTAAGATATAAAAATGTTATATGTGACCGTTGTGGAGTAGAAGTAACATCAAGTAAAGTACGTCGTGAACGTATGGGACACATTGAACTTGCTGCTCCTTGCTCACACATTTGGTTCTTTAAAGGTGTTCCTTCTAAAATGGGACTTGTTCTTGATATGTCACCAAGGGACTTAGAAGAAGTATTATACTATGTTTCTTATGTTGTTTTAGACCCAGGAAATGTCCCTTTAGAGAAAAAACAAACTTTATCGGATAAAGAATATCGTGCATATTATGAAAAATATGGTAATGCTTTCAAAGTAGGTATGGGTGCTGAGGCTATCCAAACTTTACTAAAAGAAGTAGATTTAGATAAAGAAATTGAAGATTTAAGAAAAGAATTAGACGGTGCTACTGGTCAAAAGAGAATTCGTTTAGTTAAACGTCTTGACTGCTTAGTAGCCTTCAAAGACTCTGGTAATCGTCCTGAATGGATGATTCTAACAGCCCTTCCTGTTATTCCACCAGATTTACGTCCAATGATTCAATTAGATGGTGGACGTTTTGCTACTAGTGATTTAAATGATTTATATCGTCGTATTATTAACCGTAATAATCGTTTAAAGAAATTGCTAGAATTAGGAGCTCCAACTATCATTGTTCAAAATGAAAAACGTATGTTACAAGAAGCTGTTGACTCATTATTTGATAATGGTCGTCATGGTAGAAGTGTAACAGCAGCTGGTAATCGTCCATTAAAGTCATTATCTAGTATGTTAAAAGGTAAACAAGGTCGTTTCCGTCAAAACTTATTAGGTAAACGTGTTGATTACTCTGGCCGTTCTGTTATCGTTGTTGGTCCATCATTAAAGATGTATCAATGTGGTCTTCCAAAAGACATGGCTTTAGAACTATTTAAACCTCATGTTATTCATGGTCTAGTTGAAAGAGGCCTTGCACACAATATTAAAGGTGCTAAAAAATTAATTGATAATAAAGATGAATGTGTATGGGATGTTGTTGAAGACGTAATTACTGAACATCCAGTAATGTTAAACCGTGCCCCAACACTACACCGTTTAGGTATTCAAGCTTTCGAACCAGTATTAGTTGGTGGCAAAGCTATGCGTTTGCATCCACTTGTATGTGCCGCATTTAATGCCGATTTCGATGGTGACCAAATGGCTGTACACGTACCATTATCAGAAGAAGCTAAAGCGGAAGCTAGAATCTTAATGTTAGGTGCTAATAACATTTTAAAACCTTCTGATGGTAAACCAATCGTTACTCCATCACAGGATATGATTTTAGGTAACTATTATCTATCTATTGAAGAAGCTGGCTTAGAAAATGAAGGTAAAGCTTATAAGAACTGTAATGAAGCTTTAATGGCTTATGAAAGAAAAGATATTTCTCTACATACCAGAATTGCTATTCCAGTTGCAAGCTTTACACATAAATTGTTTACTGATGAACAAAAAGACAAATATTTAGTTACTACTGTTGGTAAGATTAAATTTAATGAAATTTTACCAGATTCTTACCCATATGTTAATGAACCAAGTGATGCTAATATTACAGGCATTACTCCAGATAGATATTTCTTACCAATGGGTACTGATTTAAAAACTGAAATTGCTAAGATGCCTCTTGCTGAACCATTCGTTAAGAAGACATTAAGTAAATTAATTGCCCAAGTCTTTAAACGTTATAAAACTACTGAAACTTCAGTTATGTTAGATAAATTAAAAGATTTAGGTTTCAAATATTCAACTGTTGCTGGTATTTCTATTTCTATGAATGATATTATCGTATCTGATAATAAACAACAAATCATTGATGAAACTCAAAAGAAAGTTAACAAGATTAATAAAGAGTTCACTAGAGGTTTAATTACTGAGGATGAACGTTATAAAAATGTTTGTGCCTTATGGGCTAAAGCAACTAGCGATATTTCTAACGAATTACAAGCTATTGCTAAGAAAAATACCATGAACCCAATCTTCATGATGATGAATTCTGGTGCCCGTGGTTCTGCTAACCAGTTTAACCAACTTGCCGGTATGCGTGGTTTAATTGCTAAACCTACTGGTGAAACTATTGAAATTCCAATTAAGTCTAACTTAATTGAAGGTTGTAATGTAACCGAGTTCTTTATCGGTACCAGAGGTGGTCGTAAAGGTATCGTTGATACAGCCTTAAGAACTGCCGATTCAGGTTACTTAACTCGTCGTTTAGTAGATGTTGCTCAAGATATCGTTGTTAAAGAAGAAGACTGTGGCACTATTAATGGTGTTGAAGTTACTGACTTTATTGATGAAAGATCTAATACAATGATTGAACCATTAATCGAAAGAATTATTGGTCGTTATACAGCAACTAAAGTAATTAATCCAGAAACTAAGGAAGTTATTATTGATAAAAATCAATATATTACAGAAGCAATTGCTAATAAGATTATTAATGCCGGTATTAAGAGTGTTAAGATTAGAAGTGTTCTAACTTGTAATACTGTTAACGGTGTATGTCAACATTGTTATGGTCGTAACCTTGCAACTGGTAATATGGTTGAAACAGGTGAGGCTGTTGGTATTATGGCTGCTCAATCAATCGGTGAACCAGGTACTCAGTTAACAATGCGTACATTCCACGAAGGTGGTGTTGCCGGTGGCGACATTACTCAAGGTCTTCCAAGAGTAGAAGAACTATTTGAAGCTAGAAATCCAAAAGGTAAAGCAACTATTGCAGAAATTGGTGGTAAGATTGCTAGTATCGAAGAAAATAACTTCAAATTTAAGATTGTTATCGAAAATGATGTTGAAGCTAGAGAACATATCACAAACTACAATACTAAGTTATGTGTTGAATTAGGTCAAACTGTTAAAGCTGGTGACCCATTAACAACTGGTTCTATTGCACCAAAAGAATTACTTGCTGTAACTGATCCAATTACCGCACAACAATATATTGTTAAAGAAGTTCAAAAAGTATATAAATCACAAGGTGTTGATGTTTCTGATAAACATATCGAAGTTATTGTACGTCGTATGATTTCGAAAATGAAAGTATTAGACGGTGGCGATACTAACTTAGTTGCTGGCTTATCAGTAACTCTAAATGAATTTGCTGCTGCTAATAAACCGGTATTACTTACTGGTGGCATTCCTGCAACAGGACTTCCAATTATGCTTGGTATTACTAAAGCATCATTAGAAACTGATTCCTTCTTATCAGCTGCATCCTTCCAAGAAACTACAAGAGTTCTTACTGATGCTGCAATTAGAGGTAAAGTAGACCACTTAAGAGGATTAAAAGAAAATGTTATTATTGGTAAGTTAATCCCTGCTGGTACTGGTGCTAAACAATATTCGGATGTTAAATTTGAGCTTGAAAAAGAATTTATCGAAGATGATGCTAGTGAAGCATTAGAAGATAAACTTATGAGTGATGACACAACTGATGAAGTAAAAAATAGCGATACCAACAATATTGCTTTAGAAGAAAATACTGATGCTTCTGCAAATGAAGATATAGATTTAAATATTACTGATGAAGAAGAGACTACTGAAGAATAGTAGTTTCTTTTTTTCGTTACATAAATAACTATAATTTAGTGTAAAATAAAGATAACAAATAAAAGATATCAAAATAAAAAAAATAGCTTAAAATCAAACGTAGATTTTCTTATTATTTTAGCCAGAGATAATAATCTCGAACACTGATAAAAAATATAAATCTTAAAAAAAATTTTTAAAAATTAGCACTCATATATTGACAAGTGCTAACATATAATATATAATGAATTTAGCATTTGAAAAGGAAAAGTGCTAAACACATTATATAGCTAATTGAGGTGATGATATGAGTGAACGAGAAAGTTTACTATTAAAAGAAATAGTAGAGAATTATATATCTTATGCTAAACCAGTTGGTAGTAAATCTTTATGTAAAAAATTTAAATGTTCATCAGCCACTATCAGAAATGAAATGGCTTACTTAGAACAATTAGGATACATAGAGAAAAACCATATATCAAGTGGTAGAGTACCTAGTGAGGCTGGCTATAAATATTATGTTGAATATTTAATGAAGCCTAAAGAACTAAGTGGCGAAGATATGTTAAAATTACAAACTATCTTTCAAAATCAAAATTTAGTTGTTTCTGATGCTGTAAATAAATGTGTTGATATAATAAGTGAGATAACTAATTATACTTCGGTAATATTAGGTAGTAGTTCTAAAGATAATGCCCTACAACAAATTAATATTATTCCTCTTGCTGATAGCAAGATAGTAGCATTAGTATGTACTGATAAAGGAATTGTTGAAAATAAGCAATTTGTCTTATCACCAGATACTGATATTAGTGAAATTGTTAAGACTGGCGAGATGATTAATAAAATGTTGGTGGGGACACCAATCGATGAAGTATCACAAAGATTAGAATTTGAAATTAAACCTATTATTGCTAAGAAGATGTTGCAGTACGAACAAGTTTACAATATTTTCTATGATGCTTTTAGTGATTTTGCTAAGAATACAGCCAATATTCACTTTGGTGGTAAAGCAAATCTTTACAATCAACCAGAATATGAAGATGCAAATAGTTTAAAGAGGATTGCTAGTAAATTAGAAGATAAAGAATTAGTAGCAAAAAATATGTATTCTGATAAATCAGGCATCAATGTTTACATTGGTGATGAAAATGATTTCGATAAAGATGTAACTATTGTTAAGGCTAAATATCATCGTGACGGGGAAGAAGGCACTATAGCAGTAGTTGGTCCTAAGCGAATGGAATATGATAAAGTTGTTGGTTTACTACAATATATTAGTGAAAATATAAATGATGATGAGGAAAAAAATGACTGAAGAAGAAAAAAATAAAAAAGTAGAACCAGAAGTTACTAAAGAAGAACAAAAAGCTCCTGAAGAAACTCAAGAACTACCAAAAGATAAAGAAAAAAAGAAGTCCTTCTTTAATAAAGAAAATAAAAATTCTTTAGAATTAGAGAAGTTAAAAAAAGATGTTGCTGCTAGCAACGAAAAAGTTGTTCGCTTGTCAGCTGAAATTCAAAACATGCGTCGTAGATATGAAGATGAATTATCCAAAAGAGCAATGTATGAAGGAGCTGACTTGGTTAAGTCATTGTTACCAATTATTGATAACTTTGAACGAGCAATAGCTATGGATAATAGCGAAAATGATAAGTATTTAGAAGGATATAAAATGATATATACTAATATGCTTACCATTTTAAAAAATATCGGTGTTACCGAAATAGAATGTTTACATAAACCATTTGATCCTAAGTTTATGGATGCTGTTCTTACTGAAAATATTATTGAAGAAGAACAAGGCGTTGTCTTAGATGTTTTACAAAAAGGCTATATGTATAAAGATAAATTATTAAGACCAGCGATGGTTAAAGTTAATGAATAGGAGAGATTAATTATGAGTAAAATTATAGGTATAGATTTAGGTACAACAAACTCTTGTGTTGCTGTACTAGAGGGTGGAGTTCCTCACGTAATTACTAATCCAGAAGGTAATAGAACAACTCCAAGTGTTTTCGCTATTAAAGGTGATGAAGAATTAGTAGGTGAGACTGCTAAACGTCAAGCTGTTACTAATGTTAAAAATACTGTTTCAAGTATCAAGAGAAAAATGGGTACTGATGAAAAAGTTGAAATTAATGGTCGTAAGTATTCACCAGAAGAAATTTCTGCTAAAATCTTAATGAAACTTAAGAGCGATGCTGAATCTTACTTAGGTGAAAAAGTTACAAAAGCTGTTATTACAGTTCCTGCATATTTTAATGATGCTCAAAGACAAGCTACTAAGAATGCCGGTAAGATTGCTGGTTTAGATGTTGAAAGAATTATTAATGAACCAACTGCAGCTGCTCTTGCTTATGGTATTGATAAACAAGAAAAGACTCATACAGTTCTTGTATACGACTTAGGTGGTGGTACATTCGATGTATCAATCCTAGACTTAGGCGATGGTGTTTTCGAAGTTAAATCAACTGCTGGTAATAACCACTTAGGTGGCGATGATTTCGACCAAAGAATTATGGATTACTTAGTATCTGAATTCAAAAAAGAAAATGGTATTGACTTATCTAAAGATAAAATGGCAATGCAACGTATTAAAGATGCTGCTGAAAAAGCTAAGAAAGACTTATCTGGTATGATGAGTGCTGAAATTTCAATTCCATTTATTGCTCAAAGTGATGAAGGTCCATTACATTTAAATGTAACATTAAACCGTGCTAAATTTGAAGATTTAAATAAAGACTTATTTGATTCTACATTAGATGCTGTTAGAAAAGCTCTTAAAGATGCTAAACTTACTGCTAATGACATTGATAAAGTATTACTAGTTGGTGGTTCAACAAGAATTCCATATATCCAAGAATTAGTTAAGAGAGAATTAGGTAAAGAACCATCTAAAGAAGTTAACCCAGATGAAGTTGTTGCTATGGGTGCCGCTATTCAAGGTGGTGTCTTAACTGGTGAAGTTGATGACTTAGTATTATTAGATGTAACACCATTATCACTAGGTATTGAAACTATGGGTGATGTTATGACTGTCTTAATCCCAAGAAATACAACTATCCCAACAAGTAAATCACAAGTATTCTCAACTGCTGTTGATAATCAACCTGCTGTTGATATTCATGTATTACAAGGTGAAAGACCAATGGCCTCAGATAACAAGACTTTAGGGAACTTCCGTTTAGATAGTATTCCTGCTGCACCTCGTGGTATTCCACAAATCGAAGTTAAATTTGATATTGATGCTAACGGTATCGTTCATGTAACTGCTAAAGATTTAGGAACTAATAAAGAACAATCAATTACAATTACATCATCAACTAACCTTAGTGATGAAGAAATTGAAAAGATGAGAAAAGAAGCTGAAGCAAATAAAGAAGCAGATGATAAGAGAAAAGCTTTAGCCGAAGCTAAGAATGAAGCTGATGCTGCTATCTTCCAAACAGAAAAATCATTAAAAGACTTAGAAGGTAAAGTATCTGATGACGATAAGAAGTCAGCTGAAGATAAAATTGCTGAATTAAGAAATGTTATGAATTCTGATAACGTTGATGATATTAAAGCTAAAACTAAAGAATTAAATGATGTTGCTATGAAGTATGCCGAAAAAGTATATCAAGAAGCCGCAAAACAAAATCAAAATACTAATAGTACTGATACTAATAGCTCATCAAATGATTCTAAAGATGATGTAAAAGAAGCTAAATACGAAGAAAAATAATAAATAATAGAGTTTAAAAGTTCTAGGCGACTAGAACTTTTACTACTATTAGATTAAATTAAGATATTAGTACAAATATAAATTGTTATAATTAACTTAATATCATGTAAAATTAGTTATATAGAAATTGAGTTTAGGATATAAGGAGAACAGGAATGGAAAGAAGCCAAATAAACAAAGAAGATACGTGGGATTTAACCAAAATATTTAAAAATAATGCTGAGTATGATAAAGTCTATCAAGAGGTTTTAGCTAAGATAGATGAAATAAAGGCTATGAAAAGTCATATTTTAGATGATGAAAATACACTATATAAGTATTTAAAGACTAATGATGAATTATCTATTTTTCTAGGTAAAATTTATAAATACTCTTATCTATATCATTACCAAGATGCCAATGCCACTGAGGGCAAAAAATATAAGGAGAAAGCTGAAAGCTTACTTACTAAAGTTACGCAAGAATTGGCATTTACTAAAAATGAGTTATTAAGTGCCGATTATGAAATTATAAAAGAGCTTATTAAGAAAAATGCTAAGTTAGAAGAATATGCCTTCGGCTTAGAATGCTTATATCGTTATAAAAAATGTACTTTAAGTGAAAAAGAAGAACAAATAATTGCTAGTTTTGAAACCATTTTAGGTACAGGCGATGATGCTTTTGGTAATTTAGATAATGCTGATGTTAAATTTGCTGATGTTGTAAAAGATGGTAAAAAAATGCCTTTAAATCATAGTAACTATTCTAACTTTATGATTGATAAAGATAGAAAAGTCCGCAAAGATGCTTTTAAAAAATACTATACTTTCTATGAAGACCATAAAAATACTTTAGCATCTCTTTATAAAAGCCAAGTTAAGGAAGATAATTTAATTGCTAAAATTAGAAACTTTCCGTCAAGTATGGAGTATAGTCTTTATGAAGATAATATTGATAAAGAAGTTTATCTAAACTTAATAGAAGCTATTCATAAAAACTTAAGCTCTTTATATGATTATTTAGATTTTCGCCGCGAGTTTCTAGGCTATGATGAGTTGCACATGTATGATGTTTATGTAGAATTGTGTAATATTAATAGTAAAAAATATACTTTTGATGAAGCTAAAGACACTATTTTAGAAGCTTTAAAACCTCTTGGAAAAACTTATATAGAAGATATTTCTAAGATGTTTAGTAGCCGTTCTATTGATAAATACCCTAATGATGGTAAAAGAAGTGGAGCCTATGAATGGGGTGTTTATGGCATAACTCCTTATGTTTCCGTAAACTTTGAAGGCGATTATACATCTGTTTCGACTGTAATTCATGAATTAGGTCATGCCATGCATTCTTACTATTCAGATGAAAATCAAACCTATACTAATAGTAGTTATCCAATATTTTTAGCAGAAATAGCATCTACTGTAAATGAAGTTTTGCTTAATGAATATATGATTAGAAATGCTACAACTAATGAAGAAAAATTATTCTATATAACTAAATTCTTAGATGAATTTAGAGCAACTGTTTATCGTCAAACTCAATTTGCTGAATTTGAATATTTAGTTCACGAAATGGATAAAGATGAAGTACCATTGACCACTGAAAAATTATATGAAACCTATTATGATTTAAATAAATTATATTATAAAAATATAGTTAATGATGAAGAAATAGGCTATGAATGGTCAAGAATTCCGCATTTTTATACACCATTTTACGTTTATAAATATGCAACCGGTTTTAGCTGTGCTATAAAAATTGCTAATGATATTCTAAATAATAAAGAAGGTGCTTTAGAAAATTACTTGAATTTCTTAAAGTCAGGTGGTTCTGATTATCCATTAAATATTTTAGCAAAATGTGGCATTGATATGCATAAAACTACTGTTATAGACGATGCTGTAAAAATGTTTAAAGATAGATTAATTATGGCAAAAAAATTAAGAGAGGAAATGATTAATAATGGCAGCAAGTAATAAAGATTATTATGAGATTTTAGGAGTTAGTAAAACTGCTACTCAAGATGAAATTAAGTCAGCTTTCCGTAAGCTTGCTAAAAAATACCATCCAGATATCAATAAAGAACCTGGAGCTGAAGAAAAATTTAAGGAAATAGGAGAGGCATATTCCATTTTAGGTGATGCCGAAAAACGTAAAACTTATGACCAATTCGGTTCTGCAGCTTTTGAAAATGGTGGAGCTGGTGCTGGCCAAGGTGGCTTTGGCGGCTTTGGTGGAGGTTTCTCATCATTTGATACCGATGATATCTTCCGTGATTTATTCGGTGGAGCCTTTGGCGGTTCCTTTGGTGGCTTCGATGGATCAAGAAGTCATGGTGCTAGAGCAACTAAAGGTGAAGACTCTTTAGTAAGAATTAATTTAACATTTGACGAAGCTGTTTTTGGGACTCATAAAACAATTAATGTTAATTTAAATGAAAAATGCGATGAGTGTAATGGTGAAGGTGGTTTCGATAGTAAAAAATGCTCAACTTGTAATGGTCGCGGTAGAGTAACACAAGCCCAAAGAACAATGTTTGGTACTTTCCAGACTGAAACTACTTGTCCTGATTGCGAAGGAACTGGTAAGACATTTTCCAGAACTTGTCCTAAATGTCATGGTGAAGGTAAATGCCAAGCTCGTAAAGATATTGAAGTCGAAGTTCCAGCGGGTGTTGATAATGGTACCCAATTAAGAATTACTGGTAAAGGCTCAAGTGGCACTAATGGTGGTCCAAATGGCGATATATATATTGAATTTGTCGTTAAAGAACATCCAATCTTTAAACGTGAAGAAAATGATATTTATATGGATTTACCTATTACTATTACCGAAGCTGTTTTAGGTTGTAAAAAAGAAATACCAACTGTTTATGGTAATTTAGTTTTACAAATCGATGCTGGTACTCAAAATGACACTAAAATGCGTATTAAAGGTAAAGGCATTGCAAATCCAAACAATGGTCGCAAAGGCGATATGTATGTTATCATTAATGTTATGATACCAACTAAAATAGATAGAGAGCAAAAACAACTATTCAAGTCTTTGGCAGATACTGATTTGGAAACTAACCAAGAATTTAAAACAATGCAAAAATACATGAATAATTAGTCATTAATATTTTAAAAAAAAATGAAGTCAAAGATAGATTTTAGAAAATATTATCTATCTTTTTTTAAATTTAAAAATTTATTTATAGTAAATTATGCTTTAAAATAGCTTTAATGTTAAAATAAGAATAATTTTATAAAAAATTACCAAAAAATTTGTAAGAAATTAGAAAATTGATTGATTTATTTTAAGTAAATTGTTATACTTTAGTTATGGAAATGGTCGGGGTAAGTTATGAAGATGATAAGTACAAAAATCGGTATAGTTATTATTGCGTTGATAATAATGTTATCAGGTTTTTGCATCTCCCGTGCTTACGTCTATAATGCTAAAGAAGAAGTGCCAGATTCTTCTTTAATTTTGGCTGATGAAACTTTTAGTATCAATTATAAAGACGGTAATTATTTTGAAACTAATTACTTAGGAAATAAAGAAAGCATAGTAAAACACTTAACTATAACTAATGTGTCAAATAGTGCCACTTTTGTAAGTATTTCTCTAATGGATATTAATAAACACAATGACAAAATAGAAGTTAAATTAGTTGATAAAGATGGTGCCATTATTTATCAAGATTATCTTGGTAATATGGATACGGAAATCTTAAAAACTAAAGAAATAGATGTTAAAGAAACCTTAACGTATGATATAGTTATTACTAACTTGGGTGAAGATGATACTTATGGTATGAGTGCAAACATCATGACTTATAAAGAAATAAGAAAAAAAGAGCAAAAAACTTTTAAAGATATTATCCTAGAAACTAACGAAGTAAATAAAGCTGTTGAAGGCGATTATCTAAATAATTTTCAGAAAAGTGGCTTATTCATGAGTGAAGATGACGATGGTTTATCTTATGTCTTTAGAGGAAATGTTAATAATAATTATGTATCTTTAAATAATATTTTATTTAGAATAATGCGTATCAATGGCGACGGAAGCATAAGACTTATTAGTAATAATAACGTTTTAACCAATGCTTTTCGTAGTAAAATTGATAATAAAGAATATGGTAATAATGCTCTTTTAAGTAAAAGTACGGCTTTAGAAAAGCTAAATAGTTGGTATAGTTCTAATTTAAGTAATATAGATAATTATATTGTAACTAGTAAATTTTGTAACGAAAATGCTTATTATTTAGAAACAATCGATGGTAAATTCTTTAACTCTTATCAAAGAATTCTAAATGATAATACTCCTAGTTTAAAATGTAGTGGTACTATGGAAGAAAGTAAAATTGGTCTTATCAATATTGATGAAGTAAGATATACTGGTTCTTCTAGTAATACTACTTACGATGATTACTATTTAAATAATAAAGAAGATAATTTAGGCTTTTATACCATGAGTGGTAGTCAAGTAGTTTATAATTACAATGTTGTTGATAATTTCTCAGTTACTGCTGAAGGAAAGGTAGTAGCGGATAGTAAAGTTACTTCTAACTTAGGTTTAAAACCAGTTATATCTTTAGATAAAAATGTTATTGTAGACGGTAATGGGACACTTGAAAAACCATATAAATTAGCCAGTAAATAAAATTAATAAAAGATATTTTATACTACATGAGGTGAATGATTGTGAAAATTTACTGTGATGATGATTACGTTTTTAAAATTTTAAATAACAATGTTAAAAAGATACTTGATTTCTTTAAAATAAAGTCCAATCAAAATATAACAGTTAAAGTATTAAATATTAAAGATTTCCAAAAAGAATTTGAAGAGTATTTAAATTATCCAATAAACAGTAATGTAACAGGTTTTATTGAAGATGATAGGAAAACAATAGTTTATCTTGATTATAGCCAGTGGAAATATACTAGCCATAAAAAAGAAAAAATAGAAGAGTATGATAAAGTTATTGTTCATGAATTAGTTCATATGATTCATTCAATATTTTGTAATTACAATTATCCTGATGATGACCTTTTTGAGGGTGTTGCCTATTTTCTTGCCAATCAAACAAATAATTCTTATTATGATAATTTTGCTCATCTTGTAAAACAAACTACCCATGAAGAATTACTAAAAATTTTAAATAGAGAACAATAACAACCATAAAAAGAAAATGATAAAAACAAAATTTAAAATAAAAACAAAATTTAAAATAAATAAAACTAGGAAAAAATTAAAAAAATGATAGAAAATGGCTAGAAATAGTCATTTTTTTACGATAAATATGGAGAAAATAAAGACATTTTTTTCTATATTTGATACAATTAACTAGGTGATAAGAAAATGTTTGAATATATGGGTGATAGACTTACAAATGCCATAAGAAATATCAAAGGCATGGGTCGTATTACAGAAGAAAATATAAATGATGCTGTAAGAGAAATTAGAATGGCTTTATTAGAAGCCGATGTTAACTATACAGTAGTAAAAGAATTTATTAATAATGTTAAAGAAAAAGCATTAGGTCAAGAAGTAGATAAATCACTAAAACCTGATGAACTGTTTATTAAAATTGTTAAAGATGAAGTTGTTGAACTTTTAGGTGGCGAAGTAGCACCCCTATGTGTTACTGGTAATCCAACTATCTTAATGCTTGTTGGTCTTCAAGGTAGTGGTAAAACAACTACTAGTGGTAAACTTGCTAATTACTTAAGAAAAAAAGAAGCTAAGAAACCTTTACTAGTGGCTTGTGATATTTATAGACCAGCCGCTATCGATCAATTAAAAACGGTTGGCAAAGAATTAAATATTCCTGTTTTTAGTGAAGATAATAAAAAAGTTACCGAAATTGTTACAGATGCCCTAGAGTATGCTAAAACAAATGGTAATGATTATGTTATTATCGATACCGCTGGTCGTCTTCATATTGATGATACCCTAATGGATGAATTAAAAGATGTTGAAACTTTAGCCCATCCTGATGAAGAAATCTTAGTAATTGATGCTATGATGGGACAAGATGCTATCAATGTAATTAATGGCTTCAATGATAAATTGAATTTAACTGGTTGTATTTTAACTAAAATGGATGGTAATACTAAAGGTGGTGTTGCCTTATCTGTAAGACATCTAACTCATGTCCCAATTAAATTTATTGGTGATAGCGAAAAATTAGACGGTTTAATGTCTTTTGACCCTGAACGCATGGCTGAACGTATCCTAGATATGGGCGATATTATGGCCATTGCTGAGAAAGTTGAATCAGTAATCGATGCTGATGAAGTTGAAGAGCAAGCAGCTAAAATGAAAAAGGGTGAGTATGACCTTGATGATTTCTTAAAAAATTTAAAACAAATTAAAAAGCTTGGACCTTTAGATAAATTTTTAAAATTACTTCCTCAAGCCAGACAAATTGGTCTTAATAATATTAATATCGACCCTAAAGACATGGCTCATGTGGAAGCTATAGTTTTATCAATGACTAAAGATGAAAGAAAACATCCAGAAATACTAAAAGCTTCTAGAAAACGTCGTATAGCTTTAGGTTGTGGTAGAAGTGTTGAAGAAGTAAATCGCTTACTTAAACAATTTGAAACCATGCAAAAAATGATGAAACAAATGGCTAGTGGTAACTTTAAAATGCCATTCTAATAAGCAAGTAACATCTTCCTATTTTAATTAAGATTTTTTTAACGGGACAATTATCCAGTATTAAGAAAAAAATAATCATACACTACATTAGAAAGGATTGTTTTTTTATGATAAGAAACCGTTGTTTTGATATGGGCAGTGCCCAATCAGATAAAATGAATACAAATAAAATGGGGATGGATGCAAATAATGTCGAGTTTATGGGTATGGGAATGGATGGCTGTAATATGGCTCCAATTTATGAATGTCCACAAGAAAGATGTTGCCACAGAGAAATCCATCATGAAGTTAAGCATATTGTTCCAGTAAATACTAAAATTATGAATCATCACATTATTCATCATACTTATGTGCCAATGTATACTTGTTGCGAAGAAGATACTTGCTGCAATGTTTATGATAATAAATGTGGAATGATGTAAGAAAGAAGGGTAACCTTCTTTTTATGATGAAAATTTATGTAAAATATCTTAACCTTCCAAATTATATCAGTTAGCTAAAACGTTAATTAAACCACATAAATATGTTGACAATTTGTAAAAAATATAGTAGGATAACCATCAGTTAGGTGGGGGTTATATGAAATTTGAAGAAAGTCTTAATAAAGGAGTACCGACTAATATAGCCGTTGCTTTGCGTATAAAAGATTTAGCAGACATTGTAAGCGATAAAGAAAGCTTACAAGCAATTATAGAAAAATATTTTAGCAAGTATATGTCATTTCTTAATTCTCTTGGTTGTTCATCAGATATTGAGTACTTTCAAACGTTGAGTGTAATTACTGACGAAGAGACACTAGAGAAAAAAATTATTTTTGCTGTTAATGGCTTTTATAATACGATTCTTATTAATTTAAACGTTGATAATAATATAAATAGCTATAAATTTCAAAAAGAAGGTCAAAAAAATTACAAAGAACCATACGATTCTTTTATAAATAAAATTTTTGATAGAATTAAACTCTTAAGTGAAATTACAACGCCACAAGAACTAGAAAAAGAATTTCCAATGCTTTTTATTAAATATAAAAATAAAATTAGTTTTTATAATCAAGTAGATAAAATAGTTTTAGAACTTGCCAAATGTGACCGTAAAACAAGGAAAGAATACAAAAAATCTTACAATTTGCCAAATATTGAATATTTAAAAAGTAAATCTCAAAATTTTAATATTGAAACATTTGTTTCTGAGTATGCTGCTACTTTTGTTAAGTTATTAAAAAATAAAAATAAGATTTTTAGATATATCAGTAAAAATCCAATAGAATTTGATAGCATATGTGATGAAGATAAAGAAAAATTAGAGCTTTACTTTGCTTATTGTCATTTAGAAGCTGCTAAATTGCAAAGTGAATATAGTCAAGAATATTTATATTATGTTTCAACTTATTTTGCTGAAAATAAAGATAAACTTACTAGTGATTTAAGTATTAAGATAAGAAGCAACGGTGGCTTATCGACTACAGATTTTTTTGCCATTAAAAGGGAAGGGGACATAATTACACCATCTTCACTTTACGATGATTATTCTAGTTTCTTAATCAAAAATCCTAATTTGCGTGCTATTGATTTTTCTCATCTTGATTTTACTGGTATGACTTTAAAAGAAGTAGATGCATTTATGCAAGAATACTTAAAAGATTTATCGGCTAACTGGGAATTTTTACCTCCTGATGATAGAAAATTAGAATCTGAAATTATAAATAGAATAAAAAATACTACTTTTGGTACGACTGCTTTAGAACAAGAACAACACCAAAAACGTCTTTTAGAGTTATTTATGGCTAAAAAGGCTTTATATGATTCATCAGATCCGTTCTTTCGTATTAAGGGTAAAAATACTTTCGATGGTTACGTTGGTTATGTATATCCTAATGGACGTGTCGTTTTAGATAAATTTTATGATAATGCTTCTGAAGGTATTTTGGCTGATGGCCATGCTGTTTATGCCATGAGTATTCAAGAATTTTATGAACTTAGTAAATTAAGTAAATCTGAGATAATCAGAAATGATTTATGTAATCGCTATGTTCACCGTGGTAACTGGACAGAAAGAGTATTAAATAATGAAATAAATGCTGCTACTTCCAAAAATCCTAGTGTTGTTGTTAGAGAACTTGTAAGAAAAGGCAAATTAAAATAATTTAAAAGAAGAAACTGTTCATTAAAAAAACAATGGGTAGTTTTTAAAATTTATAATTTTAGCAATATAAGTTTTCTTCTAGTGAAATTTGCAAAAACCAATTAAATATATTATAATTACAACTACGAGGTGTTTATTTATGAAAATTAATTCCGTGACTTTAAGTAGTTTAGCTGTTAGGGAATCACAATATCCAGCTGGCAATTTACCAGAATTTTTACTTGTCGGGCGTAGTAATGTTGGCAAGAGTAGTTTTATTAATACTTTAATTAATCGAAAAAACTTTGCTCATACATCTAGCAAACCAGGTAAAACACAAACTCTAAACTTTTATAATGTTAATGAATCTTTTTATTTAGTAGATGTTCCAGGTTATGGCTATGCTTCTGTTGATAAACAAACCCAAGCTAAATTTGGTTTAATGATAGAAGAATATTTAATGAATAGAGATGCCCTAAAAAGAGTTTTCTTAATTATCGATTATCGTAACAAGCCAATGGAAGATGATATACTAATGTATAATTTTTTAAAGTATTATCATAAAGAGGTAACGATTGTAGCTACTAAATATGATAAAGTCTCAAAGTCAAAACGAGCTAAAATTGAAAAAGTTTTAAATAGTACTTTTGATCTACAGGATACAGATAATATAATTTATTTTTCTTCAGTTACTAAAGAAGGAAAAGATAAAGTTATGGGAATTATTGATTCTTATTTATAAGTGGTATTTTAAATACTGCTTTTTTAATTTTAATATTATAAAATTAAAAAGATAAAAAGAAAACTTACTAATTCTTACTAGAAGTAAAATTTATTATGTAATTAGCCCATATAGTATGGAGATATTATGAAAAAGATAATTATATTATTCAAACTAATAACTTAAATAAAAAGTATGGCAAAGTTATAGCTTTAAATAATTTAAGTATAAATACTTTCTAATGTGCAACTAGTTCTAATGTTTGAAGATGGTTATCAAATAATAACTAATTATAAAATTATGTGGTTAGGTTCCTTATTTTTTATAATCATAATCAATTCTATAGGTGAAATAAAAGACTTAAAATAGGCTAAATACTTTAAAATAATAGCTAGTAAAATTTAAATAGGACTAACTTTTGAAGTGATACAATAAAAGTAGACAGATAAAA
>HF993109.1 GCA_000433475.1 Mycoplasma sp. CAG:956
GTCTTTTTTTATAATGTCTCCTAAATAGGGTTCACATCATTTGCTAGTAATATTCTTTTTTTTAAGCTTTAAAATTAGTAAAAGATAAAGTTTAGTAAGTATAAATAGATAATTTAGAAGAAATGGGATAACTAAATAAGAAAAATAGTAACTTGCTAAAAAAGTAATATATATTAAAATGATGATGTGATGTTTATGCAACAGATTATAATTAATAATACGAGTGGTTATTTATGTAAAGATATTAAAATAAATAAGGAAGATTTTACTTACTTATATAATAAAAAAATGATAATAGAATTAAATAGTTTACAAGAAAAGAAGTATAAATGTAAATACTTTATAAGTGAAGTAGGATATTTATTTTTAAAACTTATGGATTATGAAGAAAGATATAATATAGTTAATAAATATATTAATTTAAGAAGCAATATGAATTTTATGAATAAAGAGTATTTAGATGATCTAGATAGTATCTATCCTGGGTATGATAAGAATTTTAAATATAAAATATGCTTTTATAAAGGACAAATATATAGTTTAGATAGTATATTTAAGAAGTTTAAAGATAAGAATTACTATGTAATATTAGGGAGTAAGGATTATATTATAAAAGATGGGGATAGAATAGTTGCAAGAGTTGTTTATAAAAGTAATGGAGTATATAGTTTAAAGGAGTAATATTGACTTAGATAGTGTAGGAATATATGAAAAAATGATATCTACAAATTTATAAGGAGTTTTTGAAAAGTTGTTTTTGAAGTGTTATACTATTGGTGAAAATTAATAGATATGGGAGGTATGAGCTATGCAATTGTTAAATAAAGATGAATTATATGAAATTTTAACGAATCCTACTAGAGAAAATTTTAGAGTTTTATTACAAAATCATTTGGGAGAAGAAGATTATTTGGATTTTAAAAAAGAGTGGCCAGATAAAGAAAAGGAAGCAAGGCATATATTGGCAATGGCAAATTCTGGTGGCGGTTGTATTGTGTTTGGAGTTACGCAAAATGAAGATGGAACTTTTGATATAAGTGGTTTAGATAAATTTAAGGATGCTGCTAATTTAAGAAATGAAGTAAAGGGATATTTACCTGCGTCTTTGAGTTATTATATAAAAGATTTTTCTTATGATAATTCTGAATATGATAAAATGATAGGTAAAAAATTTCAAATTCTAATTGTTGAAGATAAACCACTTGATTTACCATATGTTTGTTGTAAAGATGGTGAAAAGATAAAAGATGGTGATATTTTTATAAGAAAAGGAACTGAAAGTGAAAAAGCTAATAATTATGATATCGATAAGTTAGTAGTAAGAAAAATAAGAGAAACTAAAATTCCTAGAAATATCAACTTATCTTTAGAAAAACATTTAGAACAATTAAAAACATTATATTCCGAATTAACTTATACTACTAGTGAAAATTCATTGGTGGATGGTGTTTTTAAGGGCTTATCTAAATATTTTGGAACATCAACAACTCACAAAAAAAATTGTTATCCAAAGGAAGACTATGATGCGTTTGTTCTAAGAATGCTAGATAAGAAAAAGAAACGAATAGAAGAAGAATTAGATATATAGCTAATTAATGAAATTGTCTTATATAATGTGCTATAAATGTGAAAATAGAACTTACAAGATAGAAAGAAATATAGTATAATAATTACTTGTTGGAAAGTGAGTTTTATGGTGAGTAATATTTATATTAAAAAAGATGAAGATAAGGGAAATAATTCTATTTCTTTAGGTGGATTAAGTAAGTTTTGGCATTTAAAAGAAGATAATGGGTATGTACTTACTTGTGATGACTTTGTTAAAAGATATAAAAGTATCGATGATGTTAATAAAGAGTTTATTAGTTTAGAAGAGTTTTTAAAGAGTGCTACATATGTTGGCTATCAGTTTCAAAGAACAGAACCCATTAAAGATTTAGATGATGAGTTTGATTCTAATTATACCCGTTTTAATGGATATTCTGTATATATTGCTTTATATGAAAATGAGGGCATAATTTTAGCTTATCATATGAATTCAAGATTTGAACAATATGATTATGTGGTTATTCCTAAGTTTTATACTAAAGATGGTAAGTATGCATTTATTGGTAAAGATGCTTTTATAAGTTATAAGGATATTATTTATAAACAAATTATAGAACAAGAAAATAAGTCTGAAGATAAGGGACTAGTCTTAAAGAAAGATTAGTTCTTATTTTTTTCGAAAGTTATTTTTACTCTTTATATATAGATTAAATAATTAATCAATTTAACTTTTTTCAATGATTTCCTTGAATTTTTAATTTTTCTTCTAAATCATGTTATTTTCATTTTCTAGCATGCTTAATTACAGCCTTTTCGCAAAATTTGCAGCACACTTGTAACTAAACACCGAAACTGTATTAGGCCTCTTCATTAGGATTCCACTCGATTGTCCACTCATCACGATTCCAATAATACACTTCACTTTTTGTTTCATTATAATCACAACAACCACCAGATGGCAAACATAATTTACCATACAATTTCCCTGTTTTCTTTAAATTATTTATATCATAAGCAGATACTTGAACTTTATAATCAGTTCTAATATTTCTAAATCTAGCAAATTTAAAACTATTTATTTTACTGCAAAGATAAGGTATGGAATTTCCTTTTGTAATATTTGTACTTGGATAATCAAAAATATTAATCAAGTTGCTTAAATCTACATATTGATTTAGAAAATCAATATCAAAGAAATTATTATCTTTACAAGTAAAGTATTTTATTCCTTGTGGGCTTATCCAATCAACTTTTAATAATTGACCATTAAGTTTTAATTCTTCTTCAGTTTTGCTACTTCTATAATTGTAATTATTATGCCAAGTATTAGGATATATTTGCAAATAAATATCAATTCCATTTTGCTTTTCAAATAAATGATCAAACATTTTGTTTGGACGATGCCAAATATATTTTATATTAGAATCTTTATGATATTGGATATTCGCATCTCTTGAAAGTTCATCCCATTCATTCGAAGCATCAACTATCCAAATAACTTTATAACCTAATGAAGTATAAAAATTATTTCTTTCTTCAAATTCATCAGCTGATAATCTGCTATGTTGAAACTCAATAACTGTATTATTTATAAATATATCAGCTCTATGCTTTTTACTATTTTTTTCAAAGACCACTTCTTGATTTTCAACAGGAAATTGGTTTTGCCAATCATAGTGCCATTCGGACATATCATAATGCCAGCCATCTTTTGCCGTGCAATTAGAATTGCCATAATGGGCAAAATGGTGTGTCATTATTTTACCTTTTTTAACAATCAATTTTTCTAAGCACATTGGACAATAGTAGTCCTCAAATTTATTCGTATCTTCGATTCTAATACGCTTTTTATCTTTAGTTAAAGCAACAAACATATGAAACCTCCATCAGTTGATGGCTATTATACAATATGTTTATTTATTAATCTATATCATAATAAAAATTTTTCTTTAATTTCTAACATAAAATTGTTTGATTTTCATGATTATTCCACATATATATATTAATATAGTAACTTTTTCAATTGGTAATCTAATTATAAACAAATAAATTTTATGATTTTCTAATTTTTTAGAAATTTAAAAAAGCCTGAAATCACCAGGCATGAAAGGTAAATTTTTGCGGTCTATGAAGTATAAATGGGGCTTGCTAAGTGTGTTAGCAATAATATTTTGATGGCTGATAAAATTGTTGAATTTACAAAAGTGTGATGAAAAGCCTAAAAAAGTCTGCAAAAGTGTGATAAAAATGGTTAAAATGCTTGCAAAAGTGCGATTTTGTCAAAAATATTACTTTTTTAAAATAAATATATAGTACAAATGAGTCATTATATGATAGAGTATAACTAATGAGTTTTAATTGATATAAGTTTGTGAGAGTAATCTTTACAATGATCCCTGATTTTAGATTAGTTGTATTAGTAAAATTAATTAATTTAGTAACGGATGCATTGTTTTTATGCTTAAATGCTAAAATAATAAAATTAGA
The DNA here is from genome assembly GCA_000433475.1 of Mycoplasma sp. CAG:956. Classification (GTDB taxonomy): domain Bacteria; phylum Bacillota_I; class Bacilli_A; order RF39; family UBA660; genus CAG-605. The sequence continues at coordinate 4,036 of HF993109.1, forward strand.
ATATATTATATTTAGTTTAAATATAATATCTGAGAAACTATTGGCAATATTTCCAATGAATACAGGATTTTTAGATGATTTTAGTAATGAAGTTATTGGGTATTATATTGGTTTAATTGGTGTATACTTTGCTGTTTTAATTGTTGTGATTCAAATGTATAAAGGTAGAAGATATTTGGGAGAAGAAATTTCTAGAAGTATACTATTTGGTTCAAAAAATGCTGTGTTCTCTATAATTGCTTTAACTTGGATTTTGAATATTGTGTTTATTTTGTTTACATTTGTTTTTCAAGCAATTAATCTTATACCATTAGTGTTTTTAGCATTCATTGCTTATTTTGTGTACATGGCTTATTTGATTGCAAAATATATTAACTTAATGATTTTAGATGATTATAAGGTTAATATCCAAAATAATTTAATTAATAAAACTTCAAAAGAAGATTTTTTGACTTTGACTAAAAGTATAAAATTTAATAATCAGGATGAGTTAGAAGAAATATTAGATTTTTTTATCGAGAAAGCAACTGATGATAAATTTATTGAAAATAATAAAACATTTGTTGAAGTATTTTATCATTTATCTGAAAATATTTTTGTTGATAAGACAAATATTATGATTTTTCTAAGAAAAATAAATGAAGTTGATTACACTTATATTTCTAGAACAGAGTATGTTAACTTGAAAATAAATCATAATAAATTAGCAGCGTTTATTAAGTATAATTTTAATGATGAAAATTTTGATGATTATTATGAAGCTGTTTTAAAAATAATTGGAAATCAAATTCACTTAACATGTCTTGGCTTTGATTATAGTCCAAAATTATTTCATAAGTATTTTGATGCATTTATTAATAATAATAATTTGTCTGACGATAATAAATACATCGTGATTAGAGGATTAAACTTTTTGAGGAATGAGATAGCTAAGTCAGATGATAGTGAGATAAGAAAGATTAAATACCATATTGATTATATGAGAGCAATTATACTTTTAAATTTAGATGATTGCATTAAAGAAATGTCAAAAGTTTTTTGCAAAGAAAATAATGGTTTTATGTCGTATGTCATAATAATGACTTGTATAATTTTATATATAGATAATAAGAAAGATTATGTTAAAAAATATAATGAATTTTTATTAGAAGCTATTAAAAATATAAGTGTTGAAAAGCTTGGTTCTTATTTACAAGAAATTAAAGAGTATATAATTCATTTTGAAAATGGTATAAGTATATTTATTAAAAAAGTTGATAAAGAAAGTGATAATAGACTGCAACTGGCAACTCAGTACATCTTTATAGAAATATATTTAAATACGGGAAAGATATCGAGTGCTGATGTTAGATTGTTTAAAGAATTAAATAATTCAAATTTGATAAATGATTTAAATGAAGTAGCAATTTTTTTAGATATGGATGAGGTAAAAGATGAGGAATTAACTGAATATGAAAGAGTAATAGAAAAATTTGAAAAAAATATCAATAAACTAGTAAAATAATGAAAAATATATTATACTGGTAAATTTATATGGCAAAAAATGTTGCTATAAGTAGTGCTTTATAAAAAGGATATATGACAATGTAATACTGATAAAGGTTATGAGGATTATGAATAATAATTATTTAAATGAAATTGTTATAGAAATTATGCATGCGATTGCATATATAGGTCAGCAATTAAACTCTAGTACAACTGATTATGATAAATTGTGTTCCATATTACTATTAAGGCTAAGAATAACTTCTTACGAATTAGCAAAATTCATACATTCTGAAACTGTATTTATATCAGTAAATTAAATGAGATTGTTAATAATTACTAGATAGACTGATCTTTTATAGATGTATATATGTAACTCAATTAGCTAAAGATTATTGCATTGATATAAGAAAATAATTTTGTAAGGCAAGTTTATTAATTTTTTTAGTTTTCAATAAGTAGATACTTAACACAAATAATCAATTATGTGTTAAAATTTTATGTATGTATTATTTTGAAAAATAAATATGTGAAAAAGTGAGGTGAGACCAGATTTGATTAAATCTGGCAAGTTATGATAATTAAAAGAATAAAAGCAGAAAATTACAAGAGTTATAAACATATTGATATAGAGCTTAATAAATTAAATTTTATAGTTGGTGGTAATGCATCTGGTAAATCTAATTTTGTTAATATGTTAAAATTTTTTAATGATATAATATATTACGGTATAGATGATGCTTTGCTTTTACAGGGTGGAATAAAATATCTTTTTAATTCAAATTGCAAGAAAACTGAGTGTGTTTCATTATATTATGATGTTGATTTGTCTACCGAAGAAAACAATATGACACACTATTTTAAAGATGAAGATGGTAGCCCATATTTACCAAATTTTTTGAAGTACCAAATTAAAATTAAACCACATGAGTATGGCGATGGTTATAAAATTGTGAATGAAAAAATAAATATAAAATTTAAAAAGAACACAAAAGAAAAAGCAACTAAAAAAGAATATGTGTTGCAAATTGAAAAGGATTCTAAAGGCAAGATAATCGATGATTTTAGCTCCTTAGAAAAAAAAGAAGATGATTTTTTTTGCATAAATTATACTGAAAAAATAATGCGTAGAGAAGAAAATTTGTTAAAAAGTTTTTTCAATGCGTTTGGAATTTTTTTTAGATATGATAGTAAAATAAAAATCTATAATTTTGATGTTAACTTACTTAAGTCACCATCGAGTATAGTTGCACGTAGCGAGCTTGAAGAAAATGGAGCTAATTTAGTTAATATAATTCAACAGCTATTAAAAAATAAAACCAAAAAAGATAAATTAAAAAAAATAATTAAAACTCTTTTGCCATTTGTTGATGATATAAATGTAGAAAACAATGTTAATAAATCAGTATTTTTTAAAGTTAAAGAGAGTTATAACAAGGGTGAGTTTCCTTCATATATGTTGTCTGATGGAACGGTTAATATATTGGCTGTTATAGTTGCTTTATACTTTCAAGATGATAATGATATCATTGTTTTGGAAGAACCAGAAAGAAATATACATCCAAAGTTATTAAGTTCACTTGTTAAAATATTATCCGATGTTTCAAATAAAACTCAAATTTTTGTTACTACACATAATCCTTTCATAATTAAAGAGGCAAACTTAAATGATGTAATTTTGGTTTCTAGAAATGATAAAGGAATTTCTAAGGTTTCAAAACCTATAAACGATGGTAGAATCAAGATGTTTTTAGAGAATGATTTAGGAATAGAAGATTTATTCGTAGACGGTATTTTAAAATGAAAGATGAGTTATATATATTTGTTGAAGGTCCAACTGATAGATTATTTATTGAAAATGTTTTTGGAAAAATTTTACGAAAAGATTATAAAAATTATTATATTGTAGAATATGCTGTTAAAGATAAAAAGAAGGTAAATAATTATATAAATACGATAAATCAAATGAAAAATGCCGATTATGTTTTTATAGCTGATCAGGATGGTAATTGCAATAAAAAAGAGAGGACGCTAGCAAAGTATAATAAGCTAGAAAAAGAAAAAGTTTTTTTATCAGTTTATGAAATTGAATCTTGGATAATTGCAGGGATTAGTAGAAACTTTGTCGAAAAATATAATTTGAAATTTAATACCCAAAACACTTCTAATATTACTAAAGAAATATTTAAAAATTTAGTCCCTTCAAAGATGGATGAAATGGAGTTCATATCAACTATACTTGAAAATTATGATATTAAAAGAGCTGTTTATGCAAATGAATCATTAAGAAAATTCAGAGATTATTTGACAAAAAAAAGCAAGCGTGAGGACTGTTTTTAAATATTTTAGGTTAACAGTCAAACTAAAATATTATGTTGCTTGCATTTTAATTATATTACTATTTTTATAAAATATTTGTCATTTTATGTCTATTATTTAATAGTAATCAAATTAGAGCAAAATAAAAAATGTGATTTGTTTCACATTTTTATTTTACACCAGTTTTGAATACTACAGCTTTAATAGTTTTAAATACACACTTAATATCTAGAAGAATATTACAATGTTTTACATAGTAATATCCAAGTTCTAGTCTTTTTTTATAGGTAGTAGCAGATCTACCATTAGCAGCCCACCAGCCAGTAATACCGGGTTTAACAGTCTCATAAATCTCATGGTTACCATTATGAACTTTACTTAATTAAATTTTTTTTATTCTGCTCCCTTATGGAATAGCACTACATATACAGTTTTAAATAATATTTTAATATCCATCTTAAGACTAGCATGATTAGAATAATATTCTTCTAATTTTAATCTTTCTTCAAAAGTAGTATTACTTCTACCATTTACTTGCCAGTAACCAGTAAGACCAGGTTTAGTTTTAACTATTGTATCAAAATATTGTCCAATATCTTCTTTTTCTCTTGGTAAATATGGTCTATTACCAATTAAAGACATATCCCCTTTTAAGACATTTATTAACTGAGGTAATTCATCTAAAGAAGTTATTCTAAGAATTTTACCCATTTTAGTAATTCTTGGATCATTTTTAAATTTCTTATTTAATTTATATTCTTTTCTAGCCTCTTTATCATTTTTTAATATTTCTTTTAATACTTCATCAGCATCAACTACCATACTTCTAAATTTATAAAATTTAAAAGTTTTACCATTCTTACCAATTCTATCTTGGCTAAAGAAGATAGGTGCATAATCTTTATTTAAAACATAAGATATTTTAACGATAAGGGCTATAGGTAATAAGAATATGCATCCTATTAAAGAACAAATTATATCAAATAATCTTTTAATTATAAAATATAATGTCTTTCTAATAGAAAAAGAATTAGTACTTTCTAATGTTGCTTCGCTATTCATAATAACACTCCCCAAACTACACTAATTAACTTAAAGCAAAGTTATTGTATCATATAAATTAATATTGTGGTATAGGTTTTTTATGGAAAGTAGAATTTTTTTGACTTAAAGTTTAAGAAATAATATAATATGGCATAAGAAAGGTTTTTATAATGTGTGAAGTAGTAATAGAAGAAGTTGGATTATCTAAAGAAATAGTAGAAAAACTAAATAAGAAGTTTATTGCTTTTGATACGGAAACAACAGGATTTAATCACTATAAAGAAGATTATTTACAGGCACGACTAAAAGATGAACTAACATATGGGGATTACTTTCTACTAGTTTTTTTGGACTTCCATATTTATTTCCACCATTTTTTTATAGGTTTTAATATAATTTTTTTGTTGGCATAGTTTGTGGCTTTATCTATGGCGTAAATAATAAAACTGTTTTTAACCATAATAAAAGTCCTCAAGCAGGTGGTGTATTATAGAATATCTACAACACAACACCATTGTTTTTAAAATAGATATGATTTGTAAGAGTAAACCATCCCTATTTAATTGGACTTGAAAATTACTATTAATAGTGTTAAATAATGGTGTTAGTTTAGCCATAGAAATAGTAATATAAACACTAAATAAATGTGTAAAATAACACAATTCTATAGTCAACAATATTTCTTGCAATTAGTAACAAAAAAAGGTGCTGGAAAAGTTTCAACTACATTTAGCCTAGAAGTAGCACTTGCTAATAAAAGTCAAAAAGTTTTATTAGTTAATGCTGATTTACAAGGCGATTTAACAGCATACATGATATAATAACTTAATAAATGAACGGAGTAGTAGTATATGAAAAATGATTATAAAATGATGATGGATAAGTTAGAAAATTTTTTAATTAATAAGTGGTGTTTTAGTATTCCAAGATATCAAAGAAAATATATCTGGTCTAAGGAAAATATAAAACAACTAATTGAAGATATTAATTTATATAATGAGGCAAATAGTAGATTTTTTATTGGAAATATTGTAATTCTTGAAAATGGAGATAATGAATATGAGATAATTGATGGACAACAAAGAATTACAACATTGCAGTTGATAGTACTATCTATGATTTATTTATATAAAAAAGCAAATTCTCAAGAGTTAAATGATAAAATAGATTATTTAAAAGATTTTGTTTATGTTCTGTTATCAAATGGAAAGAAAATAAATAAAGTTATGATAGATGATAAATCATATGGTGTTCTTTTAAACTATTGTATTAGTAAAGATAAAAATTATCTTAAGATTGATGAATACTTGGAGAAAGAAGAATCTATTTTTCTTGAAAAATTTAAGAATATAGTCGAGATTTTTGAAGAACTTAAAATTTCTAGTGAAGAAGAAATAGATGTTTTTAGAGATAAATTAATTAATATTAATATTAATGTTATTACAACTTACAAAGAACAAGATGCATTTACTATTTTTGAAACATTAAATGCTAGAGGAGTTCAATTAACACAAACAGAATTATTAAAAAATTTTATTTTTAAATATGTTTCTGAGGGGGATACAATTGATATAACTAATCTTGAATGGAATGATATGTATGATGAATTAGAAGAGGAGGCAGATAATTTTACATTTCATTTCTTTAGAATGTTTTATGGTTATAAAGGAAAACTAGAAGATTTATACAACTATGTAAAATCGGAATGTTATAGTAAAAGTAACACAAAATTAGAAGTTAAAAATATTTTTGATAAAATGAAAAAATTTTCAATATATTATAAAAGATTGTTACATATTAATCAAAATGATAACTATGAGTGTAAGACATATAGTTATATGAAGGCAAAAAATAATAAACAATTAAGATCTTTATTGATGGTACTTTATTATAAAAAACAAGAAGGACTTCTTGATGAATATAATTATAATGACATAATGAAAATGATTTTTAAATTTTTTGTTGGATTTAATATATTAAAAAATACTAGTAATAGTATTAATTCATTAGTAATAGTGGCTTCAAATAAAATATATAATGCAAATAATTCTTTTAGTGTGATAAAGTGTTTTTATGAATTTTATCAAGAATTAGAAAAATATTATCCAACAAAAGAAGATTTTATAAGTTCTATAAGTTTATTAAAATTTTCTAATAAGAATAAAAAAGGAAATGTTAATTCTAAAACTTTAGTTTTTTTACTAAATGAAATAATGGATGCTGATTATTATAATTATTCAGAATATAATATTGAACATATAAATTCAGATGACATATGTACTGAAAGCAGATGGAAATTGGGTAATTTAATCGCAATTCCTGTTGAATTTCATAAGAAAATAAAAACCGATGTTGTTAGTGAAAAAATGAAATTATATGCAATGTCTGGAATTAAACATATTATTAATTTTACATTAGAATACCCAAAATATGATGAAAATAGTATTGATATAAGAACGGATAATTTAAATAAAAAAATAATTGATGAATTTTTCGTGGATTCAGATAAAATAGAGAATGAATTATCGGCAATAAAAATGTTAGAATCATATTTTAAAATAAATAATGATAATATAAAATTGTATAACATTAAAGAAATTAAATATATGTTAGAATTAGTAAAAAAAGATGATACTTTTATTGAGCTAAACGAATTTGTTAATTTATTGAATAAAAGCGAGAAGAAGGAAAATAATAAATAGTTAGTATCTGATGAAAAGTAAAAGATGGATTTTCATTATTTAAGTAAAGATACTGTTGATACTTATGAAGATGCTTTAAATGATTCTGAATTACAAAGTGCTTATATTCGTACATCAGAAAAGAAGAACATAGTTATTGGGATGACAATAGATAAATAATTAATATAAGTATGTCATAATTATCTATAAAAAGAGATAATGTTTAGATTAAAGGATGGTAATATGAATTTTGATTTATTTATAAATGAGTTAGTTGATTCTAAAGAATATAGAGAAATCGTTAAATAATATATATAATATTAATTAATGATAAAAAGTTATATAACAACTATAAGAAAAATGATTTTAACTTATATGAAACATTTTTTTATAGTTAATTAGTCTGAATGGGAGTAAATAACCATTAAATAGTTAAACATTTTTATAGAAACAATTTACTATATGTGGTAATATATTAGTAGCTATAAAAAAGTTTATTTTTTTTTGACTAATTATTTATTTTACTTTGACTTTAAATAAATAATTAGTATAATATTAAAAGATTTAATTTATTAAGTTTATTAATTTATATGTTATGTAGTAAAGGAAGTAGATGTGATGAAAACTAAAGAGCCCATAAGAGTTGCCTCGGTTATTGGCCGCTATATTGGAGGTGGCGTTGAGGCTGTTACCATAAATTATTATAGAAATATTGATAAAAATAAAGTTCAACTTGATTTTATATGTGATGAAGATTCAACTAATATTCCTTATGAAGAAATTGAAAGAATGGGTGGAAAAGTTATTATAATACCTTCTTATAGTAAACCTTTTAAATATCATAAAGCATTAAAAAGAGTATTAAAAGAAGGCAATTATAAAATAATTCATTCAAACATTAATACTTTATCGGTATTTAGTTTATTTGCTGCTAAATGTGCTGGGGTTCCCGTAAGAATAGCGCATAGTCATAGTACTACTAATAAAAAAGAAAAAAAGAAAAATTTAATGAAACAAATATTAAGACCTTTTAGCAAAGTGTTTGCAACTGATTATATGTGTTGTTCAGAACTTGCGGGAAGATGGTTATTTGGTAATAAAGAATATGATAAAGGTAATGTTTATTTACTAAATAATGCTATTGATTTAGATAAGTTTAAATATAATGAATCTTTAAGAAAAAAGAAAAGAAAAGAACTTGGTATTAAAGATGATACCTTAGTAATTGGACATATTGGGAGATTTGTTGCTCAAAAGAATCATGATTTTTTAATAGATATATTTAATGAAATTCATAAGAAGAACAATAATTCTATTTTATTACTTGCGGGACAAGGTCCTTTAATGGAAGATATTAAAAATAAAGTTAAAGAATTAAACTTAGAAGATAGTGTTAAATTCTTAGGACAAAGAAATGATGCTAATGAATTATATCAAGCCTTTGATGTATTCCTACTTCCTTCTTTATATGAAGGGTTACCAGTAGTAGGAGTAGAGGCTCAAGCTGCGGGGTTACTATGTTATTTATCTGATGATATGACTAAAGAAACTAAGGTATTAGATATAACTAAATTTATGTCATTAAATAATACGCCAGAAGAATGGGCAAATAATATTTTAGATGATGTAAAAAAATATAAAAGAATAGATACTTCTAAAGAAATGACAGCTAAAAATTTTAATATTAAAGAAGAAGCAAAGAAATTAGAAGAATATTACTTAAATCTATATAATAATGGTGGTGAGTGAAATGAAAAAAGTTGGAATAGTATCTTGTTATTTTAAAAATAACTATGGTAGTATGTTACAAGCTTATGCTACTAAAAAAATACTAGATAATAATAATATTCCTAATGAAACTATTAATATAGATAATAATATTGATTTTAAAAAAGGAAAAAGAAAATATTATGCTTCTCAATTATTTAATTTTAAATTTATAAAATCTAAATTTGGAATGATTAAATTAAAACTAGATAAAAAAATAGTGAAAGATTTAGGAAAGAATATTAGTATTAGAGATTCTAAGTATAAAGAATTTAGAAAAGCATTTAATTTATCTATTTCTTGTCCTGATTATAAATCTTTAAGTGAGATGGCTGATGCTAAATATTCTGATGTTATAGTAGGTTCTGATCAATTATGGTTACCGGTTAATGTTGTTTCTGATTATTATACATTAAACTGGGTTTCGGATAATATTAATAAAATAAGTTATGCTACATCTTTTGGTATTTCTAAAATTCCCGATAAGTATACCGATGAATATAAAAAGTTCTTATCTAGAATAAATTACTTGTCAGTAAGAGAAGAATCGGGTAAAAAGATATGTGATGAATATGGAATTTCATCAAAAGTGGTATGTGATCCAACTATTCTTTTAACTAAAGAAGAATGGGAACAAGAGGCTGTTCAAGAAAGAATTATTCCAGATAAGTATATTTTATGTTACTTTTTAGGAAGTAATATTGAACATCGTAAATTTGCTGAAAAACTAAAAGAGAAAACTGGCTATAAAATAGTTTCGTTAAATCATGCTGATGAATATGTTAAGTATTCAGATACATTTGCTGATATAACTCCTTATGATATAGGACCAAGAGAATGGATTAATTTAATAAAAAATGCTGAATATGTTTGTACAGATTCATTTCATGGAACGGTATTTAGTTTATTATTTAATAAGACTTTCTTTGATTTTAGACGGTATAGTGAAAGTAATAAAATGTCTACTAATTCTAGAATAGATTCTTTATTAGATTTAGCAGGTGTTGATAAAAATAGAATATTAACTGGTAATGAAGATGTAGATACAGTTATTAAATATAAAATTAATTATAATAAGGTTAATAAAAATATTGATAAAATAAGACAAGAGTCAAAAAAGTGGCTATTAAGTTCAATTACTTATAAAGCAGAAGAAACAAAAGATAAATTTGTTAAAATAGAAGAAAAAGATTTATGCTGTGGTTGTACTGCTTGTTATTCTATATGTCCTAAAAATGCTATTAAGATGGTAAGAGATAATGAAGGCTTTCTATATCCAGAAGTAGATAGAGAAAAATGTGTTAATTGTGGAATGTGTAAGAAAGTATGTCCAATATTAAATAAAGCTAAATTAAATGAATTTAAACCAAAGGCTTATTTATTTCAAAATAGTAATGAAGAAATAAGAAAAGACTCGACTTCTGGTGGTATTTTCACTGCTATTGGTGAGTTTGTAATTAAAAATAATGGAATTGTTTATGGTGCAACCTTTGATGATAATTTTGCTGTAAATCATATTGGGGTTGAGAGTGTTGACAAACTAAGTAAGTTTAGAAAATCTAAGTATGTTCAAAGTAATCAAAATAATTGTTTTAAAGAAATAAAACAATATTTAGATAATGGAAAATTAGTTTGTTACAGTGGTACTCCGTGTCAAGTTGGAGGGTTAAGAGCATATTTAAGAAAAGATTATGAAAATTTGATACTTGTTGATATAATGTGCCATTCCGTTCCATCTCCTTTAGTGTTTGAAAAATATAAAAGATATATTTTAAAAAAAATGAATGCAAACAAGATATTGAATATTAATTTTAGAGATAAAAGTAAATATGGTTATAAGTATTCAATGATGATGGTTGAAACTGATAATGGAACATACAGTCAAGGAATAGATACAGATCCGTATTTGAGAGCATTTTTTAGTGATGTCTCAGTAAGAACGTCTTGCTATAATTGTCATTTTAAAACCATGAAGAGAGTAAGCGATTTAACCATTTGGGATTGCTTTAATATAAACGAAATAGATAAGTCTTTTGATGATGATAAAGGTACAACAAGGGTATTAGTTCAATCAGAAAAAGGCGAAAAATTATTAGAAAATTTAGATAATGTTAGATTAAAAGAACTTGATATAAATATTGCAACTAAAAAAGTTAAAGAAATGACTAATAGTGTTAATTACAATAGCAAAAGAAAAGAATTTTTTGAAAATATAAATGATGATAATGTGTTTGAAAAATATTATCCTACTAATTTTAAAACAAAAATAAATTCTTTTGTTAGAAAAACACTGGCTGTTACAGGAGTATATAGTAGTGTTAAAAGTTTTGCTAAAAAAATTTTAAGAAAGTAGAGTGAATTGATTTATGGCTAAAATATCAGTTATAATGGGAATGTATAATACACCAAGTAAAGAGATGCTTTCCACCTCATTAAAATCCATATTAAATCAAACATTTAAAGATTTTGAATTAATAATATGTGATGATGGTTCGTCTAATGATTGCATTAAATGGGCTAAAGAAATATGTGATGGAGATAAAAGAGTTAAATTTATTAAAAACGATTGTAATAAGGGACTAGCCTATACCCTTAATCACTGCTTAGAAGTTGCTACCGGCGAATATATTGCTAGAATGGACGATGATGATGAGTCACACTTAGATCGCTTTGAAAAACAGGTTGAATTTTTAGATAAACATAGTGAATATGGATTAGTTGGATCAAATATGAATCTTTTTGATAAAGAAAGAGGAATTTGGGGATTGAGAAAATATCCTGAAATTGTAAAAAAAGAAGACTTTTTATATAGGGTAGCTGTTCCTCATCCAACAATTATGGCACGCAGAAGTGCATATGATATAGTTAATGGGTATAGAGATTTACCAAAAACGCTAAGAGTAGAAGATTATGATTGCTTTATGAGAATGTTTGCAAGAGGTGTGAAAATGTATAATTTTCAGGAACCATTATTTAATTATAGGGAAGATTCTAGGTGTGCTAAAAAGAAAAAGTATAAATATAGATTTAATGAAATGTGGGTAAGAAAGAATGGATTTAAAGAACTAGGTATAAATAGATTAAAATCTGTTCCTTATATAGTAAAGCCATTGATTGCAGGTTTAATTCCTCAGAAAATCATAAAAAATAGTCAAAAGAAAAAATAGGTGATTAAATGTATATTTATTTTTTAATAATGATGGTGGTTTTTTTCCTTTCAGGAGTTTTAAACAAAGTTTATTGTAAAGATACTAAATTCACTAATTTTGGCAAATTTATAATTAATATTTTTATATTTTTAATTTTACTTTTGCCTATGGGATTAAGATATGGTATAGGTACAGATTATTTTTATACATATTATCCATATTTTAATTTTATAGGTCATGGAACGCGATATTTTGATGAAGTTGGCTTTAACCTTTTAAATATCATTGTTTATAAATTATTTGGAAGATTCGAAATGCTAATTTTTATTACATCATTTATTTTTATATATTTCATGTATAAAGGCATTTTAAATAATCTTAATGAAAAAGAAAGACCATGGGGGACTTTAATGCTATTTTTGAGTCAAGCATATTTTTATTCTATGAATATGGTTAGGCAATCTTTAGCTATTTCAATTATATTTTTTGCCTTTAAATTTTTAAAAAGCAAAGAATATAAAAAATACTATATGTGGAATTTAATAGCGTGTACACTGCACTACTCTGCAATTATTTGTTTATTATTTCCTTTGTTTTTAAAAATCAAGCCTAAGAAAAAAACAAAATTGGTAATTATATCAATCTTAATTTTATGTCAGCCTTTTTTGTCAAAGGTATTGCTAAAAATTATAATGTCAACTAAATATTCTTGGTATATAGGTTCACGATATACTCATGGAATATCGAACACAGTTATTTTAGTAAATATCGTTTTGTTCATTTTATCTATTTTATGTGAAGATAAAAATTCTACTAGTGAAGAATATATGATTTTAAATACAATTAATTATATATGTATCTGCTTGATGCTTTTGCTTGGATGGATTCCATTATTTAATAGAATTATTAGGTATTTCACAGTATTTCAAGTATTATTAGTTCCAAAAATTATTTATAGTGAAACTAGTTCTAAAAAAAGATTAGTTTTAAAGTGTCTATTATTTTTGATTTTTTTTGTACCAATGTATTATCAAATATTTTTACTTGGTGGAGAAGGAGTTGTTCCATATTCATCAATTTTTAATAAAAATTAGAAGGGAGAATAATTGTTTAACAATTAAATAAATATTATGATTAAGATAAGTATTATTGTACCAATTTATAATGTTGAAAAATATTTAAAAAAATGTTTAGATTCAATATTATCACAAACTTATAAAAACATTGAATTAATATTGGTTGATGATGGATCACCAGATAATTGTGGTAAAATTTGTGATGAATATGCATCTAAAAATAAATTTATAAAAGTTATTCATCAAAAAAATGCTGGGTTATCCGCTGCTAGAAATGCTGGTTTAAAGATTGCAACCGGCGATTATGTCATGTTTATTGATAGTGATGATACTATTATAGAAACTGCTTGCGAGGAGTTAGTGGGTATAATAGAAAAAAGATCACCTGATTTAATTTGCTATAATCTTCGAAAAGTTGATTCAAATGAGGATACTTTAGATAGCGGTTTTTATTGCATTGATGATACAAAAAATATTAGTGAATTTGATGTTTCAGGTGCTATTAAGGATAATATTTTTAGAAAACATATAAGGTATGAAGCAACAAGTAAAATATATAAAATAAGTATAGCAAAACAAATTGGATTTCCTATTGGAATGTATGCTGAAGATTTTGCAACATTTTATAAATTTTTATCAATTTCTTCAAAAATTTTATATTATGATAGAAATATATATAATTATTTTGTTAGAAGTAATAGCATAATGGGCAGCAAAAGTGTTAAACTTTATAAAGATGTTTATAAAATAGAAAATGAGTTTTACAAATTTTGTAAAAATTGTAATCTTGATGAAAAAACTTCAAAAAAATTAGAGAGTAATTATTTTAAGAGTATAATTAAAATTTATTCAAAATTATGCACAGCATATAATGTTGAAAAAGATGATAATCTGATATCAGATGTATATGATAGCATACATCAAGTTAAAAGTTATATGCTCCCATTAAATTTGAAATTTTTGAAAATGTTTTTTACCTTGCTAGGAAAAAATGCTGCTATAATTTTTTCAAAAATATATAAGAATCTTTAACAAAAAATATGATACTATTAATAACAATTTAAATAATTGGTTAGTATTTTTTTATGATTACTATTGAAAAATATTTAGATGAACGTTTAGATTTAATAATTAATTAAGATTATGAATATTATTGATGTAGTTCCAGTAATAGTAGTAAATTACTTATAATAAATATGTTAAGAATGATGAAATATTTAAAATTATAGTTCAAGAAAATTTTTTGCATTTCTGCTACAGAAAATTCTGAGATAAGCGTTGCTATTTGTGGTTTAATATTGTTCTCAGATAATTTAAGTATTTTAATAAAAAATAATAATTAAAAAATAGAAGGAAGGTTTAATAATGAAGAAAGTTGGAATAATGACAATGCATAGGGTTGTTAATTACGGGTCTTTTTTACAAGCTTATGGTCTAAAAAAAATAATCGAAGAGCTTGGAAATAGTGTTGAATTCGTTGATTTTAATATAGAAAAAAGTTTGGTTGAAAAAGAAAAAAAATTGTTATTAAAAAAAATAAAAAATAATTTAAACTTTGTGACTTTTTATAATAAAAAAAGATGCTTAGAAAAATTCAAAAAAGAGTATAATGATAATTATTTGCCTATGCTTGGTGTAGGTGCTAAGAATTATAATCCTGTTTTAGATACTTTGGTAATTGGAAGTGATGAAGTTTTTAATTGCATGCAACCATTGCCTGTTGGCTATAGTAGAGAATTATTTGGAAAAAATTATGAGAAAATCAATGTTATTTCATATGCGGGAAGTTTTGGACACACAACAATCAAACAATTAAGAGAAAAGAAAGTAGATAAAGAAATTGGTGACATGTTCAATAAATTTAAAACAATATCAGTTCGAGATGAAAACAGTAAAAAGATTGTAGAATCTTTATCAAATAAAGAAGCAATTATTCATTTTGATCCAGTATTAATAACTAATTTTGACAATGTTATTACTAATAAAGTGCAAATGAACAATTATATTATTGTGTATGCATATACTGGAAGACTTTCTAAATTTGAAGAAAAATATATAAAAAAGTTTGCTAAAAAATATAATAAAAAAATTGTTAGTTTAGGTTTTTACCAGAAAATTGCTGACTATAATTTAGTTGTAGAGCCATTTGAAATGCTAGAATATTTTAAAAAGTCTGATTATGTAATTACAGATACATTTCATGGTACTATATTTTCAATAAAGATGCATGCAAAATTTTGCACAATAATTCGTGATTCAAATAAAAATAAGTTGTATTATTTATTAAATGAGACAAAACAGTTGTGCAGACAAGTAAATAATCTTGATGATATTGAAAGATTATATAAAAAAGATATGAATTTTAGTGAAACTGATAAAAAAATAAATGAAGAAAGGAAATGCTCTATAGAATATTTGAAAAAAAATATTTAATTTGGTGAGTGTTATGAAAAAAGAAAATCGCAAAAAGTATTTGATAAAAAACACAGCAATATTAGCAATTGGCAATATAGCCACAAAACTAATATCTTTCTTTTTAGTACCGTTATATACTAATGTTTTAACAACGGAGCAATATGGTATAATTGATTTACTATATACTGTTTGCACTGTTGCTTATCCAATTATTACACTTAATATATCTGAGGCTGTATTGAGGTTTTCTATGGATAAAGATGCTAATAATAGTAAAATTATGAGTATTGCCAATATTATAATTGCTTTTTCAATAATAATTGGATTATTAAGCTTTCCTGTTATGAACTTATTTGATAATTATCGTCAATATTCATTGCTATTTTATCTTTATTTAATAACTTTAGGTATTAGTCAAATTTTATTATGTAATCTAAAAGGAAAAGAACAGTTAATTGAATATTCAATTGGTAATTTTATACATATGTTACTTATAGGATTATTAAATATTTTGTTTCTTTTGGTATTTAAAATGGGAATAAACGGATATTTTTGGGCTTATATAATTTCGAATATTGTAGTATCTCTTTATGCTGCAATAAAAGGAAATGTCAAAGATTCAATATTTGCCTTTTCGTTTGATGAAAAGCTTTTTATAGAGATGACAAAATATTCGGTAGTTTTAATTCCTAATTCATTTATGTGGTGGATTATGAATGCTTCTGATCGCGTAATGGTAACCAATATTCTTGGTGCCCAAGCGAATGGAATTTATGCAGTATCTTATAAACTACCATCGATGTTAACTGTTATTACATCAATATTTACAAGTGCATGGATTTATTCTGCTGTTAACGAAAAAGATAGTAGTGATAAAAATGAATATACTTCAAGTGTGTTTTCGTTATTAGTATCTGTTGTTCTTTTAATATCTTCTGGCATGATTATGATGATAAAGCCATTTTTAAAAATATATGTTTCAAATAATTATTATTCATCATGGCAATTTACACCATATTTAATTATTGGCTTTTCTATATTGACACTTGCTTCGTTTCTTTCATCATCATATAATGTTCATAAAGATAGCAAAGGTTTTTTGTTTTCTGGAACAGCAGGAGCAATAATTAATGTTATTCTAAATTTCTTATTAATTCCTTCAATTGGAATTAACGGTGCTGCCATTGCAACGGCACTAAGTTATACATCAGTATTTATCTATAGAATATTTGATACAAAAAAATATGTAAAAGTAAAAATATTTACAAAAGAATTTATAATTGGCTTTTTATTATTATTTATTGAATCAGTAACTGTATATTTAGATTCAATTATTGGCCAAATTTTACTGCTTATAGAATTCATTATCATGTGTTTTATCTTTAGAAAAAAATTAAAATTAATGTTAAAAAATATACTAAAAATTTTAAAGTTAAAAAAGGGTGGTAACTTAAATGAAAAGTAATAATCTCGTAAAAAATAAAAAATATTGCTGCGGTTGTGGTTTATGTATGAGCAAATGTCCCAAAAAAGCCATTTCAATGGTTGAAGATGAAACTGGCTTTCTATTTCCAAGAATTGACGAAAGCAAATGTGTTGATTGTCATGCTTGCGTTATTAATTGCCCATATCAAAATAATAATAACAATGTATCGGAAGAACCGTATAATCAACAATGCTTTTTAGCCTATAATAAAAATTTTTCTTCCTTAATGAATTCATCATCTGGAGGGGTATTTGGGGCTCTTGCTGAAAATTTCATAAACAGTGGTGGAATTGTTTATGGATGCTCAATGGAATATAAAGAAAAATTAATTCCAAAACACATTAGAGTAAATAATTTAAATGATTTGGAGAAGTTAAAAGGTTCAAAGTATGTACAGAGCAGTATATTTGAAACATTTTCATTGATTAAAGATGATTTAATAAATAATAAAAATGTACTTTTTAGTGGTACTCCCTGTCAAGTTGCTGCTATTAAAAAAGTAACACAGAATATTAAAAGTGGAAACCTATATACAATAGATATTATTTGCCATGGTACCCCAAGTGTGAAACTTTTTCAAGATTATATAAGCGTTTTAGAAAAAAAATTAAATGGTAAAATTTATAATTTTGTTTTTAGAGATAAAAGTGTTCTTGGAACTGGTTATAATGCAAAAATTTTTTATAAAGATAAAAATGGTAAAAAACACATTAAATTTTTACCAAGTGTCTTATCTTCATATTATGATTATTTTCTAAAGTCAAACATTTGCCGTGAAAACTGTTATTCATGTAAATACGCTTCTAAAAATAGAGTTGGCGATATTACTATTGGTGACTATTGGGGTGCAGAATTGGAACATCCAGAATTTATGAAGAATAATGGTGGCCAAATTGATATTAGAAATGGTGTATCTTGCTTATTAGTTAATAGCAATAAAGGTGAAGAGTTATTTAAAAAGTATAAAAATGATTTGATATTTTTTGAAAGTTCATTTGATAAAATTGCTGCTCATAATGGTCAGTTAAATGCCCCATCAGTTCCAAATGAAAATCGATTAGAGATATTAAATGATTATGAAAAATATGGATATTCGTATGTTAATGATAAATTTGAAAAAAATTTATCTTTAAAAAATAAATTAAAAATGTATGTTCCTACTTTTGTATATAAAATAAAAAGAAAGTTTAAATAATTTTAAATTGATCAGTATGGACAAATACATTGTTTTGAATGATTAAGTTCACATTTTTAATCATTCGATAATAATAAACTAGGCTTAAGCATAATATCTTTTGATGAGAAAATGGTTCTCGATAATCTAGTGCGAAGTTTGTAACTCCCTTTTTTGCAACCTACTTGGGAGTTTTTCTGGATAAGCTCGATAATTTAGTGGGGAGATGACTTGAAGAATGTTGTCTCTTTTTGTTAATCTCATTTTAGAAATGAGGTTGTGGAAAATGAAAAGTTTGGAACAAGTTTTGAATCTTAAAAATTATAAGATTACATCTGTAAATATGGGGTCAAGGAAGGTAATATAAAAGTTATATCGGTTATAAGTAAAAACAATAAGCAAAGGTGTCCGATTTGTAACGAGTATACTTCAAGTGTTCACGATACTTTAAAACCAATTGTGCTTAAATATTTAAATTTATTTGAGCAAGATACAAGGATATTAATTACCAAAAAGAGATTTATATGTCATAAATGTAAAAAGAAATTTACCAAAGAAGTAGACTTGAATAATCAAGATAAAACTATCTCAAATAAGTTAGAACAAAAATTTTAAAGGACTTACTTAATTATAATTTAAGCATTGTTTATATTGCTAAGGATAATGGATTAAGCCCAGGAACTGTTAGAAAAATCTTTGAACAAGCGATGAGTAATTATCCGAAGCATATTATTAATTTACCAAGAGTATTATCATTTGATGAATTTAAAGCAGATACTGATTGTGGAAAATATTCTTTTTTTTAAATGATTTAATACATAGAAAATACTTAGATGTATTACCTGAACGGAAAAAAGAATCTCTATTAAGCCTAAGCAAATTCGAATTAATTTGTCTGTAAATAGTTTTAATATTAAAATTAAACCATCTAGAATTTATTACTATTAATGAATGATATATTGATTTTGTTTGGATTACTAAATTATAAAAATCATTATTTAAAATTTTAATCTCAAATAATGAATAATGCATTTTAGATTCGAAAGCAGATAATTTATTGAGATATTGCACATCTGTTTCTTTAACTCTATAATAGTATGTGCATTGTTTGTTATGACATCCATTACACACATGATGAGAGGAACACAATTTAATACAAGGATTATGTTCTTCAAAGTCAATACATGTTTTAAAACAATCTATGCAATGTTTTGAACATGTATTTTTAAAAAGACAGGGATTATTTCGATTAAAAGAAGAAGGATATTTAACGATTCTGTGTTTTTAGATTTCTCTTCCAATATTACTTCTATTGCGAAATAATTTTTTTGATATGTTGGTAATTGAACAACCTTTATCGAGCATTTCTTCTATAAACATCCTATTTTCAATAGTAAAATGTGTATGTTTTATTTTTCTTTTTATGTCCATAAGTACCTTTCTAATAGCAAATTTTTAATTATAAAAATAGCTTCATCAATAAAAGATAAAAAATAATTCAATTTTAAGACCTATATTCACAGAAAATTCACTTCCTTTAGAGAGATTAATCTAACATAATTTTGAAACTAAAAGCACATATTATTTATAAAATTTAAAGTTATAAAATTTATTATTGTCTCAAACTAAAAACACGCATTTAGAAAAACGTGCATTTACTTTGAAAATTAAATAATATATAAGATAAATTTAAGGCATATTGTTTCATTTAATAAAATGTGTTAAAATTATAGCATTAAAGGAGAGATTCTGCTATGAAATTAAGTGATGATTGCAAAAAAAAATGTCAGATTTTTACTCCAGAAAAAAACGTTAATGAGATGCTTAACTGGGTTGGATATAACCAAAATTTATATGGTAAAAAGGTAATTGAGCCAAGTTGCGGACAGGGAAATATACTTATTCGGATAGTGGAAAGATACATAAATGATTGTTTGAGGTTAAATTATTCAAAAGAAGAAATTTGCAATGGACTATCAAATGATATTTATGGAATAGAGTATGATAAATTGCATTATGTAAAGTGTTTGGATAATGTTAACAGTATATTAAAAAAATATGATTTGAGTAAGGTTAATTGGCATATATATTGTAATGATTCCTTAAAAATTAAATTAAATATAAAGTTTGATTATGTTATAGGAAATCCACCTTACATTAGTTATAAAATGCTAGATGAAAAAACTAGAGGCTTTGTTAGAGATAATTTTAAAACGTGCTCTAAAGGAAAATTCGATTATTGTTATCCATTTATAGAAAGAGGAGTTGAACTTTTAAAAGATGGTGGGCAGATTGCTTTTCTGGTTCCTGGTAGTGTTTTTAAAAATGTTTTTTCAGGTAATTTAAGAGAATATCTAAAAAATGATATTACTGAAATTTATGATTATGCAACAAGAAAGTTATTTAATGAGTATGCTACAGGTGAAAAAAAGAAAATTCTTACCTCTTCAATAGTTTTTATTTTGAAAAAAAATGGTAATAGCAGTACATTAAATTATTATAATTTAGATGAAAAAACTAAAAATACAATCAATAAGTGTGATTTGGGAGCAAAATGGATATTCACGGAAGTTAAACGTGGTAAAAATAGATTTGGAGATTACTACAAAGTTTCAAATTCGATTGCTACATTGTATAATAAAGCTTATGTAATAAAAGAAAATGATGAACTATTTAATGATAAATTTGAAAAGAAAATAATAAAAAAAGCTGTTAGCCCAAAGAGTATAGAACTAAATAAAAAAGAAAAAATAATTTTTCCATATTTTTATGATAAAGAGGATAATTTAGTGAGAATAAATGAAGAAACATTTTCAAAAAGGTTTCCAAATACAGCAAAACATTTGAATAAATATAGCAAAGAATTAAGTCGCAGGAAGTCTGATAAAAATATTAGTTGGTTTGAATATGGAAGAAGTCAAGCTTTAAATAGCATGAATAAGCCAAAATTACTTTTATCAATTATTGTTACTGGAAATATAAAACCTTATTTTTTATCTGCTGATACAATTCCTTATTCTGGAATATTTATTATACCAAAAAAAGATTGGAATTTGGATAAAGCAAAAAAAATTCTTGAATCTAAAGCATTTTTGACTTATATTAAAAGCGTTGGTATTAATGCCAGTGGTGATTCTTATAGAATTACAAGTAAAGATATAAGTAATTATTATTTTTAAGTGGGGAGTAAAATGGAAAAAGTAAAGTTTAATGTTTCAACTAAGACGGCTAGGCTTATTGGTAGAGAAAATATTTCTGATTCAAATGGTGCTATAATTGAGTTAGTAAAAAATGCATATGATGCTGATGCTGATAGTGTTTATATAAAATTTGATATAATTTATGAAAATGTTCCTGATAAAATTGTTATATCTGAAAATCAAAAATACTTTAATTCTGGTGAGTATGAAAAATTAACATCGTTTTATACCCAAAATGGAGATGTTTTAAGTAAAAAAAGCAATCTTACTGACGAACAAGAACAACAGTTAAAAAATTTGCTTTTTAGCAAAAATAGTATTGTAATTTTGGATAATGGTACTGGTATGAGTGAACAAATAGTTAAAACTGTTTGGATGAATATTGGAACAAATGATAAAGAGATAAATGCTTATAGTAAAAAAGGCAGGATAAAAACAGGAGCTAAAGGCATAGGAAGATTTGCTTTAGAAAAGTTATCACAAAAGACAACAGTGTATTCAAAAAAAATGAATGATAAATTAGTATATTGGGATTTAGATTGGATGCAATTTGAGCGGAAAAGTTTATTAAATGAAATAAATGCAGACGTGGAAATTTTAGATTCGAATTTTAATGATATTATTTCCAAATATATTGATTTTTCAATGTTTGACATGAATGATAAGATTATTGATTCAGGTACTTTAATAATCCTTTCTGGTACAAGAGAAAATTGGAATGATAGAATCTATAATAGAATAAATAATAATTTAAGTAGTATAAATCCTTTTGGAAATGTAGATACTTTTAATGTTTTTATTAATAATGTTAGAACGCCAAAATTTAATTATCATCCACAGAATACTCTTTTATCTAGTGAAGATTATGATTATATAATAAAAGCTAGTTATGATGGTGAAAATAATGTTGGTATAGATTTGGTTAGAAATGAAGTTGATTTATCAGCAACTATGGAAGAAAGTATTATCGGTAAAAAAATTTATAATTTTGATATAAATGAATTTTGGAATAGGGAGGCTTTTAAGCAATCTAATTATAAGAAAGAAAAATATGCATCCACATTTCATAGTGATTATAAAGCGACTGAATTATTATCGAAAACGCCTATTGAAGAAATAAAGAAAATTGGTAAATTCGATTTACAATTTTATTTTTTAAAGTCAGGAAAAAGCGAATATAAAGTTATTAAAGATATAAAGACTAATAGAAGAAAAAAACTACTATCTACTTTTTCTGGTATTAAAATATATAGGGATAATTTTAAAGTTAGACCATATGGTGAAGATGGGCCAATGTATGATTGGCTACAATTGGGAGCAAGAGTTCAAAGTAGTCCAGCTGCGGTTTCTCATCCAAGTGGTTATTGGAGAGTTAACACATATCAATTGATTGGAAATGTTAATATTGGCAGGATAAATAATCCAAATTTGACGGATATGGCTAATAGAGAAGGCCTTACACTTAATGATACGTATTATTTGTTTGTTGAATTAATTAAAAGTATAATATCAAAATTTGAATATGATAGGCAATATTTTTATAGGGAATATGTCGCCTGGCTTAAAGGCAAGGTAATGAAGATAAATCCTACCGAGGCGATTCAGAATAGCATAATACAAGAAAAAGAAAAAAAACAAGAAAGTTCTCAAGTATTTTCGACGGAAGAATATAGGGATGCTATATATCAAACAATAGAAGAAAAAAAATCTTCTGAATATGCAATGAAGATTTTAATGACTTTTAGTTCTGTTGGAATAACAGCTAATACTTTTGCTCATGAGATGAAAAGTTTATCAACAAATTTAGCTACAAGAAATCAGCAATTAAAAATATGTGTTAATAATATTCTTGGACATAAAGAATATACTGGATTAGATTTTTTAAATCCATATGACGTAATAGAAGATGCAGAACGATATGACGTTTTATTAAGTAAGTGGTTGAAATTAATTATGGATAGTGCTAATAAAGCTAATTCTAAAGTCGAAAAAATGTTATTGTCAGATTTCTTTTATGAACTAAAAGATGATTGGTATGGACTATTACACAAAAAAAATATAGATATTAGTGTAATTGGCGATAATAATTGTTATGTTAATTGTGAGAAGAATGACTTATATTTAATTTTTAATAATCTTCTTTTAAATTCAGCATATTTTTTGGAGCAAGAAATAAACGGTGAAGAGCGTTTAATTATTATAAGCTATAAGAAAAATAAAGATTATATTTTAATTAATTTCCAAAATAATGGTCCAAAATTAGCTGAAAAGTTTTTGAATAATCCAGATATAATCTTTGAAGCAGGTGAAACAGCTAAAAAAGACGGTACTGGACTTGGATTATGGATATGTAAGGAAGCCGTTCATAGAAATAATGGCGAAATTCATGTTGTAAATAATGAAGTAGGATTTGAAATTGAAATAAAATGGCCGGGGGTCGATTAATATGAAAGAATATAAAATAGGAATTATAGAAGATAGTCCTGATGAATTGAAAGCTATAATTAGAACTATATATGAAAATTTACATACAATTTGTAATGTTAGCTATGTTGATTATAGTTGTAATTTAAATTGTAATAATATTGTTGAAAAAATAAAAAATGATATTACTGATAGTAAAATAATGTTATTGATTATTGATAATAAATTGTTGGTGAAAGATAAGTGTGTTATAGGTACTTCAATTTATGAAGAAATAAAAAAAATTACTAGTGATTTTCCTGTGATTATAATGACTAATTATAGGGATGAAGCTTATAAAAGTGATTATGTTGATCCTGATAAGGTATATGACAAAGAAAAGTTTTTTATGAACGGAGAGTATACTAAAGAGAAAATAAATTCGATTCGATTAACTATGGAGAATTATAACAAGATAAAAAATGAAATAATTAGTAGACAAAAGAAAATTATTGACGAATATACTTCTCAAAAAAATGCAGCTGATGCTCAAGAAAAATTGAATGAAATTTTAGAATTAGATTTAGAAATAAAAAAATATACTCCAGTGGAAACTTCTTATCTAGAGCAACTAATATCGCCTAATCGTGTCAAGCATGTGTTTGATTTGCTTAAAGAAATGAACGATATGCTTGATTAGTAAAAAAGGTGTAGTATTATGAAGTATAAAGATTTTAGAAATTTTAGAATTACTAGAAGTTGCAATAAGCAGTACAAAGATTACAAGTCATATATAGAATATTTAGCTATAGATTTTAAGCATAGATGTGCATACTGTAATATGCTAGATAGAATTATAAATGAAAACTTTCGAATAGATCATTTTATTCCACAAACGGTTGCTAAGAATAATAACATGGAATCATTGATTTATGATTATAATAATTTAGTATACTGTTGTCCAAAATGCAATAGTACTAAGAGTTCACAATATGCTGGTAATATACATGATGGAACTTATAGCAATCAGTTATTTTATAACCCTGTTGATACTGATTACAATGATATATTTTATCGAAATGAATATGGTGGTATTTCTTCTGAAGATAAAAAGGGAAAGGAAATGATAATTAATTTAAAATTATTTTTACCTACATATTATTTTTCTTTTTTGATTGAAGAGATAGAATGCACTTTGAAAAGAATAAAACGTAAGCTTGATAGTGCTTGTGATAGTATTCGAAAAGAAAAATATCAACAAGCTTATTTTGAATTAAATGATTTTTTAATGGAAATTAGGAATTTATTTAATTGTGATTATTATAATAATTCAGTTAAGAATACAAAGTGATTTTTAAACGAATGTGATATGTATAAAATTTTCTTATTTGGTATAATAAATTTACAGGATATAAACTTCTGGCTAATAATAGTAAAAAATATGTAAAAAATGTGGATAAAACTTGCAAAATAAAAAACTTAATAGTAAAATGAAAAAAGAAGAGAGGAAGATAGATATGAAAAATATGAAGAAGTTCGTATTCTTATTTGTAGCTGTTTTACTTACTACTGTAAGTGTAAATGCTATGTCTAAGAATGAATTAAAAGACAAACTAACAAAATCTTACACAATTAACGGAGTTACTTATTCATTAAATAACGGAGATGCTAATATGGTAAAAAGTTATTTAGAACAAAACGAAGTTAGTGAATCTGATTGTGATTACATTGCTGCTCAATTAGACAAAGCTGTTGCAATCCTTAAAGATGCTAAAGTTACTGATTTATCTAAATTAAGTACTAGCACTAAAAAAGAATTAAAAGCATTAGTAAATAATGTTGGTGCTAACACTAAAGTTCCAGTAAGCATTAATAATGGAAAATTATTCGTTGGTTATGTAGATGAACCTACTAAAGCATTCTATAATGATAAAGTAAATGTTAAAACTGATGTTAAGTATACTGACGGAAATTTAGTAATTACAATTGCTTCAGTAGTTGCTATTATCGGAATCGCAACAATTGCTGTTAAAGCAAAAAAACAAAATGCTTAATTTACTAAAAAAGAGTGGGAAAGTGATTGTTAGAGAGTTAGCAATCGCTTTTTTCTTTGCTTCCCTTTTAGTCTTGCTTGTTAATTTTACTTTAAAAGATAAAATAACTACCTATATTAATTTATTTAATAAAGTAGCCATTAAAACCACTACTAAAGTTTCTAGTGATTTATCTAATATTAAAATTGATTCCGAAACAAAAAGACTAAGTCCAATTCCTGCTTATGGTGAAGCTTTTGGTACCATTAATATTCCAGAGATAGATAGAACAATAAATCTATATAATGGAGATTCTTTGAGTATTATTAGAAATGGTGCAGGACGTTATATTGGTTCTTTCTTTCCGGGAGAGGGATTACCAATTATTATAGCTGCCCATAATAACATGCGTCACTTTGGACTTATTACTAAATTAACAAATGGTTCTTTAATCTACATTGATACTTATTATGGCAAATATACTTATGAAGTATATGATTATGAAATATTAAAAGATAGTGATTTAAATAAGAGGTTTCAAACATTCTTAGAAGAAGATGGGGAAAGAGTCTTATTTTATACATGTTATCCAATTAACGGTGTAGGGTATAGATACCAAAGATATGTAGTATATGCTAAAAGAATAGAAGGGAAAGATTTATGAGAGTAGTATTAAGTTATATAATGAAATTTATTCAAAGTATTAGTTTTTTTCTATTATCTTTAAGTCTTATTCTAATATTTACTGTCTTTAATGAAGACTATGTATTGGATCTTTTAAATAATCATAATTACTATCAAGAACTATATGATAATACTTTAGAAGAAGTATCATATTATTTAGAACAATCAGGATTAAATGAAGAGGTACTAAATAATGTAATATCGGTTAAGTCTTTAAAAAATGAAATAATAACTACTATTGATAATCTTTATACTAATCAAAAAATAACAGTTAATACCGAAGAATTTCAAAATAATCTAACAACTAATATAAATAACTATATAAAAGATAATAATATTAGAGTAGATAATAAAGATACTGTTAATATCTTAACTAAAAAACTTGTTAATATTTATGAAGAAGAGATATCATACAATAATACTTTTGAAAAAGTAAGACCAATGTTTAATAAGGCTTATAAGTTAACAAAAATAGTATTATATTTAAGTATTATTGTATCTATTATTACTTATTTAATTAATAGATATATTTTTAAAGATAGAAATATAATAGCATCTTTATTTACTAATTTTGTTATTTTAGTGGGACTTGTTTTATATATTAAGTATACTATTGATATAAATAATATCTTTTTCTATAATACTTCAATTAGTAATATTTTAATGGAGTTTATAAATAGTGTGTTAAAGTGTATGCTAGTAACTGGTATAGTATCTTTTCTCTTAGGACTTTTTATAGTTTTTACAACGACGGGTACTTTTAAGGCTTTAAGAAAAAATAAAAAGTTATTTCATAGTATCTTAGTAATAATCTGGATGTTAGTAATATTTAATTTTTCTAGTCAAAATGGACCTAAATCTACTAAGACTAGTGATGTGGTTACTAGTATGGTTGTTAATGTAACTACTAGTGTTACTAATAAAGATATACCTAGAGAAGAAGTAAAGAAAAAGGTAGAAGATAGTACATTTTTAGTAAGAAAGACAGCACATTTTACAGAGTATTTAATTTTAGGTATTTTAGTATTACAACTATTAAGTGATTATACAAAGATTAATAAAAGAATGTTAATTGTTAGTTTAATTATATGCTATTTATATGCTGTAAGTGATGAAGTGCATCAAATCTTTATTCCTGGTAGAACTGCTAAAGTATTAGATACCTTTATAGATGGTGCTGGTTCTTTAGTAGGAATAACTATTTATAGTATCTATCAAAGTAAATGTCGAAAAATGTCGTTTTTTGACGAACAATAATTGGTTAAAAATTTATGTGGGTAAGTTATAATAACTATAAGGAGATAATATGTTATTAATAATTTTAGTGGGACTTATTTTATTCATGTTATGGTGCATGTTAAAGGTTAGTTCCGAGACCCAAAAATTAGAAGAAAAAATGTTAAAAAACACAATGAAATCCAAGAAAAATTAGGAATTGAAAAACCAGAAATTCTTATCATTTAATCTTGCAATTTGTTGTGTTTTTTGCTTGCCATAAACTATAACTTATTATATAATAATGGGAGTTAAGAGGGAATATATGGAAGAGATTAATTTAAAAGAATTGTTTGACTATTTTGTGAGCAAATGGTTTATAATTGCAATTGCTGGTTTAGTTTTTGTAGTAGCAGGTGCATCTTATACAGTATTTTTAAAAACCCCAATGTATAATTCTTATACAACAATGGTTTTAACTACTAATAATGAAAAATCTAATACTAGCCAATCAATTACACAAAATGATATTACTTTAAATAAAAACTTAATATCTAACTATCGTGTAATTATGAAATCACATAGTATTTTAAATCAAGTAATTAATAATTTAAACTTAAACACATCAGTTGAACAATTAAAGAAAAAAGTAAATGTAACAACTGAGGACGATACAGAAATAATTCGTATTTCTGTTAATAGTGAAAATGCGGAAAATGCAAGAGATGTTGCAAATGAAATAGCTAGAGTATTTTCAAATGATGTAGCAAGATACTATAGTATTAAAAATGTTGCCATTGTAGATTATGCTGAGGCTTCAAGTAATCCTTATAACATTAGTTTATTAAAAACAACTGTTTTAGCATTACTTGTTGGAGTAGTTTTAGCTTGTGCAGCAATATTTATTATGTTCTATTTTGATACAACTATTAAGAGTGTTGAAGAAATAGAAACTAAGATTGGATTACCAACACTTGGCGTTGTACCAATTAAATATGTACCAAAAGAGAAGAAAGGAAGAAGAAAATGAATAATGAACTTATAGTTGCTAATAATCCAAAAAGTGGTGTAGCTGAAGCAATTAAGACTATTCGTACTAATCTTTTATTCTCTTCAATTGATGAACCAGTTAAATCAATATTAATGACTAGTTCAATGAGTGGAGAAGGTAAGTCATTTGTAAGTGCTAACCTTGCTGTTGCTTTTGCTCAAGCAGGAGTTAAAGTGTTAATTGTTGATTGCGATTTACGTCGTGGAAGACAACATAAAATTTTCAA
Organism: Mycoplasma sp. CAG:956; assembly: GCA_000433475.1. Classification (GTDB taxonomy): domain Bacteria; phylum Bacillota_I; class Bacilli_A; order RF39; family UBA660; genus CAG-605. The sequence goes on from HF993109.1 coordinate 33,444, forward strand.
TATTGATAATGAACAAGGATTATCGAATTTATTGCTAGATGATGTTGATAAAAATTATAAAAAATATATTAAGAAAACAAGATATGAAAATATTTATGTTTTACCAATGGGCATTGTACCACCAAACCCAAGTGAACTTTTAGCATCGGCTAAAAATAAACAATTAGTTAAACTTTTAAAGCAAAAATTTGATTTAGTAATTTATGATGGTGTACCAGTTGGTGGCTTAACTGATTCAATTATTATGGCTGACTTAGTAGATAAGATTGTTATTGTATCAGCCTATAAAATAACACCAGTAGAATTCTTAGCTAATACTAATAAAGCTTTAGAAAAATTTAAGGATAAAATTGCGGGAGTTATTTTAAATAAATTCCCATCTTCAAAAGATCATTATTATAGTAAATATTATAGTTAAGTTGATTGGAGTAGTTTATGATTGATTTACATAGTCATATTCTACCTAATATTGATGATGGTTCCAGATCCTTAGAAGAATCAATCGAGATAATTAAACAAGCTGTTTCTAATGGAGTAACTGATATTATTGTTACTCCTCATTTTATATTAGGTAGTAGTTATAATAAAGAAAAAAAAGAAAATAAAAAATTGCTAGCAGAATTACAAAAGAAAGTAAAAAATGAAAACATAGATATCAATCTTTATTTAGGAAATGAAATATTTGTTGATATTGAAATGGTAAGTCTTTTAACAAAAAAGAAGATATCTTCACTTAATGATACTCGTTATGTTTTATTTGAATTACCAATGAATAGCAAATATAAAAACATTAGAAAAACTTTGTTTGATTTACAAAGTGCTGGTTATATTCCAGTAATTGCTCATCCTGAACGTTACCGAGTAATTAAAGAAAATCCTAAACTTGTAGAAGAATGGAAAGAAGCTGGGGCTGTTTTTCAAAGTAATATAGGTTCTTTATTAGGACGATATGGTAAAGAAGCTAAAAAAACTTTAGAAATATTATTAAAACATGAAGCTATAACTTTTTTAGCAAGTGATATTCATCATAGTCGTGATACCTTTTATGAAGATATACCAAAATTAAAGAAAAACCTAAAAAAAATAATAAGTGATGATTATGTGGAAGAATTATTTGAAACTAATGGTAGAAAAGTTTTAAATAACGAAAAAATAGAATTTAGAGAGATGATACCTCTTAAGAAAAATGTCTTTGGACAATACAAATAAGCCTCAAATGGGGCTTATTTACACCTTTAGAAAGTAGTGAATGTTATGAATTCAAAAATTAATGCTAGTACCGTTGGCTTTGCCATTGGAGAGGCTTTTGGGTTACCGCTTAATTATGAAAGAAAAGAAAAATTAATAAATAAACCTGTAACTAAAATGATAAAGTGTGAAAATTTAAATATTCCTATAGGAACCTGGAGTAGTGGAACTTCTACTATTTTAGCAACCATTGATGCAATCATTACTAAAGGAAAAGTTGATTATAATAAAATAGCTGATAATCTGCTTCTTTGGTATAAAACGGCGAAATATACTGCTACTAATAACTTAATTGATATTGATTTTACAAGTAAACATGCCTTAGATAAATACTTCGAAGACAAGACTGATGCTACTAAATTAGGAGGTACTGGCTATAGTGATTGTGGTAATGAATTTTTACCGAGATTAATACCAATTGCTTTTTATCTTTATTATACTAAAGCTCGTGATTATACAATTCATTCTGTTGTAAAAAATGTAACCTTTATAACTCATCATAGTGATATTCCAGTGATGGCAGCTTATATATTTACTAAATATATTATTTTTTTACTTAGAGGAACAGATAAAAAAGCAAGCTTTAGTATGTTAAAGAACTTGGATTATACAATGTATTTTAAAACAGAAACAATAAAAGAGTTCGAACATTTATTAAAAGATAATATTTATAATTCGTCACTAGAAATGATTAATTCTAATAATTATGTAGTAGATACATTAGAGGCTTTCTTTTATTGCTTTATAAATTCAGATAACTTTAGTCAAACCCTAATTGGAGCAGTAAACTTAGGTGGACAAGCATCAACTTTAGGTGGACTATGTGCGGGAGTAGCAGCTATCTATTATGGTTACGATAGTATACCAGAGAAATATTTAGATAATTTACAGAAAAAAGATTATTTGTTAAAAATGGGAAATACCTATGAAACAACCTTAAATATGTTATAAAAAATTTAGGTAAAAAAATTTTTTGAAAAAATTTTAAAAAAGTACTTTACAAATAGTAAAAAGAATGGTATGATTAAATCACTTAATAGTAGAGAAAGTACTGCTGTTAGAAGTAAGAATGATTCTTACTTAATTAATAATAAATGTTATATTTATTTAATGATTTTTTAAAACCCTTTGATGGTTTGTTTACAGTACTTATACTCGTTTATCAATCTATTAAGTATATGCTGCATATGTGGAATATTGATAAAAATATATGACTTTTATCTGTCAATATGAGTTATATATTAGGAAATCCACAACCAAGATAATATGTTTGACAGACTATTATCTTCGTAAAAAGACCTACTTAGATTAAATTCTAAGAGGTTTTTTCTTTTCTTTAGAAGTATATTATGCTACAATACTTAAAGACAGTTGGCTAGAGGGTAGTAGTATGCAGAATAATAACTTTTTAAATTATCTAACCACAATAAGTGATGAAGATATTAGAAAATACATAAATAGTAAAATTAAATATTATCGAAATACATATAAAATAAATAAAAGCTTAGGAGTAATAAGTCCTCTTAAATATTCACTACCATATTATGGCTTTATAACTAGTAATATTGAAATAAGATATAATTTAGAAAATGACTACTATTTAGTTAGAAAAAATAATTATCTTTATGAATTTATTAAATATTTACAAACTAATAAAATATATAATAATAATGAAGCTATTTTAATATTACCAGTTTTTTTAGAAAATTATTTTGGAAGAAAGACTAGTAGGTTAAAAAAAAGAGAAGATGTTTTAAATAAAGAAAGTGATAGAGAAATAATATTAAATGATATAGAAGATTTAAAAGAAGAAAATGTATCTACTTCACTAGAATATAGTTTAATGGCTCAGAATATATTAACTTTCTTAGGATATGATGCTATATTTTTAATAGGATCATTTAAGAAAACAAGTATTAATGATTTTTATAGTTTTAATATTATTATGATAGATAATAATTATTACTTATTTGATTTTTATAATCCAATTAATGTTTATGATAAAACAGGAGAGGTTGTAAGTAAACAGCCTTATCAAGTAAAGATAAATAGTAATGATATTGATTTATTTTTACAGGGATTAAGACCGTTAGTATTAAAAGAGTATAAAAGAATATTAACTAATCATTTATATCAACAAGTTAATACAGATGATTATAGAATTTACATTTTAAATGAAATATATAATTAAGAACTAATTCTAATAATAAAAGAGTTATTTTAAAACTTTTTTAGATAAATTAAAGGGAATTAGTTGTTTTTTTATAGGGTTTTTCCTATAATGAAAAAGGTGATTGAAATGAAAGATTTACGTGTTGTATTTATGGGAACACCAGATTTTGCTGTTCCTGTTTTAGAAAAATTAATTTTAAATACTAATGTTTGTTTGGTAGTAAGCCAACCTGATAAAGAGACTGGACGTCATAAGATACTGATGCCAACACCAGTTAAAAAGAAAGCTTTAGAACATAATATTGAAGTTTTTCAACCTAATAAAATAAGAACTGATTATGAGGCTATTTGTGATGCTAAACCGGATATTATAATAACTTGTGCTTATGGACAGATTATTCCCAAAGTATTACTTGATTTACCTAGACTTGGATGTATTAATGTTCATGCTTCTTTACTTCCTTACCTTAGAGGGGGAGCACCTTTACATCATGCAATAATTGATGGTTATGATAAAACTGGTGTAACTATTATGTATATGGATGAAGCCATGGATACAGGTGATATTATTAGTAATGTTACTTATAAAATAAAAGATACGGATAACGTTGGTAGTATTCATGATATCTTAATGGAAATGGGGGCTAAGTTATTAATAGAGACTTTACCTAGTATTATTAATGGCACTAATAAAAGAGTTAAGCAAGATAATCTAAAAGCTACTTATGCATATAATATATCAAGAAGTGATGAACATTTGGATTTTACTAAAGAAGGAATAACTATTGATAGAAAGGTTAGAGGATTAAATCCTTGGCCACTTGCTAATACTTGCTTTGATGGTGAAGAAGTTAAAATAATAAGTGGTTATTTTGTTAAAGGGAAAAGTGTTCCTAATAAGATTAATATAGTAACTAAAGATAATTTAGGAATTGGTTGTAGTGATGGAATTTATTATGTAACAGCAATTAAACCTAGTGGTAAAAAAACAATGGATATTAAGTCTTATTTGAATGGCGTTAATAAAGATAAATTGTTAGCTAAAAAGATTAGTTAGTTTAAAGTTAAAAGATGCTTATATTAATTAGGGTGAATTTGGATTATGTTTAAAAATGATAAAAATAATGATGATACATTAAATGATAATAAGTTAAAAGATGATAAGCTAAAAAAGAAAATAATGGTTAATATGATTACGACTTTAAGAGGAATAGGGGGTATTTTACTTGTACCTATATTCACGATATATGGTAGTATTCCTGCTGCTATTTGGTTTATTTCTTTTATGGCAACAGATTGGATAGATGGTTATCTTGCTCGTAAATATGAGGTTTCAACTTTCTTTGGAGCTTTACTTGATGGCATGTTTGATAAATTATTTGGCTTTATTTCTTTTTTTCTTTTAGCTAGTATTAGTCCTAGTTATGTTATTCCTCTTATATTTGAAGCTGGTATCTTAGGATATGGCCTTTATAGTGCTTCTAAGGGTAATAATATTAAGTCTACGATTGTTGGTAAAACTAAAATGTGGTTTTTAGCCTCTTCGGTACTAATGGGAATTTTAAATACTGATTATGTAGCTTTAGAAGATTTTTTACAAACTCTTAGTTTAACTAGTGTTCCTTTAGATAATTTAGTTAGATTAGAACAAGTAACTAGGAAGTCTTTAATAGGAATGGAAGCTTTAAGTTTAGCTAGTTATGTTGTAAAAGATAAATTAGAGGATAAGAGTAAGAAAGATAAAGTACCTTTAAAAGTAAAAGATATTAAAGATGTTTTCTTAACTAGAGATAAAAATATTAAAGAAGAAGTAAGTTTACGTTTATTTGATACTAAGTATTATGAAGAAAATAAAGATAAACCATTAAGTTTATTACTTACTTTAAAAAAACATGAAAATAGTTAGGATACTTAATAACTTGCAAAATACTTTTAAATATGATAAAAACTTATTAGATAGAAAATAGTAAGGAATAAAAATTATGATAGGAATGGTAATAGTAAATTATAATGATTATGAAACAACCAAGAGATTACTTGATAATGTTAAAGATTATAAAGTCTTAAAAGAAATAGTGGTAGTTGATAATAAGAGTACTGATAATTCCCTAGAAGAGTTAAGAAAATTAAAGAATAAAAAGATTACTATTATAGATAGTGGGGAAAACAAAGGATATAGTTATGCCTTGAATGTAGGGTGTAAGTATTTAATAGATAAGTATAAGTCTTTAAATATAGTTATTTCTAATAGTGATATTATTATTGAGAGTGAATTAGATATTAAAGACTTAAATAGTTATATAAGTACTAAGAATGTCATAGTAGGACCTACTATTATTCAAGGTAATGACTTAAATAGAGGATTTAAAATACCAACACCTTGGCAGGATATTAAACAAAATATTGTCTTCTTTGGTAAGAGGGTATTAGCTAAGGAGTTAAGTTATCCTGATAACTATTATCATAAAGATATAAGTAAAGTTGATACAGTATCAGGGTGTTTCTTTATGATATCTAGTAAACATTTAGAAGATATGGGTTATTTTGATGAAAATGTTTTCTTATATTATGAAGAAAATATTATGGGAATTAAGACTAAAAAGTTAGGCAAGAATATTATTGTTTGTAATAATGTTGATGTTATTCATGACCATTCGGTTTCTATAGATAAGAGTTTAAAAAGAATTAAGAAGTATGATATCTTAAAGACTAGTCAAGAATATTTTGAAAAAACTTATAACGGTGCTAATAAGATAGAATTATTTTTCTTAAAAGTATTTAGGTATTTAACAAGAATTTTATTATTAATAAAGTATTTAGTAGATTAGGATTTCTTTAATAAGAAGTTCTAGTCTTTTTATTTATAGTATTTTTACCTGTAGTAAAAAAATTTTAAGAAAGTAGAGTTTAAAGAAGATATTTTCTTAGCTAACTAGGAATATTTTCTTAATTAGGTGTTTTTAAATAAGAAAAATTATGATAACATAGTAGATGGATACCAAGACTAGTTAGTTAATAAGAATAGTGATAATTGGTATAATAATTATAAGGATGATGATAATGAAAAATAAAAAAAGTGATTTAGCTATTGATGTTAATCATGTTACTAAGACTTTTAAGTTATATTCTGATAAGCCTCAGACTTTAAAAGAAAGGCTAGTTCGAGGGTGGAAGAATAAGACCGAAGAAAGAGTAGTTTTAAAAGATATTAATATTGAGATTGCTAAGGGAGAAACGGTAGCGTTAATCGGGGTTAATGGTAGTGGAAAATCAACATTACTTAAGTTAATGACAAAGATAATTTATCCTAATAAAGGGACTTTAAAAACCTATGGTAAGTTAACTTCTCTTTTAGAGTTAGGAGCAGGGTTTCATCCGGATTTTACGGGAAGAGAAAATATTTATTTTAATGCTGCTATATTTGGGTTAACTAAAAAAGAGATAGATGATAGATTACAAAGTATTATTGAATTTAGTGAGTTAGGGGATTTTATTGATAGTCCGGTACGTACTTATTCATCAGGTATGTATATGCGTCTTGCTTTTAGTGTTGCTATTAATGTTGATGCCGAGATTTTACTTATTGATGAGATTTTAGCTGTAGGGGATCAACATTTCCAAGATAAATGCTTTGCTAAGTTAGAAGAACTTGCTCAAAGCAATATGACAATAGTAATTGTAAGCCATAGTCTGGATTATGTTAAAAAGTTATGCAACAGGGCTATTTGGATTAATGAAGGAGTCGTTGCTAGGGACGGTAAATGTAGTGATGTCATTGATGAATATTTGAAAGTTTGTGGGTAGGTGAAAAATATGAATGTATTTAAAGAATTATATCAATATCGAGAATTATTAAAAACTAATGTTAAAAAAGATATAAGAGGTAAATATAAAGCATCATTTTTAGGAGTTTTATGGTCATTTATAAATCCCTTGTTACAAGTAGTGGTATATGCCATAGTGTTTCCTTATATTATGAAAGTACAGACTGAAAATTATTTAGTTTTCTTAATATGTGGTATTATTCCTTGGACTTGGTTTACAACAGTAATTAGTCAAGGAACTACTTGCATTACTAATAATGCTAATTTGATTAAAAAAGTATATTTTCCAAGAGAAATACTGCCTATATCGATAGTAACTAGTGGGTTAATTAACTTCTTAATATCATGTGTGATTATTCTTATTTTTGTATTACTAGGGGGCTGCGGTATTAGTTGGCATTTGATTTTCTTACCATTTATTGCTTTAATTCAGTACATAATATCACTTGCTATTATTTTCTTACTTAGTGCTTTTAATGTATATGTTAAAGACGTTGAATATATGGTAACCTTTATAATTAATTTATTTTTCTATGCAACGCCAGTATTATATTCAACAGAGATGTTTCAAGGCTCATGGATGATCTGGCTATTTAGATTAAATCCTATGGCTCATTTAATTAATGCATATCGTGATATATTCTATGTTCATAGAGTGCCTGCTCTTGGTAATTTAGGAATATTATTAATTATTGGGATAGTTGCACTAACATTATGTTATAAAGCATTTAAAAAACTAGAGAAAAGATTTGCTGAGGAAGTATAAAATGTTTAGCTTTATTATTTTACATTATAAGAATATTGAAGAAACTATTGAATGTTTAACATATTTACAAAAACTTGATTTAAAAGATGCTCATATTATTATTGTTGATAATAATACCTTATCTATTAGTGAGGAAAAGTTAATAAAAAGATTTACTAAAGATATTTTAAAATTAGATCAAAATTATGGTTTTGCTAAGGCTAATAATAAAGGTATAGAGTATGCTAAAAGGAAGTATAATTCTAAGTTTTATATTGTTATGAATAATGATGTTTATATTAGCGATAAAAATTTTTTAAATGTTATTAGTAAAGATTATGAAAAGTATAAGTTTGCGATGTTAGGACCCTTAATAACCTCACCTAGTGGTGAATCTGTTAATCCTTTTCCGGTTATTAAAAATATTGAAACTTTAAATCAAGAGATTAAAAGATGTGAAAAATTAATTAGTATTTATAGTAATCCTTTTAGTTACTGGTTATTAAAGAGGTGGATTAAAATAAAACATTTTATAAAAAAACCAGTAAGGCCAGTAAATGGTAGGAAGGTATTAACTAAGGCGCCGTTACATGGGTGTTGTCTAATATTTAGTAAGGATTATATAGACAAATATAAATATCCATTTTATAATGAAACATTCTTATTTCATGAAGAGGAATTTTTATATCAAAGAGTTATTAAAGATAATTTAATTAGTTTGTATGATCCTTCTTTAACCGTATTTCATAAGGAAGGCTCTAGTATAAAGAAAAGTAATAAAAAGGAAAGATTAAGTAAATTATTTAGAGAAAAAACAAGATTAAAATCGTTAAATTTATTATTGAAAAATATGCAGATGGGGGAAGATAATGATGAATAAGAAAATATCCGTAATAGTAGCAGTTTATAATACTGAAAAATATATAGAAAAATGTTTGCGTTCATTATTAAATCAAACTTATCAAAATTTAGAAATAATCGTGGTTGATGATGGTTCCACAGATAATTCTAAAGAAGTTTTAAAAAAATACTCACATAACGACAAAATAAAACTAATATATAATAAGAAAAATAGTGGGCTTTCCTATTCTCGAAATGTAGGTTTAGAAAATGCTACGGGTGATTATATTGGTTATATTGATTCTGATGATTACGTTGATTTAGATTATTACGAAAAATTAATGCAAGCCATTATAGAAAATAAAGCCGATATTGCTATTTGTGATATGAAAATTGTAGATGAAGAAACTAATACAGAAGTTATTTCTAAATGTTGTAATAGTGATAAATTTAATGTTTATAACGTAGTAAATAATGGGCTGGCCGCTAGTGCTTGTAATAAGTTATTTAAAAAAGAATTAATTAGCAAGTATAAATTTGCCGAAGGTAAAGTAAATGAAGATATAGCCGTTGTTATTCCTACTATAGTTGAGGCTAAAAAAATTAGTTATGCTAATACTTATTATTATTATGTTCAAAGAGGTGGCTCTATTCAAAATAGTGGCTTTAGTGATAAAAGATTTGATATATTTTATGGAGTTAAAACAACTTTAGAAAGAATTAAAGATAATAAAGATTATGAATCTTTAAAAGATGCGATTGTTTTTAATCAACTAGTAGTATTATTATTGTATGTAATTCCTAAAGAGAAGAAGTTTTTTTCTAGATACAAAGTTTTAAAGAAATATTTTAGTTTAATTAATGAATATGATGTGAAAAATAATAAACTATATCAAAAATTCTTAAATCAAGAATCAAGAATTAATAAAATTTATTATTCTAATTTAGTAAATTTAAATGTAAAGAGACTGTTTATTTTAGATAATCTTTGGATAAGTTTATATCATTTATTACGAGATGTTAAACATATAAAGCAAAGGAACATAATTTCCGATGTTTCTTTAGATGATCTTAAGAAGTGTGCGATAAAACAGAATAGTTATGCTAAAACCAATATAAAGATATCGGTTGTTATTCCTAATTATAATTATGCTAGATTCTTATATGAACGAGTATATAGTATTTTAAATCAGGATTATCCAATTTATGAACTTATTATTTTGGATGACTGTTCAAGTGATAATTCTTTGGAAGTTATTAATAAAATAGTTTCTAATATCAATAAATATATTAATGTTAAAGTGGTTCCTAATGAAAAAAATAGCGGTAATGCTTTTAGTCAGTGGCAAAAAGGATTTAAATTAGCAAGTGGTGATTATGTTTGGATTTGTGAGGCTGATGATTATTGTAAAAAGGACTTTCTAAGAGAAGCAATTAAACCCATAAATAAAAATGAAAATATTGTCCTTAGTTATACTGATACTGGTTTTATAGATATTGAAGGAATTATTGTTAAAAATTCGTTAATAGATCAGATAGATTTATTAAAAACTGGTCATTGGCAAAAAAATTATGTTAATGATGGACAAAATGAAATAACCAATTATGCTTATCTTAATTGCACTATTCCAAATGTTTCGGGAACAATAATAAAAAAAGATGATTATGAGGAGATATTGAATATATCTAAAACTTTTAAACAATGTGGCGATTGGTATTTTTATCTTAATGCCTTAAAAAGAGGTAAAATTGCTTATAACAAAAAAACCTTAAACTACTATCGCTTACACGGCAATAATATAAGTTCTACTATGAATAGAAAAAAACATTTACTAGAAATAAAAAAAATATATTCTTACTTAGAAAATAATGATAATGTAAGTACAGAGCAACAAAAAAATATGCAAGATAGATTAAATTTTTTAGAACAGGTGTGGGGTATTAAATAAAATGAAAAATGAAGTAAAAAAAATGTTATTAAAAGTAACACCAAATAGTGTATATGAAAAATATAAAAAGGTCAAAAATAATAGACATGTAACTATATATAAAAATGGTAGTGAATTTCATGAATATAACGATCAATATAAAAAAGTATCTGTAATAATACCAAATTATAATTATGAAAAATACATTGAAGAAAGAATTGATTCAATTCTTTTCCAAACTTATCCAATTTATGAATTAATAATTTTAGATGATAAATCAACAGATAATTCAGTAGCAAAAATAGAAGAAATAATAAAAAAACATCCCGAAATTGCTATTAAATTTGTAAAAAATGAAAAAAATAGTGGATCTGTATTTAGTCAATGGCAAAAAGCATTCACTTTAGCAACCGGTGATTATGTTTGGATTGCTGAGGCTGATGATAGTTGTAATAGTCGTTTTTTAGAAAATATTATGCGGGGCTTTGAAGATAAAGATGTCGTTTTGTCATATGCTGAGAGTATGCGTATAGATGAGGCTAATCGGATTATAAGTGATGATTGTCGAGATTGGATGCTAGCTGTAAGTAAAACTAAATGGCTTCATAGTTATATTAATGACGGTAAGGAAGAAATAAAAGAGGCTTTGGCTGTTTGTAATACAATACCAAATGTATCTGCAGTAGTTTTTAAAAAAGGAAACCAGGTTGAAATTATCGAAGAAGCCAAAAAATTTAAAATAAGTGGTGATTGGTTCATTTATTATACTTTGCTTAGTAATGGAAAGGTCGCATATTGTCATAAAAGTTTAAACTATTTTCGTAAACATTCTAAATCAACAAGTACAGTAGCATCACGCGAAGTTGAAATAAGAGAACTTTTAACTATTCAAAGCGATATTAGAAAAAAATTTCAATTAAATAGCGAGCAAATTCATAAACAATCATTTCGATATGGTGGTATAATTGGGGAAACTAGTGCGGAATTTAGAAACGAGGTAAGTAGTATGATAGCAAAAAAAATAGCCTGGATAATTCCATGGCCAATTAAGGGTTCTGGTGGTATTAGAACAATGATTCAGAATGCCAACTTTTTAGTAAGACAAGGTTTTGAATGTGATATTTATGTAGAAGAAGATTATGCAAATACTAATGAATCAATGAAGCAAAGAATTATTAATTATTATGGGGAATGCCTATGCAATGTTTATGTGGGAATTTCTTTTCAAAAAGAGTATGATTTAGCATTTGCCACTTATTCTATAAAAACTCCTGATTATTTATATTATATGAATAATAATGTTAAGAAAAAAGCCTATTTTATTCAAGATTTTGAACCGTGGTTTGAACCAATGGGCGGTCTTTATTTAGAAATGGAACATACTTATAAGTATGGCTTAGGCGGTGTTAGTATTGGTAAATGGTTAGCCCATAAATTATATACAGAGTTTAATCAAGAAATGAATTATTTTAGTTTTTGTGCTGATACTAGTGTTTATAAAAAACTAGACAATGTAAAAAAGGAAAATGCCATTTGTTTTATTTTTCAACCTGAAAAGGCTAGAAGATGTAGTAATATTGGAATCAAAGCGTTAATTTTAGTAAAAAAATTACGTCCAGATGTTAAAATATATTTATATGGCTCAGACGCTGATATTAAACTTGATGTTGAAATGGAAAATTTGCATATTATGCCAATTGAAAAATGCAACGAACTATATAATAAATGCAAAGTTGGACTTTGTATGAGTTCATCAAATCCTTCAAGAATTCCTTTTGAAATGATGGCCTCAGGCTTACCAGTTGTAGATTTATATCGTGAAAACAATTTGTATGATATTCCTGATGATGGCGTTTTGCTTGCCGATACCTCTCCCGAGGCAGTGGCGAGTGCTATTATAAAGATTTTGGATGACGAAAAACTCCAAAAACAATTAAGTAATGCGGGTTATAAGTTTATGCAAAAATATCCAATTGAAAGAGGTTTTAATGAATTTTTAAAATTTGTTAATGATACAATTGATGGAAAAAATATTGCTGATAGTAATGTTGAAATGATCTATAATCGCAAACCAATTATGCCGACTAAAGAAGTAATTGAGGCTATGGATGCTATTAAAGAAGTTCCTATCGCCCCTAAAAATTCATCAAAAACAGTTAGAGATTTAGTTCGTATAAAAAGATTTATTAAAAGAAAATATGCTAGTGCTATTCATAAAATATTTAGAGTGTAAGGAGGTATTATGAAGAATTATTTATTAAATCTTTACCGGAAATTACCCCTTGATTTTCGAAAAAAAGTTAAAAATATTTTTAAAAAAGAACCACAAAATAAAGAAGTGATAAGTAAAGAAGATATTCTCTTTAACTTAAAAAAGTATGATATTATTTCTTTTGATATATTTGATACTTTAATAACAAGATGCGTTTATGAACCTGATGATATTTTCAAAATTTTAAATGAATATTTCTCTGATGAAAAATTTTTAGAAAAAAGAAAATTAGCTGAAGGGAATGCGAGAAATTTCTATCAACATGATGTTAATCTTGATGAGATTTATGAACAGTATGCTAAAGATAACAACATATCTTTAGCATCTGCTAATGCCCTAAAAAAAGCCGAAATAAATATTGAAAAAGAAATGTTAATAGCAAGAAATGATATGCTTGACTTGTTAAAAAAATTGCATGAGTTAAATAAAAGAGTAATCATTGTCAGCGATATGTATCTTCCCAAAAAAACAATAACTGAAATTCTTGATAATTGTGGTTATAAAGGTTTATATGAGCAACTATATGTTTCAAATGATATTGGCAAGAGAAAAGATGATAAATCAGTCTGGCCTTTTCTTAAAGAAAAATATCCTCATCAAAAAATAATTCATCTTGGTGATAACGATTTATCTGATGTTGCTTATCCAAAAGAGTTTGATATCGATACTCTAAAAATATTATCAAGTAAGGAATTATTACATAAATGTAGTCTTTATCCATCTTTAAAAGAATTTATTGATACAAGAACTTGCAGTGATTCTTATTATTTAGGTTTACTGTTTAATAAAAAGTTATTTAATAGTCCATTTAGTCCATTAATGATTGATGACTTTGATGATTTTGTTTATATGTTCCATGCTCCTGTACTTACAGAATTTTTAAAGTTTGTAATCGATAGTAATCAAGATAATTTATTATTTTTAGCAAGGGAAGGGTATTATTTTACTAAATTATATGATAAATATTGTGCTATTAACAAAATAGAAAAGAAAAATCACTATTATTTTCTAGCCTCCAGAAAGGCCACTAATACGGCTTCTATAAAAAATGATGAAGATATATTTAATTTATTAAAAAATGATTATAGTGGCACTTTAAAAAACTTTTTAATGAAAAATTTTCATTTTAACTATGAAAATGACGATTTTACAATAAAGTTACCGGATGATTATGATAAAGTTGCTAAAGTTGTAAAAAACAATCTTAAAAATATTAAAAATAACATCAAAAATGAAAATAGTTGTTATAAAAAGTATATTAAAGAATTAATACCTAACTATAAAAAAATTGATTTAAATTTAATTGATTTAGGGTATTCTGGAAGTATTCAATATAATCTTTCTAAAATGTTAGATAAAGGTTTAAATGGTTATTACTTAACTAATTCTAGTAGCGTTAAAAAATATTCTGAAGAAAATCATCTGCATTTTTATTTTGATATAAATGATAATACGGAATATCAAAAAATTTATCATTATTCTTTAATTTTAGAATATTTTTTAACGGCTCCTTATGGTCAATTGCAATACTTTAAAGAGCAAAATGGTAAAGTTAGTCCGGTTTATAATGATGAAACTTTAGATGAAAAAAAGAAGAAAAATTTAAATAAAATATATGATATTATTACTATTTATTTTAATGACTTAAAAATAATAAATAAATATTTAAAATATCAGCCTACTAAAAATTTATTGTGTAGAAATTATGTTGCTATGGTTGAATCGGGAATCATTTCTACAAAAGTTAAAGATGAATTTTCTTTTATGGACTCTTATAGTAGTGATATTGAGAAAAATGTCTTTAAAATTATTAGTAGGTATTAATTTGGTAGGTGTTTCAAAATGAGAAAAACTAATAAAAAGAAAAATGATTTTAATATCAAAAAATTATTTCAAAATAACTATTTTGTAATGTTTATAATGTTTTTAGTAAGTTTTGCTATCATGATATTTTTAAATAAAGGAATTGTTAAAGCCCCTTATTTATTTGCTGAAGATGGAAGAATATTCTTAAATCAATATTTAGAATTAGGATTGGGTTCCTTATTTAAAACTTATGGCGGTTATTTTAATCTGTTATCCAGATTATTTGCTTTAATTAGTGTAACGATGGCTAAAATTTTTAATAGTGTTTATGTTCTTGCTAATACCCAAAAAATTTTAGCAATGGTCTTTAGTTCATTTGTTTGTGCTTACTTTGTATCTAATGAGTTTGAGGGTATAATCAAGTCTCGAAAAGTTCGAATGATTATTTCTTTCCTTTCTTTAATATTAATATCTAATTTTGCTTGGTTATTATATAACGGGGTTTCTATTCACTGGTGGTGTGGAATACTTTTATTTTTAGTAAGTTTAAATATTCTAGATAATAAATTGCCATCTTATAAAATATTGCCAATCTTAGTAGTATGTATATTAAGTAGTCCTTCAGGACTTATAATAGCCTTCTCTTTACTTTATTATATTTTAAAGAAAATAAATTGGCATCATCCCTTCCAAAATCTACTTAAGAATTATCAAAAAGATGAAATAATCAAAATAATAATTTTGGTTTTAGCGCTAGCCCTACAATCTTATGCTATTTTATTTATTACAGATGTTGATACAATAACAAGTCCATCGTTAGGTTTGAGTCAATTAAAATCATTATTGTATTGTTCATATTTGCTTACTGTTAGTTCTATAAACTTTATATTTGGTACCAACAATTATTTAAGTTTATCTAATGCTAATTTAGCAACTGTAGTAGGTTTAATTTTATGGTTAATTGTTATATATAATGCGGAAAAGCAAGATAAAATAAAATATGTCTTCTTTTGTTTAGGTTCCATATTTTTCTTGTACTTTATGATTAATTTCAAAAGAGAAGATTTCATTGGTTATTATCAGGAAATGATTAGTACCAGTTATCAAGTATGGTATCATTCTTTACCAGCACTAATTGCTTTTTATGCAGTAGTTATATCGCTATATAAAGAAAATAAATCTTCTATAAATTATTTGTATTATTCTATATTATTTATAGTCTTTGCGTCATTGTGGCATACAGTTAATCATCCAGAACTAGAAACTGCTAAAGAACTTGCTAGTGTTGCTGATTATGTAGACTATAAGAGTAATAAATACGCTTATGTTCATATTAGTCCAGACTTTTTAGATTGGTATGTAACCATTCCTGTTAATGATTCTTACTGTGAGGTGAACGATTGTGGTTCAACGATACAAAAGTGAGTTTAAATTTATCTTGTCAGGAGCCAGTAGTACTTTAATTGATTTTTGCATATATATGTTACTTAGTAACTGGCTTTCTGTATCTTTATCTAAAATGATTTCAATGGGTATTGCTTCTATTTATTCTTTTTTTCTTAATAAAAATTGGACTTTTGAAAATGGAGAAAAAATAAATAAGACTATGATAATAAAATATATTGGCTCTCAATTATTAAATATATTTGTTAATACCAGTATAAATACTATTATATATACTTTAACAAATAACAAGTTAGTATCTTTTGCTATAGCAACAGCGACGGCTATGATTGTAAATTATTTTAGTCAAAAAATTATTGTTTTTAAGAAGGAAGTTAAAAAATGAAATATTCTATAATTTTGCCTTGTTATAATGAGGCTGAAAATCTTATGGATTTAGTTAATATAATTAATAAATTTCCAAAGAAATATAAAGCAGAGTTTATTCTGGTAGAAAATGGTTCGACAGATAATAGTAGGGAAATATTTGAAAAGCAAATTCCGTTTGATAATAAGTATTTAAAAGCTGTCTATGTCGATAAAAATAAGGGTTATGGTTATGGCATTATTGCCGGTCTAAAACAAGCCACCGGGGATTATGTTGGCTGGCTTCATTCAGATTTGCAATATAATCCTTTAGATTTAACAAATTTCTTTGATTATATCGAGGAGCATAAAGACGAGAAACTATTACTTAAAGGAAAAAGAAAAAATAGAAAAATTATTGAATATATTTTTACTTTCGGTATGGGAGTATATGATTCTATTTTATTTAAGAAGAAAATGGCAAATGTAATGGCTATGCCCGTAATTTTTAATAAAGATCTTTTAGAGTATTTACCAGATTTTCCTTTTGATTTTACTATCGATATTTATGTTTATGCTTTAGCCCAAAAGAAAAATTATAACGTTTATCATTTACCAATTTATTTAAAAAATCGAAAGAAAGGTAAATCGTCTTGGAATACCGGATTTGTATCACGTCTAAAACAAAGTAAAAAAATGATGGACGGTAGTAAAAAAGTAAAAAAAGATTTAGAGGAGATGAAGTAAAATGCAAAAAGTACATTTAATAATGCCTATGGGTGGGGCTGGATCAAGATTTTTTAAAAATGGTTTTACAATGCCAAAACCGTTAATTGAAATTAATGGTTATCCATTTTTATATTGGTCAACAATATCAATTACTAATTTTATGCCTGTTAGTGATGTTACTTTTGTAGTTTTAAAGCAACATATTGAAGAATTTAATATTGATAAGGTTATAAAAAAATATTTTCCTGATGCGAAGATAGTAGTGATTCCGGAATTGTTAAACGGCGCTGTTTTAACTTGCTTAAAAGGTGTTGAAAATATAAATGATGATATGCCAATTGTCTTTAATGATTGTGATCATTTATTTCTTTGTAATGATTTTTATAACTATTGTAAGGCTGGCGATTTTACAGGAGTTGATGGCGCCTTACTGACATTTACTTCAAATGATCCTAAGTATTCTTTCTTAGAATTAAATGAATTTGGTAATGTTACAAGAACAGTCGAAAAACAAGCAATAAGTACATCAGCAATATGTGGGGCTTACTATTTTAGAAACAAAAATATTTTTGAAAAAAGTACTGAGGAGTATTTAAAAGAATGTGCTTATAGTGAATATTTTGTTAGTGGTGTTTATAATGTTATGGCTAAGAATCATATGATAATTAAAAATTTTACTTGTGATTTGCATTTGCCATTTGGGACTCCAGATGAATATGAAAAGGCTAAAGATTCAGAAGGGTTTAAAAGGGTGCTAAAATGATATATTTAATCCTTGCTATTATTGTTATAGTAATTGCTAATATAATAAAAGTTTATCGTCAGGCTTTGTTTATTGAGCCTTATGAGAAAGTTTCATATACTAATCTAACGCAGGCATTAGCAATAGGAAACCTAATAAATGTAATCTTTCCGTTTAAAATAGGCTATATAGTGAGATGCTATTTAAATGGTAAACAAATGAAAAATGGGGCATCATTTTCTTTAGCAACTATAGTAGTTGAAATATTTTTAGATTTTATATTTGCCAGTTTAATATATGTTGCTTTTTGGTTATTTTCTTTAAATGATGTTAAAGATGCTGTATTTTATATTATACTTTTGTTTATTTTTTTGGGAGCATTTATCATATTAACATTATTAAAAAAACAAGTAAAATTTTTAGTTTATAAAATAGCCTCTCTTTTTAATAATAATCTAGAACTTAAAATTTTAAAATTTTTCTGGTTTTCTATTATTTCATTTGAAAATATTGTTGCTCGATTAGATAAAGCAAAATTAGCCTTATATTCCGTTGCCATGTGGGTTTTAAATATACTATCTTGCTTCTTGCTTGCTAAATCTTTAACCACATTTAATATAAATATGAAATTCTATGAAATGTTTAATATGTTTTTCTCTACCAATGGTTTATGTTCATCAGTATTGCTTGAGATATTAAAATATTCGCAAAACTTCATTATTATTGTGGGGTTATATTGTATTATACCATCCTTGATTATGTATATTATTTCTTATAAAATGAAAAGCAAAAATTTCCAAAAGCATTATATTGAAATACTACCACATATAAATATGACTGATAGACTTGCTTTTTTGGAACAATACTTTAATGGTGGTAATAGTGCCTATTTTAAAAAGTATATCGAATTAAATAATGATGTTGCCATTATTGAAGATTATTCGGCTGGTAGTAATGCTACAACAATGTTATGTAATAAAGACGGAAATTTATTTTATCGCAAATATTCTTTTGGTAAAGATGCTAGTAAATTATATGATCAAGTAAAATGGATTCACGCTCATGAAAAAAGGTTAACTTTAACTAAAATTGATTTTGAGTATTATAAAGATGATGTTTGTTGTTATGATATGCCTTATGTTAAAGAGGCGGTAACTTGTTTTAATTACGTTCATACCTCAACTATGAAAGAGGCTTGGAGTACTTTAAAAGCAGCATTAATTGATATTGATAAAAATTTACATAGTCTAAATAGACGTCCGGCTGATAAGGAAACAATCGAAAAATATATTTCTACAAAAGTTGATAAAAATATTGAAAAAATTGAAAAGAGTACATATTTAAAGCCATTATTAAAAAATGATTATGTTTATATAAATGGTAAAAAATATCATAATTTAGCTTATTATAAAAAGTATTTGACTCATGAACATCTTTATGAAATATTTAAAAACGATTATTATTCAGATATTCATGGTGATTTAACAATAGAAAATATAATTTGTGTAAAAAATAATAAAAAAAATTCTAAGAATTATTATATAATTGATCCCAATACGGGTAACTTACATGATTCTCCTTATCTTGATTATGGCAAATTATTACAATCAATTCATGGCGGCTATGAATTTTTAATGAATACTAAGCAAGTATCTTATGATGATGAAAAAATTGAATTTCTATTTACTAAATCATCAAGATATTATGAGTTATATAATGAATATACTAAATATTTATTAGACAAATTTAAAGAAAAAGGATTAAAGAGCATCTTCTATCACGAAATTATTCATTGGCTACGTTTAATGCCATATAAAATAGAGAAAAATGGTGAACGCTGTGTTATTTTCTATGCTGGTTTAATTATGGTTTTAGCAGAAGTAGAGGAGATGTTTGAAAAGTGAAATTAGCAATTTTCGATATGGATGGTACTTTATTTAACACTAACGATGTTAATTATTATGCATATAAAGAGGCTTTAGAAAAGTATAACGTTGATCTTGATTATGATTATTATTGTAATTATTGTAATGGCAGACATTATACTGTATTTATTCCTAAACTAGTTAATTATGATGAAAAGAAAGTTGAAGATATTCATAATTTAAAAAAACAATTTTATGCTAAAAATTTGGATAAAGTAATCGTAAATAGTCACTTATTTAATATTATAAACTTAATTCATGGTACTTATAAAACAGCACTGGTAACAACTGCTTCTAAAAAAAACACTTTAGAAATATTAGAGTATACTAAAACTAAAGATTGTTTTGATTTGATTCTAACCGCTGAGGATGTCAAAAAACCAAAACCCGATCCCGAAGGATTTAACTTAGCAATTAATAGGTTTAATATTTTACCTAAAGATACGATTATCTTTGAGGATTCTAAAGTTGGAATTGAGGCAGCCAGAAAGACTGGGGCTGCAGTAATGGTAGTAGATAAAATGGTTTAATGTTAATTAAAATTCTATATTATCTTGAAAAAGGAGTATAGGATTTTTTTGAAGTTTAAAAATATTTTATATAAGTTTAGAGCACGTTGTTTAAATGAATTAAAAATTAAGCTTTGGTATTTAGATTTAAAAGTTTCTATGTTGTTTATAATGGTGATTTTTGTTTACGGACATAGTTTACTGTGTTATACTTGGGTTGTACGTAAGAGCGGGAAGTGTATTATGAAGAAGTTTATTAAAAATATGTTACCAGCCTTTATTATTGGTTTAATTATTAGTTTTATGATGTTTGTTTATGAACCAATTACTATGTTTTTAAATAATCCTAATGATTTATGGTTTGATATAAATACCTTATTACCGGTGGTAGGAGTTTTATTTGTTATTTGTTTACTTGTTGTTTTTATTATTTATTTATTAACTTATTTTGTTACTAAAAAAGTAATAAGAAAAGATAAAATTTTTAAATATTCCTTAATTGTGGGTTTTGTTTTACTTATTACAACCTACATTGAAGGCAATTATCTTGCCGGAATGTTACCTTCATTAGATGGGGGTGCTATTATTTGGAGCAATTATGCTAAAGCCTCTATTATATCTCTTGCTGTTTTAATAGTTGTATCAGTAATAACTTGCGTTCTGATAAAGAAAATAAAGTTAGATAAAACTATTACTAGTTTAAAATATGTTAGTTTAGCTATTGGAGCAATGTTGTTTGTTTCCTTATTAACGACTACTATGACTTCGTCTAATTTAAATAAAGGTATTAATGTAACGGCTACTACTAAAAATTTAGAGAATTATTCGGATGATGAAAACTTTATTATATTTTTATTAGACGCCGTTGATTCAAGAATGTTTAATAAAATTGCAGAAGCAAAAAAATATAATAAAATTTTAAAGGATTTTACTTATTATCCCGATACAATGTCTACATATCCCTTTACAAGAGATTCGATTCCCTTTATTTTATCAGGAATATGGAACAATAATGAAGAAGAGTTTGCTAAATATTATAGCCAGGCCTTAGATAATTCTGAATTATTAAAAAAATTATATGAAAAAAAATATGATGTAAATATTTATGATACTGAGATTATATATAATAGTAAAAATGCTTCAAAAATACAAAATTTAACTATGAACAATAAATATAATTTTCGTTTATTTGCTAATCAAGAAATTAAGTATTCCTTATTTAAATATTTACCGTTTTATTTAAAAAAATATTCTCATATTGAAAGTATGGATTTTAATAAAACTAAGATTGCTGATACCGATATTTTTGATTTAAACGATATTAACTATTACAATAATTATTTAGAAAAACAATTTGTTAAAAAATCTGAAAAACAATTTAAATTTATTCATATAGAAGGTGGTCATGTTCCTTTTGATTTAGATGAAAATGTAAATTATATTAATAATGAAGGTGGAACCTATGATCAAAAATTAGAGGGATGTATAAAGATTATCGAAAAGTATTTAAATAAATTAAAAGATAATAATGTTTATAATAATTCTAATATCATTATTATGGCTGATCATGGTTATAGTCTTGTAAGTGCGGAAGGACGGCAAAATCCCATCCTTTACATTAAAGGTAAAAACGAAGAATATAAAAAGATGAAAGTATCTGATAAAGCCATATCATATACTGATTTAAATGATGCTTATGCTGACCTTTTAAATGACAAAAAGTCTGATGAGTTATTTACGGATATAACAGATAAAAGAGAAAGAAGATATTTGTTTTATTTGTTTAATAAAGAAGACCATATGGTTGAATATACTCAAACTGGTAAGGCTTGGGATTTAAATACTTTAGTTAAAACAGGAAAGGAATTTAATAGATAAATAGGGTGAAATCATGATAGCAAATGTTTTAGGAACAATAATGTCTTTTTGCTACTCATTATGTAAAAATTATGGAGTAGCAATAATAATATTTACATTTCTTAGTAAAGTAATATTATTACCAATTAGTATTTGGGTCCAAAAGAATTCTATTAAAATGGTTAAAATGCAACCAAGTATTAATAAAATAAAAATAGATTGTTTTGGTGATAATGATAAAATTGCTGATGAAACAGCAAAACTGTATAAAAAAGAAAAATATAATGCCTTAATTTCATTAGTACCACTTATTATTCAAATAGTTTTATTAATGGGATTAGTTGAAGTTATTAATAAACCCCTTACTTATATACTAAATATCAACAGCGAAGAA
The DNA here is from genome assembly GCA_000433475.1 of Mycoplasma sp. CAG:956. GTDB lineage: Bacteria > Bacillota_I > Bacilli_A > RF39 > UBA660 > CAG-605. The sequence continues at coordinate 56,184 of HF993109.1, forward strand.
GTCACTATTTTAAAAAATGATCTTATTCAAAACGATAGTAGTGTAAATCCGGAATCTTCTTCGCTAGAGTTAACGATTCTTAATGATTTAAAGGCTGATAAATTAGATAAATATCCTAATTTTACTAATATAAGTAATTATCAAGAAACGGTTAAACAAGCCCAAGATTTAAACTTAAACTTTTTAGGATTTGATATGAGCTGGATTGCTGAAAGTAAAGGTGGTATTGCCATCTGGATACCCGTAATTGCAGCCTTAAGTGCTCTTATTATGTGTGTGTGTCAAAATCTTATGAATGTTTTACAACAAGAACAATCAAAACTTAATCAATGGTTCATGGTTATTTTATCAGTAGGATTATCATTATACCTTGGTTTCTTTGTCCCAGCCGGTGTTGCCCTTTATTGGACTTTTAGTAATTTATTTGCAATTATTTTACAATGGTTATTAAATATTTGGATAAATCCTAAAAAATATGTAAACTATGAAGAATTAGAAAAAACAACTAAAGAATTAAAAGAATTATCTAATCTCGATAAGACTAAAAAAAGAAGTAAAGAACAAATAAAAAAAGAAAAAGAAGATTATAAAAGATTTTTTAAGATTGCTAATAAACATTTAGTTTTCTATTCAGAATCTAATGGCTTTTATAAATATTTTAAAGGGATTATTGAGTATTTACTTAAGCATACAAATATAGTAATTCACTATATAACTAGTGATTATAATGATAATATATTTAAACTGGCTGAAAGTAATACTAATCTTAAACCTTATTATATAGAAGAAAAGAAACTTATTACTTTAATGATGAAAATGGATGCTGATGTAGTAGTTATGACTATGCCTGATTTAGATTCTTATCATCTTAAAAGAAGTTATATAAGAAAAGATGTAACCTATGTATTCATTCCTCATGGTATTGATAGTATTAATTTAACACAGCGTTACAAATCAATAAATGCTTATGATATATTCTTTGCTTGCGGAAAATATCAAAGGTTAGAAGCCGAGGCTACTTATAAGAAATTTGGGTTGGAAAACAAAGTATTTAATTGGGGATATTCTTTACTAGATGATATGATTGCTGATTATAAAAAGGATAAAAATACTAAAAAAGCAAATAAAAATAAAACCATTTTAATAGCACCTTCTTGGCAAAAAGATAACATTTGTGATTTATGTTTAGAAGAATTAATAGATAATTTAAAAACTAATAAGACATATAAAATTATTGTTAGACCCCATCCTCAAGAAGTAAGACATTTTGCAGAAAAATTTGATAGATTAAAAGAAAAATATAAGAATAATAAAAATATTGAAATTCAAACTGATTTTTCTAAAAATGATACTGTTTTTAATGCTGATATGTTAATTACTGATTGGTCAAGTATTGGTTATGAGTATGCTTATACGACCAAAAAACCGGTAGTATTTATTAATACACCAATGAAAATAATGAATCCTAATTATAAAGATATTAAGGTAGAACCAATAAATATTTGGTCACGAGAAATTATTGGTAAAAGCCTAGATGTTAATGATTTAAAAAAGATAAATGCGACGATAGAATATTTATTTAAGAATGAAAAAGAATATTCGAAAAAAATTGAAGATTTATTAAATGATAGTATCTATAATTTAGGTGATTCGGCCAAAAAAGGTGCCATTTATTTAATAGATATAGTAAAAGAAAATATAGAAAAGAGAAAAAAAGAAAATGAAAAAAATAAATAAGATTGGAATTTTATCCGTATATACATTACTAGTTATTATAATGTTAAGTGAGACTGCTTTGGCATATATTGATCCATCGGTTATGACTTATGCCATTCAAGCTGTGGCGGGAATTGTAATTGCCGTAGGAGCCTTTATCGGTATTTATTTTCGTAAAATTAAAAAGAATGTCCAAAATAAATTAGGCATAGATGAAAATAAAAATAAAGAAGTAGAATCTGATGAGATTAAAATAGAAAAATAACAAGAAGTGAGTGATTTTTATGTTGAATTTTACAGTTGGACCAGTTCAATCTAGTGAGGAAATATTAGAGATTGGTTCAGAACAAGTTCCTTATTTTAGAACTCCAGAATTTTCTAAAATAATGTTAGAAAATGAGGCTTTAATAAAAAAATTAGCCAAGGCTCCAAGTGATGCCAAAGCCGTTTTTTTAACCGGTTCTGGAACAGCGGCGATGGAAGCAACTGTTATGAATGTTTTAAATACTAAAGATAAAGCCTTAATAATTAACGGGGGTAGTTTTGGGACCCGTTTCGTTAAATTATGTCAGTTACACGGCATTGCTTATGAAGAGTTGAAGTTAGATACTGGTTGTGGTTTTACTAAAAAAGATTTAGAAAAATATGAAAATTCTAATTTTACTTGTGCTTTAGTAAATTATCATGAAACATCAACTGGTGAGTTATACGATATAAATTTATTAAGTGATTTTTGTAAAAGAAATAATATGCTATTAATAGTTGATTGTATCAGTGCTTTTTTAGCGGATGAATTTGATATGGAAAAATTAAATGCTGATGTCATGATAACTGGTTCCCAAAAAGCCTTAGCATGTCCTCCAGGAATTTCTATTATTGTCTTAGCTGATAGAGCCGTTAAAAGAGTATATAATAATGAATCAAAGTCGATGTATTTAGATTTAAAAAGTGCTTTGGAAAATGCCCAAAGAGGTCAAACACCATTTACCCCTGCGGTTTCAATATTAAGACAAATAAATAAACGCCTACATTTAATAGATGAAAATGGTGGGGTTTCAAAAAGTATTCAAAATACTAAAGAGTTGGCGAACTATTTTCGAGAATCTATTAAAGATTTACCTTTAGAAATTGTACCGGATAATTGTTCTAATGCAGTTAGTGCTCTTCATCCTTTAAAAAATAATGCTTATGAAATATTTACTGTATTAAAAGATAATTATCAAATATGGGTTTGCCCAAATGGTGGTGATTTAAAAGATAAAATCTTTAGAGTAGGACATATAGGAGCATTAACTAAGAATGATTATGATAAATTACTTGCAGCTCTTAAAACAATGCATGAACAGGGGATATTCTGATGAAAAAAGTTATTACATATGGTACTTATGATTTTCTACATTATGGTCATGTTAAATTATTAGAAAGAGCAAAGGCCTTAGGAGATTACCTAATTGTTGGGGTTACTTCGGAAGATTTTGACCGAAAAAGGGGCAAAATAAATGTTCGACAATCTCTTGCCGAACGTATAAATAATGTTCGCAGGACCGGTCTTGCCGATGAAATAATTGTAGAAGAGTATATTGGTCAAAAAATTGATGATATCAAAAGATATGGTATAGATACCTTTGTTTTAGGGTCGGACTGGGAAGGAAAGTTTGATTATTTAAAAGAATATTGTAATGTCGTATATCTACCCAGAACTGAAGGAATATCAAGTACTCAAATTCGATGTGAACAACATGAAATAAAAATGGGAGTCGTAGGTGATGATATTGATTTTCTAAATAAATATTGTTTGGAAGATAACTATGTTAATGGTATTAAAATTATAGGTATTTGTACTAATGCTCCTAAGAATGTCTTAAAAGAAAAATCACCCGTTAAAGAATTGGAGATTATTACGGATAATTTAGATGATCTTCTTAGTAAAGTTGATGCCGTTTACATTAATTCGCCAATAGATAAACATTATGATGAGATAATGATGAGTTTAAAGGCGGGAAAACACGTATTATGTGAATCACCCATTTGTAATAATAAAAAGAAATGCAAGGAATTATTTGCACTTGCTAAAAAGAAAAAGTTAGTTTTAATGGATGCTAATCGTACTTCTTATGCCATGGCTTATTCTCGTTTGTTATTATTAATTAAGGGTGGCGAAATAGGTAATGTTTTATCTGTAGAGGCTAGTATAACTAATATGAGTAATTATATTAAAACTAAAAAGGCTCAGAGTTTTAATAACTTAGGGGCACAAGCCTTAATACCAATTCTTGATATCTTAGGGTGTAACTTTAATAAATATCATTTTTATACAAAAATGACTACCGATAATAATGACTTATTTACTAGATTAGATTTAGTATATGATAATGCTATTGCAACACTAAAAGTAGCCGAAGGGGCTAAATCCGAAGGCGAATTAATAGTAACCGGCACTAATGGTTATTTAATTGTTCCTTCTCCTTGGTGGAAACCTGATTATTTTGAAATAAGATATGAAAATATGAATAATAATAAAAGATATTTCTATCAATTAAATGGAGAAGGAATAAGAAATCAATTATTATCATTTATTAATGCTATAAATGGTAATAAAAACTCTATGAATATTCAAGAAAAAACATCAATTACTATTTGTGATTTTATGGATAAGTTTCAAAATTATAAGAATTTAACTATCTTCTAAAAATTTTATTTTTGGCTTTTAAAACATATTGTGGTATATTAGTAGTGTAGTGGAGGCAAAAATGCGTAAGAGAAATGGATATACTTTTATTGATATGTTAGTAGTAATAGTTGCTTTAGGTTTAGTAACATTATTTACTGTACCTAAACTTAGTCATGCTTTTGAAAATAATAAAGATACTTTATATGATGAATCATTAGAACTTTATCTTAATCAAGCCACTAAGTATGGTAATACTATTAAAAATGAAGTAAAAGAAAATAATTCTTATATAGTAACAATTAAAGACTTAGTTGATAAAGGCTATATTGGTAGTAGTGATGGTGAGGTTACAGACATAAGAGATGGTAGTTCTATGTTAAATATGAAAATCCATCTTATTTATGATGAAGAAAAAGATACAGTGTATGCTGAAGTAGTTTAAGAAGTTTTTATAACTTCTTTTTTGAATGAAAGGAGACTTATGAATTATATTTTAATTGCTAATGTTAAAGATAAAATAATGGAAAATAAATATTTAGAACAATTTAAAGGATATATGAAAGTGTATGATACTGGTAATGCTTATATCTTAAAGCTTAAAAATTCTAATTTGAAATTTGAAAGTATTTTATGTAAATTAACTTTAGAAATTATTAGTAAATATCAAGATAGAGGGATAGTTGTAATTGATATGACTGATACTTATGAAAAAATAAATGCTATTATTAAGAATGAAAAAGATATTAATATGACTGATAAGAGAATCGTAATGCCAATTAGGATGGTTATAACTAATTATATAATGAAAAAAACTTTATCGAAATATGGATAAAGTTTATAAAATTTGAGTCATGTAGATAGGAACATATAATATTCCGTTTTCTTCTTTTAAATCTTTAGTATGAATAATTATTGGTTCAGCAATAAAATCTTTATATTTCGAAACTAATTTATTTAAAGAAGTAAAAGTATATCTGTCGCCTGATTTTACTTCTATAGGAATAATGTTATGTCTTGTTGTAATATTATTTTTTGATATTAAGAAATCTATTTCTAAAGTAGAAGTGTTATCATCATGTTCATTACGAGAGAAGAAATAAAGTTTTCTATTGGCGGCAGAAAGCATTTGAGCAACTATGTTTTCTATAATCATTCCTTCATTAAAGGTTAATTTGTCAAAAAAGATTTTTTTATATAGTTCAGAACTTATAAGTTCTTTTTCATTGAATGCCATTGCCATTAGAAGACCAGTATCTGCCATATAACATTTAAATGAGTTAGCATCAATTCTTTGACCTAAACCAATATTAGGTTCTGTTGTATTATAAGCAATATTTATAAGACAGGCATCATCAAGCCAATAAAATGCTTCTTCATAATTTCTAAATCTAACATTATCACCTAGAGCTGATACAGTGAATTTTTTTTCGTGCTTTTGTAATTGCGATGGAATTGTATCAAATATTTGCTCAACTTTTAAGTTTATTTCATCCGCGTGCTTTCTAATATCATCTCTATATAATTTAAGAATATTTCTTTTTATTCTATCAGCTTTATCAAAATCTTTAGTGGCAATGTATTCTGAAACTACTTGTGGCATTCCACCAATTATTAAATATTCTTTAAAATAGTCCATTGCTTTACGATGTAGAGCTTGACCTAAAGGCATCTTTTTTTGATAGCATTCTTTAATAAAATCCATTAAAGTTGTATTACCAAGAGCCCATAAAAATTCTTCAAAGTCCATTGGTTGCATTTTTATTTTTTCTTCTTCAGAAGGAATTAAAATATCTTTAACATTTTTTTTGATCGATATTAAAGAACCTGTTTCTATGTAATCGTATCTGCCATCTGCTACTAGGTGTTTAATAGCTCCTCTAGCACGGGGACAAAATTGTATTTCATCAAATATAAATAGTGTTTCTCTTTCGTATAATTTAACACCGTAATATTGAGAAAGATAAGTAAATAAATAGTCTAAATTATCTAAGTAATTATCAAATAATTCTTTTATAATTTCTGGTACTTTAGAAAAATCTATTAATATATATGTTTTGTAATTATTTTTAGCAAACTCTGTTGCAATATAACTTTTACCAACACGTCTTGCACCTTCTATTAATAGAGCAGTTTTTCCGTTACTTTCCTTTTTCCATTTTAGCAATTCATTATATAATTTTCTTTTCATAATAATCTCCATGCTTAGAGTATAACACTAAATTTTAAATTTAACAACGTTACTTGCACAAAATCAGAAATAATAAATCATTCATTTAGCACAAAATCAAGAATAATAAATGGCTTATTTAGCACAAAATCAAGAATAGTAGTGAAAAAATGTCAAGAAAGTGTCAAATTTCAAAGAAAACTATGATAAAAAAATAAAAAAATAGTATGATAATTTATGTAAGGGAGTGATAAATATGTTATATCCATCTATTGATAAACTTTTAAATATTGTTGACTCAAAGTACAAATTAGTACACATTGCTTCACGTCGTAGTAAGCAAATGATGGAAAATCATCATTTTCAAATGAATGAAAATGAATACAAGAGTAAGAAAGAACTAGGAAGAGCCCTTGAAGAATTAGAAAAAGGATTAATCAAGGTTGAAAACTAGTTCTTTTTTATTTTGATTCAAAAAAAATCCTAGAATTTTCCAGTTTTTAAGTGTATAAAAGACTTTGCCGTGTTATACTTAAAAAGGATTAGAGGAAAGGTAAATTTAAAATGGAAAAAGTATGTTTAGTTGATGGTAATAATTTAATGTTTAGAGCATATTATGCTACGGCCTATAGTGGTAATATGATGAAAAACTCTAAAGGATTTCCTACCAATGCATTATATGGTTTTGTTAATATGATGCAAAAAATAATTGATGAAGAAAAGCCAAAGTATATTATGGTGGCTTTTGATATTGGTAAAAACTTTCGTAAAGAAAAATATGAAACTTATAAAGCAGGAAGAAGCGAAACTCCTGAAGAATTAAAATTACAAATGCCTGTTGCAAGAAAAATCTTAGAAGCAATGGGAATTAAGTATTATGAGTTAGAGCCATTTGAAGCGGATGATATTATTGGAACGTTTGCAGAGGCCTGCAACAACAATAAAGAATATGATGCAACAGTTATTTCTAGTGATAAAGATTTGTTACAATTAATTACCGATGAAGTCGAAGTAAAACTATTAAAAACAAAAGATTATATAAGATATAATCCTGAAAGTTTTAAAGAGGATTGGGGTTTTACTCCAATTCATATGATAGATTATAAGGCTTTAGCGGGAGACTCATCAGATAATATTGCCGGGGTAAAAGGAATCGGTGATAAGACCGCAATTAATCTTTTAAAAACTTATGAAGATTTAGATGATATTTATAATCATATTGATGATATAAAAGGTGCTGTTAAAACTAAGTTAATAAATGATAAGAAGTCTGCCTATACTTCTAAAGAAATGGCTACTATTTATAAAAAAGTTCCTATTGATATTAATTTTGATAATATCAAATATAATGGTCCTAAATTAGAAGAATTAGCTAATATATTTAGTGAATTAGAATTCTTTTCATTATTAAAAAATACAAGTACAAAAAGTAACCAAAAAGAAATAAAGTTTACAACTATTTTAGATGCTAAAGAAATAGAAGATGCTGATACTTATGCTTACTATATAGAATGTGATAAAGAAAATTATCATAATGCTAATATTGTAGGAATGAGTGTAGTTACTAAAAAGAATAATTATTATGTACCTAAATTATTAATTAATGATACTCTTAATTATTTAAAAGATAAAATAAAGTATACTTATGATTTAAAAAAGAATATTTGTCTTTTAAAAAGTGAAGATATTTTAAGTAATACTATTTTTGATACGATGATTTCTTCTTACTTATTAGAAGAAAATACGAAGGAAGATATTGCTTACTTAATGATACCTAAGGATTATAAGGTAGAATTTTATGATGCTTCTTTAAAGAATGGTTTTAATTCTAAAGATATAGTTACTAAAGCACGTTTTATTTATGATACTAGAGATGATTATTTAAAAAGAATTAAATTAGAAGATATGGAAAGCTTATTTGCTAATATTGAAATGCCTTTAATTAAAGTTTTAGCTAATATGGAACTTAATGGTATTAAATGTGATAAAGATGTTTTAAAGAGTATGTCTTTAGAAGTAGAAAAGAAAATAAAAGATATTGAAGAAAGAATCTATTTTGAATGTGGAGAAACCTTTAATATTGCTTCTCCTAAACAATTAGGAGTAATTCTTTTTGAAAAATTAAATTTACCATATGCTAAGAAAAATAAGTCAGGTGGTTATAAAACTGATGTTGATACTTTAAAAAAATTAGTTAATTATAGTCCTGTAATTAGTGATATTTTAGAATTTAGAAATTTAAATAAACTTTATACAACTTATTTAGAAGGACTTATTCCTTATATTAAAGAAGACGGTAAGATTCATACTATTTATAAACAGAATTTAACAAGAACGGGTAGACTTTCATCAGTTGAACCTAATATGCAAAATATTCCTGCTAAAGATAGCGAGGGCCGAAAGATAAAGAAGGCTTTCTATCCAGAATATGATTATTTATTAAGCTGTGATTATTCTCAAATTGAATTAAGACTTCTAGCTCATATTAGTAAGTCTCAAGAATTAATTAATGCCTATTTAAACGATGAAGATATTCATACTAAGGTGGCTGCTGATATTCATGGTATACCACAAAGTGAAGTAACACCATTAATGCGTAAAACTGCTAAAGCTGTTATTTTTGGTATTGTTTATGGAATTAGTGGTTTTGGTTTAGGAGAAAACTTAGAAATACCTGCTAAGGAAGCCAAAAAGTTTATTGAAAAGTATTATGAACTATATCCAGGTGTTAAAAGATATATGGATGAAATCGTAAAAGAAGCTTATGAACGAGGCGAGGTTAGAACACTTTTCAACCGTAAACGTACTATCGATGAACTAAATAATAAGAATTATATGATTAGACAACAAGGAGAACGTATTGCTCTTAATACCCCAATTCAAGGCACTTGTGCTGATATTATGAAAAAAGCTATGGTAGAAATATATAGTTCTTTTAAAGAAAATAATATTCAAAGTAAAATGTTATTACAGGTTCATGATGAATTAATATTTGATGTTAAAAAAGAAGAAAAGGATCAAGTAATAGCAATCGTTAAAGATAAGATGGAAAATGCTATTAAACTTGATGTGCCAATTAAAGTAAGTAGTGATTTAGGTACTAATTGGTATGATACTAAGTAATAGTAAAGTATTGTAAAAAAACATAAAAAAGCATTTACAATATTAAAAGAAAATAATAAAATAAACCCTAAGAAAGAAGAAGTAGTATGCCAGAAATAGCGGAAGTAGAAACAGTAAGAAATGTCTTAAAGAAAAGTATTTTACATAAAAGAATAATAGGTGTAGATATTTATTATGATAAGATGATTGAAGGCGATGTAGAAGAATTTAAGAAATGTCTTATTAATAATGAATTTGTAGATATAAAAAGAGTAGGTAAATGGTTAATATTTGAACTTAATAATTATTATATGTTAAGTCATTTACGTATGGAAGGTAAGTATTTTATTAAAAATACTTCAGAAGAAAAGGCTAAACATGAACATGTTATTATGCATTTTGCAGATAATACAGACCTTAGATATCATGATACGAGAAAGTTCGGCAGAATGAAGATTATTCCTAAATATGCTTTATATGAAACCGAAGAAATAAAAAAACAAGGTAAGGAACCAGGAAGTAAGGAACTTACCAGTGAGTATTTAGTTTCTAAATTCAAATTAAAGAAAGAACCAATTAAAACAGCTTTACTTGACCAAACAATTATAAGCGGACTTGGAAATATTTATGCTGATGAAGTATTGTTTGCTAGCAAAATAAATCCAACTAGACCAGCAAATAGTATTACTGGAGATGAGGCTTTAAAAATAGCTCTTAGTAGTGCTCGTATTATTAAAAAAGCCATGGAAATGGGTGGCACAACAATTAGAAGTTATACTTCTAGTTTAGGAGTAACTGGTCATTATCAAGATTATTTATGTGTTCATAAAAGAGAAAATTTACCGTGTCCTAGTTGTGGTGAAAAGATAATACGTATTAAAGTAGGAGGAAGAAGCACTTATCTATGTCCTAAGTGTCAAAAATAATTTATGAAAACTGAAGAAAATAAAAGAACCATAAATAAAGTTGATTTTATAGAAATGAAAAACTTTAATAATTATTTACTTGATAGTGAACTTTATAAAATATTTGATTTTGGACTTAGTTATGGTAATAAAAACGTTAAGATATTTAGAATAGTAGAAAGAGATACAAGATATACTATAGGAGCGATAGAATTTTTGTTAACTCCTATGGGACTTGATATAAAAATTGGTTTAAATAGTAGTTATCAAAAGAATGGTAATGGTACAAAGTTATTAAAAATGATTATAGATTCTTTTGGGGAGTCTTTAAATAATACGGAGTATTTTGTTGCTCATATTGCTCCAAATAACTTAGCTTCTCAAAAATTATTTTCTAAGTGTGGTTTTGTTAGCGATTTTGACGAAATCGAAAGTGGGCTTGCTGAAGGGTATTTAACATATAGAAAAAGAAATCCTAATTATGGTAAAAGAAATTATGGTAAAGATGAAGTTATATTTTATCAAGGTGATGATGCTAATGCCTATTATAAATTAGAAATATTTAAAAGCGATGAGACTGGAAATATTTTAGAAAAACCAATAACAGCTAAAGTTGCTTTTAGAAGTATTTATGATGGTATGGAGATATTAACTGATTATCAAGACAATGCTATAGAACTTGCTAAATTTATTTGGTATATTGAAAGTCGTTTTGAAGTAATATTTCCAGATAGTATGTATTTTACTTATGCCTTACGTATAAGTAAGAATGCTAATAAAAAAAATTATATTGAGTTATTTAAGAAATATTATTTTACCTTAGATGAATATAGTAGTACTGATGATTGTTTAGTATTCAAACGATTAAATAAACATTATGTTGAAGATTTGAATCAAATCTTAAAAAGAGCAAAAATTAAAGGAGAGAAAAATTATGATTAAATTAAAAAATAGTAAAATATTTGTTTTAGGAATGGCTAGAAGTGGCTATGAAGTAAGTAAATACTTAAGTAAATATGATAATGAAATTGTTGTAACTGATGCTAAAGAACAAGAAAGTTCGAAAGTACAAGAATTAGAAAGTCTTGGCATTAAAGTAGTAATAACTGATAAACCAAAAGAATTACTAAATAATACTTATAATGTTGTTATTAAAAATCCAGGAATTAAGTATACTAATCCCTTAATAGTTAAAGCAAATTCTTTAAGTATTCCTGTTATTAACGAAGTAGAAGCAGCTTCTTACTTCTTTCCAGAAAATTTACAAGTAATTGGGGTAACTGGTTCTAATGGAAAGACTACTACGACTAATTTGATTAATGAAATGTTAAAGGCTGCTGGTAAAAAGGTAATTATGGCAGGAAATATGGGTATTCCTGTTTGCAGTGTTTTAAATGATTTAGATAGTGATACTATTTTACTTCTAGAAATATCTATTCAACAATTATGTAATATGAATCATTTTAAGACTAATGTTAGTGTTTTAACTAATCTTACTCCAACTCATATTGACTTTTTAGATACTTATGAAAATTATAAGAATACAAAGAAGAGAATATTTAATAATCATACTGATAAAGATATTGCTATTCTTAATTTAAATAATAATGATGAAATAGAGTTAACTAAAGATATAAAATCGCATAAGGTTTATTTTAGTAGTACTTGCAATACTGATATTTGTATTAATGATGATTATATAACTTATTTTGGAGAAAAGATAATTAAGTTAGAAGATATTAAATTACAAGGAATGCATAACTATGAAAATGCTTGTTGTGCAATTGGTGCTGTTAAACATTATAATGTCGATAATGCTGCTATTATAAAAGTATTAAAAGAGTTTGGCGGTGTAGAGCATCGTCTAGAATATGTTAGAACTTTAAATAATGTAGAGTATTATAATGATTCTAAGGCTACTAATACGGTTTCAACTACTATAGCTTTAAAAGCTTTTAATAAACCAACTATATTAATTATGGGTGGATTAGATAGAGGACATTCTTTTGAACCATTAAATGATTATATGAAAAATGTAAAACTAGTGGTTTGTTATGGACAGACTAAGAATCGTATTGAAAAATGGGCAGATAGTTTAAATATTGCTGTTAAAGTAGTAGATAATTTACATGATGCTACTATGTATGCAAATAGTAAGGCTTTATCGGGCGATGTTATTTTGCTTTCACCAGCTTGTGCTTCTTGGGACCAATATAAGTGCTTTGAAGACCGTGGTACAGAGTATAAAACAATAGTTAACGGACTATAAAATGCAAGTTGTACTTGATGATAAAAAAATCGATGTTATAATCGAACATAAGCAAAATAAAAATCTTTATATACGAGTTACCGATAATTTAGAATTATCAGTAACTTGTAACAAAAGAGTATCGGAAAAAGAAATATTAGATATTATAACTAAAAATAGTAAATCTTTAATTAAAATGTATAATCGTAAATTAAAAGAACTAGATAATAATAGTATCTTTTATTATTTAGGAAAACCTTATACTATTATTTATAATAAAGATGTAGGAAAGTATTATATAGAAGAAGATTGTATAATTGTTAAAGATGAAAAGATGTTAAATAAGTTTTATGCTAACGAGTGTGTAAGAGTATTTACCCAGGAATTAGAAAAATATAATCCTTATTTTAATTATTTACCTAAGTATAGCCTAAGAGTAAGAAAGATGAAGACTAGGTGGGGTGTTTGTAATAGGGGCAATAATACAGTTACTTTAAATAGTGAATTATTAAAAAAAGATATTAGGTTAATTGATTATGTTGTTGTTCATGAACTTAGTCATTTTAAAGAAGCAAATCATAGTGATAAGTTCTGGCATGAAGTATCTTTAAGATACCCAAATTACAAAGAAGCTAGAAAAGAATTAAATGAAGTTTAAGATGTCTAAAAGACGTCTTTTTTTATGAAAAACATTGGTTAATATATTAATAGCTTGATTATTGATTTTAATAGTAAATTTTTTGGTAACCAATTAATAAAAAAATGGTAACGATTATTACGGGGATAATACTGATTACTATGTAAAGGTTAATTCTTACTAATATTTAAAATAATACCAATGGAGGCAAAAGAAACTAAAAGACTGGAGCCACCATAACTAAAGAAGGGTAAAGTCACACCAGTGACCGGAATTAAGCCAACTACTACACAGAGGTTAAGTAAAGCTTGAATTAAAATACCAAAAGAAAGTCCGAAACTTAAATATTTAGCAAAAAGATTTTTAGCTTGCATACTGACTTTAATAGAAAAGTAGAAAAGAAGCATAAAAATACTAGTAACTACGAGGACTCCTAAAAAGCCAAATTCTTCAGAAATAATAGAAAAGATAAAATCAGTTTGGGGTTCTGGTAAATAAAAATGCTTTTGAATAGAAGAACCAAAACCAAGCCCTAAAAGACCACCAGGACCAATGGCATATAAACTCTGAATAATTTGAAAGCCACTACCTAAAGGGTCAACCCAAGGATTAATAAAAGAAATAATTCTAGCAAGACGATAGGGTGCTACGATAATAAGACAAACTATCCCAAATAGACCTAGGATACCACATTTAACAAAGAAAGAAATTTTAGCACCTGATATAAAAATAATCATGATTAACGTAAGAACAATAACCATACCTTGACCAAAGTCGGGTTCTAACATAATAAGACCGAAGAAAAGAAAAATAACTCCTAAAATAGGAAATATGCCTTTTACTACATCTTTTACCGAAGAATCGTTATTAGCTAAATATTTAGAAACAAAGATTATTAAACCAATTTTGGCAAATTCTGAAGGCTGGATACCAAAAGAGCCTATACCAAACCAGCTTCTAGCACCATTTCTAACCTTGCCAATACCAGGAATAAGTACAAGAATAAGTAAAATAAAGCAAGCAATTAAAACTTTATTGGCATACTTATAGTACTTTTTATAATCAAATTTAGATAGAATTATCATAATAAGAATACCTATTATAAAAAACAAGATTTGATGTTTGACATACTTTAAAGGGTCATTAAACTTATATTCAGCCCAAATATTACTAGCAGAATATATCATAATAATTCCTAAAAGACCGGCAATAATACTTAAGAAAAATAATTTATAATCGATTTTTTTCAAAAAGAACCACCTATATAAGTATATGTTTAAAATAGAAAATATATGGTTATTAAAGGTAGGTATCAAATTTCTTTATTAACAATTATCATCATACTAATATCTGGATTGTTATAAGTACTTAAAATAAAACCACTTATAAGTTTAGTATCTTTTATTAACCCGTTGGTACTTATTAATTTAAAATCATCGGGAATTATAGGATACAATCTGATTATTTTTTTAAATAAAAAGTCATTATAAGCTTTTTGTAAGTTTTCAATATATTTAGAAAATTCTTAACTGGTTACTTTATCGCTATTATTAAAATCTTTTTCCTTTTAATTTTAGTTTACTTAAAAAGAATATTTATAATAGTACATTCTTAAATTAATTTCTAGATATTTTAAAAAGAATAAAGTAGGGTAATAACTCTTCCCTTTACACTTATAAAACCTTCTTCTTTTAAATATTTAAGTTCTCTTGTCATTGCACATCTATCAATAGCTAAATAATCGGCTAAATCTTGCCAAGTACTTTTAAGATATATAATTTTTGAACGATTTTTTAAAGCTTCAATACGAAAGTATTCTAATAATTTATTACGAATAGTTTTTTGAGTTAGAATTTCAATTCTTTCATTTTTTAAAGTGTTTTTTTCTAAGGCTATCATTAATAAGTTTTTAATAAATTGGTTATAGTAGGTATATTTAATATCATTAATACCTAGAATAACATTATAATCTAACCAAAGTATTTTAGTATCTTCTCTAGTAATAATTTCATAGTCATTACTAAGTAAACTAGTTAAGGATGTACCTAGTATTTCTTCTTCATAAATGGTTTCTATAATAGTACGAGTACCATTATAGTCAATTCTTATAATATCAAGACTACCACTTAGTACAAGACCAATACTTTCTTTATCTTTAAAAAGATAGGCTATGTTTACACCTTTTTGATATGTAAAGTTTGATGTTTCTAAAAGTTTTAATAATTTGCCTTTATTATTAGGAGTTATATCTTTGAAGAGTGATATCATGTTTACACCTCACAATTAAAAATATAGCAAAAGTTTCAAAATGTTGCAAGTGCAACAAAATAATTTTAGTAATTATGCTATATTGGGTATGTTACGAAAGGATATTAAATGTATGAAAGTAATTAAAAGAGATGGACACATGGTAGATTGGTGCCCAGAAAAAGTAGAAGCAGCTATAATGAAAGCTAATAATGAAGTTGAAGATGAAGATCAAGCATCTGGCACTCAAATTAAAAATATAATTAAATATATCGAAAGACTAGGAAAGAAAAGAATTCTAGTTGAAGATATTCAAGATACAATTGAAATGAAGTTAATGAGTATTGGTAAGTATGAACTTGCTAAGAAATATATAACTTATCGTTATACTAGAGAATTAGTAAGAAGAAGTAATACGACTGACTTAGCTATTAAAGAATTAATTGATGGAGAATCAGAGTATTGGAATACGGAAAATTCTAATAAGAATGCAAAGATAGTAACTACGCAAAGGGATTATTTAGCAGGTATTACAAGTACTGATATTACTAGAAGATTTTTACTTCCTGAGGATATTGTAGCAGCTCATGATGCAGGAATTATTCATTTCCATGATGCTGATTATTTTGCTCAAAATGCCCTACACAATTGTGATTTAATCAATTTAGAAGATATGCTACAAAATGGTACGAGTATTAATGGAGTTATGATTGAAAAACCACATCGTTTCTTAACAGCAATGACTATTGCAACCCAGATTATTACGGCTGTTAACTCAAGTCAATATGGTGGTTGTACGGTAACACTTACACATTTAGCACCATTTATTCGTTCTAGTCGTCAGTATTATGAGAAAAAATATAAAGAACGTAAACTTACCAAAGCCCAAATTGCTAAGTTTGTTGACGAAGATTTAAGAAAAGAAATTACTGATGGGGTTCAAACGTTTCAATACCAAATTAATTCGATGACTACTACTAATGGTCAAGCTCCATTCTTATCAGTATGTATGTATTTAGGAGAAACAACGGAATATAAAGAAGAACTTGCCTTGTTAATTGAAGAGGTATTACGTCAAAGAATTCAAGGTATGAAAAATGAAAAAGGTGTTTATATAACTCCAGCTTTTCCTAAACTTTTATATGTTTTAGAGGAGGATAATATTCATCCAACAAGTAAGTATTATTACTTAACTAAGTTGGCAGCTGAGTGTACAGCTAAACGTATGGTTCCTGATTATATTTCTGAAAAAATCATGAAAGAAACTAAGATTGATAAAAACGGTAATGGTAATTGCTATCCTTGCATGGGATGTCGTTCATTCTTAACACCATATGTTGATGAGGCTGGTAAACCTAAATATTATGGTCGTTTCAATCAAGGCGTTGTTACTATTAACTTAGTTGATGTTGCTTTATCTAGTGATAAAGATATGGATACTTTCTGGCGTTTGTTTGATGAAAGATTAGAATTATGCCATAGAGCTTTACAAATTAGACATAAGAGACTTTCTAAGGTTACTTCAGATGTTGCTCCAATACTATGGCAACATGGTGCTCTTGCAAGGCTTAAGAAGGGTGAATCTATTCATGATTTATTACATCATGGTTATTCAACTATTTCACTTGGATATGCTGGGTTATATGAATGTGTTAAATATATGACTGGTAAGAGTCATACTGATGGAGCAGAAGGCAAAGAATTTGGTTTATCAGTAATGCAAAAAATGGTTGATAAGTGTAATGAATGGAAAAATGCTGAGGATATTGATTATTCAGTATATGGTACTCCAATTGAATCAACAACTTATAAATTTGCTAAATGCTTAAAAGAAAGATTTGGAGTTATTAAAGGTATTACGGATCGTAACTATATTACTAATTCATATCATGTACCAGTATTTGAAGAAATTGATGCATTCACCAAATTAAAACTTGAAAGTGAATTCCAAAAACTTAGTCCAGGAGGTGCTATTAGTTATATTGAAACACCTAACTTATCTAATAATCTTGATATTGTTTTACAAGTAATGGACTTTATTTATAACAATATTATGTATGCTGAATTAAATACGAAGAGTGATTATTGTCATGAATGTGGTTATACTGGTGAAATTTTAATTGATGATAACTTAGAATGGTATTGTCCAAACTGTGGTAATCGTGACCATGATAAATTAAATGTTGCCCGTCGTACTTGTGGTTATATTGGTACTAACTTCTGGAATAAAGGACGTACGCAAGAAATTAAAGAACGTGTAACACATATTGATAATAAGGATGCGTAAAAATGGCAAGATTTAATAAAATTCGTAAAATGGATATATCCAATGGTCCTGGAGTAAGAGTTTCTATCTTTTTCCAGGGCTGTCCCTTTCATTGTAAAGGATGTTTTAATAGTGAAACTTGGGATTTTACTTTAGGCAGTGAGTTTAATGATGAAACTATTAATAAGGTTTTGGAAGTAGCTAGTCCTCTCTATATTAAAGGTTTATCAATATTGGGAGGAGAACCTTTATATAAAGATACAGTTGGAGCTACTATTAAATTATGTAAGGCTTTTAAAGAAAAATATCCTGATAAAAATATATGGCTTTGGACAGGCTTTACTTGGGAGACTATTGAAAATAAAGAAGTACTAGAATATTTAGATGTTTTAGTAGATGGTCAATTTAAAGAAGATTTACATGATCCTCGTCTTAAATGGTGTGGTTCAAGTAACCAAAGAGTTATTGACGTTAAAAAAAGCTTAAAAGAAGAAAAAGTCGTATTATATGAAAGTGAGAATTAAAAATGCAAGGAAGAGGATTTGAAATTGCAAAAGGGTATGAAGATAAAGATATTCATATTCCCGTAAGAAAAACGGCTAATTCAGCTGGTTATGATGTTGAGGCAGCCAGTGATATGGTAATACCACCATATAAACCAGGAATAAAGCCTAGTCTAATTCCAACAGGACTTAAGGCATATTGCCAGCCAGATGAATTCATTATGCTAGTAAATAGAAGTAGCGGACCTAAAAAAGGTTTTATGATGAGCAACTCAATTGGTATTGTTGATGCTGATTATTATGGTAATGAATCAAATGATGGTCATTTCTATTTCCAATTTTGGAACTTTGGCGAGACTGATTTAGTTATTCATAAAGGCGATGTTATTGGTCAGGTAATATTTCAAAAATATTTAACTACTAATGATGATAATGCTACTGGTACTCGTACAGGTGGTTTTGGTTCAACTAATAAAAAAAATTAATAAAAAAATAATATTTAAGTGGGATACTAATGTGATATATCATTTTATCCTACTTTTTTTAAACGTTTAATAAAACGTTTTCCCTTTCTAAGAAGGCTAAAAGTTGGTTATAATTTAGTCCTTCTATATATACTTATTACCAACTTAAGGCTTATTTCCTTCTTTTTTTTAACAAATTTTTGCAAAAAAGAATGTTTTTTTAGCTTGTTTATTTTTAGTAAAATAAAAACTATGTTGAACAAATTTAAACTATTTTAATAACAATAAAAAATAAATTATGGAAGTCTGCTTATATTTAAATATTTAGAAAATTATGATAATATTTGTCGAATCAAGTGTAAAAATATTAAGAAAATGCTATTATTTTAGTAGGTGATTAAGATGAATTTAATGAATAATAATGCCTTATTTAATAGGTTAATTAAAGAAGTAGATGACTTAAGACTAGCAGTGTGTCTTGACAAGGCAAAGAAAAATAATATATAATTAATCTTGTAGGAAGGGATAATTATGAATAACAGTAAAATAGTTCTAACTACTCAAGATATAGTTAATAAGGAATTTACTATTGAACCAAAAGGTTTTAAACCACAGGAAGTAGACGGATTCTTAGATATAGTTATTAAAGATTATGTAGCATTTGATAAAGAGATTAAAAAGTTACGTAAAGAACTTGCTAGTTTAAATGAAGAAAATAGTCGTCTTCGTAGTGAGGTTAGAAGATTAAAAGACTTAGAAACAATTGCCCAGGAAGATAGTAAGAATCAAGTACCTGTTAATAATGTTGACCTTCTAAGAAGAATTAGTCAATTAGAAAAGATTGTTTACGGTAAAAGTGAATAATTAATAATTAAAAAATAACTTAGAAAGACAAATGCTGGTATATTTATTATACTTGAGGAAAGTCCGTGCTTACATAGACCTGAAATGGCTATAGGGTTCGTTGCTAAGGCTAATAACCTTAGGCAGTTTTTAACTGACGGCGTCGAGATGACCTGTTAAATGGTTATATTAGACATAAAGTGCCAAAGAGACGAGTTACTTTAGAAATAAAGTAGGTGGAACGTGGTAAACCCCGCGAGTAAGAAATCCAAATTTGGTAGGAGAGTTTCTACAAAGGAAATAAACGGAGTAGAAAAGTTTATACATAATAGTATAGATTAGATAAATATTTGTCACTAGCATGCTAGTACAGAACACGGCTTACTAAGTTATTTTTTTAAATTTTAAAAGGAAGTGAATTATCTTGAACGGAATAGGCCTGATGCTTAGAGGTGCAAGAGAAGAAAATGGTGTATCCTTAGAAGAAGCAAGCGAAGATTTGAAGATTAAGCCCGCTATACTTTATAATATTGAAGAAGGTAATATGGGCTGCTTTAAAGATATCTTTGTGTTAAAAGATTATCTCAAGGATTATGCAAAATATTTGGGAATTGACCCAACCAAAACTGTCGATAAATTTAACGAATTTATGTTTGAAAAGACTAGTAAAATTCCTGTTGAAGAAATCGAAAAGAAAATAATGGAGAAAAATAAGGAAGAAGCATTACTAAAATCAAGAATAGCAAGCCCTTATACAGATACAAGCTATCGTTATAAGAAGAAAAGTATTGCACTACTTTATATATTAGTAATTGCCCTTGTTGCTCTTGTTATATTTTGGTCAGTTAAACAAGTAACAGTTGGTCGTATGGTAACAACTACGGCTAGCCAAGTAGAAGGAAGATAACTATGAATTTACCCAATAAATTAACTTTAGGACGTATCTTTTTATCAATAATTATTTTATTATTATTAGGTTGTCCTGTTTATATGTTTGGCTTTAGTTGGCCGGAGTATTTACTAGGTGGTAAAATCGTTATCAAACTTAATTATATTATAGCGGGTATCTTATTTGTAATTGCCTCGCTAACTGATATGTTAGATGGAAAGATTGCCAGAAAATATAATATGGTAACGGATTTTGGTAAAATGATGGATGCCATTGCTGATAAAGTATTAGTTAATGGAGTTTTAATCCTTCTTGCTTATAATCATAATTTACCAGTAATTGTACCCGTAGTTGTTATTTTAAGAGACACAGTTGTGGATGCAATAAAGATGGCTAGCGGAGCAAAGGGTAAAGTAGTAGCAGCATCAAAAGCAGGTAAAGTTAAAACGGCTTGCATGATGGTTGGCTTAACTTTAGTCTTATTTAGCAATATTCCCTTTGAATTCTTTGGAATAGGTGTTGGTAAAGGTTTAGTATTACTTGCCACTTGTTTATCAGTATATTCAGGAATGGAATATTATATTGTTAATAAAGATTTAATTTTTAAAAACATTTAATTTAGGGGGTACTTGTTTTAACAAGTATCTTTTTATATTAGGAGGAGAATTTATGAAGTATTTTTGTGTTGGCATTAAAGGAAGTGGTATGTCTACTTTAGCCCAAATTTTAAGTGATTTAGGACATACTGTAGCAGGTTATGATGATAATAAAAATCATACATTTACGGAAGAAGGTTTAATAAAGAGAAATATTCCTATTTATTATGAGCAAACACATCCGATAGATAAAGAGATGATTGTAACGTATTCTAAAGCTTTTAGTCTTAATCATCCAGAATTAGTATTTTTAAAAAATGCTGGGTTGGAGTTTGTAGAATATAATGAACTTTTGGGAATGTTAACCAGGGAATTTGAGACCATTGGTATTTCAGGAACTCATGGTAAGACAACTACTTCGACTATGATTACGGATATTTTAAAAGATAAGGGAGTTAACTATTTTATTGGTGATGGTTCTGGCTATGCTAAAAGGGATAATAAATTATTTGTTATTGAATCATGTGAATTTAAACGTCATTTCTTGTCTTATAGTCCTTATCTTGCAGTAGTTACTAATATTGAACTGGAACATACAGAGTGTTATTCAGGAATTGAGGATATTATTGAAACATTTAATAAGTTTGTAAATAAAGCAAAAATTGTTGTAGCTTGCGGTGATGATATAAATGTTTGCAAACTTAAAACTAATAATAAAGTTTACCATTATGGTTTTAAAACCAATAATGATATTTATGCAACAAATATTATTATGAATGAGGCAGGTAGTGATTTTGATGTTTTCTATAATAAGAATTTTTTAGGACATTTTCATATGCCTTTAGTTGGTAAACATATGATTTTAAATGCTTTATGCAGTATTTTAGTTGGAATTTTATATAATGTTAATCTATTAACTATTAAAGATGCTTTAAATAACTTTACGACTCCTAAACGTCGTTTTAAAGAAACTAAAGTAGGAGATAATATCATGATAGATGATTATGCTCACCATCCAACAGAGATTCTAAAGACGATTGAAGCAGCTCGTATTAAATATCCAACTAAAAAAATAGTAGCTATCTTTAAACCTAATACCTATTCTAGAACTTTAGCCTTAAAAGATGATTTTATTAAAGTACTAAGTATGGCTGATGAGACTTATATAACTCCAATTGATTGTAACAGGGAGAAACAAAGTGATTACCCAAATATATCTAGTGATGATTTGGTTAGCAAAATACCTAATGGTCATTTACTTGCTAATGATGATATAACACCACTTACTAAATATCATGATACGGTTTTGGTATTTATGAGTTGTGCTAATATTTATACCTTAGAAGATAAATATAAAGAGACTATCTGTAAATAAAGTATTTAGATTCTTTAAGTTTAAATAACTTAAAGAATTTTTTTCTTTTTTCGACAAATTTCGACAAATAACGCAACTAACCTATAATATTATATAACTGGTGATAAAAATGTTAGAGGAAGCATTAAAGGTATTTGGTTTAAATAATGTTTGTAGTTTAAAAGATTTAGATATTATTTATAAAAAGATGGTAAGAAAAAATTATGAAGAAAACTTTCCCTATAATAAAGAAATAGGAGAGATGAATGTTAGAATCTATGAATGGGCTTATCAAATAATATTGCCATTTGCTCTTGGAAAAGAGTTAAATATTTTAAATAGTAGTTATCTTGATTTAGCAATTTTAAAATTATTAATTATTTTACAAAAGTTAGGATTAGATAAAAAGGAAGCTCAAAAATTATATAATTTTGATAAACTACTTGGATATAGAGAAACATTTTTTGATTGGTGTGTAGAAGAATTAATAAAAAAAGATATGATACCATTAAGTGAGGTAAATAAGGGACTTTTAGAAGAATATTATACTTATTTAAAAGAAAATAATGGTTCTAAATTGGAACTTAAAAAAATTTAATAATCAAGAAAAAACAATCAAGATCAAAAAGAGGATTTAAAATCTAAAAAACTATGATATACTAGTCATAGAAAGAGGTCTTGAGTTGATATGAAATTAAAATTTAAGAATACCAATATAAATTATACAGTGAAAAAAACTACTAATAAAGAAGGACTTGCTAGTAATGATTCATGGTTAATGGTTGATTTTAACGTAAATAATGAAGAATTTAGTTATCATAATTGTCGTGAATCATTAAGTTTGGGGGAGATTATTGAAGCTTGTACTGTGATACGTAAACTTTACGATGAGCCGGTAGCTGTTAAGAAAAAAATAACTTTTATTAAAAATTATTTTATAATTTATATAAATAATACACCAGAAAAGAAAAAGATGGTTTTGGAACTGGTTAATTTAGATGATAATAAACATAATAATTATAAAGTGTACTTTGAACAAGAAGAAATTTTAGAATTTGTTAATTTATCGCGTAATATTGCTTAGAAAAGAACCAAGATAATATTAAGGTAGTGAGTATATGAAAAAGAAAAAAATAATTAAGGTAGCAGTTATTTTTCTAATGGGGGCGGTGTTATTTTTGACTATTAATAAATATATGTTAAATAAGGATAATAAAAAAGAAAATTTGGATAATAATAACGTTAAAGAGCCTGATAACAATGATAATAATAAAGTCCCCGCTAACGATAAGGTTTTTGATGAAAAGAATAAAGAAATAAATAATAATACTAATGATAGTAAAAATAATAATTCTGATACTAATAATAAGAATAATGATACTAATAATGAGGCTTCTAAAGATAAAAGTAATGAAAAAAAAGAACAGAGTAGCAATAATAAGCAAGAAGATATTGATACTAAATTAACTAAGGCTTATCCTCTTTTAGATAAAATTAGGGGTGAGAAAATAGATAAAGGAACTACGGCTAAGGGGTTTAAAATAACGGAAATAAATGGGGTAACTTATATTGATGATGTTATGATGGTTAATAAGACTTATAGTTTACCTAGTGATTATATGCCGGTAGATACAGTAGAAAGTCCGGAAGGTAAAACTAATACTTGTAATAAATGTATTAATAAGATTGCCTATAAATCATTTTTAAATATGCAGGCTGATGCGAAGGCTCTTGGGTTAAATATTTATATTGCTAGTGGGTATCGTCCTTATGTTAGTCAGAATAAAATTTATAATAATTATATTAAAAGAGATGGTAAAAAGGCCGCTGATACTTATTCAGCAAGACCGGGTTATTCTGAGCACCAGTCATCTTATGCATTTGATTTAAATTCTATTAATGATTCTTTTGCTAAAACTGATGAAGGAAAATGGGTTAATAATAATGCTTATCTTTATGGGTTTATTATTAGATTTCCTAAGGGAAAAAGTGATTATACCGGCTATAAATACGAATCATGGCATCTTCGCTATGCAGGTTATGACTTAGCTAAAAAGTTATATAACGATGGTAATTGGCTAAGTTTAGAAGAATATTTTGGAGTAGATAGTAAATATCAAGATTAGTAGTATGAAGAAGTATGAGAAATTAAAGAAAAATAGCAAAAAAGCAATTAAATATCATTTGTTTTATAGTGTTATTGTTTGTTTTTTAACCTCGACTATTTTAAATTTTAGTTATAAAATTAATAATTTAGAGATAGTAAATCGTTTTTTAACTATAATTCATTTAGATAATGTTATTGCTCCTATTATGCGATTTAAGCCCACAGTTGGTGTTTTTGCTTCCTTTTTTAATCAATTAAGTGGGACGGGCTCGATTGCTTTAAGTCTTTTAAATATGATAAATAATTTTATATTTAAAAAGATTATGCCATCTTCTTGGATTATTATTTTATCAGTTTTAACATTTTTACTTATTTATGTTTTTGTCTCAACAATAATTAATGTCGGTAAGAATCGTTACTTTTTAGAACATTATAGTTATCAAGATACTAGTGTTAATAAGTTATTATTTGTTTATTATACAAAAAGTATATTTAATGTTGGCGAAGTAATGTTAACAAAAATGATTAGATCTTTCTTATGGTATTTTACTATTATTGGAGGATTTATTAAACATTATGAGTATAGTATGATTCCTTACCTTTTAGCAGAAAATCCAACTATTAAAGTTAAAGAAGCATTCATGATGTCAAAGACTATGACCAATAATCATAAATGGGAAATGTTTATGTTAGATATAAGTTTTATTCCTTGGTATATTTTAGGTCCTTTAACTTTAGGTATGAGTAATATTTTTTATTTTCGTCCTTATAAAGAAATGGTTAAGGCTAATCTTTATTTGGAATATCGAAGAGAACTAATTAAAGATTATCCTGGTATTTTTAAAGATAAATATTTAGATTGTCCAAATACTAAGTTGGCATATCCAGATAATTTATATTTTATAAAAGAGATAAGAAGTGTTAAAGGGTTTAAATATGATTATAATTGTGATTATGATATTTGGGATTTAATTTTAATTTTCTTTAATGTTGCTAATATTGGGTGGCTTTGGGAAATAATGTTATGTCTAATATATGAAGAAAGACTAGTTAATAAAGGAACAATGTTTGGACCTTGGCTACCTATTTATGGGTTTGGAGCGGTCTTTATTTTAGTTTTATTAAAGAAGTATCGTAAGAATCCTTATCAATTATTTTTAATGGCATTTTTATTATGTGGAATCTTAGAATATACAACAGCTTGGTATTTAGAAACTTTTAAAGGATTAAAATGGTGGGATTATACAGGATTCTTTTTAAACATTCATGGTCGAGTTTGTTTAGAAGGTTTAATGCTTTTTGGCTTTGGAGGCTGCATTTTAACATATATGGTCTGTCCGTTGTTAAAAAATTTATATAAAAAGATTAATATTAACGTAAAAAAAACTGTTTGTATCGTTTTAGTTTGTTTATATTTAGTTGATTTGGGATATTCTCATTTTCATCCTAATACTGGGGTAGGAATTACTAATCCAGTAAAAGTTAATACGATTCTTGAGTTAAAAAAGTAGGAAAATTCTTAAAAATTTAGACCTTAAAAAACTTCTTTCATATAATAAAGAGAAAGGAGTTTTTTTATGTATTATAACTATAATTATGATTATCGTAATCAAAATGGAAATCGTTTTGTTTTTCCTTTTTTATTAGGTGGATTAGCGGGCGGTGCTTTAGTAGGGGTTACAAGACCACGACCAGTATATGTTAATGGACCTACTTATCAGCCTTATAAACCTTATCCATATTATCTTAATAATTATTATCCAGGGATGCATGGTACTTACTCTAATTCATACTATGGTTATTATTAAATTTACGCAGAGCCAGTCCTAACATTAAAAAAGTAGAAATGGTATGACTGCCGCCATAACTTAAAAAGGGTAGAGGAATACCGATTACTGGTAAAAGATTTAAATTCATTCCTATATTTTCAATAATTTGAAAGGCTAATATGCAAAAAAGAAGATTGCTTAAGGGTTGTTTATAAAAAATTAAAATTAATAAAATAAGAAAATATGAACTAAGAATAAAAAGAAAATTAATAGAACTTTTACTAAGTAAGTAGGCAAAAAAGAAATCATTGTTAGCTTCAGGAAAATAAAGAAGTTTGCCTGAGGCAAGAGATATTAGAGCATTGTTTACTTGCATATTATCTTGATTTTTAAAAGAAGTAAGGCGGTCTAGACGATAATAAATACTAGTATTAAAGATATCGATAAAGGTATCTTTTTTATAAATATATAAATATAATAGACTTATGATAAGAAAAATAAAGACAATAAAGAAAATAAATATTTCTTTTTTAGAGAAGAACTTAGGAAGAAAATAAAGAAAGATAATACCATAGATAATTACTGCTCCTGTATCAGGTTCAATGAACGTTAAAATACTGGGAATAAGAAAACTTAAGAGATAGAGTATCTTACTTTTAAAAGTATTATTTGGTAAATAGAAAGATATAAGAATTAGACTAAATTTGGTTATTTCTGAAGGTTGAATAGAGAATTTATATAATTTTAACCAGCCACGAGAACCATTGGTATAAGGATGAAAAAGGACTACTATTAATAAAATAATACTTAAAAGATAAAGAAAGATACTAAGTTTTTTTAAATATTTTTCTTTAAGATTAACGATAATAAATAAACTAATGAGTCCTAATAAAAACCAAATTATCTGTTTTATTTGGTAATTACTTTTAAGATAATAGATACTTAATAATTCTAAAATAAAGATGGGGATTAAAATAATTATATTCTTTTTCATATTTGTAGTATAACCCAAAGAAACTTTAATTATGTTAAAACATAAACTATTTTAGGAGGAATTCTTATGAATGAGAGATTACCAAAAGTATTTGTTAATAAAATTGATAAAACTTTAAATGTAAATCAAGAAGCAACGATAAGTTCTAGAAAAAATAGTAGTCTTAATTGGAATAAAATTTTAGATGATAAAGATAAGTATTTATTTAATCATCAGTATCTAATTACTTTAAATAATAATGAAACAATAGAGGATAGTATTATTAGTAAACAGCAAAATAAAATTTTAACTTTAAATGGGAAGAAGATAGATATTTCAGATATTAAGAGTGTTGTTGAAATTAAAAAATAAAAAAGTAGGAATAAATCCTACAGTAAGTCATCAATACATTTTTTTAGCTCTTTAGCATCTTTACCAAAGATAATTTTTAATTGGTTATCAATTTCTACAATACCAGTAGCTCCTAATGATGTAATACCATCTTTATTAACTTTAGAAACATCTTTTAAAATAACTTTAAAGCGTGACATGGAACATTCAGCATTAATTATATTATCTTTGCCTCCTAAGTATTGAACTAACTTATTAACTTCTTTTGCAAAGTCTTTTTTATGAAATTTAATTACTACTAGAGCAATAATTAAAAGTACTGCAAGTATTACAGCATATTGTATATAAACATTTATATTTACATTCATCTTTCTTCACCCATTTAATTATACTATATTACCTTTAAAAATAAAAGCAGCAAGGTAGCATATTAAAAAATTAATCATAAATTATTAGTGAATACAAGAAAGGGGAATATGTTATGTGTAATAAGAATAATCAAGATCCAAACTCTATTGCTGATATTTTAAAAGTTATTTTAGTTCTGCAACAAAATGCTTGTCCAGATTCATGTCTTGATACTTGCGATCGTCCAATGTTAGGTGGAGGTACTTCTTGTTTAGTATGTAATACCCGTCCAGTTATGCTTTATACAAATTGTGGCAATTCGGTTCCTTGGAGTATGCCTACTACTAAAGATGTAACAGCAGCTTGCTCTACTACAGGAGTTACTTGTTCTTCAGTTTTCCGTGTCGAAAAAGTCGAAAATAATTGTGCAACATTTAGAGTCTTACAAGATAATCCAGATACTACTAGTTTATATCCTTATGTTGCTACTAATTCTTTCTTCACTATGAATTTAAGTTGTCTATGTTGTTTAAGATGTTTATCTGATACTTATGTAGAATGTGTTTAAAAAAAGACCGTAAGGTCTTTTTAACTATTCTTTATAGAAGCGATATAAATTAATTGAGGGTTGGTTAAACATTCTAAAGTTTATATTACTAGTTCCTAGTCCTGATGAGATATAAAGTTTGGTATTACCAAGATTATAGTAATCATTATGATATTTTTTAGCTCCTTTGATATTTATTAAGCCACCTATGTAAGGAAGTTTAATAATACCACCGTGAGAGTGTCCTGACATTATAATATTATAGTTATCATTAATTATATTATCTGCATCATCTGGTTTATGAATTAAGGCTATTTTATAGTTAGCAGATGTTTTTATTGTACTTGGCAAGGAAGTAATTCCTACTAATTCAATAGGGTCGATATCGTTATTATAAATTAATTTAGATTCATTATTTAAAAGAGTAAAGCCACTGTTAGTTATTAAATCACTGGAATAAGAATTTTTACTATCTTCATCACTTAATATAGCAAATTTGCCAATGTTAGCTTCTATTTTACTTAAATTAACGGTTATTTCAGCTTTTATTTTATCAGTAGGATTAATACTTTTATCGACTAAATCACCAGTAAAAACTATAATATCAGGTTTTAATTCATTAACTTTATTAACTATTTTTTTAAGGCTAGTTTCATTAATAGTAGTACCATAATGAATATCACTTATTTGGACTATTTTCATGCCATCAAAGCCAGTAGGAATATTATTATCAATAATGCTATATTCTTTAGTTACGATCTGGGATACCCCATAAAAGCGAATAAAAATTACTAAGCAAATAATAATAATTAGTAATTTTTTTAATAATTTGAAATGGTGATGGGAATTAACATCACTAAATTCTTCATGGGTAGTAGCTTCTTCTTTCTTATCTTCACTAGAAGTTATATTTAGAGTTTCTTTACTATCTAACTTAATTTTTTTCTTTTTTTCTTTTTCTTTTTTCATAAATATTCCTATTAGATAACATTAGTAAGTACCATTAAAATAATACTTAAGCTATTATGAATTGAGTGGATAACCATTGTTGTGTAAATATTATCAGTTTCCATATAAATCTTACCAAAGGCTAAAGATAGGGCTCCGTAAGGAATAAAGTAAAGAAGTTCAACAGGACTTGTGATGCCATTTAAAACATGAACACCAGCAAATAAGAGGGCAGTAAATATGATAAATATATTCTTGTTTTTAAAGGCATCTTTAAAATTACCACGGAAGGTTAATTCTTCAATAAAGGGAGCAAACATCATAGTTGATATAATCATATAAATAGGGTATTTAGTAATCATCTGACGATTTATTTCTTCATTATTACCAATATTTCCAACGACATTATAAATAATAGCATTACTAAGCATCATAATTACAAGCCCAATAAGCCATAATTTAAGACCATATTTTAAATATTTTTTATGATTTTCATTAAATTTAGCATAGTCATTTTTTAGCTTTTTATAGTTCATTAAACTTAGTACTATTACTAAAATAAGTTCCATTATAATATAAAGTATATTATTAATTAGAAAATTATCTTTAATTAAAATATTGTAAAATAAAAGTTGAAAACCAATTTGTAAAAAATAAAAAAGAAATAAACCTAGTAAGCCTTTACCAAATTCTAAAATTCTATTCATTGATATAACCCTCACTCTTTAAGCGATTAATAATTTTATCTTTAGTTTTTTCACCGACTAGGCGGGTTGTTGTTGATTTTTCTTCGCCATCAGTAAAAAAAATCGTTGTAGGAGTTCCATTAAAACGAACTAGTTTATTAAATTCTGTTTTTTCATCATCACTTAAATTAGTAATATTTATATCATAAAAGTTTAATTTATATTCATTACCAATTTCTTCTAAAACTGGTAAGTAAGCTGTACAATGGGAACAACCAGTTTGAGTAATTACCAAGACAAAAGTGTTTTTATTATCTATTTTTTCTTTAACTTCAGAAAGTCCAATATTTAAGATGCTTTGATAGTCTTTCTTTCTTCCTAAAATGAATAGAAGAATACATACTAATATGATTAAGATACATACTAATACTCCTAAAATTATATTTTTTTTCTTTTGCATAATACCATCTCCGTAATTAATAATATCATAAAATATTAGCATTTTCTTCTAATTATCGAAATTTTTATTTATTTTTCATAAATATCTTAAAAAAGCTATAGTAATTTTAAGAAATTATTTATATAATCAAAGTATATTGTAGTGAAAGTGAGTAGTTTATGGAAGTAGTAAATTTAGATAATAATAGTGAGTTTGTAAGTACAAAAGTATTTGTAATAGATAAGATGGGCAATATTTATAAAAATGGTGATGTATTTAAAGATATAAGACATCGTGTATTTTTATTAGAAATTGCTAATACTTTGTATCCTTTTAATGAATTTAGTAAGCATTTAGATAGTAAGGATGTTAGTCCTTATAATATAGCCTTAATTTTTAATATGTTAGGGTTTACGGTTATATTAAATTCGCCTACTAGAAATGATGAATTTAGTACGGATTCTCCTAAATATTTAATGATACTAGAAAATCATGAGGCAACACCAGAACAAAGACAAAGCATTAAATATTGTTTAGCACATTTTGAGGGCTATTGTGTTGATTTTTGTGCTAAAAATTTACTTGATTTTAATCAATTTTCTAGTGATGCTTTTTCAACCATTACTAAAAGTGGCATTCCAACAATTAGTCCATTATCAGCATATGAAAAACATTTAGAAGAAGCAAAAAATAATAGTAAACGTAGACTTTATAAATAAACAAAAAGAGTGATTGCATCACTCTTTTAAAAATCTATATATTAATTGTCTTTTTAGTTAAATTATTTAACTTCAATAATGCCGTAGTTACCGTCACATCTTTTATATAAAACACATATTTGTTTTGTTTTACTGTCTTTAAAAATAAAGAAGTCGTGAGAAACAAATTCCATTTGTAAGATTGCTTCATTAATATCCATAGGTTTAGAAGTATCAATAGTTTTTCTTTTTACAACAGTTGGCTCATTTTCTTCTTTATCGCCAGCAAAATCTTCGAAAATACTTTCTAAATCATGGCTTTTCTTAGCTCTTATTGTATTGTATTTTTCTTTGTTTTTCCTTATTTGCCTTTCTAGTTTTTCTACTACCAAGTCAATTGCAGTATATAAATCATCGTCCATGACTTCAGCTCTAATTACAGTTGAATCTTTTAAAATTGTTACTTCGATGACATCTTTATTAGCTCTTGTCTTGATAATAACATTGGAAGTAGTATTATCACCGTCTTTAAAGTATTTATTTAACTTATTTAGTTTCTTTTCGATATACTCCTTGATTGCGGGTGTAACACTCAAATTTTTTCCTCTAATATTTAATTTCATAAATATCTAACCTCCATAATTAAATTTTACCATAAAAGATTTATTTTTACTATGAATTTTATGTGAAATAGTAGTTAAAATCTTTTTTTAACAATTAGTAGTATATGTATCTATATAATTTACTTAAGTACTAATAATATTTTCATTATTTATATGACAATTAAATAAAGTATATTAAAATACCAATCAAATAAGTAAATTTCTTTTTTAACAAAATTAGCCTTATTTTAATTTTAAATATTTTTTACAAAAAAGTTGACAATAAGGAAATTATGCGGTAATATACGCTTTAAGAAATGCGAATATGGCATTTAAGGGGGATTTGAAAAATGAAAAAAGTTAGTGAAATACTAGATAAAATTAAACAAGATGCGAAATATTATCGTTATGTTAGAAAACAATTAAAATCTGATCCTAATTTTAATTTATTAGCAGTAATGACCAATGATTTGGTTTATAAAGAATTAAGTGAAGATATGAAAATGGATAAAAGTATTTTGAAATTTATGCTTAATAGACCAGTTTTCTATTTAAATGATACTTTAGTATTTGATGATGAATTAATAGCATCTGATCCAGAATATAGTAAATTGTATGCTGCATATCTAAATATGAAAAGAAATAAAACTGCTTATATGTTAGTAGCGGGACTTACTAAAAAATTAGGCACAGATATGCGTATTGATATTAAAAAATTTTATGTTAATAAAGACTCTAAATTAAATCAAGAAGAATCTCAACAGAAAGTCTTATAAATTAACTAAAAAGCCATAGTAATATTTAAATATATTCTATGGCTTTTTTTAATCAAAGTTTTAGTAAAAAAATGTTAAAAAACCTTGTAAAACCACTTTTAAATTGGTACTATAGAGTTTAGTTATAAATGGATGTGGTTATATGAATAATTATCTACCTGTGATGATACTAAAAGATTTAATCATTCTTCCTAATCAAGAGATTAAAGTAGAAACTAAAAAAGATGATATTTTAGTTATGATTTCTAATAAGCATCATAATGGTAATTTACTTTTAGTTTGTCCACGTGATACGTTGGAAGAAGAACCTAGTATTAATGATTTACCTAATATTGGGGTTATTGGCTCTATTAAAAATATTATAGATTTACCAAATGGAAATATTAGATTAACTATTGTTGGGACAAACAGGGTTAGAATAGATAAATATCAAGGTTTAGAAGATAATAAAAATGTAGTGATGGCTATTACTTCTAATATAACGGATATTAAAAATGATATTGTCTCAGAAACGGCTTTAAAAAGAAAATTAATTAAAACTTTAACCACATATATAAATATTTCACATACTATTTCTAATAGTGTTTTATCGCAAATTGCTCAAATTAATGATTTAAATAAATTAACGGATATTGTAGCTACTTTTATTCCTTTAAGTTTTGAAAAAAAGATAAATTACATGAATGAATTTGACCCTTTAAAAAGAGCTACCAATTTAATTTATGATATTTCTGTAGAAATAGAAGTTTGTGAACTGGATTATAAAATAGAAGATACCTTAAGAGAAGAGATGGAATCTAATCAAAGGGAATATATCTTAAAAGAAAAATTAAAATATATCAAAAAAGAACTAGGCGAAGAAAAAGATAATAAGAAAATTCAAGATGATTATTTTAATATGCTTGATGATTTAGTAATGCCAATGCTTACTAAAAATAAAATTGCTTTAGAAATTAAAAAGTTAGATTATTTACCAGAAGGACATCCCGAAAGAGCTATTGTTCAAAATTATTTAGATACTATCTTAGGCTTACCATGGAATAAAACTGGAGTAGAAGAGTTAGATATTGATAAGGTGAAAAAAGCTTTAAGTAAGAGTCATTATGGCTTAGAAAATATAAAGAGTCGTATTTTAGAATATGTTGCTTTAAAAAAAAGAAATCCGGATATTAAAAGCCCAATTATTTGTTTAGTAGGATCTCCTGGTGTTGGTAAGACTTCTATTTCTATTGCTATTGCCAAAGCCTTAAATCGAGAATTTTATAAATTAAGTGTTGGTGGATTAAATGATGTTACTGAACTTATGGGAAGTAGAAGAACTTATTTAGGAAGTAATATGGGCAAAATCATGCAAGCAATCAAAAAATGTCAAGTAAACAATCCTGTTATTTTAATTGATGAAATTGATAAGATGGTAAAAAATTATAATGGTGATCCTGCTAGTGCTTTACTTGAAATAATTGATCCAGAACAAAATCATTTATTTACAGATAATTACTTAGAAGAACCATTTGATATTTCTAATGTAATGTTTATAGCATCTGCTAATGATATAGAAAATATTCCACCAGCTTTATATGATCGCTTAGAAATTATTGAATTATCTAGTTATACTTTAGAAGAAAAGGTAGATATTGCTAAAAAGTATTTATTGCCAACTATTTTTAAAAATTATTTAATTAGTGGTCGGGATGTTAAAATAAGTGATGAAATTTTAAAAGAAATTATTGTTTCTTATACTAGCGAGGCAGGGGTTCGTAATTTAAAAAGATGTCTGGAACAGATTATGCGTAAGTTAATCCTTGATTATGATGATTCATCGTTAAAACTTAATATAACCTCAGAAATGGTTTGTAAGTATCTAGGATCGAAGAAATTTACGGAAAATAAGCTTTTAGATATCCAAAAAGTTGGAGTTATTAATGCTCTTGCTTATACACCATTGGGTGGAGTAGTAATGGAAATTGAGTCTTGTCTTTTTGATGGTAAAGGCGAGATTATAACGACTGGTTCCCTAGGCAATGTGATTACAGAATCAATTGAGGTGGCTATCAGCTATATTAGAAGTAATAAAGACTATTTTAAAGTTAATGACTATTATTTTGATAATCGAAATATTCATATCCATTTCTTGGAAGGAGCAACTCCTAAAGATGGACCTTCTGCTGGTGTAAGTATTACTAGTAGTATTTTAAGTCTTTTATTAAATAAAACTGTTGCTAAGGAAGTAGCAATGACAGGAGAAATTGGCTTAAATGGGGAAGTATTAGAGGTAGGCGGTATTAAAGAAAAATTAATTGGAGCTTATAATAAGGGAATTAAAACTATTTTTATTCCTAATAGTAATATGAAAAACTTAGAAGAAATACCTAAAGATGTCTTAAGTAAATTAACAATTTATGGTGTTTCTAACTATAAAGAAATATTTGAAAAGATATTTGAGTAATTAAAAAAATATAAACTAATTTAGTAAGAATACTAGATTAGTTTTTGCTTTTAGTAAATTATTGTTGACTTTTAGAAAAATATATATATAATATATGCCTAAGAAAGAAGAGGGGTTTATGATTACAGATAGTATTAATAAAGCTTTAAGAGTTTATAATAATGATTATTTTGCTATAAAAAATTTAGTTATTAACCGTTTTACTATTAGTGGGGCTATAGCAAATGTTAAATTAGATGAAATATTAGGATTACCTAATTTAGAAAATTTGACTCTTTGTAATTTATGCCTTGATAGTTACGATTTAGAATGTATTGCCAAATGTTCTAATTTAAAATATTTAAGTTTAATCAATTGTGAAATAAGGAGTACTGATGTATTCTTACACGTAAAAAATATTATTTTAGATAATACTTCTTTAGAATTAGATGAAGATTACATTTATGATCAAGTTGTTATTAAGAATATGAAAATGCCATTAAATAAAGTAAAGACAATGGTTTTAGTTATTAATCAGGCTATCGTAAGTGATATTAATGTTGATAACTTTAAAATAAAAGAATTAGTAGTATCAAGTAGTCAATATCTAAAAAATAAGAATTATTTAGATAAACTTGACAGTATCAAAGTAAGTATAAAAGAAACTAAAAAAGTGGGGGATTAGGGTGAAAAAGATTAATGTTAGTGCTTCTGAGTTAAATTTAGAGGCTATTTATAAATATAATGAACTTGCAAGAAGAAGAAATATTGCTTTAGTACTAGAAAATACTAAAGGTTTAACAA
The DNA here is from genome assembly GCA_000433475.1 of Mycoplasma sp. CAG:956. Classification (GTDB taxonomy): domain Bacteria; phylum Bacillota_I; class Bacilli_A; order RF39; family UBA660; genus CAG-605. Next base: position 92,265 of record HF993109.1, read on the forward strand.
AAGAAAAAGTAGAGTTATTAAGTGATAATATTACAATTAGTATTTTAGGAGGATTAAATCCAGTAAAGAGAAAATTTGCTAGAGAACATTATCAAAAAAGAACTTATTATACTAAAAGAGAAATGCTAGAAATTTTAGATGTTTTAGAAGAGATTGAACGTTTGATAAATCCCGTATGGTCTGATTTAGAAAAAGCTATTTTTGTTTATCAAAGATTATGTATACAATTACATTACAATGAATATGCTGATGAAGTAAAATCAAGAAATTTAATGGTATTAGTTAATGATGAAGGGGTTTGTGCTGGGTTTGCTCTTGTTTATAAAGAAATGATGGATCGCTTAGGAATTAATTGCTATTATCAAAATAAAAGTCACCATCATGCCTTTAATGTTTTAGAAATAGATAATAAGTATTATGGTATTGATTTAACTTGGGATATTAGTGAAAAGATGTATAATAAATGTAGTTTTGATTACTTTGCTGCTAGTAATTCCTTAGAGTTTTATGGTAATATTCATCACAATTTAAGTGATGAAAAAGAAGAAAAAATGTTTCATTTAAGTGTTCTAAATGATGAACAAATTAAAACAGCTTTAATAAACATTGATATGTATCCAAATTGTACAATTCCTTGTCAATATGATTATACGGTTAATAAAGAAATAGCTATGATAGGATTAAACCCTATATATATCGATAATAATGTACCTTGTAGTTATAATAATAACACAGTAAGTATGTTAAGAAGTGATGGTTCTTCATTTTTACTTATTGCTACTGGTAATAGTTCTAATGGAATTAATGAATACTTATATGTTGAATATAACAAGTCTAATAATACTATTGATATTAAACGAATCTATAGTGAAATGGATTTTCTATATTTAAGTAATGAAGATAGAAAAGATGTTGCCAATGATTTATTAAGTCGCAAGCGCATTAATGAAAAAGTAACTAATTATAATGGTTATGTTGGTTACATGAAGTATAGTAGAAGATTTTATCGTGCTAATTTTGAGGAACAAGTTTTAAATATTTATCGTAGAGCATGTTAAAAAAAACTAACTATTTGTAGAGTATTTAATACTTTATTTAAATAGTTAGTTTTCTTTTAATTTTATTAATTCATTCTTATAGTTTAAGAATTCTTTATTATTTTTTTCAATTTGTAAAACAAATAATATTTGTCCATATAACTTATTAAGATAATCTTTAGAGTCTAAATAATTAATGTATTTTAAATGATTATTTAAGCCATATTTATTTATGTAATACATATTTTGTCTAATAAATTTCTTATATGTTCTTGGAATACTTAGTTTTTCATTACAAACGATACCAGTTACTATTTGGGCTTTGTTAGATTTTATTATTTTAATTTTCTTCTTATTCAAAATAAAATTTTCTTTAAATAATTCTGTTTTAACAAGGTTAATAATTTCCTGGGGATTAAATTCACCTGAAAAGGTCATATCATCACAATATCTAGTATAAGCAATGTTTTTACTTTGACAAAATGAACCTATTTTAATATCAAAACTTCTTAAAACTAAATTAGATATATAGCTGCTGGTAGGAGCTCCTTGGGGTAAAGTGTTATTATATGTAACTAAGTTAGTTAGAAGACTTGCTACTGCCTCAGGATAAATATGTCTAGGAAAAGCTTTTTTATAAACTTTTAGAAAGTCAATACTTGGAAAAAAATCTTTAATATCTAGTTTTAAAACGATTTTTTGGCGCAAATGAGGTAAGGCATTATCAAGTAGGGATAGACCTTTTTTATAAGCTTTGGCATAAGATGAAATTATTCTCTCATTTAAAACATTGGTAAGAATATTTTCTTGAATCATTTTTAATGTATAATCAGGTTCATAAATGGTACGATAGCCACCATTTTTTTTGGGTATTTTAAATACTTTATAATGTTTTTCACCGTGATTGCTAATGGTATATAAAAGTTTTAATTTCTCTTTATTAGAAAGATTATTAAAAGAAATAAGATTAAGAGATAATATGAAATTATTAATTTGTTTCTTAGTTAGATGTTGCCACATACATATTACCTCCTAAAATAAGCAATACTTGATGTGATATTATATTATGGAGAGTGATTTAACTAAATAACGTTTAGAGTAATCACTTGGAGTAATATAATCACATAATTCTTTAATTAAATATCCTTGATGACTCATCAAAGTGGTTTAAAACCAATTGCTATTGCTTGATTTGATTATATAACAGAAAAATTAAAATTACTATATATAAATTAGAAGTTATGCTATTATTATACTAGAGGATGTGAAAGAATGAACGAATTATTTAATATAACTAATTGTTATCAAGATACTAATTATTATTACTTTTTTAGAGCTTTAAATAAAAGAGATATGGCTGGTATTAGAGATAAATCTACTTTAGATGATGCTGGTCGTATTAGTAAAATAGTTACTGACAGTACTTTTTATAATCATAAAGATAGATATAATGAAGAATCAGAACTTACTTTAGAAGAAATGGTTAATCATGTTAAAACTCATTATGATGATTTTTCTAATCCATTTATTTTTCTTTTTTATCTGGGTTATGTATGATGGCTTAATCTTTACTCCTATAACTTTATTTATACCATTTAGTCTTAAAATTCAAGGGTTAGTTCAAAATAGAAAATATCTTTTAACAACTCTTATTACCTTAGTACCAATTGCTATTATTTATTTTTCTAATACTTCTTCTCATTCTTTAGAAAATATGATTATTATTACCTTTTTTTCTACTTTAATATTATTTTTTATAACCATTATATTTATCTACTTACTAGGATTTCTTGATTATCATTTAAGAACTAAAAGTACTGATAGCAATATAATAAGTTCTATCTTTTATCTTATCTATTTAAGTTATATAACTATTATTTATTTTACTAGTAATAGAGTAGTAGATATAGTATATAGTATTATAAATAAAATATTTTAAATAATCTAAAATATTCCAGTATTGTTTACAAATAGAATAGTTTCTTGATATAATTATCTTAATAAAAGAAATAAGAAGGTATGGATATGAATAATAACAATAATAATGAAATGAAAAGTAATGTTTTTAGTGATTATACTAATTCTAATAATAATGAAAATAATAATGTAATGCCAAATAATACTAATATAAATCAAGGAGTAAGTCAAATACCCCAAACAAATAATACTCAAGTAAATAATGCATCAGCAAATAATCAAACTGTAAATAATCAAATACCTAATAATCAGATAACTAATACAACAACAACTTCTAGTATTATGGGAACTTCTGCAAGTAATAAAACTACTAATACTTATTTTCAAAATACCCCAAATGTTCCAATTAATAATTCAAGCCAGCAAAATACTAACCAACCAAATCAAATACCAAATAATCAAGATATTGGTATGCCCAAATTAAATAGTGATAAAACAGTTGGTACTATGAAAAAAGATACCCAAAAAAGCCCAGTTGCCATGTTAATATTATTTGCTTGTCTAATTATTGGTATCTTTCTAATTCCTTACATTACACCATATTTAAATAATGTCTTAAAAATATTTGGTATTGATGATAATAGTTATATTTATGGTGATGGTAAATATGATGATTCTAGTGATACCAATACTAAAGATAATAATACTAATAAAGATAATAATAGTAATACTGATACTAAAGTTACAACATATTATGATATCCTAGATACTACTTCTATTACATTTAATAAATTAACAATAACTAATTTAACAAAAACTGAAGAAAATGGTAACTTTTATTTAAATTATAAAATAACTAATAATGATACAGCTAGTTATAATTTTAAAGAACATAAAATCTATTTTGATTTATATAATGATTCTAAAACTTATATAGGTAGAGTCTTAATTGATACTGATTCTTTAAATAGTAAAGAAGAAATAACTTTAAAAAGTATTCTAAATAATAACGAATATACAGCTGCTACTAAATTAGAAGTCTTAGAAAGAACAACTGCTGATTATCAAAGTGTAACTTTAAAAAATAATAAGCTTACTTGTACAGGTAATAATCACTCAACTATTTATACTTTTACTAGCAATAAACTAACTGGTATTGATGATACTTATAATTATACTTTTATTGTTAATGATGATACTTATGCATCTTATGCACTAAATGTTCAAAATACAGTTAATGATTTAAATAAAATAACTGGTATATCCGCAGGATTTGTTAATACTCAAACTGGATTTACTAAAACCACTAAAATTAACTATAGTGAGACTAGCGAAAATCTAACTAAATATGATAGAATATATTATGAAAAAGATGCAACGGCTAGTACAGTTAAGTATGAATTAGAGTCGATAGGGTATAAATGTGATTAGAAAGAAGTATTATGAATTGTACATTTTATATAAACAATTTTGAAGGTCCACTAGATCTTCTTTTACATCTAGTTAAACAGTCGAAAATGAATATTTATGATATTAATCTTTTTGACTTAATTAAAGAATATTTAGACTTTATTAATAAGATGCAAGACTTAAATATTGATGTTGCTAGTGAATATTTAAGTATGGCAAGCGAACTAGTTCATCTAAAAAGCAAGATGTTAATAAATAAAAAAGATGATGACGAAGAAGCTGATGATGAATTTAATATTAAAAGTGAAGAAGATTTAAGAAATAAGTTATTAGAATATGAAAATATTAAAAATATAACTGGAGAGTTTAAAAACTTAGAATTAAAAAGAAATGAAATATATACCAGATTTCCTGAAAACTTAAAAGAATATTATGAACCAAGTAAGGTTAAAGGACTATATGATGCTGATATTCTTTATAAAGCTTTTTTAGAAGTAGAAAAGAAATTAAAACTTTTAAAACCATTAGATACTACTATTACTAAAAAAGAAATAAGTGTTTTAGAAAGAACAAAAGAAATAAAAGATATTTTAAGATTAAGAGGTAAAGTTGATTTCTATTCTTTATTTAGTATTAATACGCGAGAATATATTGTTATAACATTTTTAACAATTCTTACCATGAGTAAAAATAAAGAGTTAAAAATTATACAAGAGGACAATTTTAGTCCTATTATTGTGGAGGGTTTAGATTATGAATAAGCAGGGCATATTAGAAGGACTATTATTTGTTGTTGGCGATGATGGTCTTACTTTAAAACAAATAAGCGAATTATTAGATGAAGATATTGATACTTGTAAAGAAATCTTACTTTCTTTAAAACAATCATATGAAGCTGAAAATAGGGGCATTAGAATTAGCTATTTAGGTGATGCTTTTAAGTTAACTACTAAGAAAGAACATAAGGATTATTATCAAAAGTTAATAGTAAATCCTAATACCAATACTTTATCCCAAGCTGCCTTAGAAACCTTAGCTATTATTGCCTATAACCAACCAATTACCAGAATAGAAATTGATGAGTTAAGAGGAGTTAATAATACTTGGCTTCTTCGTAAATTAGTTGCTAAAGGTCTTATTAAAGAGGTCGGTAAGTCAACTATGCCAGGACGACCTAATCTTTATGGAACTACTAGTGATTTTTTAGATTATTTCGGTCTTTCAACTATCAAAGATTTACCAAAGATAGAACCAAAGAAAGAAGAGAAGATTACTGGCGACTTATTTAACTCTATTTATAAGGAAGAAGTTAAAGATGAAAGTAACTAAAGAAAAATTTACTGATATAACTGAGACTTCTTTCGATGGCAATACTTATGAGGCTTGTGATTTTAGTAATCTAAGAGTTGATTATGAAGTCTTATCGAAAGTGAAATTTATAGATTGTAATTTTAGTAATGCTAATTTTACCGATTGTGGTTTGCATGATTGTCATTTTAAAAATTGTAATTTAATTGGAACATCACTCGTTAATTGTACTTTAAAAAATGTTAGTATTCTAAGTTGTCTTGGTTCTTATTTAAATATTGGGAGTAGTATTTTAGAAAAAACACAATTTATAGATAGTAATGTAAAAGAAATGCGTCTTATTAATAATCGTTTAAGAAATACAACTTTTAATGCTTGTAATATGAGTAAGTTAACACTTTCGGATACCCCATTAAGAGGCGTTGATTTATCAACATGTGATATTAGTGGGATGATTTTTAAGCCTTCTGATGTTGTTGGTTGTCAGGTATCTGCTAATCAAGCCGTTGAGATGATTAAAAACTTTGGGGTTATAGTAAAATTTTAGTATCTATTTACTAGGATTTCTGCTATAATACTTATATGCCTGTGTGGCGGAATTGGTAGACGCGCTGGACTCAAAATCCAGTGGTAGCAATATCGTGTGGGTCCGAGTCCCACCACAGGCACCAAATAAGCCTTACAAGTCCCTAGAAATAGGGACTTTTTTAAAAAAATACTGCGAAAAATACTGCTATAAATTGTAAAACAGAAAGTCATAACTTTTAAGTGCTTATGGCAACCACTTAAAAACCAAAAATAAATAAAGAACTGGCGCAAAATTGGATAATTAATTTTACTTCAGTACTTTTTTGCTTTTCAAAAGTGATTTTACTCTAGCATTTATTACTTTTTGGAGGCTTAAATGTAGATAAAGTCTTGTAAAAATAGTAAAATATAGATAGAATATTAAAAAATTATATTTAAGGCGATAAGGTGATTGTTATGTTTGAAAAAAGAAAGAAAATTAAAACACAAAATTTATGCTTGGTTAAGTTAACGACTATTACTAAGTATATATCTAATTATGTTCAAGGTACCGAAATTCATTTTAGTGAAAAGGCTCGTTATGCTCTGGCTTATCGCACCGATTCCTTAGAAGTAGCTGTTTTTCCTGCTTATGTTGATTGTTTTACAGGCACCATTTATCGTGATAAATTTGATGCTTCAGAGGGTGAGGAGTGTTTTCTAAAAGCAACAGCTATTTTAACTAATAAAGATTATATTACTTTTGAAGAGGCAACTTATATATTAAGGAAACTAAATCCTACTTATTTACCAGAAGTAACTAATGAACATAGTTTAAAAAGAAAACTAGTTAAAAATGCTAAACCAGAAGAATAAAAATAGATAGATTGTTCTAATAATTATTCAAAGCACAGTGTATTTATCTTTTATTATCAGTCATAAATTAGTAAGTAATAAAATTAAAATTATATAAGAAACTTATTCTAAAACAAAAAAAGACTGCTAGAAACTAATTGCTTGATTTCTAACAGTCTTTTCAATTCTGCTTAATTTCATATTCATATAAATCTTTATAACCTTTACACTTTTTTAATAAATTATCATGAGTTCCCTCATTAATAATATTACCATTTTGCATAAAGAATATTTTATCACAATTCATTATGGTAGATAATCTATGGGCAATTATTACTATTGTATAATCTTCTTTTAGATTATTGATTGCCTGCTGAATATTATTTTGAGTTTCATTATCCAGTGCTGATGTTGCTTCATCAAATAATATTATTTTTGTTTTTTGAATTAATGCTCTAGCAATTGCTAATCTTTGTCTTTGGCCACCAGAAAGACTAACTCCACCTTCACCAACAATCGTATCGTATTTATCAGGTAGGCTTTCAATAAATTCGTTTAAACACGCAAGATTGCAAGCATCTTCTATTTCTTTGTCCGTAATATTTTTCTTAACTAATCTTAGATTATCCTTTATACTTAAATTGAATATATAAGGATTTTGACTTATTATTGTAATGTTTCCTCTTATTGATTCTTCATCTAGTTCATCAATGTTTATACCATCAATTGTTATCGTACCACTTTTACAGTTATACAATTTACATAATAGATTAAACATCGTAGTTTTTCCCTCACCACTTTTTCCCACAATTCCATAAGTTTTATTTGCTTCTACTTTTAAATTAAGATTTTTTAATACTTGATTTTTATTATCGTAGGAGAAACATACATCTTTAAATTCAAAACTTCCTTCGATATTTTTAATATGCTTTTTACCAAAGGTTTCTTTTGCAAACTTTTTCCCATCAATAATATCAAAAACTCTATTACATGATATATTAAAATTCTTTGTTTCTTCTAATAACCTGGATACATTTCCCATCATATCAGCCATAATGTTGACTCTATAACCATATAAGGCTAGTGCGACAGCAACACTTAACACATTATTATGAATTAAATATATCAAATACATTAACATTCCAAATTCAAATAATCTTTTTGCTATCCCAATAATAAATTCATAAAGTATGTCGATATTTCTCATATCAAAATTTTTTTCATTTTGTAATACAATATTATTATCAAACTCTTCCATAAAACTATCTTTGGCATATAACATTTTTATGTCTCTTGCCCCTCTAACTAGTTCTCCTGTCAGTCCGGCAACTTTATCACTTTGATTTCTAAATTCCACATCTTTTTTGGCTAATACATTGCTTTTTAGAACACTAAGTATAGTTAGAACTAATGCTGAAACAAAATAATAAATAAACATATGATAATCAATTATAAATACAGCGATAAAGGAACCAATATTCGATAAGACTCCTGTAAGTTCTCCCATACCAACGGTAAACATTGATGACATCTTATCAGTATCACTTATTATTCTTTGAATAAATGTTCCACTAGAATTAGCATCAATTGTAGATTGTTCTAATGATAAAACTTGGCGACCTAGTGCTTTTTGCAAATTTCTAACTGTTCCTCTTCTAAAAATTTGAGTATTCTTTCTTATTAAGACGGTATGCAAGCGATCTATTATATTAATAAATAACATTAAACATGCCATATAGATTGCTTGTTCCCAAACGGATGTTGTAAATTCTACTACAAATCTTGCATAAACTAATGGAAAAATAATATGAATTATTATTCCCATAATACATCCAACTATTTGCCAAATTAAACTAGATTTATATTTCTTCCCATATTTATATACTTTTCTAAGATTTTCAATTGTTTCTTTCATGTCGAACTCCTTTTTATTTCTGTTAGCTTTTAATTTTCAACATTTATATTGTACCATTTATTTTTTTGATTTTAAATAAATCGCCAACTTTTATGTGCCAGGGTACTTCTTTTTTTAAGCATTACCATACCATAGCATAAACTTTTGTGTTTTTAATTAATACTTACCCAAAATTTATAAATAAAACTCTTTAGGGAGTGGCGGCGGGTAGACTAATCCTAATTAAAAAAATATAGACATAGATCCCTAGGGGTATATAATGAACTTGCAAAGGAAAAATATATATGGATTGTAAACATTGTAATGAAAGTACGCATCGTACAGAAACAGAAAAAAAACTTAGAAACCAGATTAAAAACTATCGAAGGTCAAGTAAGAGGCATTGCCAAAATGGTTGCTGAAGATAAATACTGTAATGATATTTTAATTCAACTTCTAGCTATCAATAAATCATTAAAAAGTTTAAATAAAAAAATTTTAAAAATGTAACTTAGTTGTAACTTTAAATATTATATAATGTCTTTAAGAAAAGGAGATTACTATGGAAATTTTAAGAGTAGAAAATTTAACCAAAATATATGGTAAAAAAGAAACCAAAGTTGTAGCCTTAGATAATGTTTCATTTAGCGTGAAAAAAGGCGAATTTGTGGCTATTGTAGGAGCATCTGGCTCGGGAAAATCAACCCTTTTACATTTAATTGGGGGAGTAGACAGACCAACGAAGGGTAAAGTTTATATTGATGGTAAAGATATATTTGCCTTAGATGATGATAAACTAGCCATTTTTAGACGTCGTCAAATCGGTTTAATCTATCAGTTTTATAACTTAATACCTATTTTAAATGTGGAGGAAAATATTACTTTGCCTTTAGCACTTGATAATCGTAAGGTTAGTAATGAAGAACTAGAAAATATGTTAAGCCATTTAGGTTTAGAAAAAAGAAGATATCATCTTCCTAACGAATTAAGTGGCGGTCAACAACAAAGAACCAGTATCGGTAGAGCCCTTATAACTAGACCAACTATTGTTTTAGCCGATGAACCAACCGGTAACTTAGATTCTAAATCTAGTGATGAAATTGTAGCACTTTTAAAGAAATCTAACAAAGAATTAAAGCAAACTATTATTATGATTACCCATAACTTAGAAATTGCGAAAATGGCCGATCGAATTATTAAAATTGAAGATGGTAAAATTGTAAGTGAGGCTTAATATGGACTTACTAAATAAATTAACTATTAAAAATTTAAAATTTAATAAGAAACGCACCATTGTAACTATTATCGGTATTATCTTATCCGTGGCTCTAGTAAGTGCAGTGGCTACTATGTATTCTAGTGCCATAAATTCTTTAATTAATTATGAAATATATGAGTTTGGTAACTTTCATTATGAATATCAAGATGTTTCCAAAGAAGATGTTAAAAATATTCAAAATAACTTTGGAATTGCGGATACTTATCTAACTAGTAACATTGGTTATGCTAAGTTAAATGATTCTAAAAATGAATATAAACCTTATGCTTATATAAAAGCCTTTAGTAAGGAATCTCTAGATAATCTTTCCATTCATTTAGTCGAGGGGAGGTTACCAGAAAATACTTCGGAAATAATAATTCCTACCCACTTAAAAACGAATGGCCGGATAAATCTAAAAGTCGGCGATTATATTACTTTAGATGTTGGAAAAAGAGTAGGAGATAGTTATCTTCTAGGTCAAGATCAGTCGTATGATTCCGACAGTAACGAACATCTGATAGATACTAGTAGTAAAACCTACAAAATTGTTGGTATTGCCGAGCGACCTAACCGTATTATTGAGCCTTATAATGCCCCAGGTTATACCTTTATTACTTATTTAGATTCTAAAGATATTCCCGATAAAGTTGATGTTTATGCTAAGTATAATAAAACTGGTTTAAAAAATCATGTCAAAGTAACAGCCAATATCTTAGGAGTAGAACCTGATCTTTTACAAAAATTCTTAAAGTCAGATTATCTTAGTGCTTCTGAATATGATAGTATTAATGCTCAAATGAAAAATAGTAAATACCAGTTTAATAGTAATAACTATCTCATAACTTTAGAAACTAATCCGTTAGATGAAAGTACTACCAGGAGTTTAGGTACGGTTGTCTTAATAGTTTGTCTAATTATTGTTTTTACTTCGGTATTTTGTATCAAAAATAGTTTTGATATCTCTATTACCGAGAAAACAAAACAATATGGAATGTTAAGAAGTGTTGGAGCGACTAAAAAACAAATTCGCCAGAATGTCTTTTATGAAGCCTCTATCTTGGGACTTATTGGCATTCCTTCCGGTTTATTATTTGGCCTTTTAGCGGCTTATATCTTAGTTATAGTTAGTAATTTCTTCTTAAATAAGATGATGTCTGGTGGTCTTAAATTAACATTTTCTTATTCACCCTTAGTTTTATTATTTACGATTGGTCTAGGAATCATAACTATTTACTTTTCGGCCTTTAAAAGTGCTAAACGAGCTAGTAAAATCTCACCAATTGACTCGATTAAAAACAGTGCTGATCTTAAAATTAAGGCTCGAAAATTAAAAACTCCCAAGTTAATTAGTAAAATCTTTGGAGTTGGTGGCGAAATATCTTATAAAAATCAACAACGCAATAAGAAAAAATATCGAACTACTGTTATTTCCATTGCTATTTCGGTTTGTACTTTCATTGCTTTAGCATCCTTTATGTCTCTTGCTTTCCGAAGTATTAAAGAAGAATTAGGTTCTTCGGACTATAATATTTATCTATCGGTTAAAAATAATAATGATACTACTTATCAAAAACTTTTAGAAACCACGAAATTAGATAATATTAAAGAGGCGGTTGTTAGAAAGCAAAGTAATTATGGCATTTCTAATAAGCATTATAGTAAGGATTATCTAGAGTGGCATAACCTTGAATTAAGTGCTGATATTGATGCTTATTTAACTATTTTTTCTCTTAATGATGAGGCATATAAAAAATATCTTCAGACTTTAAACTTAGACTATGAAACCCTTAAAGATAAAGGTGTTTTAATAGATAAATATCCGATGATTAAATATGAAAACGAAACAAATAAAGAAAAAAGTAGAATTCTTAGAGAGTTTGATTTTCAAGTAGGGGATACGATTAAGGGAAACATTTCGGATAATCCTACTTCAATAGTAGTCGGTGCCTTAAGCGATAAATATCCTTTTGGGCTAGAAAATTACAATCAACCTATATTAGTTGTAAGTGAAGATTTATATAAAACTTTACCAACTAAAAGTACCTATATAGTGGCCCTATATTATTCAACTGCGGCTTCTAAACTTCAAGATGAGATAGAAGAAATTGTAAATAATGAAGATTATGAACTTTATAACAGTGAAGAACGAGTAGAGATGATGCGCAACTTCTATATCTTAGTAGGTATCTTCTTATATGGCTTTATTATTGTTATTTCCCTTATTGGGATAACCAATATCTTTAATACCATTACGACTAGTATGCAACTTAGAAGAAGTGAATTTGCTACTTTAAAAAGTATAGGTATGACTACCAAAGAATTCTCCAAAATGATTCGTTTAGAAAGTATCTTTATGACTGTTAAATCTCTAATAGTAGGTATTATCTTAGGTACTGGTTTATCCGTTTTAATCTATCATTATCTAGCTAGCAGTGATTTCTCGGGTTATAAATTACCAATAATTCCGATTATAATTAGTATTATGGCTGTTTACCTTTTAATTACCTTATTGATGAAATATTCATTAAGAAAGATAAATAAACAGAATATTATTGAAACTATTAGAAACGAAAATATTTAGAAAAGGGTTTAAAGCCCTTTTCTTTCGTTATAAAAAATTATAAGATATAAAAAAGGAGTAATTTCTATGCAAATATTATTAATTGAAGATAATTTAACTATTATAAAAGGCCTAACTTATACCTTAAAGCAAAATAATTATGAAGTTTATGCCTGTAAAAATCTTTTAGAGGCTATATCTTATTTAAAAGATAATCCTAAGATAAACTTAATTATTTTAGATGTAACCTTACCGGATGGTAATGGCTTTACTTTCTTTACGGATAATCTAAAAGCTTTAAATATTCCCACTATCTTTTTAACCGCTAAAGATGAGGAAGATGATATTGTAAGAGGTCTTGAAATAGGGGCTGAAGACTATTTAACTAAGCCTTTTTCAACCAAAGAACTACTAGCGCGTATTAATAAAATCTTATTACGTCAAAAGCATAATAGCATTTTAAAAGTAGGAGATATAAGTTTTGATATGGATAAAATGTTAGTTTATAAAGATACTACCAAAATCGAATTAACCCCCTTAGAGTTAAAACTTCTGCATCTTTTATTCTTAAATCTAAACAAGCTCGTAAGTCGTAACACTATCTTAGATAAAATTTATGAATGGACTGGTAATGATGTTGATAGCCATACAATAACTGTATATTTCCAAAGAATAAGACAAAAATTAGGAACCGATATTATTTCGACTGTTAAAGGTTTAGGTTACAGGATTGATTATGAAAAATAAAGAAAAATTAAAAAAGTTTTTAATAATTTTAAGTTTATATACGATTTTTGTTATCTTTTTAACCTATAGTATTAATAAATATGAATACCAAGTATATAAAGATAATTTTGATACCAAAATAACTAGTATTATTTTAAAAATTAAAGAAGATTATCCCAATATTACGGATGAAGAATTATATAATATTTTAAAAAGTTCTAAAAAAAATGGTAAAGTTCTGGAACAATATAGTCTAACTATTGATAATAAATCTCTTCTTAAAGAAAATGATAATAAATATCAGCAATTCTTAGTAACTAATATTACGATAGTTTTTATAAGTACCATCTTCCTTATCTTCTTGTTTTTAAGATTTAATGCTAAAAAAGATCGGGAGATTAATAAAATTACCAAGTGTTTAGAAGAAATAAATAAAAGAAATTATAAAATTGATATAGAAGAAATGTCGGAAGATGAATTATCTATTTTAAAAAATGAATTATATAAAGTAACTATTAAATTAAAAGAAGATGCGGAAAATTCTAAACAAGCCAAAAAGGATTTAAAAGATACTTTAGCTGATATTTCTCATCAATTAAAGACTCCTATTACTTCTATTTTAATTATTTTAGATAATATCATTGATAATCCTGATATGGATAAGAATACCAGAGAAGACTTTATAAGAGATATTAAAAGAGAACTTCTTAACATGAACTTTCTTGCTTTAAACCTTCTAAAGTTATCAAAATTAGATTCTAATACAGTTCATTTTATAAAAAAAGAGGTTTCTTTAGATGAGATAGTAACCTCTTCTATAAAAAATATTGCTCCTTTATGTGATTTAAAAAATATCACGATTATCAAGAATTTAGAACCAGGTATTAAAATTAATTGTGATTTAAATTGGCAAGTAGAGGCTATTACGAATATCTTAAAAAACTGTGTAGAACACTCCAAAGAAAATAGCAAAATCGATATAACCACCGCTACTAATAAAGTCTATCATAGTATTAAAATAAGAGATTATGGCACCGGAATTAGCAAAAAAGATTTACCTCATATCTTTGAAAGATTTTATAAAGGGGAAAGTTCATCTTCCAATAGTATCGGTATCGGTCTTTCTCTTGCCCAAAAGATTATTGAAAGTAACGATGGCCTTATTAACGTCGAAACTGGTCCTGATGGTACCACTTTTACTATAAAATACTTAATTTAAGAAAGGATAAATTTATGGCAAAATTAACATTAACTATCGATACTATTATGTATTATGGCTTAGAACAATATATAGAAAGTCTAGAGGGAGTAAGTAAAGTTTTAATTACTAATAAAACCTATTTAATTATTACTATTACTTATGATGATTCTAAAATAGATATAAATACTTTAAAACTAGAAATACTTTTATATTTAAATTTAAGTAAAACACCTAGTATTATTGGTTTTAATAAATATAAAAAGGGTAATTATAAAGAATATAAGACTTCTATTAATGATTTTTGTTGTGAATACTGTCTTAAAAATATGTTAGAAATTTTACTTAGTAATCCTAATATTAGTGCGGTTACTACTGATTATAATGCCGATACTTGTAATACTAAAAAACTTAATATGACAATTACTTATAATCTGGATAATACTAATTCTAAAGAGATACTAAAACTTATTAATAATATTTTAGATTAATTCTTTTTCAGTTCTAAATACTTATCGCTTTCATAAAATTAGGTAGTAAGAGAGTGTGATAAGATGAAAGATAATGTAATAATTCCCTTAGCAACCCGTGGTAATGGGGATATCTATTTAGGAGTAGTAGGAGCAGTTCGTACGGGTAAATCTACTTTTATAAAAAAAGTAATCGAAAACTTAATTGTTCCTAATATCGAAGATGAAACTTTAAAGAAAAGATGTTTAGATGAAATTCCGCAGAGTGCTGGCGGCAAAAACATTATGACCACAGAGCCTAAATTTGTCCCTAGTAACGGAGCTAATATTAAAATTGAAGACTTTAGTTGCAATGTCAAATTAATTGATTGCGTTGGTTATGTTATTCCTAATGCCACAGGTTATGAAGATGAAAATGGTAATCCACGAATGGTTTTAACCCCATGGTTTAATGAAGCTATAAGCTTTCAAGAAGCCGCTGCCATTGGTACTGAAAAAGTTATTAAAGACCATTCAACTATTGGTATTGTGGTAACAACCGATGGTTCTATTGGTGAGTTAAAAAGAAGTGATTATATCGAAGCCGAGGCTCGTGTAATAAATGAATTAAAAGGCTTAGGTAAACCTTTCATTGTTATTTTAAATAGTAAAAATCCAAGTAGTAATGAATGCTTAAATATCGCCAAAGAAATTAAAGAAAACTATGATGTTCCCGTTATGCCATTATCAGTTCTTGATATGCGTGAGGCTGACATCTATGAAGTATTAAAAACTGCCCTTTATGAATACCCAGTTTTAGATATTGAATTTTCTATTCCCGAATGGGTATCTATCTTAGATAATAAAAATGAAATTAAAAAACATTACTTAGAGCTTATTAGAAATAGTACTTTAGAAATTAGAAAGTTAAAAGATGTTGATAATTTAATTACTTACTTTGAAAATTCTAAATATATTAATAAAGCCTATATTAGTAAATTAGACAGTGGTACTGGAACGGTTATGGTTAATTTAGATTCTTCTGATGAACTTTATAATGATACCTTAAAAGAATTTATTGGTAGTGAGGTTACCACCAAAGCCTCGATGTTAAAAGTATTTGCAACTTATAAAGATAATAAAGAAGAACTAGACGGTATTAAATGTGCTCTAAAACAAGCCAGGTCAACTGGTTATGGTATTGTTTATCCAAGTCTAAAAGATATGAAACTAGATACTCCAGAAGTAATAAAACAAGGTAGCAGATATGGCGTTAAATTACGTGCCGTTGCTTCTTCCCTACATTTAATCCGTGTCGATGTTGCCTCAACTTTTGAACCAATCATTGGTAGTGAACTTCAAAGTAAAGAATTAATTAACTATATCATGAAAGATTATGAAACGGATCCCCAAAGCATTTGGAAGAGTGAAATATTTGGTCGTAGCTTAGATACTATCGTTCAAGAAGGTATTCAAGCTAAATTATCCATAATGCCAGAAAATACCCGTTATAAACTAAGTCAAACCGTTACCAAAATAGTTAATAAAGGTGCTAATAACTTAATAGCTATAGTTATTTAAAAAACATTATTAATTTAAAATGTAACAATCGAATTAAAACTAATTATTTTTAAGAAATAGTATTATAACTAAAATCATCTTATTATTTCCAAATGTCCTTTTAATAATGCTAAAAGTGTCTAGTATGTGTCAATTCAAAATTTTGAAATTTACTCAAAATAACCTAAAAAAGCTCTAAAATTACCAAAAATGAGCTTTTTTTATCTATTTTTGCTATAAATTAACTAATTTTCCTTGATTTACCTAGGAATATTGTGCTAAAGTCTAATTGTAAGGATTGTAGTCCTTATAACATAATTTACATTATAATAGGAGGACAAAATTATGGGAAAAACTGAATTAGTTGAATTTATTGCTGCTAAAGCTGGTTTATCAAAAGCTGATGCTCTTCGTGCTGTAGATGCTTTTGTTGAAGGTGTAGTAGAAGGACTTAAAAAAGAAGGAAAGGTTACATTAGTTGGTTTTGGTACATTTGCTGCTAAAAAACGTGATGCTAGAGATGGAATCAACCCATTAACTAAAGAACCATTACATATTCCTGCTAAGACTGTTGCATCATTCAAGGCTGGATCTAAATTAAAAGATGCTTTAAACTAATTTAATTTGAAGGACTGATTAAGATTTCTAATCGGTCTTTTTTTTCTAAATTTTTTATGCTATACTTTATGAGAATAGGAGTGTGAAGTTGTGAAAAACAAAAAAGGTTTTACAATTCCTGAGTTATTGGCAGTTATTGTCATTTTAGGAATTTTAATAACCATATCAATAGGGGTTTATAATGGTATTAGTAAAAGATTAAAAGAAAATAATTTAAATACTAAAATTGCTTATTTTAAAGAGAAAGCTTTAGAATATGCTTCAGAAGAAAATATAAGTGATGAAACAATAAGCTTAAATTATCTTCTTAAATTAGGATATGTCAGTGCCGAGTATCCGGAAAACCCAGAAAGAGAAAGAATTGGTAATCCCCTTACTGGTGGTTTTCTTGATTGTATGAACTTTACAATAACTAAAGATTTAGATAATTATACAGCCACATATGACCTTGAAGGCAGTTGTGATTTAGTTGATCAAGAGACCACTATGGAAGAAATTAGTATTGAAAAATACATAAAAAGAGATAATACTTACATAAAAATAACTAATGAGTGGGTTAATGAACCAGTTTATTTATTAGTTAAATTCCTTAATATCAATAAATATCAAGTAATTGATGATAATTTTAATTATACAATAGGTGGTAATGAAACTAATAAAAAGGGTATATATTGTTCTAATTTAACAGATAATGATAATCCTTTAGAAAATTGTTATAATGTTAATATTGTTGATACTAATTATATTTATAATAATAATATTAAAGTTAGAATGAACTTAAAAAACAATACTGGAGATAATAAAGCTTTCAAAATATCTCGTGAAGCTTTAATAAAAATAGATAAAGCCCTACCAACAGTAACCATTGATTATGATAACCGTTATACAACTGGTAGCATAAAAATAACTTTAAATGGTAATGATTCCAATGGCTCAGGAATTGCCGGCTATTACTTTGGACAAACAAAACCAGAAAATGATGATATCTTTAGTTCAGAAAACATTTATGCTGCTCATTCTAATGGTACTTATTATGCTTATACAAAAGATAATGCTGGTAATATTTCCTTAGAACAAACAATAAATGTTGATAACATTGATAGAACTGGTCCGGATGGATTTGTATCTAGTTATGGTCGTAGTAAATGGTCAATAGATGATTTTACCTTTACCTTTGGCTGTAAAAAAGATAATAAAACTGGTTGTGCTAACGAAATAACTTATACTATTACGGATATTACCGATAATAGAAATAAAGTTCTTGCCAATAACGTTCATCTTAATACGCCTCAAGCTACCTACACAGTTACGGCTCCAAGTAATGATTATGTAACTACCGTAACTTTAAAATACACTATCAAGGATAATTTAGGCAATGAAGAAAAATATGGCTATGATACACCAATTAAGATAAATACTTATATTGATAGAGTCGTTCCAAAGATGAAAATAAATTATAGTAAATCAGCCGACCGTGGTTTTTTATGGCGTCTTAAAGGCTATAATTTCTACTTTAATATGAGTATTGAGCATATCGGACCAAGTGGCATTGGCACGCAAGGATATACAAAAAGCTTTAATAGTGCTAATGACCTAAAAAATTATACCAACGAACAATTAAATAGATACTTTACTACCAGTGGTTCATACCATGTCTATCTTACTAAAAAAAAGAAAGCAACTGTAATTGGCAGGTTAGTATCCGGTAGCGGTTCTGTTTACTATGATTCTTATGGTATAACTGGACGTGGATGTACAAATTACTTAGGCTGGACTGTCGGAGGTGCCATAATAGGAGCTATCTTTGCCCCAGGCTGGGCAATAATTGGTGGCTTAATAGGATGGGGAATATGTAATGCAAGCTAAAAAAAATAAATTAATAATTTTAATACCAATTATACTAGTTGTTATTTTAGGAATAATCTTAATATGTCAAAATAATAAACTTAAGTATTTTAAAGAAGTAACTAATTCTACCTTTAATCTTATAGAAAACATAAGTGAAAAAACTAAAAAAATTCCCATAATAAACAATAATTATAATAATATAAGATTAAACTTAAAAGATAATAATATAGCTCAAGAAGAAATAAATGCTAATCTTTATCTTGATTATGCTAACAATTATTTAAAGTTAGATGGCAATATAATAAATAATACTAATAAAATATTTGATGGTAGTTTTATCTTTCAAGATAATAAAACATATTTTGATTTGAAAAACATCTTAGAGGGAACCTATGAATTTAATTATGACTTAACTGATTGTGATGATGAAACCTGTAAAGATTCTAGTTATTATTTAAGTGACTTATTAAGTAATACCCTAAATAATATGAAAATAAATAATAGCAACTTGGAAGGCACAATTAAAACATTAAGAAAAACCGTTCTAAGTTCTCTTGATAAAAGATACGTTGATAAAAGAAAAATAACTACTTCTAATGATACTTATACAAGATATTCTTATATCTTAAATAGTTATTCTTTAAATAAATTAATAACTAAAATAGATAGTAATACTAAATTAAAAGATGAAATATTTAATATCTTTGGTAGCATCTTAAATACCCTAGATATTACTAAATCTAATTTTAAAGAAGCTTTATTAAATAATGATACTAATCTTGGCACTTTAACTTTAAATGTTAAAAATAATAAGATTAAAAAAGTAACATTAAATCTTACTAATAATCTCGAATTAATAGTTAATATTAACGATAAAAATAACGTCATTGAATATAAAGATGCTACGACAAATGGTACTATTACTTACAATAAAGAAAATAATAATATTATTGTTAAATTATTTGATAATAATTATAATGCTATTGACTTAGATATGACTTTAAAAAGTGATAGGCAAGTAATAAAATATGGTATTTATAATGATAATAAGAAGACAATTGGTACTTTAACTAATACTATTAATAATAGTAGTGATATGGTAAGTGGTCTCCTAAATATAAAAACTTCTGATTTTGATTTTGATATTACCTATGAGTTTACAAACCAAAATAATGAAATACACAAAATTACAGATTTCAAAAAATTAGATGATCTAAGTGAAGAACAAATAAATGAAATAATTACTAACTTTGAAAGTACAATTGATACCAAAATTGTAAATAAGTTAATGACTTCTTTAGAAAAAATATTTGATTTAGTTCCTGATAATTCTAATGATGAAATAATTATTGAAGATAATTTATATAACTAGTATATACTAAAGTAAGAAAGACTAATTTATAAACTGTCCAACTTTTGGGGTTCTGTTCATTTAGACATATAAAAAACTCGTTTCTATTTTGTCCAAGAAACGGGGTTCATATCAAAAGCTGTATTTTGTGTAATAATAATTTATAAAATTATTTAAAACAATGTAAAAAATGCTATAACATTTATTAAATAGTAGAGTATATTTCATTTTTAAGATGTAATATGCTCTTTTTTGATTGGAGGTAAAAGATGAACATAGAAGAATTATTGAAAAATGTTTATAATTTTATTGTTTGGATGAACGTAAATATTTTTGAACCTCTAAATGGAAGTGTGAGAATAGATGCGTTTGTTGGAATAGTCGGAGTATTAGTAGCAATTGTAATATTTATTGCGGAGACGATGAATGATAAAAAAGTAGAAACACAAAAAAGATTTGTTTTAGAAAAAACCAAAATGAAAAGTATCATGACTTTTTCAATCTTTATATTATCATTGTGTATCATAAAGGAAATAATACCATATAATGAGGAATGTACTGATTTATTTAAAATTTTGTTTTTTGCAATAGAATTATTATTAAATATTTTTATTTGTTGTTCTATTTGGTTGACAATCAAACTTTTTGGGATAGCAATTAAGCTTAATACTGATAGTGACTATTTCTTTACTGAATATGATAAATATATCGAAAAAAGACTTATTGAAATTCATAATAGAAATATTAGAAATTCAAGTAAAAAATTAAAGAATGAATCTATAAATAAATTTGTGAAAGAAAATAAAAAATATCTTTCTTTTGATGTGGAAAATTCAGATGACTATATTCCAATAAAAGCAAATAAAAGTGGGATATTTAAATCATATAGTTGTAGATCATTGCAAGCAATAATCGATAAAATAGAAGAAGAAAATAGAAAAAGAAAAGAACTTATAGTATATTCAAAACCTCTAATTATTCTTAATCTGAAAGGTGGGGAAAAAATAAATAGGGGTGTGACAATTGCTTATTGTAGAAGTGAAATTATAAATTATGAAGATAGTATAAGAAATTCATGTTTATTAAATGATAGTATTCCTTTTCTTGATAATGAAATTAATTTAATAATTAATGACCTATTTGCTTTAGCAGAAAGTAATCTGGATGATAATTTTGATTCAAATAGTAGACTATTTAATTTTTATAACTTTTTGTATAAAAATGATATGAGATCTTTATTAGATATTTCATATGAACATATAAGAAAAATATATATTAAATGTTATAAAGATATACACAAAAATAAAGAATTAGCCAACTTTTTAAGCTCATTAGCTAGTTTAGCTTATTCTAACGAGGATTATGAAAGGTATAGATTTTTAAATAATTATATTTATTATTGTTATGCTGAACAGTTAAATATTACTGATGACGTTAGAAAGACTTCATATGACTTTACTAATTCATTATTTAGATATGATTATTATTCTATAAAAGAAAATAGTGATTCTATATATTATGATGTTTTACTATCAAATTTAATGAATTTCTTATTTGATTTAATAATAAAAAAAGAATTTAAAGCAATCAATGATTTATTTAATAATGTTGTTTTCGATTATAATGGATTTATTGATGGTGAACCAGATTCATACGATATTATTAAGATTCAATTTTCATTTGGATTTATATACGGATTAATTATTCTATCAAATAAAGATATATTTAATGATGATGATAAAAATGAATTAAAAAAATTAATAAATTATATCAAGAGTAATTTTGTTGATTTTTATAGTCAGAATGAAGCTGTAGAATATTTCAAGAAGTATTATAATTCAAATTCTAATGTCCAGGATGTATATTATCATTTTGATTTTAAATTTGAAAATAAGGAGTATAGAAATTCATGGTCTGGTATTCATGTTGATGATATATTTATTTTGAAAGAATTTATTTATATGTTTGATATAAAATATTCAAACTCTGAAGATGTAAATCTTGCATTAGTTTCAAAAGATAACAAATATTTTTATGAAAGATTATTAGACACAGTTAAGTCAGACGAAAAAAGTAAGATAGATATTATATTAGATATTAATTTCGATAAAAAATCTCTAATAAATCTTTTAGAAAAATTGGTATCGGAATGTAAAAAAGCTGAAATTGAATTCATTAAAAATAACAAAATTAGTGTTGAAAAAACTGATAGTTTCAAAAATGCTATTTTTAAGGAAATAGAAAATGGAAATGAATTGACTTTGTATTTAAAAGATAATAATAAGTATTCAATTATAAATAAAAGAAATAAAAGATTATTTGGCTTTAATCAAATAATAGGAAGAGAATTATTTTTTGATGATGTTTATGGATTAAATAATATATCTAAAGATTATGGACGTGCTATTCTTACTGGCATCTCAAAAGATTATCTAAAAAAATTGGATAGTATATCGGAAGTTATCAAGGGAGATTTTGTAAAATATATAGACAATTTGAATAAAAAAGAAAAATTTGTAATCATTACAAGTCCTTCTAATTGGAGAATTTTAAATTTAAATAACTTTAGTGATAAAACCATAGATATAAATGGTAGAAAATTAGATTTAATAAAGATACCCAAAGCAAGAGATATCTATTTAATTAAGAAAAAAGATTTGCCAAAAGTTGATATGTTTGAACCAGATATAAAAGAATCAGGGATTCATTTAAATGGAGTATATTATAATCTTATAGATTGTTCAACTGATGAAAAAACAAGAAAAGAAGTGCAAAAAAATACAAAATGGCTAGAAGAAAAAGGAAATGAGCAAGATCAAATAGAATATTTGAAAGGAAACTGCGTTTTTAAGTTATTTATATCTCCTTCAATAAGAAAAATTCCAAATTCTAAATGCTATAAGTTCGTTATAAAAGAAGGAGATAAATAATAATGTACAAATTTATTCATTTGATTAGTGCATTAATAAGACAATTTGCATTACCAAATCCTTATATAAATATAATAGGTAATGAAGTATATGCAGATTTGTTTAACATATTTATTGGTGGAACTATTTTGCATTTCTGTGCTTATATACTAACCGGCTGTGGATATACCAGAGGAGTAGATGATCCTGCTTCTGGAAGCTTTGGATATTTAATAAGCTATTGTTATGTCACAGCATTAATTACAGCATTGGGATATTTCATATCCAATATAACAGTATTTATAATTGTGTTTATAGTTTTATACACAGTTTCATGCATATTAGTAGGATATGGTAACTAAGGCAACGATTGGTTCTTCCATAAATTATGGTATAAGTGATGCTAATAATATGGTGCAGTAATGGCTCCAGCGGCTGCTAAAACTCTAATGACTTATTTAAAAAATTTTAAGGAAACACCTGATATTTATGATTTAATTCTTACCAGAGATTTAGGACGTACCGTCAGTCAATTATTCTTAGAAATCTTAAAGAAAAATCATAAGATATTTAGTATTTTTGGTAAGTTTTTAGCTATTTATGAACAAAAATCGACTTCGACCGCCAATATATATAGAAGGATAATTTTTCAGTCGAAGTTATTCTTCTTAGATAAAGAGGTCTCGATGATAAGAAATTTGGTTTTAAAAGTAGAAAGAAGAAATGCAGTATGGAAAAAAACAACCAAAAAAAATTTTCACTTTGATGTCTTAAGTGTTAAGAAAGAACTTTTAAATAAACATAAAGACTTAAATAATCCTAAACGAGATGAGTATATTAATGCCTAGTTAAATTCTCAGTTGGCAATGTTAAATAGAAATAAAGTTCAGATAATTTACTTGATTAATTTAAAGAATTTTCTTTTTCCTTAAAATGGCATTATAAAATTCAAAAAAATTGTTCATAATAAAAATGAGGAGATGATTTAAGTGAAATGGCCAAAAATGATTTCAACTAAAGATTTAGCCTATATAGAAGATATGTTTAACTGGAATGATACATTAAGATTAAAGCTTAATTACTTCATTGAAGAATGCTTTGATGATGATTTGTGTCCTTATCTAAATGAGGCTTTAAAAGTTACTAACAACAATGTTAAAAACTTAAAAAAATTATTAGAAAGTGGGGATAAAAATGGAAAGTAAGGCAATGTTAGATGATGTTTTACAAACTGTAAAAGGCATGGTTACTAATTATGCTTATGCCCTAAATGAAGCTAGTAGCGAGTTTATTTATCAAGAATTTTTTAATGAATTTGAAACCCTTAGTAAACTAGCTAAAGAGTTATATAACTTTGCTTATAATCTAGGTTGGGTATCTTTAACCGAAGCCTCTAATAAAGACATTAAAACTGAACTTACTAGAGAAAAGAATATCCTGACTAATATTTAAAGCTTATAACAAAACATTCATAATTTAAAATCCTTATACTAATACTCTTAAAACGTTACTTTAAAGTTTTAAGAGTTTTTTAACATTTGTTTTAAGTTGCCTCTATCTTAAATAATACTTTATTTTACTTAGAATTTACTATATAATTAAGTTAGTGAATAGTAGGAAAGAGGATTATATGAAAAAGAGTAATGGTTTTACTTTAGTTGAATTACTAGCGGTTATTGTTATATTAGCTATTGTATCTTTAATAGCAGTTCCCAATATTAGTGGGCTTTTAAACAAAGGAAAAAATAATATGTTTTGCCAAAAAGTTAAAAGTATTGAAGCTGCTGCTAAATATTATGCTCAAGATTATGCTGATAAACTTACCTTTAATAATGATATTTCTAGTGTTAAAGTAGCAACTTTATTAGAATATGGTTATATTAAAGAAGATAATAAGGGTCAAAATGACGTTAAAGATCCAAGAACTGATGCTGATTTAAAAAATGTTGATGTTACTATCAAAATCATTAATGGTCGTTATTATGGTGCCTATCCATTAAACGATAAAGATAAAAAATTCTGTGATAAAACATCAGATTAAAATTAATAATATTTAAATGAATGGTGGTAATTAAATGACAAAAAAGGGTTTTACCTTAGTTGAATTACTAGCGGTTATTGTCTTAATGGCTATTTTGATTACAGTAGCAGTTCCTGGCATTACAAGAATTGGTAGAAGCCTAAAAGTTCAATCTTTTTGTAGTAAGATAAAGATTATTGAAAGTGCGGCTTTAGAATATGCAAATGACTATTATAGTGGCAAAGAAGTAGCTGGTTCTAAGGTAAGTCTAGATAATGTATCTTTAATGGATTTAGTTAATATGGGTTATTTAAAAGGGGATAATGATTTAAAAAGTGCTAGCGATTTAACTGATAAAGAAAAAGAAGACAAAGCAAACGGTAAAAAATTTTGTATTCTTTATGATAAGGATTCTAATTGCTTAAAAGACCCAAGAGATGATTCTTCTATGGACTATAAATTAGTCAAAATCTGGAGTGCTAATAATAGATTATATGCATCATTTCGTTATACAAAAGATGATGCTGATAATAATATTTGCGGGGATGCTATTAACTATGAGATAGATAATACAACCAATGATTTTACTAAGGCTATAGTCTATGAAAGTGAACTAGGGGATTTTAAAAATCAAACTAGAGCAACTATTCCTATGGAAAATGGTATTTATAGTTGGTCTAACTATAAAAACTATCGCATTATAAGAAAAGATTATATTCCAGGAAATTATTATATTCAAAGTATTACTATTCAATATAAATTAGGACCTCAAACCAGATTAGAATTAAGTAGTGGTGATTTATTTTCTAACAATACGATAGTAAGTGGTAATAGTGAATATAGTAATTACTATGTATTTAATGCTTTAAATGACAAATATTTAAGTAATATTGATTTAGCTTACCGGGTTGCTGTAAATAACGAGACGAGAGTTTCTAATGCTTATGGTAAAATAATAAATATTAGTGTTACTTGGGCTAAAATAAGTTAGAAAATTATTTTTAAATAATTGCATTGTTTTAAACGATATGATATGATAAATTGACTTTTATAGGAGGCAAAATTATGCAAACAGTATGTTTAATAGGAAGACCAAATGTTGGTAAATCAACTCTTTTTAATCGTTTAATTGGCGAATCTAAATCAATAATTATGGATACCCCTGGAATTACTAGGGATAGAATTTATGGTAACGTAGAATATAAGGACCATAAGTTCTTACTAATCGATACTGGTGGTATTGATTTAGGCTTAGGTGATTTTAATAAAGATATTAAAATGCAAGCCCAACTAGCTATTGATGAATCTAATGTTATTGTTTTTGTGGTTGATGGCAGATATGAATTAAATCAAAATGATTATGAAATTAGAAATATGCTTATTAAATCAGGTAAGAGAGTTATAGTAGCTGTTAATAAACTTGATAATAAAAAGTTAGCTGATGAATTGATATATAACTTTTATGAGCTGGGATTTCCCGTTGTTTTACCGATTAGCGGGTCTCATAATTTAGGAATTGATAATTTGCTTTCTGAAATTACAAAGGGGATGGAAGAAGATATTACCCCTGCAAACGATAATTTAAAGTTTTGCATTATTGGAAGACCAAATGTTGGCAAAAGTAGCCTAATAAATGCATTACTTGGCACTAACCGTTCTATCGTATCTGATGTTTCTGGAACAACTAGAGATGCTATCGATACCGATTTTCGTTATAATGGCGAAAAATACACCGTAATTGATACAGCTGGTATGCGTAAAAAAGGTAAAGTTTATGAAAATATCGAAAAATATTCTGTTATTCGTAGTTTAAAAGCTATTGAACGTAGTGATGTCTGCTGTGTTGTTATTAATGCCGAAGAAGGTATAATTGAACATGATAAACATATAGTTAGTTATGCCATAAATACTGGTAAAGCAGTAGTTTTAGTAGTTAATAAGTGGGATACTGTTACAAACTTTGATACTGCCTTAAAAGATTGGAAACAAAAAATCAAAAATGAATTCCAATTTATACCTTATGTGGAAACCATATATTTAAGTGCCAAAACTAAAAAAAGAGTTTCAATGTTAATGCCTGCTATTATTAAAGCTTATGAAAATTCTATAAAAGAAGTACCAACTAATGTTTTAAATGATGTTATTACAGAGGCTTATAACCTACATGAAGCACCATCTTATAAAGGTAAAAGATTAAAAATTTATTTTACCCATCAAACTGGAAGTCAACCTCCAAAGATAACTTTTGAAGTAAATAATAAGGGCTTAGTTCATTTTAGTTATGAACGTTATTTAGAAAATAAAATAAGAGAAGCTTTTGATTTTACGGGAACACCAATAATTTTACAATTTAAAAATCGTAGTGAAAAGTAGAGTTTATATATAATTAATTTAAGAAAGTGAGTTTATTATGAAAAAGTTGGAAAGTATAGTGTGGGGTTTAATATTCATTGTTTTAGGTCTTATCGTTGGCCTTAATACTTTAGAATTAGCATCCATTAATATTTTCTTTGATGGTTGGTGGACTTTATTCTTAATTATTCCTGGTATTATGGGGTTATTTAAAGATAAAGATAAAACTGGCAATATAATTTTATTAGTAGTAGGAATTCTATTACTCCTTGGTAGTCAAGATATTATTAATTTTGAAACTATTATGAAATTAGTTTTCCCTGCTATCTTGGTAATAATTGGTTTATCTTGTCTTATTAAAGGTCTTGCCGGTAGCGACTTTCAAGAAAAAGTTAAAGAAATAAAAAGTACAGATAAAGATACTTTAAAATGTGATGCGGTTTTTACGGGACAAAAAGTCGTAGTCGAAAATCCGATTCTAGGAGCCGATGTTAATGCTATCTTTGGCGGCTTAGAACTCGATTTAAGAAATAGTAATCTTAAGAAAGATATTGTTATAACCGCTACTAGTATTTTTGGCGGTATTGATATAATATTACCCGATGATGTTAATTTAAAATTAAATACTACTTGTATTTTAGGTGGTATAGATGATAAAAGTAAGAAAAATAAAGATGCTAAAGTAACCATTTATTTAAATGCTACTTGTGTATTTGGAGGCCTTGATATTAAATGATGAACCGTCGTATGGTAAATATCATTAAAGCCTTGGCTTATTTACTAGCCTTTTTTATCATTATAACCATGGTAACTAGTCTTATCTTTGCCGTTAATCTTTTTACGGGCTCTAATTCTCAAACGAAAATGCAATCTATTTATAAAGATGATAAAATTATAAATAGCTTAGATATTTCTTTAAAAGCCACTAGTTTAGAAATTGTAGATTCTAAGGACTTTAGCGTAGATACCAATAATGCTAAAATAAAAATTACTTATGAAAACGGTACTTTGAAAATTCGCGAAAAAGGGACTCCTAGTTTTAATACTAGTGACTTAGTCTTAAAAATATCTTTACCAAGTACTTCTAATTTTAAAACTGTAAAAGTAGAAATGGGCGCCGGCAAAACACATATTGCTAATTTAAATACTGATATCTTAGACCTAAATTTAGGAGCCGGTAAAAATTTGTTGGAAAAAATAGAAGTTAATACCCAAACTAAAATAGAGGGCGGCGCTGGTTTAACCGAAATTATGGCGGGCACTTTAAATAATGTGGACTTCGATTTAGGAGTAGGTAAAGTATTTATAAATGCCAGTATTTTAGGAAATTCTAAAATTGAATGTGGTGTAGGTTCCGTTGAATTAAATCTACTTGGTAATCAAGAAAGTTACCAATTAAATGTCGAAAAAGGAATCGGCAGTATCGATGTTGCCGATAAAATATATAATAACGATGATACGATTGGCAATGGCAACAACCACCTAAAAATAGAAGGTGGTATTGGTAATATCAAGGTCGGATTTACTAATAAATAAAAGGCAACTAAGTATAAGAAATTACTTCTTGGGCATTTAGATAAAAAATTAATAAAGAGAGAATGGTGATTCTAATGCCAATTTATTATTTAGAAATAAATATTATCTGTATCATAATATTATTGGCTATCTTCGATAAATTTAAAGATGAAAGTCTTAATAACTATTCTGATAAGTATTATGAAAAAACCTTATTAGCCACCATATCCTTCTCTTTATTTGCTTTAATATCCGGAATATTTAATGGAACTAGTTATAACTTTAGTCAAATTATTTTAATAATTAGTCATACCCTTTATTTTTTTAGTGAATCTCTTATTGGTTATTTTTATACCAATTATATTTTAAAAAGAATAAATCTCCAAGAAAAAAGGGAATATAAGTTTATTCTTTATATTCCTCTTATTTTAAGTATTTTCTTTCTTATAATTAATCTTACCAAAAAAATACTATTTACAATTAGTATTGATAATTTATATAGTCCTGGTAAATACTTATATTTATATAACTTAATAAATGCCGTATATGTCCTAATAATTATTACTTACTTAATATCTTATTATTTCTATAATAAAAATAGCAAAAACGAAATTAAAAGTTTAATACTATTTACTTTGCTTCCCATAGTAAGTGCTGGCATTCAAAATTACAATTATGGTATTATTTTAGGCCAAGTAGGATTTACTTTATCCGAATTACTAATTTATTTTAATAATCAAAAAAAAGAGGCCAATTACGATGAATTAACCGGTGTTTATAATAGAAGAGCTTTTAATAAAAGGGTTAATAAAATAATTTATAGTAATAAATCAATGTTTTTAATGCTAATGGATGCTGATGATTTTAAAATAATAAATGATAAATATGGTCATTTAGAAGGAGATAAAGCCTTAATTCAGATAGCCTATATTTTAAACAGAGCTATAAATAATACTCATAAAAATTATTCTTTAGCAAGGTATGGTGGTGATGAATTTGTTATTGTGGGAAATATCCAAAATAAAGATGAAGTTGCTCAATTAATAAACCAAATCGAAGAAGAAGAAAAAAAGTATAATAAAGAAACCAATAACAAATATAATATAAAACTTAGTATTGGTTACGCCCTTCAAAATGATAATCATACCTCGGTAGAAGATTTAATTAAAGAAGCCGATGCTTTAATGTATGCTAAAAAAAGAAAGAGAAAAAATAACTGCTAAAGAAGGAAGGCAGTTTTTATTTAGTACTTTTTCCACAAATATAACTCATAGAAACTTTAAATTCTTTACAAAACTTATAAAGATTAGAAGTAGAAATACAGACCAAACCTTTTTCATAACGAACTATACAAGCCTGCGTAACCTTTAGAGAGTCCGCAATATTTTCTTGTGATAAATTATTTTTAAGTCTAATCTCTTTCATATTATTACCCAGGACTATTAAATCAAGTCCTTTTTTATTGGGACTATTCTTAATATTAGTTAACCCTAGGCAATAATCAATCGTATAATTAAAATAATCAGCAAAGGAAACAATATAAGAAAGAGGAATAATATTAATACCAAGTTCCCATAAAGAGTAAGTAGAACGCTTAACTTTTAAAATAGAGGCCATTTCTTTTTGACTGATATCCGCATTTTCCCTAATATCCTTTAATCTCGTAAAATTTATCATTTATATCACCTATTATAATTTTTACATTTTTAAAAAAATTATTTAGAAAATGCTATTATGAGTTATAATTTGTGCTATTTTGTGTTATAATTTAAAACATAGAATAGGATAGTAGTTATGAAAAAAATAGTGTTTATAGGTTTTATTGGTGTCTCAATGTTATTGGTATTTATCGGCCTTAATAGTAAAAATAATTATTTAAGGGAAGATAATATTTTAGGTATTTATTTAGATAACAAATTACAAGAAGATATCCCTAAAAAAGGGGAGGCTGTATTTTCTAAGGCCGTCTGCGATAATAATGCCACTAACATTTATTGGGATATAGACAAGTGGGGTTTATTTATTAGTAATCTTTCTAAAAAGACAAAATGTAATTTATATTTTGTTAATTATTCTGGTCAAACGATATTTGATTTTGATTATACTGGTTCTGAGCAAACCTTTACAGCCTCAGTATCAGGAACTTATAGATTAGAAACATGGGGAGCCCAAGGAGGAAATGGAGGCTATGGTGGCTACTCGGTAGGCGAAATAAAATTGTCAGAGAATTCCAATCTATATATTGTTATTGGTGGTCATGGTGAAATTGGAAATGGTTATTTTGTTACCGATAGATTTCGCGGTCAAGGTGGTTTTAATGGTGGTGGTACTGGCGGCTTAGGTCAATATTATAAAGATGATACTTATTGGGCTTCTGGTGCTGGTGGCGGTGGCGCAACATCTATTCAAAATATTCTTTTAGAAGACGGGCAACTAAAAAATTATAGTGAAAATATTTCAAATGTCATTATAGTAGCCGGTGGCGGCGGGGGAGTTGGTCAAAATGCCGGAACTCCAGGTCATGGCGGGGGCTTTAAAGGAAATAGTAGTAAATCGGTAACATATGAAAATACAACATATGGTGGAAAAGCAATGCCCGGAACTCAAACAGGCGGTTATAAATTTGGACTAGGGCAATCGGCACTCGACAAATCAATTTGCGATGCTTTTGGATGCGAGTCCAACGGTGGCGGCGGTGGAGGTTTTTATGGCGGTTGCGCTAACATGACCGAAGGCTTTGGCAGTGATGATTCAGGTGGCGGTGGTTCCGGTTATATAGGCAATTCTCTTTTAAAAAACAAAGCAATGTATTGTTATAATTGCGAAGAATCTAATGAAGAGAATACTAAAACCATCTCTGTTACTTGTCTATCATCAACTCCTAAATCCAAATGTTCAAAATCAGATAACGGTTATGCTAGAATTACCCTAGTAAGTATAGATTGAAGATAAAAAAACTTGAAAAATTCAAGTTCTTGTTAACATCTTGCTTTCTAAGATAGCAATAGGTTTATAAAAGATATAAGATAAAATAATTAAGACAGCAACTCCAGTTAATACTAAGTCTAAATTAAATACCTGCGTTCCATAAATAATTAAATAACCAATTCCTTCTTTACTAACTAGAAATTCTCCCATAATAACTCCAATAAAACTTAAAGATAGGTTTAACTTAATAGAAGAAATAATACTAGATAAACTACTAGGGATAATTAGATAATATAAAGTTTGTAACTTACTAGCCTTAAAACTTTTAAATAGTAATAAATGATTCTTATTAACATTTATCATACCCGTATAAATAGTAACTAAACTAACTATTAAATTAATAAGTAAAGCCATAATAATAACAGATTTAATATTAGCCCCACACCAAATTAAAATTAAAGGACCAATCGCAACTTTAGGTAAAGAGTTTAACATAGTAATAAAAGGATCAAATACTTTATAAATAGGTTTAACTAAATAAAATAGAATAGATATTATAAGACTAATAATAAAACCTAGACTAAAAGATATTAATACTTCTTTAGTAGTTGTATATAAATGATTAAAGAAATTATGATTACTAATAAGACTAATTAAAGTTTTAATAATTTTACTCGGACTAGAAAAGATAAAACTATTAATAATATTATATTTACTTAAAAATTCCCAAGTAAGTAAGAAACTAATAATAATTATTATTTGAGTAAGAAGAATTAGAAGATTATCTCTTTTAATTTTTTTTAGATAAGCTATTTGGTTCGGTGACATATTCCTCTAACTCCTTCCAAATAAGTTCATAGTAATAATTAAACTTAGCATCTTTACGATTAAGAATAGGATTTTTAGGATTATCTAATTTAATATCATAAATACTTTTTATAATTGCCGGTCTTTTCGATAAGACAATGACTTTACTAGAAGTAGCAATAGCCTCCCCAATATCATGGGTAACTATAATTGCTGTTTTACCTTCCGATTTAATAATATTATAAACATCATTACTTACTTCTAATCGGGTTTGATAATCTAGAGCACTAAAAGGTTCATCTAAAAGTAAGATATCCGGATTAGTAGCAAGCGTTCTAATTAAAGCCACCCTTTGACGCATTCCTCCCGATAAACTACTAGGATACTTATCCTTAAACTCTAATAAATTATATTTTTTAATAAGATTATCGACAAAACTTAAATTTTCTTTAGTAAGACAGTGAGTTAATCTAAGTCCCAAAATTGCATTATCCCAAATAGTTAAGTAGGGTAGTAAACAGTCTGTTTGGAGCATATAACCAATTTTTTTATTATGCGTATCAATTAACCCTTCAAAATCTTTATCTAATCCGGTAAGAATTGAAAGGATAGTAGATTTACCACATCCCGAAGGACCCACAATAGCCACAAAATCCTTATCATCAATACTAAACGAAATATCTTGTAAGGCTAGAACTGCTCCTTTTAGAGTATGATATTCTTTTTTTAAATTTTTAATTTCTAAAACTTTAGGCATTATATATCCTTTAAAGTTATTTAACTAATCATTATTAACTAAAATATTAAAATCTATCTTATTTTCTATAAGGTTATTATCTAACATTACTTGTTCTAAATTTTGATAAGCTATTTCTTTAATATGGGTATCATTATACCAACAATCATAATCTTTATATCTTTTAATCATTGTAGTTAAATTATTAAGACTTTCATCTTTAAATTGATTATGGATAGCCTCGGCTATTACCTCTGGTTCATTATTTTTAACAAATTCTAAACCTTTATTTAAGGCTTTCCTAAATTTATCAATTATATCTTTATTGTTTTCAATATAACTTTTTCTAGCATAGTAAGTTGTGTAGGGCATTTCACCAGAATATGCACCAATACTAGCAACGACATAACCAAAGTTTTCTTTTTCTAACTTGGTAGCGGTTGGTTCAAAAAGATTAACATAATCACCCATCCCACCAATGAAAGAACCAGATAATGCGGCAAATTCAACTGAGTAGTTTAGATTTATCTTACTACTATCAATATTCATTTTTTTAAGGGCGTTTAGAAAATTTAAAGCTGGCATACCACCTTTACGACCTACTAAAACTTCTTTACCATATAATTCTTCTAAATTAAAATTATCGTTTTTAGAACGGCTTAAAATAAATTGACCATCTCTTTTAGTTAGACCAGCAAAGTTTACTAAGTAGTCAGCCTCACCACCATTATAAACATAGATAGTACTTTCTAAACCTGCAAAGCCAATATTAACATCATTAGATAAGACAGCAGCAGCTACTTTATCAGCTCCTGGTGTTAAAATAAGTTCAATGTCTAAACCTTCATCTTTAAAATAATTATTTTCTATAGCAACATACCATGGAGCATAGAAAACTGAGTGGGTAACTTCAGCTACCTTAATTTTCGTTAAAGATTTATCTTCATCTTTTTTATTATGAATATTAAGCAAGCTAATCATTAAAATTAATACTAAACAAATTATAATACTAAATATTTTTTTCATAATTCTCTCCTTATAGATAGTATATGAAAATAATATTATAGTGTGATATTAATGATAATTTAAGAGTAGAGTATACTTATTATAACTTAGGTAATAAAACATTATATTAATAAATACTGATACTTATACTTATGGTAATCCTAATTATAAAGACCAATTAACTAAGTTTAATAATGATACTATTACTTATGATAATATGAGTAATCCTTTAAAAATAGGTAATACTACTTATAATTGGAGTAATGGTAGAGAATTACAAAGTATTAGTAATACTAACTTAAATGTATCATATAAGTATGATAAAAATAGTATTCGTACTAAGAAAATATTAAATAATAACAATAAAAATACTTTTTTGATTGCTTTTGCAATATAAGAGTAAAATGAAAAATGGAAGTGCTATTATGCGTCTGGATGAAATTTTAAGAATATATGAAAAAAATCAAGAAAAAGCTAGTTTAAAAAAGGCTTTTAAAGTAGGAAAAGTTAAAAAAATTGATGATGATCTTTTAGAAGAATTAGCTTTCTATGATTATGGTCGTTTTCCTTTATTAACTTATATTTTGTGCCATAGATTACTACATAGATATCATAATGAAATAACTTTAGTACTTGCATATTTTCTATTAGCAAAAGGTCAGGTTAATTTATTAAAAGAAAAGTATAGTGACTATAGTATCTTAGAACTTATCACTGATGATAAGAAGTATATTTATGATATTGGTAAAAAACTTGTTTTTGATGAAGATTATTATTTTACTATAAATTCTGGTGTTGAATTTAAAAAGACCATATTTACTAACGAAATATTTTCTACTTTTCCTTATAGTACTTTCTTAGTACAAGTAATAGATTCTAATAATACTAGAGATGAATTGCTAGAAAGTATGCTTGCTGATTATAAAAATAATGTCGATATAAGTCCTAAAACTAATGCTTCTTATGAGAAAATGGCATCAGAAACTAAAGAATCTCGAAAATTTAAAAGAGAAAAAATTATTTATTTTGATTAAATAGATTTTATTCTATTAAGGAATAGAGTCTTTTTATTTATGTTATTTTTACTAATTATGTGCTATATTTTAGATAGATAAAGAAAAGAAAGAAAAAGACTGTTTAAAATTTTGATTGTATTCTAGACTTTATCTTGAAAGGAAAATTATATGCCACACTATAATGCTTATGATAGTTTTAAAATTAAAAAAAGTATAGAAAAGAAAAAGAAAGCCAAAGAAAAGGTTTTTAAAAAACAAAATGCAACTTTAGATAATTTTATTATTGCTTCTTGTAGTAACTATGGAGTAGTTATAGAAGTTAGATATAATGATACTTATGTTTTATATAATGATAAAGTAATCATAGCCAAACTAAGAAAAGATATTAATTTAGTTTGTAATCAAGTAGTTTTTCCCGGTGATAAAGTAGATATTGAAAAAGCAAATAATACATATATTATTAAGCACTTATTATCTAGAAGCTCGTTACTTACAAGAACTAAAAAAGATAGTACTAGATTAAATGATATAGGATTAACAAAAAATATTGCTGCCAATATTGATTTAGCTGTAATTGTTGTAGCAGCTAAAGAACCTCCTTTGCATCCCAAATTTATTGACAGATATTTAATGATTTTAGAAAATAGTAAAATCCCTGCAATAATTTGCTTAAATAAGTGTGATTTAAAGACGGAAGAAGAGAAAAAAATTCTTTCAAGATATAGAGATTTAGGAATAAAAGTAATTGAAACTTCAACTTATAAGAATATTGGTATAAATGAATTAAAATCTGAGTTAAAAAATAAACAAGCCATATTTGTTGGTAATAGTGGCGTTGGCAAATCTTCTCTTACCAATGCGATAATGAATGATAATGAAGTAAAAACTGGTCATGTAAGTGATAAAAGTAAAAGAGGAAGACACACTACTACTACTTCAAAATATTATGTTTGGAAAACAAATTCTTCTATTATTGATACGCCAGGTATTAGGAGTTTAGATGTTTCATCTTTCACACCAATAGAAATTCAAGACTATTTTTCAGAGTTTATAAATTGGCAAGATAAATGCAAATTCAATGATTGCTTGCATTTTAATGAACCTAACAATTCTTGTATGGTTAAACAAGGTGTCCTAAGTGGTCTAATTAGTATAGATAGGTATGAAAGTTACTTGAAAATTATGAGTACAGTACTAGATAAAGATTATTCTGAAATATTAAATGATATTAAGTTGGAGTTAAAAAATAAAAATTAAACATAAAAACTTTGCTTCAAAAAAATGTTGATAAGATAAAAGTTTATTATTTAAAAATAGTATCCAAATAAAGGAAAAGAGTTAAAATGAAAAAAATAATCTTTTGGCAATTTATTATAATATTAACCGTAATTTTTATTTTTGCTTTAATAAATAGCCAAGATAATTACATAGTAAATGAAAATTTCAAAGGGGAGCTAGAAATTACGAAACCAGTAAAAGAAGCACGTGTTTTTATAACTCCCAATGTATCACGTTATGCCGATGAATTTTATATTTTTGATTACAAAGAATCCGATAATGAAGAGATTATAAGCCAATTAGATAATGATGACTTAAAACATTTAGAAAATCAAATAATAGTTTGTAAAAATAATTATAATTCTGAATTTTATCACTTGTTTGAAGAAAATTTTCCTAAAGAAATAAATAATAATTTGTATTATAAAATAAAAATGAAAAGAGCAAGTAATTTAATAATAGTTTATGATTCTAGTAGTTCTAAATTATATTACATTGGCTGTTATTTTAAATCAAATAGATATCCAATAAATAATGGTGTATAAAAAGGTTACATTATATTAAGTGATTGATTATATAAGAGCATTTTGTTATAATAGCACACCTAAAGAGGCGATATATATGCAAATAGATATTGATAGTAGAATAGTAATAATTACTGGTCCTTCAACAACTGGAAAGAGTACTTTAGCAAATAAAATTTTAGAATCATCTCCAGTTAAAGCTGTTGTTATATCCCATGATGCTATTGCTGATGAAATAAATGATAAACAATCTGAAAGACAAAGAAGTGAAGAACTTTATATAAGATTAGTTAATAAAGTTTTTGCAGCCTTAAAAAATAGTGAAAATAAACTTATTATTTTTGATGTGCCTGGCATTAATGCTAACTATATTTATTCTTTATTGCAAATTATTGAAATGGCTAATCATTATCATGATAATATAACATTAATAAAGATTAACCTTCCAATAGAAACTCACCTTAAGCTTATGAAATTAAGAATGCAAACAGACCCAGAAGTAATATTTTATTTTAATGACTTTGACGAATATCTACAAACTATCCTTAGTCAAAGAAATAATTATGAAGGACCTTGGGGAAGTCTATATACTAAGTATCCACATTGTAATGATTGTATTATAGATAATTCCGAAAAAGTGTCATTGAATTTCAACTTTCCAAAAAGTTATGAGAGAAAATAAACTTACTATTCATATAAAATATTTCGAATGTTCGATTTATATTTGAATGGTCTTTTTCTTTTTCAAGGTTTATGATAGGATAAATATATAAATAGAGGGTGTTAAAGATGAACGAATTATTTAATATAACTAATTGTTATCAAGATAGTAATTATTACTATTTTTTTAGAGCTTTAAATAAAAGAGATATGACTGGTATCAGGAATGGTTCTACTTTAGATAGTAATGGTCATATCAGTAAGATTGTTACCGATAGTACTTTTTATAATAATAGAAATAGATATAATGAAGAATCAAATCTTACTTTAGAAGAAATGGTTAATCATGTTAAAACTCATTATGATAAAGATACTAATTGTATCTCTTTGAGTAGTGATGCTAATGTGTGTTTAACTTATGGTAGAAGTGACTATGAAGATAAGTATGTTATTATTAAAGTTCCAAAGAAGGAACTAGGATATACTACTTTTAATGCTGGTAAGTATATATATGAAGAGATCTTAAAAAGAGTAAATGCTTACATTACAGAACATCAAAGTGCTTTAACAGACTTACAAAGGTATTATATTGAGTCTTTAAAAAATATTTCTACTAAAGAACAACTAGATAATTTAAAGAAAACTTTACCAGAAGAATATGTTGATAAAACTAATGATGAGTTTCAAAATGGCCTCGATTTTATTAAAAGTAAGCCTTATGAGGGTTATAGTGATATCGAGAACCTAGCCAAAGATAAATTAGTCATGCTTTTAGATGTTCTAGATTTTGAAGTTGTCAAAGGTAAAACTAATCGTTTTGTTATTCAAACGATGGGTTCGGCTTTTTCTTCCCGAGAACTTGAATATTATAAAGAAGTGCCAAAAGAAAAGATTGTGGAAATGCCAACTTCTTTAGTTGAGATAATGGCTCTTATTCAACAAGTACCTGAAACAGAAGAAATTAAGGAAATAAAAGATTATTTAATAACTCATTTAGATGAAATTAGACAAAATACTAAAGATATTTAAATACTTACATTGCAGAACATCAGGGAGAGTTAACAGACTTACAAAGGTATTATATTGATTCTATAAAAAATATATCTACTAAGGAACAACTAGATAATTTAAAGAAAACTTTACCGGAAGAATATGTTGATAAAACTAATGAGGAGTTTCAAAATGGCCTAGATTTTATTAAAAGTAAGCCTTATGAGGGTTATAGTGCTATGCTAATGTTTGTTTAACTTATGGTCGAAATGATTATGAAGACAAGTATGTAATTGTAAAAGTACCAAAGAATGAATTAGGTAAGACTACTTTTAATGCGGGTAAGTATATTTATGAAGAAATCTTAAAAAGAGTTAATACTTATCTAGAGGAACATCAAGCTGATTTAACCGATTTGCAGAAATACTATATTGAGTCTTTAAAAAATATTTCTACTAAGGAACAATTAGATAATTTAAAGAAAACACTACCCGAAGAATATATTGATAAAACTAATGATGAGTTTCAAAATGGTTTAGAATTTATTAAAAGTAAGTCTTATGAAGGTTATAGCGATAAAGAAAATCTTGCCAAGGATAAATTAGTCATGCTTTTAGATGTCCTAGATTTTGAAGTTGTCAGGGGTAAAACTAATCGTTTTGTGATTCAAACGATGGGTTCGGCTTTTTCTTCGCGAGAACTTGAGCATTATAAAGAAGTACCCCAAGAAAAAATAATAGAAATGCCAACTTCTCTAATTGAGATAATGGCTATTATCCAGCAAATGCCAGAAACAGAAGAAATTAAGGAAATAAAGGATTATTTAATAACTCATTTAGATGAAATTAGACAAAATACTAAAGATATTGATTATAGTCATTTTAATCCGGAGAATTTAAACTTAAGTTTAGATAATTTATATGATCTAACTGCAGGTAAAATCTCTTATAAAGAAGCTAAAGAATTATATTTAAATTCTATGTATTTAGTAAAAGCCAAGTTAAGAAGTTTTTACTCTGTTAATTTATTAAATCAAATACTTGGTAATAATCCTAAGTATCATAATGCTTTACAAAGTATTTTAGATAACTCTTTAGGTATTGAACCTGTTATTATGGCAAGAAGTGGTAATCATGCCCTAAAGGTAAGCGATACCGTGGCTTTATATTTACCTAAGAATTATCAAAGTCTTTATGATTATGTTAGTAATTTACAAGTCCAAGATATGTATAATTTATTTACTAAGCCAACAGATGCCTTTAATACTTTATTTACTAAATATATAAGTGATAAAGAATTAAAGCCTCAAAGCAAAGAAGAATGGTATGCCAATGGTTTAATTGATGCGATTGACTTAGAGTCTTTAAATCTTAAGACTAATTTTAGTCAAAGTCAGAGAGAAAAAATAGTTAATGCCTTAGTAAGTCATAATTTTATGGATTATTATGAGAAGGTAAAAACCTTAAGTGATGATGGTTCGATTGCAACTTCAATGTTTGCTTCCTTAATAGCCAATCGAAAAGAATTTACAAATGATCAAAGTATTATCTTAGACCAATTAAAAGATTATATTGGTTATAATAACTTAAAAGAATATAATTTACCGTTAAGAAAACTGCAAAGAACTGCTTATGTTAATACTAATAAAATCTTAGCTAAAAAGAACTTTGCTACCGCAGTTATGCCTACTGGTTCGGGTAAAAGTTTCTTAGCCTTATCCGAAATGCTAGATCGTAAGGATGCTAAAATGCTTTATATTGCTCCCAATGATATTATTTTAAATCAGATTGAAGATTATATTTATGAGTTCTTTGGCTATACTGATTATCATACTTTATTCCCTAATTTAACTTTAACTACTTATCAAGATTTAAAAGATAAGAAAACTAATAAGTTAAAAGATAAATATAATGACCAATATGCTTTTATTATTCTTGATGAACTTCATCGAAGCGGAGCTCCCGAATGGTCAAAGTTTGTTAATGAATTAATGGCAAATCAAGATAAAGAAAATATTAAGGTCCTTGGTTTAACCGCCACACCTGAACGCGACCGTGATGACAAAGATATGGCTGTTTACTGGGCAAGATATTTTGGTTACTCTGATGAAGAAATAGAATTAAATAAACATTTAGCCATTAACGAAACCTTAGAATCAGCCATCAAAGCTGGACTTTTGCCTAACCCTAAATTTATAAATTGTTTATATTCATATAAAAGTGATGGTACTTTAGATGAAATGTATGAAAGAATATCAATGCTAGATGACGGTGAGAAAAAGGCCAAAGCCTTCTCTAAATATGAGCAATTATGTCGCAGTGTTGAACAAAGTCAAGGCATTGAAAAAATACTTGGTGATAATTTAAGTCAAGACGGTAAGTATGTTGTTTTCTTACCCGTTGGTCGCAAAAAAGATGGTACCTATTATAATAGTGAAGATGGTAGTAAAATAAGTAGACAACAGGCTGTTTTAATAATGGAAGATTATACTATTTTAATTAGACAATATTTATATTCCAATGAGTATATGAAAATTCATGGTGATAAGTTATTATCTATTTATGAAAAGATTACTAAAAAACAAGAGTTATCTAAATATGTTGTTTTCTTACCAGTTAGACGTAAAAAAGATGGAAGTTATTATAATAGTGAAGATGGAAGTAAAGTAAGCAAACAACAGGCTGTTTTAATAATGGAAGATTATACTATTTTAATTAGACAATATTTATATTCTAATGAGTATATGAAGATACATGGTGATAAGTTATTATCTATTTATAATAAAATCATTGCGAAACAAGAACTATCTAGTGAAGATAAAGACTTCTTAAATAAAGAACAAGATAACATTATGTTACTAGATATGGTTAAAATTAAACATAAACCAGCCGTCTTAAATACCTTCAATAGTACTATAGTAAGTGTGATTGCTAGACACCAAGATTGGGAAAAATTAGATAAAAAAACTCTAAAGATAAGAATAGAAGCCAAGACTTCTGATATGGTTGATACAAACTCGCTTCTAAGTTACTATAGTAATAGTAAAAATGTTATCTACTGAAGATAAAGATTTCTTAAACAAAGAACAAGATAATATTATGTTACTAGATATGGTTAAAATTAAACATAAACCTGCCGTCTTAAATACATTCAACAGTACCATAGTAAGTGTGATTGCTAGACACCAAGATTGGGAAAAACTGGATAAAAAAACTCTAAAGATAAGAATGGAAGCCAAGACTTCCAATATGGTTGATACAAACTCGCTTCTAAGTTACTATAGTAATAGTAAAAATAAATATGAATTAGCCGAATTTAATAAAGAAACTAATGGTAAACCTAAGTTGTTATTTGTTATGGATAAATTAAACGAAGGAGCCCATTTAAAAGGAGTAAAGGGTATTGTCTGGTTACGTCCATTAAGTGTTGATTCAAGAATACTATTCTATCAACAGTTAGGTAGATGTATTCATTCTTATCCTGATGGTCATATATTTACCGAAGAAGAACGCCCAATAGTAATGGATTTAGTTAATAATATAAATACCGTTAACTTAAAAAGAAATCAATCTCCAATAAATGATTTAGAAGATTTGAAAACTATTATAGCTTGGATAAATGATAATGGTGGTAAACTTCCTAATA
Source organism: Mycoplasma sp. CAG:956 (assembly GCA_000433475.1). GTDB lineage: Bacteria > Bacillota_I > Bacilli_A > RF39 > UBA660 > CAG-605. The sequence continues at coordinate 135,149 of HF993109.1, forward strand.
AGAATAGTAATATTTTAGAAGAAAAGAATTATGGTTTAAAATTAGATGTAATTTTATATCGCTATATTAAATATTTTAATAATCAAGAAGAATTAAATAGCGTAAAAAATAAAAAAGTAATAGAGGAAATCTTAAGATTAGGTTCCCTAATTGACTTATGGAATATCAAAATAGACGAACCGACAAGACAAAGAAAAGAAAAAGAATCAGAAAGAGATGAAGAAAAATTTTTACAAGGATTTTTACAAGTCGAAAGTTCATTCCGTGATTTTGTTGATTCAAAAGAAGAAATAGATGAGTTGGCATCGCCTGAGTCTACTTTCGATAAGATATTTAATTATTTGACTATTTTAAAAAATCAAGGGGTTGACATAAATAGTATTAGTAAGTGTGATAAATTGAAGGTAATTAAAACTGATGGTAATTATTTTCTTCAAATAATAAAAAATAAAAGAAAAAAAGGAAATGGTAAAACAGTTATTATAAATGAAGAAGAATATAAGGAACCGAGCTTAATTTGGATAGGAAGCTATGTCTATGCCTTTAGACAAGGAAAAAATAATAAGGATTCAAAAAGTCCAGACTTAGAGGCTGACCAAATTAGTAGATTAAAGACTTTGAATTTCATTTTTGATTGGGAAGTAGATCCTATATTGAATCCAAGAAGTTTTGAAGATTATATCTTACTCTTAAAAGAGATGCAAAATTCTAAAGATAAGACTGGATATGATATAAACAATATTAAATTTTTAGAAGTAGTAAGAATATCAAAAATAAATGGTGAGTATGAGTTTGAATATTTTGCTAATAGAGAAGAAGCAAGAAAAAAATATGGCGAAGATGAAGAAATAATTGGAATAGGACGCATTATTAATTGCTTTAAAAGAGGAAAAAATATAAATGAAAAAGATTTAACTGCTGAACAGATAAACGAGTTAAGAAATACTGGTTTAATGGTTGTAACTGAAAAAGAAAGAGACCATATAATGATGCCCAAAAATTTTGATGATTATGTTAAAGTTTTACAGGCTTTGCAAAATGCTAAAGATAAGACAGGTTGTGATATAAATAATATTAAATTTTTAGAGGTAGTAAGAATAATCAAAATAAATGATGAGTATGAGTTTGAATATTTTGCTAATAGAGAAGAAGCAAGAAAAAAACATGGTGAAGATGTAGAAATAATTGGGGTAGGCGATGTTATTTATTGGTTCAAAAAAGGAAAAAGCCGTAGTGGAAAAGATTTAACTGTTGAACAGATAAATTGGTTAAGAGATATTGGCTTGATGGTTGTAACTGAAAAAGAAAGAGACCCTATAATGAAACCCCAAAATTTTGAAGATTATGTCTTACTCTTAAAAGAGATGCAAAATTCCAAAGATAAGATTGACCGTGATATAAATGATATTAATAAGAGAAAAGTAGTAAGAATAACCAAAATAAACGATGGGTATGAATTTGAATATTTTGCTAATAAAGAAGAAGCAAGAAAAAAATATGGCGAAGACGAAGAAATAATTGGAATAGGAGTAGTTATTAATTATTTTAAAAGAGGAAAAAGCAGTAGTGGTCAAAAAGATTTAACTACTGAACAGATAAAGCAGTTAAGAGATATTGGCTTGATGGTTGTAACTGAAAAAGAAAGAGATTCTATAATGAAGCCAAAATATTTTGAAGATTATGTCTTACTTTTAAAAGAAATGCAAAATACCAAAGATAAGACAAGTCGTGATATAAATAGTATTAAATTTTCAGAAGTAGTGAAAATAACAAAAATAAATGATGATTATGAATTTGAATATTTTGCTAATAGAGAAGAAGCCAGAAAAAAATATGGTAACGATGTAGAAATAATTGGAATAGGCCTAATTATTTATTGCTTTAAAAGAGGAAAAAGCAGTAGTGGTAAAAAAGATTTAACTGTTGAGCAGATAAAGCAGTTAAGAGATACTGGCTTGATGGTTGTAACAGAAAACGAAAGAGACCCTCTAATAGAGCCTAAAAGTTTTGATGACTACCTTCTGCTTTTAAAAGAAATGAAAAAGTTCAGAGATAAGACAGGTCGTGATATAAATGATTTTAAACCAAAAGAAGTAGTGAAAATAACAAAAATAAATGATGAGTATGAGTTTGAATATTTTGCTAATAGTGAAGAAGCAAGAAAAAAATATGGTGAAGATGTAGAAATAATTGGAATAGGCCTAATTATTTATTGGCTTAAAAAAGGAAAACTTAGCAATCGCGGAAGAGATTTAACTGTTGAGCAGATAGAAGGGTTAAGAGATATTGGTCTAAGGGTTGTAACCGAAAAAGAAAGAGACACTATAATGGAGCCTAAAAGTTTTGAAGATTATGTTGAACTTTTAAAAGAATTACAAGAAAATAAAATTGACATCAATGTAATTAAAGTCACAGATAAAATAAGAATTATAAAAAATGATATCGGTTATGATTTTCAAATTGTTCATAAAAGCAAAGTAATGGTAAATGGTAAAACGACAATTGCTAATAAAGAAGCATATTTTCAGAATGATTTAATGGCGATAGGGATAAAAATTAATCACTTAAGGAAAGGCAAATATTCTGATAAAACATACCTAACCATAGACCAAATGAAAATATTATTAAGCATAGGCTTTAAATTTAATAAAGGAATAGAAGATAAAATATATAAACAAGAAATATGTAAGAATCATAATATTGATTTAAAAATAAATGATAAAATAATTGAAAGAATATCAAAAATAGAATTAATAAGTAAGATTAACTTTTTAGAAGCAAGTAATTTAGAACTAGTAGATAATGCCGGTAAACTAATAGATATATTTAGTATGAGTAGTATTGATATTCAAGATAACTATGGTATATCTTTAGAGTCTATAATAAATACTTATGGAAAAGGAGAAACGAGAAAATGATATTTGATAAATACTTAAATGATACTTATTTAGATATCTTATATAGTAATTATAATTTAGATTATTTAAAATCAATTGATCCTAATAACTTTGTTGAAATATATAACTTACTTAAAAATAAAGGCTTCTATTTTATAGAAGATATTATAATTAATTATATAGATATTTTTGAGTTAGATAGTTATTACTTAAATAAAGTTTTAACTTACTTAGAAAGTAAAATGGGTAAAGATTATATTAAAAGAATTGGTCTTAATATGACTATTTTAGATAAAATAATCGATACTACAATAAATCTAGAAATGAAAGAAGACTAGCAAGTAACTAAACTGTTAAAGAAATTTAGCAGTTTTTTGCAAATATCAGTCACATGAAGAATATTTAAAAAAATTGTAAAAAGATCAAATTTAATCGTTGACGTGTTATGATAACAATAGGCATTAGAACAAAAAAATATAATGTAATAGTGTTTTTGAAGAAAAATTAAATAAAACTTTGATGTGTAGAAGGTCAAAAGAACCATTACAAAGGAATGCTTAATTTAGATGTGCATTTTGTATTTAGGTTACTTGTATAATGTAGTTAAGATATTTCTTAACTATATTTTTATATGTATACCTTGCAAACTTCATATTATAAATAACATAATAACTTACTGATACTATATCGTCATAAAACTAAAAATTGTATTAAAATTGGTATTTGGCTTTCTAAACAACGTCACTTATTTTATCAAAATAAATTAACCCCTAATAAAATAATATCTTTAAAAAACATTGGCATGGTTTAGAATATTAAAACCTATAAAGAAATATCTAGATATCTAAATACCAAAGAAAATTCATGCCAACCTATAATAATTGCTAAAAATATTAATGCTTCTATAAAAATTCTAATTCTAAGAGTCTAAATTTTACTAAAAAACATTAAAATAATAAAATTTACTATTATTAAATTAATTTTATGCTTCCAATTCTTAAATAATGTGGTATTATAAAACAACCTCAAGAAAGGAAAAAAAATATGCCTAAAATTAATCAACCAGCCTCTAAAATCAGAATGTCATTTGATGAATGGTTTCCTGTAGCCCAAAAATATTATCAAGAACATAAAAATCTCTTAGTACCCCTAGATTATGAAACTAAAGATGGTAAAAAGTTAGGAAAATGGATAGCCAGTAAAAGAAAAGATTATGCTAATAATTTATTATCCTTAGAAAAAATTAAGGCTTTAGATAGTATTGGTATGGTTTGGAGTATCAACGAAAAGAAATGGAATGATATGTTTAATCTTTTAATAGAGTACAAAAATATCCATGGTAATTTAGATATATCATCTTCATATGTAACCTTAAGTTGTGTAACTTTAGGCATTTGGCTAAGAGAACAACAAAATTCCTATCTTAGGGGTACCCTAAAAGAAGAAAGACAAGAAAAGTTAGAAAGTATTGGCATTATTTGGCAAACCAATGAAACAAAATGGTATGAAATGTATAAATATGCTAAAGAATATCAAAAAGAACATGGCACTTTAATAACTACCAAGAATTATATTACTCCAAATGGTAAGTCTCTAACTGAATGGTTACAAGCCCAACGTAGTGGCTACCACAAGAAAACATTAAAACCCGAAAGAATAAAACTTCTTGAAGCCATTGGCATGGTCTGGAGTATAAATCAAAGTTATACTTGGCATGATATGTATTTACTTGCCCAAGAATATCAAAAAGAACATGGCAATCTAATTATTCCTAGAAATTATAAAAGTAAAAATGGCTTAAATTTAGGCTACTGGCTTTATAAAGAAAAACTAAAATATCGTCAAGGAAAATTAGCACCAGAAAAAATTATTGCCTTAGAACACATTGGTATCGTTTGGACTAACAAAATTAATCATGACATTTCTAAATATTTAAGAAAACTAAAAGAATCTGACAATCCAATTATTATCGATGAAAAAATTAATGCGGATATTTTAAATAATATTTCTTTAATCGAATTAGAAAGTAAAATTAAATATATAACCGATATGGGAGCCCTACCAATAGATAACACTGGTCGTTTAATAGATATATTTACTATAAGTAATACTGATATGGAAGAAAGATACGGCATATCTTTAGAAGCCATGATTGAATCATTTGAAGTAAGCAGTGCTAGAAAACTATATTATTAATATAACAATCGAATTAGAAAGAAAAACGTAATGATAACATTTTAAAATGCTTATTCCTAGTAGATAAGCAAGGCAAATTAATAGACATATTCAGTATGTCAAATTATGAAACCAAAGAAAAATACGGTGTTAGATAATATAAGAAAATATTATCTATAATGGCATTAATATATAATTTATAAATTAAATAGGAAGTGACAAAACATGAATGAATTATTTAATATGACTAATTGTTATACAGATACTGACTATTATTATTTTTATCAAGATTTAAATAAAGATAATAAGTTTAATTTTTCTGTTTATAATAATCATACTTTAAAAGACTTACTAAAAATAGTAGAAACTAAATATGGTAAAGATACCAGTTGTCTTTCTCTAAATGTTTTAACCAATGTTAGTTTAATCTATGGCAGTAATGACTTTATAAAAAAATATATTATAGTTAAAATACCAAAAGTAATTTTAAAACAAAAAAAGTTTAAGGAAATAGTAAAAAATATTAATTATTATTTTAATGACGATCAAAAACAAATATTATTTAAAATATATCCCAAAGAAAAAATAAAACAAGAATATGATCATTTTTTAAATCCTCAAAATTTTCTAGACTATGCTAATATTTTAAAAAAATTACAAGAAGCTGGATACGACTTAAATGACATAAAATTTGATAGTAAATTAAAAGTTGAAAAAGTAAATGATAGTTATAAATTTACTATTATTAGAAAAAAATTAAAAAAAGTAGGTCAAGTTTATGTTATAGATAATAAAACTGAGTATAATGATCCTAATCTAATTAAAATAGGTCGCAAATTATATTATTATGAAAAGGGTAAGAAGTACCAATTTGAAGAAAGCATAGATTTAAATGCCGAAGAAATAAAAACACTACGTGATATTGGATTATATGTTATTTCAGAAAAAAATAGAGATCATATTTTATACCCTAAAAATTTTGAAGATTATTTTAATCTTTTGAAAAAATTACAAGAATCAGGTATTGATATTAATAGCATTATAGCTAGTGATAATTTAAGAATAATAAAATTTAATAACATTTACAAGTTTGAAGTAATAAAGAAAAATGTCAAAAAAGCTAAAGATGATAGTAATAACACTTTAAATAACCTAGAATCCAATCAAGTAAACATAATAAAAATTGGTAAAAAAGTTACTGCTTTTAGAAAAGGTAAAAATTCCGTTGCCACCGATAGTGAACCTTTAAGTGATGATAATTTAGAAAATCTGCAAAGCATTGGCTTTAATACCCCTTATCTAAAAAGATTAGAAAGAGAAATAAATCCTAAAACTTTTACTGATTATTTTAATCTTTTAAAAAAATTACAAAATTATGGTGTTGATATAAATAAAATAACTAGTAATGATAAAGTAAAAGTTATCAAAATAAATAATGATTTTAGCTTTAAAATTATAAAAAGAATAGTAAAAACAGATAAACAAGGTCAAAAAATCACAATAAATAGCGATGAATATTATAAAGAAGACCTAATACCAATAGGCTATAAAGTAGTGGCCTTTAAAAAAGCCAAACAAGGTCCCGATAAAGATAGTCCTTATCTTACCGAAGAAGAAATTAAAAAATTACAAAGTATTGGTTTAGAAGTAATAAAAGAAAGAGATATAATTTTAAATCCTAAAAGTTTCCTTGATTATATGGCTATTTTAAAAAAACTCCAAGAAGATGGTTACAATCTTAATGATATCTATTTTACCGATAAGTTAAAAATAACTAAAGAATCAAATAAATATAAGTTAGAAATTATAAAAGAAGACTCTAAAGAATATAAAATACCAGGTTTAATGACCATCGGTCAAAAACTATATTGTTTTAAAAGAGGAAAATATAATAATAGTCCTAGTAGTAGAGATTTAACCCCAGATGAAATAGCTATTTTAAATACCTTAGGTTTTAAATTAGCTATTGAAGAAAAAAAATCCATTGATTATATTGAATTATTAAAAAGATTAAAAGAATCTGGTTATGATATAAATAAGATTAAATATTATGATAAAGTAAAAATAACTAAAAATAATCATGAATTTAAATTAGAAATTATAAATGAAAATGATCCATTATATAACCAACCAAATTTAATATTAATCGGACCACACGTTTTATCTTTTAAAAAAGGAAAAAAATTTCAATATTCAGGACCAACTGATTTGAGTTCTGATGAAATAACTAGATTACAGAATATCGGTTTAGTAATATTAAATGATCATGTATTGTATCCGCAAAGTTTTAATGATTATTTTAATATTTTAAAACTTTTACATGAGTCTGGTTATAATATAATGGATATCAAGACTACCAGTCGCCTTAAAGTAACAAAAGAAAATGGTAAATATTTCTTTAAAATTATTAACAAGGAAGATCAAGAATGGCAAAATAAAGATTTAATTTTTATTGGTCGTAAAGTAAAATCTTTTGAAAGTGGTAAAAATTCTCCTGGTAATCACTCTAGTTATTTAACTGTAGTAGAAATAAATAATCTCCTTAGTATTGGTTTTACTTTTAAAAAGAAAATCGAAGACATTATTTATAAAAGAGAAATATGTAAAACTTTTAATATCGATATAAAATTAAATCAAGAAATAATAGATAGAATATCTAAATTGGAATTAATAAGTAAAATTAAATATTTAATTAAAGAAAAGAATATGCCTATATTAGATAATAATGGTAATTTAGTAGATATTTTTACCATGAGTAGTCTCGATATAGAAGAAAAATATGGCATATCTTTAGATACTATAATTTCTACTTATGGTTATAAGCAAGTAAAAAAGTTAAATTTAATATAAAATAAAATACTATTAAGAAAAAACACTTAATAGTATTTTTAATATTGCTAAATTTAAAAAAAGTAGTATAGTATAGAAAATTAATTAAAAAGGGGATTTTATGATTAAAAAAAGTATAAGAAAAAATCCAAAGGATAATTTTGATGAGTGGTTTAAAATAGCAGCATATTATTATAAAAAACATAACAATCTATTAGTGCCCGCTAACTATTTAACCGAGGATGGTAAAAAATTAGGAGAGTGGATAATTTATATTCGAACTAAATATAATTCTGATGACCAAAAAATAACTAAAGAGCAAAAAGAAATGCTAGATTCTATTGGTATGGTTTGGAACTTATATGATTATAGATGGCAAGAAAGATTTAATCAAGTTAAAAAGTTTTATGATGAATATGGAACCATAGAACTTTTACCAACCTATCAGGGAAAAGAAGGCTTAAAACTCTTAAACTGGATAAAATTTCAAAGAAATATTTACTATAGTAAAAGTAAGAAACCAAAAGATCTAGAAAAAATTGCTAAATTAGAAAGTATTGGCGTCATTTGTCATCATAAAGATGAAATGTGGGTTTCCATGTATAACTTAGCTTTCTTATATTATAAGAAAAACAATAATCTATTGATTCCTGCTTGTTATGAAACTACTCTTGGTAAAAAACTTGGTATCTGGATAAGAAATCAAAGAAAAAGTTATTCTGATGGTAATTTATCTGAAATTAAAATCGCAGCCTTGGAATCTATTGGCATGGTTTGGCATGTTTATGAAAATAAGTGGAACCTAATGTATAAAGAAGCCTTAACTTATTATCAAAAATATCATACTATCAGTATTTATAAAGACTATAAACCAACTTATGTAACCAAAGAAGAACTATGTCAGTGGTTAGCAACTCAAAAGATATATTATAAACAACATAAAAATTTAACTCTTGAGCAATATAAGAAACTAAATTTAATTAAAATAGACTTTGACTATCAAGAAGATAATTGGAATTATATGTATAACTTGGCAACTAATTACTATTTAGAAAATGGTCATTTACTAATTCCTAGAACCTTTAAATCTGAAGGTAAGAATTTAGGTATTTGGTTAGAATCACAACGTCAACATTACCAAAAACAAAAACTTTCTGAAGCAAAAATTCTTCTTTTAGAATCTATCGGTATCATTTGGCAACCGAGAAAAAATCTTTCATCTATATATAATTATTTAGATGAAAATTATCCTTTAATTGATAAACGACTTAACAGGGATGTTTTAAACCGTATTTCCTTACTAGAACTAATTGCTAAAATTAATTATTTAATTTGTTGTAAACATACTTCCTTTATTTATAGTAATGGGCTTTTAAAAGATATATTTTCTATGAGTAGTATAGCTATCAAAAATGATCCTAACTATGGTATTTCCTTAGAAGAAATAATTAATACCTATGGTAAAGAATATATTTTAAAATATAATAAAAATATGAAAGGTAAAACTTTAGACTTATAAGAAGAAAGAGAAAATTTACTAATTTCCCTTGCTTTTTTTTTCTATTTATAAGATAATTAAGAAGTATAGATAGTAAGGAGTCGTAAAAAATATGGAATATGGTATCGATTATATATTAAAATTACCAACTGAAGATATAAAAACTTATTTAGAAAGTGCTAGTATAATAGATATCCTAGCCATCTTAGAAAATATCAAAAAACGTAAGGAAATGGATTATGCTTCTTTAAACAAATTAGAAAAATTAGAAGAGCAAATTAAAATAAATAAAAATTACCTTACTGATATCGATAAACGTATAAATTTTGCTACTAAAACTAATGCTCCTAAAGTAGAAGTTGATTTATTATGGGAAGAATATAGTCGTTATGATGCCATTATCGATGATTTAACTAGTAAAAAAGAACAATTAATTCAAGGATTTAATGATAAAAAACAAGCCATTTTTACTTTAGCATGGAATATGATCTTAGAAGCTCCTGTATCTAAATTAGAAGATTACCGAAACAGCCTTATCACATGGCTAAAAAATAGAATAGAAGCTATTGAAACTAATAAGAGCAACAGGGAAATAACTACCAATACACTTTTAGAAGATAGAAACTTTACTAAAGAAGATCTAACTGTTAAATCAATTGATGCCGAGATTAAAGAAATGGAATCTCAAGTTCTAAATCATGAACTTATTTTAAATGAAGAAACTATTGGGAAGATTAAATCATTAAGAGCTAAAAAAGAATCATTAGAACATGAAACTTTTACTTTTGTTTGCACAGAAAAGATAAAAACGTCTCTAAAAACTATTAGTAATGATATAACTAAATTACAGATGGAATTATCTAACATTATTCAAATGGACATTGAATCTTTAAAAGAAATGATTTTAAGTGATTATGCTCAAGGCAAAGAAGAAATAAAATTAGCCAACTACGTTCGTATTTATCGCTCTTATTTAGAAAATATTAGTAAAGTACCTCTTACTTTAAAAGCAGCATATCGTAATATTTGCCTAAACTATGCTAATCTTTTAAATTCCATAGAAAATCCTAGCTTTGAAGGGGAAACTCTTAATGATTTAGATATTAAATTAAAAGAATTACATAATTATATAAAAACTTTAGAACAATATAAAACTAAAAAAAATGATAAAACTACCGAAACTAAGTTCTTATATACTACTGTAAGACAACAAGGCTTATTTGAACTTCCTTTCTCTAAAGATAAATGGTTATCTTATTTTGGTAAATATTTTGAATCCTTACTTAACGAAATTAAACCATTAGAAGAAAAGAATAAAGAATATATCTCTTTAACAACAGTTAGTCTAAAGAGTAAAAAGATAGAAGAAGAATTAGACTTATATCGTAAAGACTTAAGAAGTATGTTAGATGAACTATATAACAAAGTTTTATCCATATATTTAAAGAATAATTTATATATTAATGTTAATGTTTATGATTATCGTGATACCGAAACATTTACTAAGTACTTAGAATATCAAACTATTAGTATCGATAAAGAAATAGCAAGTGTTAAAACTACTATTGAAGGATTAAATAGTAAGAAGAGTAATATCTTAGAATTAATTAATGATACTTATAGTAAGATTGATACTGATATTAAAGCTAAATTAAATAGTATTTTTAATGGAACTTATGTAAAAGAAGAAGAACAAGAAGAAAAACCTCATCATTTCTTTGCAAGTCCTACTACATTAGAACCTAGTTATAATGATACTTTTGATGATACAACTAGTAATTTAGAACCTATAAGTAAGGTAGAAGAAGAACCAGAAGTATCTGAATTTGATTCTTTCTTTGCTACTGATATTCCTTTTAAAGATGATGATACAGAAGAAAATAATGAACTACCAGAAGAAGCTCCTACAAGACCTAAACATGAATTAGAACCAGATGAAGTTCCTTTGAAAGAAAAAGAAATCAAAGATGAACAAAGTAACAATTCTAGCATAACCACCTTTAATCCCGATGATATCTTTGGTAGTACATCAAATACTTTAGATAATGCTTTAGAAGAAGAGCAAAAACAAGAACCAGTAGTTTCAAAAGAAGAAGATGATACGGTAATTTCTTTTGATAGTGAAGATATAGCATCAACAAAGGCCTCAGAAAAAAAAGAAGAGGCTAGTGAAGCTAGTGCAGTATCTGATGATATAAACTTTGATGATGCTATATCATCATCTGATAGAGAAGCTTTTAAAGAACTACTTGAACCTCAAAAAGTGCCAGATTTTAATACCATAATTAATACTCCTGAACCAAGTACTAAAGAAGAAAAAAACAAAATCAAAAAAAGAGGACTTAAAGTAATTAAACAAGAACCAGTAGTTTCTAAAAAAATGTCAAAGAAAACACCAGAGGTAGTTTCAAAAACAACTGTTAAAACGGATGCTACTGAGATTAAAGAACGAATCGAAAACAGCCAAAATGATAGACAAAGTAAAAATGTACCACCACTATTTAATCCGGCTAGTGCTAGTGATGTAAAAAGTGAATACAATGATACTAATGCTCCAATTGATTTAAATGCTTTTCTAAATGGCAACCTTTCAAATCCAACAGAAAAACAAGAAACTAAAGAAGTTGATGATAAAACTAAAAAATTAACTTTAAGTCAAGATGATAATATAAATTTGATGGACTTTTTAAACCAAATTGAAAATAACGATGCTAAAGTAGCTTAAGTTTAATAGATAATAGTAAATACATAAAAAAATTGGTTCAATAAAATCTAGTGTGAAGAGAGATGATAAAATTTCATCTCTTTTTATGTGGTAATATGTAGTAAATAATAATAGGAAGGCGAGTATAGATGAAAGATTATTATTTGCTAATAGGATTAAATAGTAAGGAGGTTAAAATAATAATGGATTAATAGAAATTACTATTGAGAATAGGAAAAAGAAAGTAAGGTGTCCTGTCTGTAATAAATTTACAAGTTCAGTACATGATAAATTAAAGCCTATAAGAAGTGTTTATTTAGATAGTTGTGGTTCAACAAGAAACAAAAATATCTCCAACATTAAAAATAAGAAATAAATTTTTTACTCGATTATCAAAATTTTAATAATATTAAAAACGTTCAAAAAATAACTAAAAAAATCATATCAAAAAAAATGTAAAAAAATCCGTAAATTCCTTATGTTATAAGGCATCATGCAGATTTTTACTTCACACTAGATTTTATTGAACCATAATTCTTGCTTATCCTTTATCTTTGTGTTACCTTAAATTTGGTGATAATATGCAAATAATTAAATATACTAAAAAAGGTTCTAATAAATATGAATTGACTTTAAAAGATAATACTAAATTACTAGTATATACTGACCTTATTTTAGAATATAACTTATTAATAAGAAAAAATCTTGATCCTAATACTTTAAAGAAAATAAAAAGTGCTAATCTAAAACTAGAATGTTATTATAAAACCTTAAAGTATTTAAAAAATACTAAATGTACTAGTGATATAAAAAACTATTTAAAAGATTATCCTTCTAATATAGTTGATTATACTATTAAAAGATTAACTAAAGAAGGTTATTTAAATGATAATAATTACATTAAATCTTATATAAATACTAAAATAAATTTAAGTAATGATGGTTATTATAAAATATATTATTATTTAAAAAATAAAGATTTAGATGAAACTATTATAAAAAATTATCTAAATGATATTGAAGATAATATCTGGTTAGATAAAATAAATAAGATAGTAAATACTAAATTAAAAAGTAATACTAAGTATAGTAATAACTTATTAATAAGTAAAATAAAAACTTATCTTAAAACACTTGGATATCAAGATTATCTAATTAATATAGCCTTAGATAATATTAATTTAGATACCTCTAAAGAAGATGAAAAATTAGAAAAAGACTATCTAAAATTATTTAATAAATATAAAAATAAATATGAAAAAAATAAGTTAAATTATATTTTAATAGGTAAACTATATCAAAAAGGTTATGATTTAGATAAAGCCAAAAGAGTAGTAGAAACTTCCAATTTGTGATAAAATTAGCATAATAGGAGTAAGTATGAATAATAAATTAAGTATTGAAGAATTTAGAAAATATAAAGAACAATTACAAAAAATAATTGATGACTTTAAAAATAATTATGAAGTAATGAAAAATAATCCTTCTTATAATGAAGCCCAAGAAGAAGAAAAAAGCATTGCTGCCTATTTTAAAATTGAACAAGATCTTTTTAGTCATGATTTAAGTGCTATCCCATACGAAGAGTATCAAAACCTATCAATTATGGCAACAGACCAAGAAGAATTAGATCTGTCAAATAGCCATGCTAATATTGATTTTTCACTCATCGAGGTATTTGGACACTGCAATTTTAAGGGGTGTAACTTAAAAAATATTGAAAAAGTAAATGATAGAATAAGTCCTAAGTATTTAGATACTGATATCTTTTTAAAAAATAAAGATTTATTTTTATCTAGTAGTTTTCCCGAATGGTTCCAAGAAAAATGGTACTATGGTGATTTATCAATCGAAGATGTAACTAAATTAGATAAGACTTTAATAGAAGAACTTATCAGTAATCCGCAAATTTTATATCATCTTAGTAATAGTCATGATGTTTATATAATTAGAAATTTAGGCTTAAAAAAGGCTCTTTCTATCTATAATTATTCTAAAGAAGAATATCAAGTCTTAAATAACCTTATATTTAATCTATCAAGTGCTAATTTTAATAAGATAGACCAATCATTAACTGATCCCGAAGCAATTATTAAAAATATTTATCAAATCTCTGTTGATGATATATTAGCGGTAGATAATGAGTATTTTAAAAGAAGATTAAAGCCAGAAAGTTATCATCAAAAATTTGTTGAGGCTAATGAAAATATTTTTAAAACTAAGAGTAACTTACCAGAAGATGTTAAAAATAGATATTATGAACACAATCTTAGTGTAAATGATGTTTTAAATAACTATGAGGAATTCAAAAATATTCCCTTATTAGGATTTATGAAATCAATAACAAGTAGTTCTAAAGATATAATTTGTAATATTAATTTAGCTTATGGTAGTATGGCTTTTCAACAAGTTTATCCATTATATCCCAAATTAATTAAACATTTAAATGATGCTGATATTTTTTTAAGTTTTAATAAAAATTATGATGTAAAAACTGGTTTAAGAGATGCCGTTACTAATTGCTTAGAATGCTTTAAAGAAAAAAAAGTACCCGATTGGGCAAATGAAATGTTTACAAGTATTGTTCCTAAATATTACGATATAAGCAATTTGAAAAAATATAATCCCCAAATTTGCTTATATGATCCCTTGCAACGCAAAATAGTAGAAACTAACAACGTTGATAATGCAATCAAATTTAATGACGAAACACATTTTTTTGATTATGTGGACGATAGAAGTCCCGTAAATGCCTTTATCTTATATTTAAAAAGAAGTAATATTGACTTTAAAGAATTTGCTACTTATCAAGAATTTCGTGCCTTTATGGCAGAGCATTTAGGAAAAATGCGAGAAAAAAATTACTTTAAAGATTATGATTCCTACGCCTTTATTCCGACCTATTCCAAAGCTTTTTACCAAGATTTTCGTCATATCTTTATTGATTTAAATAGCAATGGAACCTTACAAAAAGCCTTCTATGATAATAGATTAACACCTGATTATATAAGGCTTTATCCTAAGTGTTTTAAAGATTTAGAACACGAAGATTTAAGATATGTTATAAGTAGCGATAATAAAAAATTTAAAGAAGTATTTATTCCTTTTTATACCAGTCATTTTGGTAATTTAGCATTATTAGATATTTTTAAAAAATATGCTTATAACAATTATCTAGTTGATTCCCTTGACCAAATAAAGTTAGATGAGGGTATGACTAAGGAACAAATTGATAAAAAAATAAGAAGCATTACTTATAGTAATATTTTAAAATACAGCCAGTTTTATTGGAAAAATTTAAAAAGTGATCCTTTATTTGCTAAAGAATATCCAGAACTTATTCTATCCGAAGATGAAATAATGACACCAAGTGGCATAGTCCAAAATGACATTATCGATAAATTTTACAGAGGTAAATTAACTTTTGATGATATATTTACTTGTAAACCGCTAGCTTTAGCCTTACAACATAAAAATATCAATGTTGCCATTAGAAACAATAGTACTTATTATTTTGGCAATGGTATGAACGAAGCTCAAATTTATCTAAAACAGTTAGGCCAAGAAGACTTTCTAAAATTATGTAGTACTTTTGGTAAATTCTTAGATAATTCCATTAACAGAATTAAATTTTCTAATGATATTTCTTATTCCGAATTATGTAAACAATTAGAAGAACTAACTGTTAAAAAAGCAACTTATGAAGGTATTCCTTTTAATGAAAGCAATGCCCCTTCCTTCTTAGTACAACAGCATCCTGAACTTTTCTTGGATGAATCTGCTCCTTGGGGGTTAAAAATGGCTTTTGAGGATGGTATTGATTTTTACTCTTTAGCAGCTAACTATAATGAGACTTTCCCTTTCTTAAAAGATAAAGCGGCTGTAAGTTTCTTTATCAGAAAAGATAAAGGACATAAAGGTGCCATTGCTAATTATTTTAATCTTTTTGGTAATATAGATGCCTTAAAACTTGCTGGTAAAAAGCCCGATATTGTAACTAAAATGATTCATCATGATAAGGTTTACAATTTAAGAACCTGGTATTTAAAAACAGGTGGTAAATTTATTCCTGATCCAGTTGTTATGGAAAATTTTCCCCTAGATGATGTTGATAAATTCTTAACAGCAGGATTTAAATGGAGCAATTTAATGCGTTTATCAGAATTTACTAAAAATGATGAAACCAAAGAAGCCTTGCTAAAAATTGCTTATGTTTTTGGTACTTTTGATAATGATGATAGGGGCTATAAAAAAGTATATGACTTATTAACTGAATTGCCGACTAAGTTTAAAGAAGATATTGGTTATATCTTTGATAACTTAGATAATGCTCTAGATAGTAATGCTAATTTTAATGTTTATTTTCCTAATAATGATTTGGCAACAAATTTAATATTAACTGCTAATTCTGAAAAATTTCCGATTACTAGACCTAACTTTTTTAAACAGTTATATCGCCATAATGCTGATAATACTTATACTTTAACAATTAATCAGCAAAAATATCCTAAAACAAGCCTAGTTATTCATGAAATTCTAAGTAGTTTTAAAGAATTTCATTTAATAAATGCTACCAATGCTCATCAATTATTTGGTAACTTTGATTTTCAATATAATCCTGACTTTTATAATTTTTTCATAACTAATTTAGATACAATATTAAATGATACTGAAAATTCTAGGTATTTGGGTTCTATTCAAAAACAATTTAAAGATATTAAAACAATAAATTCTAATCGTCACCTAACTTGGCAGATGGCAGTTAACTATGTTTTAGAAAATAAGTTTACCAATGTTAATCTTGGTAACGAACAAATGGCTGCTGTTTCATCTATTGCAGGCTATACCCAAGAACAATTTGAAAAACTACAAGAAATTTATGAATATAGTAAAAGAAGAGTAAAAAGTAGTATTCCTCATATCGAAGAAAGAACTGATGATTACACTTATGAGACCTTAAGATTAGATGATCCATTAGGTCTTGCTATTGGTACCCTTACTGATTGCTGTCAGGAAATAGATGATGCTGCCGAAGTTTGTATGGAACACTCAATGACAAGTTCCGATGGTCGTATTTTTGTCATAAAAGATAAAGAAAATAATATTGTAGCTCAAAGTTGGGTATGGCGAAATCAAAATGTTTTATGTTTTGATAATATAGAAATTCCTCACAAAGCCTTTGAACGAGCTATCCAAAAAAAGATAAATTTAACCCAAGTAGTTTATGATATATATAAACAAGCTGCTAATATTTTATTAGAAAAAGATAAAGAAATGTATAAGTCTTTATTGGAAAAAGGAAAGATAACAAAAGAAGAATATGATGCCCTATGTTTATCAAAAGTAACTGTTGGATTAGGTTATAATGATATTGCCGAAGAATTAGAAAAACAAGCAACACTTGATAATGGTATTCTTACTCATCCTCTTGATTATGATGCTCCAGTAAAGTTAAATCGTAGTCTTTATACCAATGACTCTAAAACCCAATATATTATTGCTGGCAACCAAGATCGTCTAAATAGAAGCCCAATGGAAACTAAAGCTTTATATACCGATGACTTTAAAATTTATGATGATACTAACTTCCAAGAAAAAGATTATTTACATTTAATGAAATTAGAACTATTAACTGAAAATGGTAGCGATGATTTGAACTATGCATTAACTAAATCAAGAAAAGATGAAAGCTTCCTAACTATTTTAGCTCGTTGTTATAATTTAGATCCTAAAACAACCCAAGTAATTTATAATAGTAATATGTCTATAATCTATGATATAAAAGATGATACCTTAAGAATAGGTAAAATTCTTTATAATTCAAATAACTATGATGTAGCTTATTACCAAATAAAAATAGCTATAGAAAAAATAGCCCAAGATAAAAATATAGATTTATCATTATCAGATAAAAATACCCAAGATTTATATAACAAAATAAATCTTAATAATGATATAAAGAGTAGGAGTTAACTATGTTAGATAATAATTTAGATACTATAATTAATAAAACTTATATTATCGATAAAACCCCTTTAAATGAAGAAAAAATAAAAAAAGTAATAATAAGTCTAAAAGACAGTATTATTTCTAGTAAAGAAGAAATTACAGCGGCAAATGCTATAGATATAAAAAATCATAATGGCAATATAATTGACTTTTCTATTATTGAAAGAATATTTAAAAATATTAATAATGAAAAAATTTATTATGGTAATGTAACAACCCTAAAAAAAGATAATAATAAGTATTATGGCAAACAATACTTTGATAAAGGCAATGTCTTAATTTTTAATACAGGCAATCCTTATATTATCTTAGAAATATTTTTAAAAAACTTTTTAGCAGGTAATACTTCTATTATTGTTACTACTAATTATGCATATGGCTTAAATAAATTATTAGAAACCATTATTAAAACTGTGTTAGAAACAAATAATCTATCACCAGACTTTATTAACTTACTTACAACTGATGCCCCCGAAGAATTATTAAAAAATAATTATGCCAATATTGATTTAGTAATAGCACTTGGTAATAAATCTTTCCAAAATAAGATTACTAACTATTCTAAAGTACCTGTTTTACTTAGTGGCTATGAAACATTTGATTTATATATTGATGAAATGTTAGATAAAACTTTTCTAACAAAGATAATTAATCTTCATTTACCAATGCACGTTTATATTAATAAAAATTTAAAAATTGATTTACGAGGTAGTATGTTAGTAGATGGAGTAGAGGAAGCTATTATGCAAATTAATTATAATGGTAATGGTTATAGTAGTGCTATATTTACTAGTAATGATGATAATGCCGCTAATTTTATTAGTAAAGTTAAGTCCAAGATAGTTACGGTTAATACTAGTCCTACTATTGAAAGACTAATGGATATACAAGTTAAGGATTTAGTCTTAGAAAAGACCGTTATTTATCCTAATAAAAAGAAAAACTAGAATATAAATTGTTTCAAATAAAAAATATCAAGGTTTGTTTTCTTGATATTTTTTTAAACTTAGTTACTAGATGAACTATTTTTTTTGTTTTCTTGAATTTTTAATAATGAATTTTGAATATAATTTGTATAATTAGTATTTAAATCATCATCAATAATATTCATACCATATTC
Organism: Mycoplasma sp. CAG:956; assembly: GCA_000433475.1. Classification (GTDB taxonomy): domain Bacteria; phylum Bacillota_I; class Bacilli_A; order RF39; family UBA660; genus CAG-605. The sequence goes on from HF993109.1 coordinate 154,381, forward strand.
TTTACGAACAGCTTGCATTGATTTAATATAAGCTTCTTGGTTTTTACTTAAATAATCACTTACTAAAGCATCAATAATTTTATCTCTAACATCTTCTAATTTGGCTTTTTCTTTAGTTTCTGTACGATATACTAAGTGATATCCTAATTCAGTCTCAACAATGTTAGATGAATATTCACCATCTTTTAATTTGTAAGCTTCAGTAACAAGATTATTATAGTTAGAACCTAAAGTATCAGTATTAATAAATCCTAAACTACCACCATCGTTTTTAGAAGAATCATCATTAGAATATTCTTTAGCAAGTTCACTAAAAGTATCTGCAATCTTACTCTTATCAGCAGCTTTTAATTTATCAAGTGCTTCTTGAGCTTTTGCTTTAGCTTCATTTTTAGCCTTAGTTTTATCATCATCAGAAGCATCAGATGCATAATTAACACTAATTAGAATATGAGAAACTTTAATATCAGGTTTAATTTCATCATTATAATATTTTTTGATATCTTTTTCACCAATATTATCTTTAGCATAATCTTCAGCTGCTTTATTTTGTAAGTAGCTTAAATATACATAATCTTTATATTCATCAAGTGTTTGATATCCAGTATAAGTTTGGATAGCGCTAAGTAATTTATCACCATAACTAGTTTCTAATTGACTCATAACTGAATCAGCATTCTTATGAGCTTCTTCAGTAGAATCAGCATATTTCTTTTCTAATATCATTTTATCAATCATATTTAAGATGACTTCAGTTCCATATTTATCCTTCATTTGATTATAGAAATCGGTAACACTGATTTTAGCATCCTCATTAAATGTTACAACAGCTTGATCTCCGTTTTCTAAAGTTGGTATCGTCTTTGCACCACAACCACTAAGCAATGTCATACTGGCAAGACTAAGTGCTACTACTTTTTGTATTTTCTTATTCATTTTAATCTCTCCTCTAATGCATTATAGCATATTTGCAAGGAGTGTTACTATAAATTTTGATGATTTTGCTTAATTTTTTGGCATACTTCTGGGCTTTTTATGATATCTTTACAAATTGAAAACAAGTACTAACTAATTTTTGCTTTATTAGTTTGTTCTTTTTGAATCTTAATTACCTCATCAACAGACTATTAACAAACTTAGAAATTTGTTCTGGCATTAATCCTAAACCAATAGAATTTTTAATAGTTTCATTTTTTAGAAGTAAGTAACATTAAGGCTCTTTTTTGTCAATCATCATAATTTCGTTATGAAAATTATCTTCTAATTTATCAAGGGCAATTAAAATAGTTGTCACTGCAAATGGGTATTTAACTTACAAATCTTCTTCTTTTATAACAAAACGATTAACTATCTTACGATTAAATGGCAGACTGGAACATAATCGATATCAATTACTTAATTAAAATATCATACACAAAAAAATTTCCTTACCATAATATATAATGAGACTTATAAAAGGAGGGAAATTTATGAATAACGGATGCGGATGCAACGGCATGGGTCCTGCTATTATCTTAGTTTTATTTATATTATTAATTATCATAGTTGGAGCTTTTATTTAAGGTGATATTATGGAAAAGTGTGTAAAAAAGGATACTTGTCCTAATAAAACCAATCAAAACTACTTATTTATAATAGTTCTTTATATTTTACTTGCTATTATATTATCTAGTTTCATCTTTTATTAAAAGGGGAAAACCCTTTTTTTCTAATGCTTTTTTTTAATATTTATATTATAATGGAATTGTTAGGAAAGTAGGATGTATTATGGCAAAAAAGAAAAAACGTAAAAATAGTGATGATAAGGCTAAAGGCTATAGTGTTGAGTTAACTGGTCTTATTATTGTTTTAATAGGTATTATTGGTTTTGGCTTCGGCATCGTTGGTGCTATGATAAAAAAATTTGCTATCTTTTTAGTTGGTGAATTTTGGTTTGCCTTACTTATTCTTTTAGTGATTATTGGTATTATGATGTTATTTAGACGTAATTTACCTAACTTTAAATCAGCTAAATGGACCGGTATATTTATATTACTAGCAGTTATTTTAATTTTAGCTCATGCTACCTTCATAAAAAATAATTATACATTTACCAGTGTACTTAATGCGACAAAAGATAACTATATGGAACGCATTGCAACAATTAATGGTACGGGTCCTATTTTATCAAGTGGTCAAAGTTCTATTAGTGTTGGTGGTGGCATAATTGGGGCTTTACTTGCTGGTGGTTTAGTCCAATTATTTGGCTACATTGGTACTATGATAACTATTTCTATTTGTGCTATTTTTGGTATTGTCTTATTCTTTGATATTAATTTAGCTGAAGTATTCACAAATATTAAAGACTATATTGTTAATACTTTCTTTGAAAGCGATGACGATGAAGAAGATGATGATGAGGAAGAATCAGATAAACACGTCGAAGAAATACCTATTACTAAAGCTACTCCGCAAGTGCCAGATGCAGATAACAAAGTAATTATTACTAGTGTTGATGAATTAAAACAACGTACAGGATTTGAACAACCAAGAGAAATTCCAGTTACAACAGGTGAGACTATAAGCAGCAGTGAACAACAAGAAGACAAATTAGTATTTGTTAATGACAATTATCGTTTGCCTGATATTAATAAGATTTTAGATCCTATTAAGAAAGACAATAAAACTAATTCCACAGAATTTATTCGCAGTAATAAAAATATCTTAGAAAGAGTCCTAAAAGAATTTGGCATTGAAGGTAAAGTAGTAGAGATTCATATGGGACCAGCTGTTACGCAGTATGAAGTCCATATTCCTGCTGGTACTAAACTAAGTCGTATTGTTTCTTTAGATAAAGAAATTGCCCTCGGTATGGCGGCTAAATCAGTTAAAATAGAAGCCCCAATCCCAGGTAAAAATACAGTTGGTATTGAAATCCCTAACCCAGTTATTTCTTCTGTTCAAATTAAAGAAGTTATGGCAAACATTCCTCCTAATCAGTTAAAAGCTAAGATTTTAGTATCTTTAGGTAAAGATATCATGGGTCGTGTCCAAACTGCTGATATTTCAAAAATGCCTCACCTTTTAGTAGCGGGTTCTACTGGTTCTGGTAAATCTGTTTGTATTAACTCATTCATCGCTAGTATTTTAATGCGTTATCGTCCTGATGAAGTAAAATTAATGATGGTTGATCCTAAGAAAGTTGAACTTTCTAATTACAATGGGGTTCCTCATCTATTATGTCCAGTTGTAACTGATCCTAAGAAAGCCTCTCTTGCTCTACAAAGAATAGTAGAAGAGATGGAACATCGCTATGACTTATTTGAAGAAAATGGTGTTAAAAATATTTCTGGTTATAATGAAATGATAGATAAATATAATGAAGATAATCCTGATGATAAAAAGAAACACATGACTTATATCGTTGTTATAATAGATGAGTTAGCCGACCTTATGATGGTTGCCTCTAAAGAAGTAGAAGACTCCATTATGCGTATTACCCAGATGGCTCGTGCTGCTGGCATCCATTTAATTGTTGCTACTCAAAGACCATCAACTGACGTTATTACTGGTGTTGTTAAAGCTAATATTCCATCTCGTATTTCTTTTGCCGTATCAAGTCAAATCGATTCTCGTACTATCTTAGATTGCTCAGGAGCTGAAAAACTATTAGGAAAAGGTGATATGTTATATTTACCAATGGGCGAAAATGCCCCAATCCGTATTCAAGGGTGTTTCATTTCTGATGATGAGATAAGACGTTTAATTGAATATGTTTGTTCACAACAACAAGCAAACTACGATACAAGAATAACCGCTCCTAAAGAAGAAGACCATAATCCGGTATCTGGAGAAAAAGAAGACTATGAAGATCCTTTATACAATGAAATAGTAGAATTTGCTATAAATACTGGTAAGATTTCTGCATCATTACTTCAAAGAAGATTTAGACTAGGTTATAACCGTGCCGCAAGATGTATTGATTTACTTGAAGAACGTGGTATTATTGGACCTGCTAATGGTTCTAAACCAAGAGAGGTTTTAGTTAAATTAGAATCAAAAACACCAGAAGATTAGAATCTTAATTAATTGGAAAATGCAACAACATGAAGTCATAACTAAATTTAAATTTACTTTTCTTAAATATTATGTTATTATCGTAGCGAAAAAATGGGAAAAATATGATATATCTAAAAACTTAATAAATACTATTCTTACTGAAAATTATGAAGAAGTATTAAAATATTATAGTTCAATTAACTTAGTTTTGGCTATTTCGGTTTTAGATGTTTATGAGGCTATAACCTTAATTAATGCTAGTAGTAATCTTTATAGTGCATCTATATTTACAAGTGATGATACTATCGCTAGAACTTTTATAAAAGATATTCATACTAAAAAAGTAATGGTAAATGCCAGTCCTTTATTAGAAAGTTTTCTTGATATAAAAGAAGAAGATTTAGTTGATATAAAAGAAATATATAGTGCTTATTCTAATAATTAATAAGATAAACCCTGATTCGTATTTTTGCTGAATTGGGGTTTTTATAATACAATCTAAATATTAAGATTATCAATCTTTTTTTGAAATCACCTAAAATAATTATGAAAAATAACCCAAAAGCGGTTGCTAAAAACTGGAAAATATAATAAAATAATCTATACGGAAGAGTGGGGATTAGAATGCCAGCAAAGAAGAAAATAAAAACAAAAAAAACAACTACAACTAATAAAGGAGTAAAGAAAAGTACCAAGAAAGTAACTACTAAATCTCCAACTAAAAAATCAACAACTAAAGACTTAAAAAAGGAGATTGAAAAAACAACAACTCCTAAAAAGGTTATAAAAAAGCAAACTACTAAAACAACTAAGGATACCAAAAAAGTATCTAAAATGCCTAAAACTACTAAGAAGACTACTCCTAAAAAGCCAGTTGTAGTAAAAGCTGAAAATGAAAAAATAAAAGAAACCATTGAATTACCAAAAACTAAAGCTCAAGTAAAACTAGAAGAAGAAACTAGAAAATTAGAATTAAAACAAGAGTTAGAACGTAAATTAGCCTTAGAAGAAAATTTAGAAAAGACTCATGAACTTAATTTAAAGAAGATAAATAAAACTAGAAAGAAAAGCCATGCTCAAAATATTGCTCGTGAAAAAACCAATGATTTTGTTAAAAAATTAAAAAAATTACAACGAAAAATAAAAATATATGGCATCGATAGTGTTATTCCTAAAAAATATATTGCAACGACAGTAGTAGCTATCTTAATAATTCTTATTTGTATTATGAGTATTAATATGGTTAAACCAGAAATTGATAATATTAATCTTGAAAATGTTTCTGAAGAAATTGATCAGTTAAAGACCCTAAGTTTTGAAATAAGTAATACTAGTAATGTTATTGAAGAAAGCAAAGCCTACAAAAGTGAGTTAAAAGAATATTATGAATACGATTTTTCCACCTTCGGTCTCCAAAGAAGTTGGTTAGATGAATTTAAAATATTTTATAATGAAAAAAATAAACAATTGTTTTTTGTTTTAAAACCAACTAACGATAATAACGATAATGTAACGGGTGCTATTGAAAAATTTTTAAAAACCAATAAAATTAATACTACTAAAGAAGAATATGATGGTTATATCTTCTATATTAATAGTAACGATGATAAAAAAGTAGTTAGTAAAATTAAACAAAGTCAAATTAAAGTATTTGATATCTTACAAGAACTAAATAAAGACGAAATCAAAGAAAAATATGGTATAGAAAGTTCTCTTTATAAAGAATATAAAGTTAAAACAGCCATGATAGTTAAATCTGATGTAACAGAATATTTACTATTTTATCCTAAGAACCATACAGCTGCTAAAGAAATAGAAAAGTTGATGGATGAGTATTACGAGAAAAGAGAAGAAAAATGGGCAAACAATGAAGAAAATCTTAACCTCATTAAAAATCGTTATACTGGTAATTACAATGGCTATTTAGTGTATATTGTTTCTAAAGATAATGACCTAGTTTTACAATTATTGAAAAAATAGATTTTAATAGATAAAAAATATGTCTAATAAAATCTATTTTTTTTATATTTAATTATCTAGAGTGTGTTAAAATAATTATGATAAGTAAGGTAGGTGAAGTAAAGATTTAAATTTAAATAATAAGAAAAAGAAAGGAAAAACATGGAAAAAAAGAATAAAGGCTTTACAATCCCTGAACTTTTGGCTGTTATTGTTATAATTGGCATCTTAGTAACCATAGCATCCGCAAGTTATAATGGAATTAGTAAAACCTTAAAAGAAAAAACATATCAAAATAAAATAAACTTGATAAAAACTAAAGCCGTTGAATATGCAACCGATAATAATGTTGATGCTGAAACTATAAGTGTTGCAAAATTATTAAATGAAGGCTATCTAGAATTGGAAAATGATACGGAAGCCAATGAAAAACTAAATAATCCTAACGGTGGTTACTTAGATTGCTACCAAGTAAGCATTAATAAAAATATCGATGATTATGATATCAATGTTACTAGTGATGATACTTGTAATATGGCAAATCTTGATAATGCTTCTAGTAAAATTACTATTTATGCTTATGAGACAGAAAAGGTAAATAATAATGTTCAGATTAATTATGAAGCCTTAGGTAGTAATAACAATACTAAATGGACAAATAAAGACGTTTACTTATTTATTGATCCTAAAACTTTACCAGTTGAAGAACTAAGTAATGTTAAAATAACTTGGACTCTTAATAATGAAATAATTACTAAAAATGGTAATTTAACTGATAGTGTTTCTAGTAATTTAGATTATGCCAATATCTATCAGGTAGAAACTAATTACTTATATAATGCTATGGTAACTGCTCAGATTGAAATCGATGGTAAAAGATATAGTCAAAAAGCCAGTGTTAAGATTGATAAAGAAAAACCTAGTGTAGCTCTTGATTTTAATGCTAGTTATGAAAAAATGGATGAACAAACGAGAAGAGCTACTAAAATTATTAATTTTAATGGTTCTGATGGTAGTGGTTCTGGTATTGGTCTTACTAAAGAAAATAATACTGTAGTTGGTTATTTCCTTACTGATGATGCCACTTACGTACCAAGTGCTAGTGACTTTAATATAACAACTGAGGCTCATCAAACTAATGCTTATGAAAATGGTACTTATTATGGTTATACCATCGATGCTGTAGGTAATATTTCTAATCCTACTAGTATCAATATTGACAATGTTACTTACGACTTACCAGTTTGTTTATTACCAAATGCTAATAAAACTTGGACTAACAAAGATTATACTTATACCTATGGCTGTAAAAATGATAAAGGAACTGGTTGTTCTTATGAATTAATAAGTAAAACTGTAACTACTGATACCGATACTTTACCAGATTTTGAATGGAAAGCAACTGATAATACTGGTAACTCTGTTAATTGTGAATCTAAAGGCTTATCTGTTAAAGTTGATAAAACCGCACCAACTTGTAATATTACTGTTATAAGTGGTACCTTAGGACGTAATAATTGGTATACTACTGATGTTAAGTTAGCCCTAAATTACTCTGATAATTTAAGTGGCATAGCAGCATATGGCATTACAACCAGTACTAATGCCGACTTTAATTCAGAAAAAGAAACAACCCTAAATTTTGATACTCCAGGTATAACTTACTATGGTTATGTTAAGGATAATGCTGGTAATGTAGGTACTTGTAATATTACTGTTAAAAGATTAACAACACCACCAACTTGTAATCTTTCTCTAAGTGGTACTAAAGGAAATAACAATTGGTATCGTTCTAATGTTGCTGTTACTATGCAAACAAATGGTTATGGTATAAGTGAAAAGAAAATATACTCACCAAACGGTGCAGTAAATAATGATTATTATACGTTAACTTATGATACTAATAATGCTACTATTACTGGTAATGTGACTAATGAAGCTGGTTTAACTGGTACTTGCTCTACAATTATAAAAAGAGATGTTACCCCGCCAGTTGCAACCTTAAGAATGAAAACTACTCATTATTGTTACCATACTATAAATGTAACTACATCTGGTGGTTGTGGTGATAGTAGTAGTTCTAGAGATATTGATTGTACAACTTGGGATAATAAAGGCTTTAATAACAGTTCAACTTTAAATAGTTATTTAAGTAGTAATGTTGGCAGTTATAAATCTTATTCTTATAAAGGTAAAACTGAGGGAGATAATGTATCTTATAACCAAGCCGAATTAGTTTGCTCTGATAATATGACTACTAATGTAAGTTATAAAATAGGTAATAAATCGGGAGCTATTTATGATTTAGATAGCGATTCTAATGCCAGAAGTAAAACTAACTATACTATGACCGGTACTTGTACCGATGAAGCTGGTAACCAAGCAAGCTCATCTAAAAACTTTTATCGTTATGAAGATGAACAATACTGTGAAAAAACCCATACAGAATATACTTGCGATAGTACTCATATCGAAGTTACTAACTGTGATGATGGTAAAAACTATACAACATCTAGTGGTAATAACTGTGGTGGTGCCGATTCTAACGGTGAATACGGTTCCAACGGTGATGGCTCATATTATGATTGCGGTTGGGGTAGCGGTGGCTCCGGTAGTACCAGTGATTGTGGACACGTTAATGAAGTTTGTGACCACGAAACTAGTTACGAAGTATCCGATGGCTTTTATAAATGTGCCGATAATAAATGGAGATAAATTATGAAGAAGAAAAAAAATAGCATGGGAATATTTATCCTTATAATCTTAGTAATACTTATCTTAATTGGACTTGTTATATTCTTCTTAACTAGAAAACCTAAAGTAACTTATGAATATTATATTAATAATAATAAAAGTAATATTGCTGGTAATAATATTTCTAATTATGAATGTAATAATGGTACAACCCTAAATATTGATGAAGATAATAATACTTATAGTATTTCATCTATTACTAAGAATTCTTTATGTAAAATATATTATGAAGATACAGCTGGTGAACAAATTATCAATTTAGCAAGTGGACTAGATACCTTAGAAGAAAAAAATAAAACTTATATTGATGATGCTAGTACCCTTCGTTATTACGGAGAAAATCCTCTTAATTATGTTTATTTTAATTGCAATAGTGATACTGATACTAATACCTGTGAAATATGGCGTATTGTTAGTATAAATAAAGTATCTGATGTAACTAAGAAAAATAAATATAACTTAAAAATAGTAAAAGATACTCCTCTAAAAGCTATAGATACTACAACTAAAAATGAAATAACCGACTTTGAATGGAATAATAATCGTGACTTTAATATTATAGAATCTAGTATTTATAAATTATTAAATGAAGCTTATTATAATGCTTCTAGTAATTATACCTATACTAATAAAGATAACAAGACCATTACTTTAGATTTCTCTAATAGTGGTTTAAAAAATGATAATGTTAGAAAGATGGTTTTATCTAATACTTGGCGTATTAATGCTAATACAGATAATAATCAAACTATTACTAATTGGTATAGTGATACCACATCTGGAAATATGGCTAATTTTAAAATTGGCTTAATAAGTATTAGTGATTATGTTCTAGCTCTAAAAGATAACTGTAAAGATATAAAGATTAATGAATTTGCTACTTGCAAGTCTAAATCTTATCTTACTAAAGAAAATGGTTTCTTTGTTTTAGATAGTTATCAAGAAAAAGAGGGATTTGTTTATCGAATTGCTGGCAATAATGCTATAAATGCTATCTATCCAACGGCTACTTATAATATTTATCCATCTTTATATTTAAATGAAGATGTTAAGATTGTAAGTGGTGATGGCAGTATATCTAATCCTTATCATTTAGGATAATTATTAAAACCTTTTAAAAGTAATAAAATGTCTTATTAATTTAAGGCATTTTTTAATTTGAAATGTTTAAAATATAGAAGTTTAAATATGTATCTTGACAGTAAGCAAACACAAGTGTTAAAGTAGTCATACTTTAAAATTTAAAAAGGGGGAAACCTTATGGATATAAATGATAGTTTAAATAAAGGAATACCAATTAGCGAACCTGTAATTCTTGATAAAACAGATATTGCCAATAACGTTCAAAATAAAGAAAAAATGGAAGATATGTTAAACGAATCTATAGTAAAATATCATAACTTTATACTAAGCCAGTCCCAAATATTATTTGGCTTAGAATTTAATGGTGCTATTGCTATAGTAACTGATTTTACTACTTTAAAACGTAAAATAGAATTTTCTGTTCATGCTTTTTATGATAGTTTAAAACGAAATTTAAATATGTCCTTATCAACAGATGACTTTGCAAGTGATGAAGAATACAGAGAGTCTTTAATAAAGCAAGCTAATAAAAAAATAGAAGCTTTAAAAAGAATAAAGACCCCAGCTGAACTTCAAAGAAAATTTCCTGTTTTACATAGAAGATATTTATCATGTGTTCAAGAGTATTATCTAGTTAAAAAGAATATTATTGAACCTCTTAATAAGTTAGATCCAATTACTAGAACTAAAAAAATGTTCCAACTTAATATAGATTTAGAACAAAAAAATCCGTTTTATAATCCTAAAAATAATATTGTAGCTATAATAGATTATACTAATTCATTCAGTTTAAAAACATTTATTGCTTCTTGTGTTATTGCCCTTCCTAATATCATAAATAATAGGGATAAAATAGTTAATTATATTCATAATAATCCTATCGATTTTAGCTTTTTAGATGATGCTGATAAAGATAAGTTAGAATTATATTTTGCTTACTGTAATTTAAAACAAGCCAATAATGCTGATAGTAAATATAAACAAGATTATTTATATTATGTATCTAATTACTTTAAAGAACATAAAGATACTACAGATGATATTTCTATAATAGTGGGTGCTAGTGATGGTAAAACAATTCAAAGTGGCATTCTTACAACCATTTGCCAAGAAGTAAGTACTGGAATAATTATAACACCCAAAATTCTATATGAATTATACCGAAAAGTTTTAATTGAAAATCCTAACTTAAAAATAATTGACTTTTCTAGTTTTGATTTTACGGGTATGAATTTAGATGAAGTATCTGCGTTTACAAATGAATATTTAAAAGACTTAGAAGTTAACTGGGAACTTTTACCACCAGATGATAAAACATTTGAAGAAGATATTATAAGACACTTAAAAGAATCAAGCAAAAATTTAAAAGATGAAACTAAGGAAGAACATGAAAAAAGACTATTAGAATTATTTATGAAAAAAAAGAACTTATATGATTCTACCAATCCACTCTTTAGAATAATGGGTAAAAATACTTTTAATGGCTATATTGGCTATGTTTATCCCAATGGACGTGTTGTTTTAGATAGATTTTATGATAAACAAAATGATTCTACTCTTGCTGATGGCAATGCCGTTTATGCTATGAATATCGAAGAATTTTATGAACTAAGTAAGCTAAGTAAATCCGAACTTATTCGAAGTAAGTTGTGCCGAAGATATATTCATAAAGGCAATTGGACAAGTAAAGTCTTAGCAAAAGAAATTAAGTTAAATGTTTATGATAAAAAGTCTGTTAACGTAAGAAGTCTGCTTAAAAAAGATTCTGATAAAAAGTAAGAAAAGTATCATATTTTATTAAAATAATATAGATAAGGTAGTATTAAAATTATATTTAATATTATCTTTTTCTATTTGCAAAAAGTAAATAAAAAGATTTGACAAATTCAAAATATGTGCTATACTAGACAAACTGTAAAAAAGGGGAGTTTTACAAAATCCCAAAAGAAAGAAGGTTTAAAAATGAATGATTTAATAATGCGTACAGAAAAACAAATTGAAAAATTGCGTAAAGCTGTATCAGTAGAAAGCAAATATGGCTTAGGAGTAGATGATAAATATAGTGATTTTGTTGTTTATATCATAGTTTCTCTAAGAAATTATTTAACAACTCTTCAAAGTTATCAGAAAATGGGTATATCTGGTGGCATTTATAGTTGCAATACCGAATTTTTTGCTAAAATGAATGAGTATATTGAATCTTGTGAATTTTATCCATTAACAAAAACTAGTGAATTTAAGGGTATCTTTGAAGGATTTAGAAGACCAAATACTCCTGATATGGTTGTTTCTTTTATTGAAACTAATTTTGATAAAATTTTGAAATTTAGTGCTTTATCTAATGAGGTTTTAAGAAGTAATGAAATATTTGCTGATGAAAAATTATACCATTATCGTCGTAATGGCAAAGTAAAAGCTAAGTTATCAGATCTTGATACTTCTTCCTTATCTTCGCTTAATGTAGTTGCAGCTTATAGAGATGGCGGCTTCGATAAACTATGTCCAAAAGATTTAGAAGAGAAAAAAAGATGTGATATAGCAAGACAAAATAAACTTATTAAGTCTCAAAAAAAATTAAGTTTAGGTAGATTTTTCCATGGACTATTTTAGTGTTTTAAAATTAAATAGCAATGCCACTATTATCGATATAATAGGTATGTATGAAGTATTATTAAAAAATACTAAAAAAGAGATAAAGGCTGGTAAATCTGATATTTCTAAATTAAATGAACTAAATATGGCATTTATTCTTGCTTGTACTACTAAAAATAAAGATGAATTAGTTAATGTTAAAAATAAATATATTCTTAATAATAAAGTAATAATTATTATTAATAAGATTAAACAAACTATTACTACTTTTAAAAGTGCAAGTAATATTGGTTTTGGTATCTATTTTAATAAACTAATTGAAATCTTAAATGAATATTTAAAAGGTTACTATCGTTTAATAAATCAAATAAGACAAGCTAAAAACTTAGATGAATTTAATAAAATAACTAAAGAATTTAAAGAAATTAATTGGAGTAATTATTTTATTACTAACCTTAATGATATAAGTAAAAACATTTTAATGCCAGGCTTACATTATACTAAAGAACATCAACAGTTCCTTTATGATTTAAAAAGAATAACAAATAATTTAGAACTTATTTCATTCTTAAATAATAATATTAAATATATAGAAAAATTAGAAATAATAAATGAAACTTTAGCAAATAATATTTTTTATAATAATTATGATACTTCTAAACTTTCTTACCAAGAGTTAAACATTATTAGCAGTAAAATAAATAAAATTATTATTGAAGATGTTATTATTCATCATCTAACAATAGATGAATTAGTATGTAAATATAACAGTAGTATGATAGAAAATACCCAAAAAAGATTAGTAAAAGAACTAGGTTTTCCTAAAAATTATATGTAATAAATAGACTAGATACTGATGTGAACCCCAATTGGTAGACATCATAAAAAGGACTAATTTTAAAAAAAATCAAGGGCGAACTTTAGTGAGTTCATCTAGACCCTTGATTTTTATAATGTAATTATAATATTTATTCAAATAAAGTTTGTCTTTATTTGTTATCAATTAATAAATTAATCATTTATAAAATATTTTCTACACATTCAACAATTTTATTTATCATTTTTCTTATAGCCTTTCTTTTTGTTAATTTTCTTTCCTTTAATTCTAGTTGTATTATAAAATTCTATCCATTCTTCAACTAATTGTATGTATTCTTCTAAAGATGTGATATCATTGTTATACAAAGTTTCCTTTTTTAGGAGAGAGTGCCAACTCTCAATTGGTGAGTCATCTATTGGAGTACCTTTTCTAGACATAGAAATAGTAATTCCATTAGATTCACAAATAGCTTTGTATTCATAAGATGTATACTGGAATCCTTGGTCGGAATGTATTATTAATTCAGATACATCTTTTCTTTTTGCTATCGCTTTATTTAAAGTATCCATAACTAATTTATTATCATTATGTTTTGATATTTTATATGCAACTACTTTTCTATCATACAAATCAATTATTGTTGATAAATATGCTCTAGAACCCTTAAATATAAGATATGTTACATCTGTATCCCAAACTTTATTAGGTGCATCAGTGTTAAAATTACGATTTAATAAATTAGGTTTAACATTATCTTCAATTCTTTCATTTTTATTTTTCTTTTTTGATTCCCTTACATATTTAGGAATCAAATTATATTTTTTCATTATTCTTAAAACCTTCTTTCCATTCATTACAACTCCTTCATATTTGACTTTAATGCCTTCCGCAACGCGACGATATCCATATGTGCCCTTAGATTCATCAAATACTTCTTTAATTATCAAATAATCATAATAATCAGGATCTTCCTTATTTCGATATTTATAGTAAGTTTTAGAACTTATCTCTAATACGACACACATATTATATAACTTATAATTATCTCTATATAGATTAATAAAAGTTACTTTTTCTTTCGTTGTGCCTTGAGGAAGGCTTGGTATTTTTTTAGTATTTCATATCTTTCTTTATAATCTTCTAAAGATATGCGTCCTTCTTTTTTAGACTTACCACGCGTTTCTTCTTTTTCAATATATCCACTTTTTCTAAATTTTTCTATCCAATTCCTTAATGAACTTCTAGGAATATTGTATTTACGTGCAAGACTATATGTAGAGCCACCAACATCATAATACTCATTTACTATTTTCATTTTTTCTTCATACGAATATCTATATGTTTTGTTTACTTTTTCAGCCATTAGAAAAACACCTCCTTTCGGAGATGTATTCTATCATAAATTAGTCCTTTTTTAATGTCTACCCTAAAGGGTGCATTTCATACCATAGTCTATTTTTCGTTGTCAAAATAAATTATTTAGTTTATAATTATATTAAGATATAATAAAAAGAGGTTAATTGTTATGAATAATAATACTAATAGTAATACAAATAATACTAATATTAATAATATACCAAGTAATACAGTACCCCAAGTAAATACTAATAATAACAATAATGGCATAGTAAATAGTACTAATACTGCAGTAAATGCCACCATAAATAATCCTGTTAATAATAACGTAACTAAAGCAAACCATACAAATACTAGCACCACTCAGTCTAATAATTCTACTCCAAGTAATGATTCTAATAGCCAAAATAATATTAAAATTCAAGAAACTAGTGTTACTAAATCCCAAAAAGGAACACTTACAGTTGCTACTTTAAATAATGGTACAGTTAATATTGTAAATAATAGCTTTCCTGAACAAATTGATATTAACGTTAAAGCTAATAAAATAGTTACTAAAAATGGTAAAAGAGTTCGGATAATGACTAAAAGAGAATTAATAACTAATATTATTTTAAGTTTCTTTTTTGTTCTTGCTTTATGTGGAGTAGGTTATGGAACTTACTATTATATCTTTAGAAATAATCCTCGTAATTTTGAAACTAAAAATGTTACTGTTGAATATGGAGAAGAAATACCTGTATCTGTTAAGAATTATATTAATTTAACTGATATTAGTGAACCAGATTATAACTTAGATTTATCTGCTGTTAAAAACGAAATAGGTACCTATACTTATAAAGTAAGCTATGGTAATACAGTTAAAACTGGTACTATAACAATCAATGATACTAAAGCTCCTGTTATAACCTTTAAAACTTTAAATGATATTGATAGTGACACTGAAATTACTAAAGATATGTTAGTCGAATCATGCGAAGATCCATCCGATTGTACTTACGATTTAACCAGTCCAGTTGATACAACAAATCCTGGCGAAGTAACGGCTAGCATAACTGCTAAAGATAATCTTGGTAATAGCAAAGATTATACTATAAAACTAAATATTATTGAAAAAATAATTAATATAGTATGTAAGGGTACCGTTGTAACTACCGATGAATCAGGAAAGACTATTTTAGAAAGTAATAATTATAACTTAAAATTCAATACTTCTAAAAATTTAAAACCTAGTACTTTAAATACAATTAGAACTTATTTAAGTGAAAGTGATTATCTCTCTGTAAAGGATGGCTTAACAGCAAATGGTTATACTTTAGAAGAAGTAAATAAAAGAGCTCAAAAAGATTCAAGTATTGATAATGTTGCTAATTTAACTACGCAAGATGAAATAAAAACTCATTTAGAAAGTAGTGGCTATACTTGTACAATTGATGGAAACTAAAAAATAATATTTAAAATTATTTAAAATATAGATGTGTAAATTTTATTGCTTTACACATCTTTTCTATAGAAAAAATATCTTAGATGATATATAATTAAAAGGTAGAGAAAAGAGGTAAAATATGAGAAAAATAGTTGATGGTAATACTGCTTGTAGTAATATTGCTAATCTATTTACAGAAATTGCATCAATTTATCCTATTACACCATCTAGTCCGATGGCTAGTAATATCGATAATTTAAAATTAAAAAAGAAAAATTTATTCAATGAATCCGTTGAGGTTGTAGAAATGCAAAGCGAAGCTGGTGCCGCTGGTGCTATGCACGGAGCCTTAATTAGTGGTTCTCTAGCGACTACTTTTACAGCATCGCAAGGACTACTTTTAATGATTCCTAATATGTATAAAATTGCCGGTGAAGGCTTACCAGGAGTAATTCACGTTGCGGCTCGTACCGTTGCTACCCATGCCTTATCAATCTTTGGTGACCATAGTGATATTTATGCGACTCGTGGTACTGGCTTTGCAATGCTCGCATCAACCAATGTTTTTGATGCCCAAAACTTAGCAGCTGTTGCTCATCTTTCAACCATTGAAGGTAGTGTTCCTTTCTTACATTTTTTTGATGGTTTTAGAACTAGTCATGAACTAAATAGTATTGAGGAATTACCAGATGAAGAACTTCTAAAATTAATTGATTTTGATAAAGTAAATGCCTTTAAAAAGCATGCTCTTAATGTTGGCTGTGGCTACCAAAGAGGTATGGCAGAAAACGAAGATATTTACTTCCAAAGTGTTGAAGCCCGTAATGCTGATTATTTAAAAATACCTGATATCGTAAATAATTATATGGAAAAAATTAATAGTATTATGCATACTGATTATAAACCATTCAATTACTATGGCTCAGAGACTGCTAAGTATGTCATTGTTGCCATGGGTAGTGTTTGTGATACCATAAAGCTTACTATTAATGAATTAAATAAAGAAAATAATATTTATGGTCTAATCGAAGTTCATCTATACCGTCCATTTAGTAAAGATTATCTAACCAAAGTTTTACCAAGTACGGTAGAAAAAATAGCTGTCTTAGATAGAACAAAAGAATCAGGTAGCATTGGTGAACCATTATATCTAGATGTCGTTGCATCTCTTAATGATAAAAATATCCAAATTGTCGGCGGACGTTACGGCTTATCTAGCAAAAATACAACTCCAAGTGATATCGCTGGTGTTTATAAAATGCTAGCAACCGAACTTAAAAACAACTTTACAATCGGTATTAACGACGATGTAACTAACTTAAGTTTAACAAGAGTGCCAATGGATATTGAGGTTGCCGATAAAGAACTTATTATCTATGGTTATGGTTCTGATGGTATGGTATCAACTTCTAAAGATATCATGCATTATCTAGGCGAAGAAAAAGACTTACACGTTCAAGGTTACTTCCAATACGATAGCAAAAAATCTGGTGGTGTAACTGTCTCTAACCTAAGAATGTCAAGTAAACCAATAAATGCACCTTATTATGTTCTTCATCCATCATTACTAGTTATTACTAAAGATGCTTATTTAAAAGATTTTGATATGTTTAGTAATTTAAAAGAAAATGGTATTTGCTTAATTAATACTAATAAAAAATCTCATGAATTAGATGAAGTTTTACCTAATAAAGCTAAAGATTTAATTAAAAATAAAAATATTAAAGTATTATTAATTGATGCTGATAAGATAGCTTTAGAAAATGGTATTAAAGGTAAAATTAGTAAAATTATGGAAATCGTTATCTTAAAACTAATGGGATTTAATGATGCTGAAGATTATATCAAAGATTCTATTCGTAAAAAGTTCGGTACTAAGGGTGATGATATTGTCAATGCTAATATTAACTCTTTAAGTAGTGCAGTTAAGAGTGTTATCCTTGTTAAAGCTGAATTTAAAAATAAAGAAGAAACAGAGTCCCATGATGATATCTTTACTTTAATTAATAAAAGAGAAGGGGATAACCTTAAAGTATCTGATTTAATGGCTTATAAGAATGGTATCTTCCCTAATGGTCTTGCTGCTAATGAAAAACGTAAAATAACTAATATGGTACCAAAATGGATACCTGAAAATTGCATTCAATGTGGTATGTGTGCAACCGTTTGTCCTCACGCAGTAATTCGCCCAATTATAACCGAAGCTAAAGATGAAGAAAGAGGTATTAAAGTACTAGGACATACTGATTATAATTATGAGATTGTCGTTAGTGAAGCTGACTGTACTTCTTGTGGTTTATGTATCAATGCTTGTCTTGGTAAATCCGGTAAGAAAGCTCTAGAATTTGGTGAAGCAACATATGAAACTCAAGATTATGCTGATAAAATGTTTAAAGAACATAAAAATCCGGAAATTTTTGATAGATTTACTTTAAAAGGTGCATCTCTAAGAAAACCATGCTTTGAATTTAGTGGTGCTTGTGCTGGTTGTGGTGAAACTCCATACTTAAAGATGCTAAGTCAATTATTTGGTGAAAAATTAGTTATTGCTAATGCAACAGGTTGTTCATCAATCTACGGTGGTTCTGCTCCATCAACCCCATACTTAATTCCTTGGGCTAACTCATTATTTGAAGATAATGCTGAATTCGGTTATGGTATGTATTTAACTTATAAAAATACCCAAAAACGTATTCGTGATATTATTGCTAAGTCTATAGATTGCGTAAGCGAAGACGTAAAAGAGTTACTAAATAAATGGTTAGAAAATGAAACTAATTATGATATAACTAAAGAAATCGTTGATAAATTACAAACTATGGAAATTCCAAAAGACATAAAAGATATTATAGAATACATGGTTGCTCGTAGTGTCTTTATCGTCGGTGGTGATGGTTGGGCTTATGATATTGGCTTTGGTGGTATCGACCATGTCTTATCTAGTGGTGAAAATGTTAATGTCTTAGTACTTGATACTGAGGTCTACTCAAATACTGGTGGTCAAGCATCTAAATCAAGCCGTGTTGGAGCCGTAGCTGAATTTGCTAACATGGGTAAAAAAACAGCTAAGAAAGACTTATTTAAAATAGCTATGTCATATCCAAACTGTTATATCGGTAGTATCTCTTTCGGTGCTAACTTCATGCAAACTATAAAAACCATGAAAGAAGCTGAATCTCATAATGGACCAAGTTTGATTATTTGCTATTGTCCATGTATCGAACAAGGACTTCATGGAGGTATGTCAAACTCTATAAGTGAAGAAAAACTAGCTGTAGAATGTGGTTATGTTAATTTAATGCGTTATGTACCAGAAGATAAGAAGTTATATATCGATTCTAAAGAACCAGATTTTACTAAGTATGAAGACTTCTTAAAGAATGAAGTAAGATATAGTAGTCTAATAAAGAAAGATAACGAACTTGCTAAAGAATTATTAGATATTCAAGTAAATAATGCTAAAGAAAGATATAACTTCTATAAAGATATAGCAAGTAAAAATAATTAAAAATGTATTAAAGATGTAGATATTTGTCTATGTCTTTTTTTAAAGGGCAAGCCAAATATAAAAATATAAGTTACTTAAAACTTGAAATATTTATTATTTTGTTAGAAGACAAATATTAAATTTAACCAGAAGATAAAAAAGGTTTTAATCTATGTAAACTTTTACTTGACAAATAGTAAAAAAATGTTAAACTAATCATCAACCAGAAAAAGAAAGCAGGTGGGTTTATGGTTAAAGGTGATAGATTAAAAGCATTAAGAAAAGAAAAGGGTCTAACCCAAAGTCAATTAGGTGAATTAATCGGTGTCAAAAAATCCGTTATTTGTCTTTATGAAAGAGAACTTAGAAATCCAACTATTGAAAGTATCGTTGCCTTATGTCAAATTTTTAATGTCAATGCTGATTATTTAATTGGTAATGATGAACTAGCAACTATTGATAATAATAATGAAGAACATTTTGCAATGACTAAAGAAGAAGTCGACTTTATAATAGAGCTTCGCAAAAATAAAGCAGCATATGCTCTTCTAGTAGAAGATTTAAAAAGGGGAATGGATTTTCTAAAATCCAAAATTAATTAAAGTCTAGGAAACTAGATTTATAAAAAGATTAGGGAATAATGACCATTAGAAAAAGTAAAGGGGAAAATATGAAAAAAGTAACTGAAGATTTAGTAAAAAAATTAGCATATGAAGAAAGATTATGTATTTATACATTAGCACGTAAAGGAGAAATATCTCCAAACGAAATAGAAAACTATATGTATGTTGTTGAAAATTTAACAAAAATAAATATGAGTGGAATCAATTTTGATTTTGAAACAGTTAACCAATTAGGAATAGATAATTGTTGTGCTTTTTTTAAGGCTTTGTGTGAACAATATAGCAAACTTGCTAGTCCAGATAATGAGTTTGCTCGTTATGAGGCCAGTCAAGTTAGATGTGAAGTAGAAGTCCCTGGTAGCAATAATGCTGTGCCTCAAAAAATGAGCATTGGATTACATGATTGTGCTTCAATGGTTGATAAAGCCATCGATGAAAATTACAATGAATTAAAAGTCGGTTGTATGTATGGCAATTCTGATGAATCTATTTATAGATACGCTCAAGTTGGAACTATAGCTGATGTATATTATAGAATTAGAGATTTAATTGAAGGAAAGAATTATTTTGATGGTAAATTCATGTCAGAATATAGAGAACTAGGCCCTATATTTGCCAGTCAAAGCGATACATTAATTGCCAATTATGCACGTCGTAAAAATATCTCAAAAGAAGAAGCTAAGCAAGAATTACGCCAAACTTTAGATGATGGATTTGCTGCACTTAGTAAAACACCAATCAAAGTTGAAAAACATGAAACAACATTAGAATTTAAACCAAAAAATAAATAGTATAATGTATTATAATGAATATAGATGTGAAGAACGTCTATATTTTTTAATACTTTTGAATATGATTTTACTAGGTGATCATTTTGAAAAAATATAAAAAATACATCCTTTTTAGTCTTTTAGTTCTTTTAAGTTTTTATACTACTAATAAAACAGCTAACCTGGTTCGTAATCAAGATCCCATTTTAAAAGAAATAAGAAACATTAGTTTAGAAAAAAAAGAAGACTTTGTTAATGCAGTTATTCAGGATGACTATATTATTCCCGGAATGTATGGAAGCGTTGTAGATGAGTTAAAAAGTCTATCCAAAATGAAAGAACAAGATGTTTTTAACAATTTATATTTAGTTAGTCAACCGATTAAGCCCGATATTTCCTTAAGTGATAACTTAGATAAAATCATAATTAAAGGTAATAGTAAAAAACAGCAAGTAAGCTTCGTTATTGATGAAAATAGTAGTAAAAAAATTAAAGATTACTTAGTAAAAAATAGTATCAAAGCATCACTTTTAATTACTAAAGATAATTTTTCTAAAGATAGTTATTTTGAACAAATTAATAACGATTTCAAAAATTATAAGGAATTAGATAAAACACTGAAAAAAAATAAAATTAATACAAATATTTGTGTACTTGATAATAATAATTCTAATTTAAAATTTTGTAAAAGTAAGAAAAAATATTTAGTAAAACCAGGAATGTTTCTAGATAATGCTAATATTATTGAAATAAAAACAAAGCTAGATAGTGGCAGTATCATTTATATTAAGGATGCTACTTACCTAGATTGCCTAGTAGAGTATATAAAATCTAAAGATTTAAAAATAGTACCTTTAAGTCAGTTAATTAGTGAAAAGTAATTATTACTAAAAAATAGTTGTAAAGTATTATAAAAGATAATTTGCCTTTTAAAGTGTGAAAACTAAGTGAAGATTAGGAATAATGTTTGACTAATCTTTTTAGTAATGTTAGAATTATTTTGTTAGTTTCCTAACAATGGTGGTAAAATTATGCAAGAAAATAATTCAATAGGGTATCATATAATCAATACTGATAAATTAATAGGACGTTACATATTAGATAAATTTGATAAAAAAGCCAGACATCGCATTAGTCCTATGCAAGTTATGATTATGAATTACTTACTTAAAAATCAAAATAAGAAAGTATTTCAGCAAGACATTTGTGATACTTTTAACTTAAGGCGTTCAACTGTAAGTGGTATTCTTACGACTATGGAAAAAAATGATATTATAAGAAGAAAAGTAGATACCGAAGACCCTAGAAAGAATGAAGTTAAACTTACTAAAATTTTTATTAATAATACTAAGAGAGTATCTAATGAATTAGTAAAAATGGAAAGTATTTTAGAACAAAATTTTACCCAAGAAGAAAAAAAAGAATTGATAAGACTGTTACAAAAATTGGAAGGAAATTTAATAAAAGAAGAGAGGAATAAAAATGTTTAAATTATTTAAAAATTTTACCAAAAAAGATATAGGTATGATAATTGTAAGCATTGTTTTAGTTGTTTTTCAAGTATGGTTAGATTTAAAACTACCTGATTATATGTCTGCTATTACTAGACTTGTTCAAACTGACGGTGCTGCTATGGCAGATATTCTACGTCAAGGTGGTTATATGTTGCTTTGTGCCTTCGGTTCCCTAATTTCTGCTTGTATTGTTGGCTTTTTAGCTAGTAACTTATCAGCAAACTTTTCTTATACTTTAAGAAGCAAAGTTTATAACAAAGTTTTAAACTTAAGTACCGCCGAAATTAAACAATTTCAAACTAGTAGTTTAATTACTCGTACGACTAACGATATTACCCAGTTAGAAATGCTTATATCTATTGGCTTACAATTACTTATTAAAGCTCCAATTATGGCTGTTTGGGCAATTACTAAAATTCTAAATAAATCCATTGAGTGGAGTATGTTAACAGCCGGCTGTGTAGTAATTTTACTATGTGTAGTTATTGGCTTAATGTTAATCGTTTTACCAAGATTTGAAAAAGTTCAGAAACTTATTGATAAAATCAATAATGTAACTAGAGAATCTATTACCGGTATCCGTGTTATAAGAGCTTTCAATGCGGAAAAATACCAAGAAAATCGTTTTGAAAAAGTAAATGATGACTTAACTAATATGCAATTATTTAACCAAAAATGCTTTGCTATCCTAAATCCCATCATGATGCTCGTCATGAATGGTCTAACTTTGGGAATTTATGTTATTGGAACATATTTAATAAATAATGCAATTATCAGTGTTAAAATTAGTTTATTTAGTGATATGGTCATTTTCTCTAGTTATGGTATACAAGTTATTATGTCATTTTTAATGCTTGCCATGATTTTTATGATGTGGCCTCGTGCTCAAATATCAGCTCGCCGTATTAATGAAGTTCTAGATTGCAAAGTTAGTATTGAAGACGGTAAAGATGATATCAAACCTACAGAGGTAGGAACCGTTGAATTTAAAAATGTATCCTTTAAATATCCAGATGCCGATGAATATTTATTACGTAATATCTCATTTAAAGTTAATAAAGGAGAAACTATTGCTTTTATTGGTTCGACTGGTTCCGGTAAAAGTAGCCTTATTAACCTAGTACCAAGATTTTATGATGCAACCGACGGCGAAGTTTTAGTGGACGGTGTTAATGTGAAAAATTACTCTTTAGAAGAATTACATAATAAATTAGGATATATTCCTCAAAAAGCTGTTATGTTTACTGGTACAGTTAAGAGTAATGTTGCTTATGGTACTAAAAAAGGTAAGAAGCCTAGTGATAAAAAAGTGAGTGAAGCCATTAATATTGCTCAAGCTGAAGAATTCGTATCTAAAATGGAAGGTGGTCTTGATGCTCACATCGCCCGTGGTGGTACAAATGTATCCGGTGGTCAAAAACAACGTTTAGCTATTGCTAGAAGTATTGCTCGTGACCCAGAAATTTATATATTTGACGATTCATTCTCAGCCCTAGATTATAAGACTGATGCCACCTTAAGAAGTGAATTAAAAAAATATACTAAAGATGCAACTAGTATGATTGTTGCCCAAAGAATTGGTACTATTATAAATGCTGACAAAATAGTCGTTTTAGATAAAGGTACTTGTGTTGGCATAGGTACTCATCAAGAATTATTAAAAAATTGTGAAGTCTATAAAGAAATAGCCTTATCACAATTATCAAAGGAGGAGTTAGAAAATGCCTAGACCTATGCATGCTTCAAGTGAAAAATCAAAGGATTTCGTTGGCTCAATCAAAAGATTACTAGCTAATTTAAAACCATGGAAAGTTCTAATGGGTTTAGCTATTACTTTGGCATTTTTATCAGCCATTCTTTCTCTTACAGCTCCCAATAAACTATCTAGTCTAACTGATGTTATAACAAATGGTATTAAACCTAATACTGATGTTTTACAAGAAATTGTTACAGAAATTAGTAATAACTTTGATAGTGAGGTCATGAGTGAAAAGACAATGCTTATTTTAACAAGCGAAGATATAAGTACTGAAGATAAAGCAACTTATCAAGCCTTCTTAACTAAAATGCAAGAAACCACTAATAAAAGCGATATTACCGAAAATGATAGTAATACTTCTGATAATAAAGAGATCATGAAAACAATTCTTGATTTACCAAGTAGTATTTTAAATGTTTTAGTTGATGGTATTACAGTAAGTGGCATTACAATAAGTTCTGAAGATGAAATTGCCTTCTTAAAAAGTGTAATTGATATCGATGCAAGTAAGGTGAAAGATGACACATTAAAAGTAATGGATAACTTGCCAGCATCTATCTATAATTTGATTAAACCTAATATGGATTTGGCTGCCGCTAAGAAAATTATTATTACTTTAGTATGCTTATATCTACTAAGTGCTATATTTGGCTATATTCAAAGCTATTCAATGACAACTGTATCTAATGGTTTTGCCAAAAATTTAAGAGCAAAAATTTCTATTAAGATCAATAAATTACCATTAAAATTCTTTGATTCTCATGAAATAGGTGATATTTTAAGCCGTGTTACTAACGATGTTGATACAATTGCTCAAAATTTAAATCAAAGTTTAGCTACTTTAATTAGTTCTATTACACTATTTATTGGTTCTATTATCATGATGTTTACAACTAACTGGGTAATGGCTATAACTGCAATTTTGTCGACTTTATTTGGCTTTACTTTCATGATATCTATTCTAAAAAAATCTCAAAAATATTTTATTGCTCGTCAAGAAGAACTGGGCAATATAAATGGTCATATCGAAGAAATCTATAGTGGTCATAATGTAGTAGAATGCTACAATGCTAAAAGCGAGGTAACAAAGACCTTCGACGAGTTAAATGGACGTTTGCGTGAGTGCAATAAAAAGAGTCAGTTTCTATCCGGACTTATGCAACCAATGATGGGATTTATTGGTAACTTTGGCTACGTTATGGTTTGTATTGTTGGTGCCTTGCTTACTATGAAAGGATATATAACATTCGGGGTAATTGTCGCTTTCATGATTTACGTTCGTTTGTTTACAAATCCACTTTCACAAATTGCTCAAGCCATGACATCACTTCAAACAACTGCTGCTGCATCAGAACGTGTTTTTGAATTCTTAGATGAAAAAGAAATGACTGATGAAAGTAATAAGACAAAAGTTTTAGACAAAAGAAAAGTTAAAGGCGATATCGAATTTAAAAACGTTAAATTTGGTTATGATGATTCAAGATTAATTATTAAAAACTTCTCAGCTAGTGCCCATCCTGGGGAAAAGATTGCTATTGTTGGTCCAACTGGTGCTGGCAAAACAACCATGGTTAACCTGCTTATGAAATTCTATGAAATAAATTCTGGTGATATTTTGATTGACGGTGTTTCTACTAAGGATTTAACAAGAGAAAATATTCATGATTTATTTATCATGGTTTTACAAGACACATGGCTATTCGAAGGCTCTATTCGTGATAATATTAAGTTTAATCAAGAAGATGTAACTGATGAAGAAATATGGGCTGCTTGTAAGACTGTTGGTGTAGACCATTTCATTAAGACTTTACCAGGGGGACTAGACTGTGTAATTGGCGAGAATGACTCTATTAGTAGCGGTCAAAAACAATTACTTACTATTGCTCGTGGTATGATTGAAAATGCTCCATTTTTAATTTTGGATGAAGCTACTTCCAACGTTGATACCAGAACCGAGGAATTGGTACAAAAAGCCATGGATAAGTTGATGGAAGGACGTACATCATTTATTATTGCTCACCGCTTATCAACCATTAAAAATGCTAACCTTATTCTTGTAATGAATGAAGGTAATATCATTGAACAAGGTACTCATGAAGAATTAATGAAAAAAAATGGCTTCTATGCTGACCTTTATAATTCTCAATTTAAAAAATAAATGTTTTAAATTAATATCTTAAAGAATCATTGTTTGCAATAATGGTTCTTTTCTTTTATAATAGAAACTAACGGGTGATTATTATGTTTAAAAATGATACAGACTATTTAGATCAACATTTTTTGGTTGATGAAGATATTATAAATAAGTATATTGATTTTCCAAAATTTAACAAAAATGATGTAGTCCTAGAAATAGGACCAGGGAAGGGGACTCTAACTAAAAAAATAGCTCCCAAGGTAAGAAAAATGTATGCTATTGAGTTGGATGAGAGATTAAAAAACTACTTAGAGGCAATTCCTAATTTAGAAGTTATTTGGGGAAGCGTTTTAGATGTAAAAATACCTAAAGCAAATAAAATCATTACCTCACTTCCATATAGTATAATTGAGCCATTTATTTATAAGATGATTAAGACGGACTTTGATGAAATGTATATGCTAATGGGGGATAAATTTGTTTTAAATGTTGTAGATAAAGAAATTACAAAGCTAAGTGTTATCACTAACAGTTTTTTTAAAACAGAAAAATTACTAGAAGTTCCTCCTATAGCATTTGATATTCCTCCTCGTACTGATTCTTATATTGTCAAAATGGAAAAAGTTGCTGAACCAGAATCAAAAAAATATCAAATTTATCGTGGCTTATATTTACTCGATGAAAAGAAAATCAAAAATAGTTTAATGGAAACTTTAATAAAATTAAATAAACTGACTAAAAGAGAAGCCAAAGAAATTATTAAAAATATGCATCTTTCTGAAAGAATATTAGAAGAAAAATTCTCTAGTTTGAGCAATAACGACTTAAAAATACTAGATAAAGTCCTTGAAAATTTATAAAATTAACAAAAGTAGCAAAAAATAAGCGAAAAAAGTAAGAAAAGCCTTGCTTTTTTTTTAGAATAATTATACAATTATATTGCGTTGGAAGTTTTGCACCCATAGCGCAATTGGATAGAGCGTTAGACTACGGATCTAAAGGTTAGGGGTTCGACTCCCTTTGGGCGCACCACGTATTTCGAGAAGTAGCACAGTTTGGTAGTGCACTTGGTTTGGGACCAAGGGGTCGCAGGTTCGAATCCTGTCTTCTCGACCATTTGAGTTTATTAAATATCGTATTTCTACGGTATTTTTTTTTATCCACCCCTTGGCTCCAAAACAATAGCACTACAAGTCTGTGCTACATATATAATATAGTGATACTTAATATCAAATTAAAATTCAAAGAAAGGTGATACTTATAAAAGAAAGATAAATTGTTTCTATACTATAATTTTGCTTTAAGGATGCTTGAAACCGAAATAAATATTTTAGTAGATGAGTTTGTTTTTAATCACGGCTATAATCCAGTTGAACATATTAAATCAAGAATTAAAAGTGAAAAAAGCATTAAAAATAAATTAAAAGATAAAGGATATGACTATACATTAGCTAATATAAAAAAATATATTCATGATGTTGTAGGAATTAGAATTGTTGTTTCATTTTTAAGTGATGTTTATGATATTGTTAGCGTTCTTAAAAATAGCCAAGACTTAATTATAGTTAAGCAACAAGATTATATTAAAGAACCAAAAGATACTGGTTACATTTCTTATCATTTAAATGTCTTAATACCTATTTATTTAAATAACAAAACCGAATATGTTGAAGGTGAAATTCAAATAAGAACCATTGCCATGGATTTTTGGGCTAGTCTTGACCATAAAATTGAATATAAATTCAGTGATACAGAGAAAATACCTTTAGAAGTTTACGATAAAATGTATGAAAATTCTCTAATTATTAAAGAACTAGATAAAAAAATGATGCATTTAAATGAAACAGTTAATAAGTATGAAAATGATAAAAAAACTAAAAATCAAGGCAAGTATGAGTAGTACTCATTAAAGCCTTGATTTTATTATTTTAAATTACTTTATCTGCCCTTTTTTAAATGTTGTTCATAATTAATATCATTTAAACTTTTACAATATTCTTTAAAGTCATTAATATTATCAAAAATAGTGCCATTTATTTGTAACTGACCATTTTTAATATTTAGTAAATCCATTAATTTTAAAATTTTATCACAGGTTGCTATTTCTAATTGTTTATTAGTACTTAAAGTAGGCATCATTAAAACAAAATTATCGGGGGCTGTTCGCATAATAATACCCATGCCCTTATTTAAAAACATATTGGCAATTATATAACGATCTAAAATACCTTCAAATTTTTCCCGAACATAAAATTTAGAACCATCCCTTAATAACAATTCGTTTATTTTACGAAAACAATTAGCATGTCCTTGTTGTTCAAAATATTTATCATCTTTTTTTGCCCCAAAATTAAGGCGAGGGTATAAATCATATTCACCATTTTCCTTAGGAATTAACACGGTAACTAAGTTATAATGAAATGCATTGTAATATTTCTCTCTAACTTCACTAGTACTCATATAAACACCATTAAAAATCATAAAATTACTTTTAAAATCCATAATATCACCTGCAAATATTCTAACACATTATATCTAGATTTTAAAATTATTTTCTGCTAAAATACCATTTAGAAAAGGAGATAAATTTATATGAACGAAGAATTACAAATTAAAATTAAAAATAATATGAATCATGATAATTTTTTAAGCCCTTTGGCATGTCTAAATAAAGATGCCATCCGCTTGCACGAAGAAAAAGAAGACATTAGACCACCATATTTTCATGATACAGACCGTATTATATATTCGCTTGCCTACACCCGTTATATAAATAAGACCCAAGTATTTACCAATACTTTAAATGACAATGTTACAAGACGCAGTACTCATGTTCAATTAGTAAGCAAAATTGCTCGTACTATTGGTAGAGCCCTAGGGCTCAATGAAGATTTAATCGAAGCAGCCAGTCTTGGTCATGATATTGGTCATACGCCTTTTGGCCATGCTGGTGAGGCCATATTAAATGAAATATCTCTAAGAGTAGGGGAAGGCTATTTTAATCATAACATTCAAAGTGTTCGTAAACTAGAATTTATTGAAAATAAAGGCAATGGACTAAATTTAACTATGCAAGTAGTAGATGCTATTATGTGTCATAATGGTGAATTAGAATTAGAATGTTACCGTCCCAAAAAGAAAACATTTCAAGATTTTTTAAGTGAATACTCAAAAACTTACTACGAAAAAGATGCCAATGCATCACTTATTCCGTGTACCTTAGAAGGATGTGTAGTAAGAATCAGTGATATTATTTCTTATATTGGTCGTGATATTGAAGATGCCTTAAGACTTCATATAATTACTAAGCATGATTTACCTAAGGATATCATGACAACAACAGGCTATACTAATAAAGAAATTGTCAATTATTTTATTAGAGATGTTATTAATAACAGTTTTGGCAAAGACTATATCAAAATGAGTAAAGAAGCTTTTGAAAACTTAAAAAAATTAAAAAAGTTTAATTATGAACATATTTATAGCAAAGCTAATTCTAAAGAAACTTTAAATAAATGGCATGACATGATGGAAAAAGTATTCGCTAAATCTTTAAAAGACCTAAAAGAAGAAAATGAGACTAGTGACATTTATATTTATTTTTATAAATATATGAGCGATGATTATAAAAAGAACACTACTAAAGAAAGAGTTGTAATTGACTACATTTCAGGAATGACAGACCGTTTTTTTATTGCTTCATATGAAAAAGCTCTTACAGATAATGAATAGTTAATTTATTATTTATATTATTATGTAAATTATATAAAAGACTATTTCATTAAATCAAACTAAAATACTCATTTCTTTTTAAAATACTATCAAACACTATAATCTTTTAAAACAATTCATAAATATTATAAAGTTAAATTGACTTTTTAAACTTTTAATAAGATAATATAAGTAGAGGTGAATTACTTTGCAAAAGAAAGAAAAAAACTTAACCATAACTCAAGAGGAAATCGAAAGTAACCATATTGTTAAATCAACTAAGTCTTATTTAATAGTATTTAGTATTTTATTTCTATCTATTTTATTACTGTTAGTAGGTAGTCTTTTCCGTACTAATATTACCCCTGATTATCCAATTGTATTTAAGGGAGCTGATAATCGTTTAATGGTAATAACTCGTAATAACGATGTTAATGATATAACCAATATTGAAGAAACGGATATAGTCTATGCTAATAGTGATGTTAGATATATCCTTTATACTGATAAGAATACATTATATCTTCTAGATACTACCAGTACAAATAACAAAAAAATCTTAACTAATAATGCTAATAGTTATGGCTTTAGTAGTGATGATAAATATGTTTATTATATAGAAAACAACAAAGATCTTCATCTTTATAACAGAAAAACTGCTTCTGATACTCTTATTGATACCGATGTAACAAAATTTTTAGACATTTCTTTAAACTATGCTATATATGAAAAAGATAATTGCCTAATTGTAAAAGATATTGAAACTGGTTCTTCAGATATAGCAGCCAAGTCTTATGAAGAAATTATTCTAAGTAAAGATGGTAAAAAGATGCTTTATTCTAATTTAAATACAGATGAATCTTTAAATTACTATTTATATAATTTTGTTGATTCTAGTAATGAACGTATTCTAACTGATATCGAAGAACTATTAAGTTACAATGCCAATTTTACTAAATTTATCTATACTACTAAAACTACTGATACAATAAATATTTATAATAACATTAAAGATAGCAAAGCTAGTAGTGATAAAAAATTTGTGGCTTTAGACAAAGATAGTGTAACTAAAGAAGAATACGAAGCTAATCAAAAATTAGAAGCAGAAATAAATTTACGTAACGAAATGCGTGATTATGCCAAAAACTATACTGTTAGTGCTTATGATGTTTATTATCAAAACAATCAAACCAAAACTTTACTAGCCAGCAGTGTTAATAAAGTTTACATAAATGATATAACAGACCGTAAATTAATCTATACAAAAATGAATTGGAATAGTAATTTTGACTTAGCAAGTTATACATCCTTAGAAGAGTTTAAAAAAGACATTGAAACTAATAAAGAAAATGGACTTTACTATAAAGTAATTGATACTGAAGCTTCTCTTGTAAAAGAAAATGTCAACGAAACTCTAGTGGTTGAGTTACTAAGTGGCGATGGTATTTATTTTAGTGAAGATAATAATTTATATTACAGTAAAGTTACCAATAAAAAAGCTGGTGCTTATAAACTAGTAGCGGAAAATCTAATTAATCCTATAAAAGATATGACTAGTGATGTTGGCTTAATTTATTTAGTTAAAGAAAATGATACTAATACTTTAAAATATATTAGTGGTGGTAAATCAAGCATTATCAGTACTAATGTTTATCCAGAATACATAACAATTTCAGAAACAGAAAATGCTATTTATTATTTAAAAGATTATGAAAATAATCAAGGAAAATTAATGCTTTATAACGGCATTATTAATAGTAAGATTGCTGATGGTGTTAATTCATTCATTTATATTAATGATGACTTAATGTATGCAACTAAAAACTTTGATGAAAAGAGTAGTACATGCGATTTATATCGCTTAAATGGTAGTAAATTAACTTTAGTTTATAAGGGAGTTTCAAAATGGTATAATCCTATTGCCAAAGAAAGTACTAACGATGAAAAAGCCCTAGCTAATTAGGACTTTTTTGTTTAAAATTTTAAAAAATGTAAATAATAAGAAAGAAGGAGAATAATTAATTAAAGAGCAGTACCATTTGATTAATTAAAACTAATTATGGAATATAAAAATTATAAACACGATACATATACATTTTATACAATAAAAACAGATAAATTTAAAACTTGTCATTTAGAAATAATATTTAAAAATAAAATAAATAAGGAAGAAATAACTTTATTAAACCTTTTAGGTACTTATCTTGCTTATACTTCTAAAAAATATCCTAAACGACGTGATGTTATTGAAGCTCTAGAAGATCTTTATGATACTAACTTTTATGAAACAAATGCGAGAGTAGGTCAAAATATCTTTGCTTCCTTTATAATGGACTTTTTAGATCCAACTTACTGTGAAAAGAAATTCTTGGATGAAGTTTTAGCTTTTCCTTTTGAATTTATCTTTAATCCAAACTTTAAAAATACAATTCCTGATAAGAAAATCTTTGAAGTAATTATCAATATGGTTAAAAGTTCAATTCTTAGTAGTAAAGATAGTCCAACTAACTATGCCTTTAAACAGGCATTCAAGACTTTAGGAGCAAATAATCCTGCTAGTTTCGACATGAATGGAGATTTAGAAATTTTAAAAAATGTAACTCCAGAAGATTTATATAACTATTATCAAAAATTCTTAAAAGAGTTTAGCTGTGATATTTATATTATTGGTAATTTAGATATGGAACATGTTGATATGAAAATAGCTGAAAACTTTAAAAATAATTATGTTGCTCCAGCAATTACTGATTATTACTTAAATTACCCTTTAAATAGAAAAGTAATTGATAAGTGTGAGATTGGACCATATGAACAATCATCATTTATTATGCTTTATAAAACTGATATGCTGACTGAAAAAGAAAAAAATTATGTTATTCATTATTTTAATTCAATCTTTGGTAGCGGTTCTTTAAACAATAAATTAAATCAATACTTGCGTGAAGATAATGGCTTATGTTACAGTACCTATAGTGCTTATCAAAAAATTGACAACTTATTTATTGTATATGCTGGTATCGATGCGGAAAATAAAGATACATGTGTTAAATTAGTAAAGAAGGCTCTAAAAGAAATGCAACAGGGAAAATTTGCTTTAGAAGAAATAACATTTGCTAAAGAAAATTTAAGAAATCAAATAAAGATGAGTTTAGATACCGAAACAAGCATTTTAGATAATTATGTATTTCATAATTTAATTAACTCCCCATTACTTAGTGAACGCATCAAAGAAATTGAAAATGTCACTAAAGAAGAAATTATTGCTTTGGCTAAGAAGATAAAATTAAATTCTATCTATTTACTAGGAGGTTCTAATGTTAAAGAAAATCAAAATAAATAAATATAACGAAACCATTTATTATGAAAAATTAGATAATGGGTTAGATGTATATATGTGGCCAAATAATAATGTTAGTAGTTATTATGCCACTTTATCAGTTAAATACGGTAGTGTAGATACAAATTTTAAAATCAAAAATAAGACTTATGAAGTATCAAAAGGTATTGCACATTTTCTTGAACATGTTAAATTTAATGAAGGACCAAATAGAACAGCACATGAATATTTTAATAAACTAGGTTCATCTATAAATGCTTTTACAACTTTTGATTATACTTCTTATGAAGTAACAGCAACTGATAAAATTAAAGAAAATATTACTCATTTACTTGATTATGTCCAGACTCCTTACTTTACGAAGGAACTAATTGAAAAAGAAAGAAAGATTATTCTTTCTGAAGTAAAAATGGGTAAAAATAATCCTTATCAAGTTTTATACTATACATTAAATGGATCCGTATTTTCAAACGATAATCATCGTTACTATGTTACTGGTGATATTGATGATGTAAAAAATATAACTTTAGATGAAATAAATTTAGTTTATAATACGTTTTATCATCCAAGTAATATGTTTTTGACTGTAACTGGTAATTTTGATCCTGAATATCTAAGTGTTGTTATCAAAGAAAATCAAAATAATAAAGAATTTAAAACGTATTTAGAACCAGAAAAAATAAAAGAAAAAGAACCAGAAAGAGTTGCAGTTCGTGGTATTGATATAGCAGGTAATATAGCTTTACCTAAATTAAAACTAGCTTATAAAATAAAAAAAGATTTATTTGGTGATTTATCTGATTTAGAAAAACTATTATATATTCGTATTATTTTAAATGCTAACTTTGGAACGACTAGTCTTTTGAAAGAAAGGTTATTAGAAAGTAATTTAGTAACTAAACTAAGTACAAGTGCTACTATCGTAGGAGATTACGTTGAAATAGTTATTAGCTCAGAAACTAATTATCCAAATGAAATAATTAAAATATTAAAAGAAACATATAGTAATATGGATATTACCAAAAAACGTTTAGAAAGAAGAATACGTTGTAATATTGCAGATTTTATTTATGGATTAGATGATATAGAATATACTAATACTGTAATTCAAGATAATATAATAATGTATGGTAAATTAATACCTAATACCTATGATATAATTAATAGTTTAAATGTTTTAGTAGCAAATAAAATTATTAAAACAATGCAAACTGAAAATAACTGCTTTGTAATTATGCACCCAATAAGTAAAGAAGAACAATCTATCAGTGCTTAGATTGTTCTTTTCATATATTTATGATAAATAAAAAACTCTCAGTTGGAGAGTTTTTTTACTATCTGTTGTAATATTCAACGATTAATGCTTCATTAATATCAGGATTTAATTCGCTTCTATCTGGATAACGAAGATATTTTCCTGTTAATTTATTAGCATCAAATTCAACATAAGCAGGTCTATTTAAAGTAGCTTCAACAGCAGCTTTAATAGCAGGATGGTCTAAAGATTGTTCTTTAACAGCGATAACATCACCAGGTTTTACTGTATATGAAGGAATATCAACTTTGATACCATTAACAGTAATATGACCATGATTTACAATTTGACGAGCAGCACGACGAGTAGTAGCCATTCCCATACGGTAAACTACATTATCAAGTCTTGTTTCAAGAAGTTGAAGTAAGTTTTCACCAGTAATACCAGCCATTTTAGTAGCACGTTTAAATGTTTTAGCAAATTGTTTTTCATTTAAACCATACATAAATCTTACTTTTTGTTTTTCTTGTAACTGAACACCATATTCACTTAGTTTTCTTCTTCTATCTTGTCCATGAATACCAGGAGCATAAGGTCTTTTTGCAAGTTCCTTACCATTTTCTAAAGTAGAAAAACCAAGATGACGTGATTTCTTATATTGAGCACCAGTGTATCTTGCCATAAATAATTCTCCTTTCTTTATATTTGCTTTTACTTAGTACGAGCCATCATTAAATAGGGGAGTCTATCTAGATATTTTCTCATAGGCAGAGATAGATACTAATAACCATTTCTGGGATAGACACATCTACTAAACTTTGGCACTGCCAATTAAATGCAAGAATAATTTATCATATCCTTAATTATAAGTCAATTAAACTATGAAAATTTGTACAAATTTGTCAGAATAAATTGTTTTTTTAATGAAAAAATGATATTCTTATATTAGTTATGATAGAGAAGGACAGTGTATGTATGAAAAATAAATTGAAAATAAATTTTAAAGACAAAAAGACTATTATTATCTCCATATTATTAGGACTTATCTTAATTAGCCTAATAATATTTATTTGTACAAAGGTATTTCATAAAGATAAAGAATTGACTCCAGATGATCCAACAACAAAAGAATTTGAAAATTATTTAAAAGATGCTATAAAACCTTTTGATGAAGATACTATAAAAGATTTTATTAGTAGTACTGATAATGTTGCCAACGTTGATGAAATATACTTAGCAACAACTCATTCTGCTGATATAGATAAAGAAGTAAAAATCTTATATACATTAAGTAGAATGTTTTATAACGATTCTGATATAGTTCATTATATGTCAGGAGCTAATATGTTTGATGAAGATACTGAACTTGGCAATGTAAAACTATCGATTAAATTCATTAACAAAGCTCTAGCAGCTAAATTTAATGATACAACCATTGATCCAGATACAACAATTACCGATGGCTTTTTTAGAGGAATAAATGCTGTTATTTGTGATGATACATATTGCATAATTCCAATATCTAAAACCCAAGAAACTTCTAATGAATCAGATGGATTGTATGAAAGTGTATTTGAAAACATAACCAAAACTTCAAATGGTTATGAATTAGTAGGTAAATACTATTATTCTGAATTTAGTATGGATGGAGATATGACTTTAGGTGTTTATAATAATATCTTTAAAGAAAAAACTTTCTGTGAAGTATCGCTTTGGAATGTTTACTTAACCGATGGCGAAGTACCAGAAGAATGTCAAAAAGATAGTGAATATGATAAAGTTAAATACTATTTCGATAAAAACTATCACTTTATTAAATCAGAAAATGTGTAAGAAAGGAGTTAAACTATGAAAAAAAATTACTTTATTTTTGGAATTATTGGCTTACTTGCTTGTGTTAAAGTAAATGCTGAAGTCTGTCCTTTTGAAACCCAAGTTGCTATTAATAATGATGCTGGTTCTGTAAGTGTTAGTACTTCTCCTTTTGAATATGAATTTACTGATACCGATACAGAGACTGATGAAGAATATGATGGCACTGCCTACACTGGCTTAGTTCACATTTATAATTTAACTAAAAATATATATGCTGTAGCTAGTGATGGTACTAATAAAATAACATTAAATTATGATGAGGAAAATCCTAATCAAGTAACATTTTCGACTGGTGGTATGGCATTCTTAAAAGAATATAAGATATCAATATATCCAACTAATACAAGTTGTGGCAAAACGGCTATAAGAGAACTTAATGTCACAGTTCCTAGATTAAATCGTTATTATTCATATGATTCTTGCAGCGATTATCCTGATTATTTTTATTGCCAACAATTTCTAAGTGTTGAAGATATATCGGAAGAAGATTTTGTTAACGGACTTGATGAATATGCTAAAAGTAATAAAAAGAAAAGTGATGAAAATCGCAAAGAAGGAATAATAGATGGAACTAAGGATTTTCTAAAAGATCACTGGTTAATTACTGCAATAATTACAATTGTAATTGTAGGTAGTATTGGTACATTTATATTCTTTAAAAGAAAAAAGAGAAAGGAGCATATCGTCTAATGAAAAAAAATAGTAAATTATTAAGTGTCACATTATTTTTAATATTAACTTATTTTATTGCAATCCCCAATACTTTAGCTAAAAAGATACAATGTACATATAACAAAACTATAAATGTTGGTGGCCTAGATTCCGCTTACAATGGTAGCAAGACTATCGATTTAACCAATATTGTAAAATATTGTGATCATGATTTTGATACATCAACGGATTCAATTACTTCTGCTAAGGGTGATTATGTCAATGCTACTGCTAAAGATAATAAAGTCACTCTATGGTATTTAAATAATTTAAAAAACGATACGACTGAAACTGAAATTACAATTAAATATAAAAAACCAGTACCAATCGGAAGTGCTTTTGGAAGTGATTCTCATACTATTGTTGCAAAAGTTAAACTAGTAAAAACAACTCTCAAACCTGAGATTACAAAAGAAGTTACTATTAACACTAAAGAATTAGAAATTAAAAGTTTAGTAGAAGAGTATATGAAAACACACTCAACTAATAAAGAATTTGATGAAACAAAATATAAATATAAATCTAAAAATTTAGTTAAAAATGGTAATATTGCCTTTTTAACAGGTATGCCTGGAGATATTAATAAGGTTGCTGTAGATGTTAATGCCTTAGCTAAACAGACTAATAGCATTAGCAATAATTTGATTATTAAATATTCTTATGCTGGTACTAATTACCAATTAACTGTCCATGTTAACTATAAATATGGTTTTGGAATAACTACAATAAATAAAAATTATAATCAAAAAGATTTTGAACATGGAAGTATAAAAATAAATCTAAAAAACGAAGTGGCAAAATCTCAAGGAAATGTTAGTTCTTCTAGAGTTACTATCGAATCAATCGATTCAGGTAATGGCTTTTTGGTTGGCAAAAAAGATACTAATGAAATAATAATATTTGCGGGCGAAGTTAAAACTTTAAAAGTAAATACAGTATCTAATCTTAATTTTAAGTATAGAATAGATGGTGGTGTTCTTAAAACTGGCATTTTTAAAGCTAATATTAGAGTAGATGGTAGCCAATCATCTTCTAGCAAAACTGATACAGGAACAACAACTCCTGAAGAAGAGGCTTGCTACGAATTTTCTAATACTGGTATTTACTACTGGGGAACAAAAACCAATGCTGAAGCCAAAAGTCAAGGAATGATGCCTAAAATAACGACTAAGACTAAAGCTGAATGTAATGCTACAAATGCTACAAAAAAGGATACTGATGAAGAAGCAGATGCTGCCCAGACTCCCGATAGTGGTCTAGCCAGTGGAACATCATCAGTTACTGAATTAGGTGAAAATGCTTGTAAAAGTTATATTATTAGAAGAGTAAGAGGATATAACTCATCAAGTACCAAGATTCCAACATACAATGATAGCTATTTTAGAAGTGCTATTGGTTTAGCTGGTTCTGCTTATCAATATTATTACGTTTATAAAGCAACTTATAATTGCAGTGGTTATGATAAAAATACTAATGTAACTGCTTTCTGTATTGATCCAGGAGCTAGAGGTGCTGAAAATACTGGTACTAAATATAATGTTGGTAAAACTATAGATAAAGATAAAGCCTTAGGTAAAGGTTTATATCATTTATATACATATTGGTATTTAGATCATCGCAGTGAGATAAGTTCAACCTATAGTGGTACTAGTCCAAATGGGGCTGAGGATTTAGTTGATTATGTTATTAACAATGTTGCCCGTCAATTAGTTAGCAAATATGGTGCAGCTTCTGGCATAACATTTACTAATCCTTTAAAAAACGGATATGGTAATAAGAGTCAACTTACATACGAATATAATGCTTATAAAACAAAAACAGTTGGTATTGATGCTCTAAGCTCCCTTAAGAGTAAAGAAATACTTACTAAAGTATGGCAAGATACTGATGATTATGCAAGTGGCAGAAAGAAAGATGAAAGTAATCAAACAGATGTTAAATTCGGTATTAATCTTGATTCTTCATCAACTAAAAATAGTAAAAAAGGCTTCGATGCTGAATTTACTGTTACTATTCAAACTCAAGACAAAGATATCTTAAAAGCTATTACTGAAAATTATAAAATTACTGCTACCGTAGTAGAAAATGGTACAGAAAAAGATATTACGGATGGTATAACTAGTTCAATCGATGAATCAGGATGGCAAACA
Source organism: Mycoplasma sp. CAG:956 (assembly GCA_000433475.1). Classification (GTDB taxonomy): domain Bacteria; phylum Bacillota_I; class Bacilli_A; order RF39; family UBA660; genus CAG-605. The sequence goes on from HF993109.1 coordinate 193,738, forward strand.
AGTAGTGATGGTACAACTATGACAGCTAAGTTCAAAGCATCCGCTGAAGACATCTATAGTTATGTCTCAGAAAGTGCTATTGATAATGTTAAAATTAACTTTAACATTCATTATTCTGACAAACGTTCAATCAATAATATCATGTATTTAACACCAACTGGTGGTAAATATCAAAAATTTATTTCTTTCTTAAATGGTACTATTGATACTAAACGTTCTGTATCAATTGAAATGGGTAAGCAAGAAGTTAACAATTGTCGTCCAACATTTGCTATGCCATGTGTTGATAAAGAAACTGTTGTATATTTAATTGAAGGAACTCAATCTGGAACATTATATAATACCGTTATGAATGGTATTAAGTCTGCTGGTGATGTTAAAAATATTATAAGTAATGCTTATAACATGGTTAAATCATTACTTGATAATGGTCTTAGTGGTTTAGGTGATTCTGAATTAAAATTAATTAGTAGTTTTATTTACAATATTGCTGATAAAGTAAATATTACTGGTAATATAAAAAATGAACTTTCATTCTTACAAACTTTAGGAAATAACGGTAATAATACTGCTAAACAATTATATCAATTATTAACCAATACACAATTTACATCAGACAGTAAACAAAACTATACTCAATTACAAAGTTTATTTGTAAGTAGCATTTTAAATGCTTTAACTGGTGGGTATGATAAATTAGTTAGTGAATGGCAAGAAATCCTTGCTACTGCCGAAAAACAAGTATCAAACAGTAAGCTTTCAAAATCAACTTACGAATTATTAGAAAATATTCAAAATTTAATTACTAGTGCTAAAGATGGAAATGGACTATCAGGCATCTTGAAAGGTGCTACAACTTTAGCCGAAAATTTCTTTAAAGATTTAACTGATGTAAGTTCTATTAAAGAATTAGCCGTTTCCTTCGGAGCAGCTATTTCTGGAGCAATTCAATCAGCTAGTGGCAACTTACAAAATATATATCAACAATTAAGTAATACTTGGAGTCAAATATTTAATATTAATAGTCTAAGTGATATTAATATCAGTGGCTTATATAATTCCTTAACAAGTGCCTTTACAGTTGACTGGGAAAAATGTATCATTGGTGAGGGTAATACCGAAGCTACAGATCCAGGTGGAAACTCTTATACCGTTCAAGCCCAAAATATGTATTGTAAAGTTGTTTGTAAAGAAGACTATGCTATAAAAATGCCAGGAAACTTAGGAACTGTTTATGCTGGTCAAAATTTATCTACTAATATTGATAATATCTATCATGCTACTATTGGTATGGCTGGTCAAAGAACTTGTGTAAGTACTAAAATAGATAATGATTCTTATGTAAATGATGCTGCGGCTGTAAAAGATAATATTTTAACAGCATATAATGAATTCCAAAAGCATTATGCCCATTATAAAGAATTAAAAAATAATTATAGTCAATTTGAAAATAAAGATAAAGAAGCTTATAACGATAAAAAAGTTGTATCCGTTGATATATCGTTAGATGGTGTAAAAGCTGACTTTGAAAATGTTATTAAAACTACAATGAGTACTTTCTTAACTAACTTAGTCAATCCAACTAATGAAGAACAACGTGATTTACTAGATACTTTAAAACAAGAGCTTACAAATAGTTTAGCAGGGGATAATGGTATCGTTATGAAATTAATTGGTACCTTCATGCAAAAGGGAAGTATTGGAGCCGATGATATAAGTAGTGTTTTAACATCTTCTATCGGAAGTAAAGGTGAAGAATTAGCAAATGGCTTTAAAAAACGATTTGAAGATGCTTTATCGACAACTGCAACATCACTTCAAAATCAATTAGAAACAATTGCTAAAAAATATGCTACTGACGGTGCTTTATCAGTTGGTAGTACCGCTGGTAAAATGGCTTTATCAGCAGCATGCAAAATTTTAACTAGACTTCCTTATGTAAATGCTGTTGCAACACCTGTTTGTGAAGCTTATGCTGGTGCTACAACAATTGCAAGTAATGCTATAACCTCTGTTAGTAAAGCAACTATTAACAACTTAAAAATATTTGCTATTCATGATTATTCAAATATTAGTTTAGATGGCTCATATAATAAGTTTAAATATAATACTACCAATACTGATAATATTTCTAAATTAAAAGCTTCCATAACAGAAAATAGTGAAATTGCAAATGAAGGTAATTTAACATTTAGTAAAGATAGAAAACAATTATGGGTAATGGAATCAGGTTCTTATAATGTTTCTACCACATATTTTGGTATCTCTGTAGATTTAACTATGTTAAAGAAAGCCTTTGATAGCTTTAGTAATTTAGGTAATGCTGATTATGGAGTAATATCAGATACCCTAGAATATATAACAAAAACCGTTTCTAAGTTAGGAGAATCTACTAGTTATTCTAGTGCTAAAGGCTCAAAAGAAGCTTTAGAAAAAATGCAAAATTCTGGTGTTTTAGACAATGTTCTTTCTATTATCGGTAATTTAACTCAAGCCTTAGGAGACATTAGTGGAGCCTTAGGAAATGCTCAAACTGATATAACTAAATATGTTGATACAGCCCTAGATGGTATCTACTACTTACTTGGTGCCTTTAATCCATACTATTATCAAGTAGCACTTGTAAGAGAGCAAATGCTAAATGCTAAAAATCAATATGATGAATATCGTAAACAATTAGAACAACTTGCTGGTAATATGAACCAATGTACAATGTTTGCTAATGAATATGAATTTGATCCAGACTTAGTATTTACTTATGGATATCCAAATAATAGTCTATTAGATTATATTGTTGATAAGAAAAATAGTACAGCTGATTCTATTAGACTAAAAGCAATTAATCCTCAAGAATCTGCTGAAACTGTAACTTATTATTGTAAAGATGATGTTCCAATTAATAACATTCAAGATATTTCAACTATAATGAGTGGTAAGTGTACAACATCTGATGGTATGTTTGGTGGTATTGTTGCCTCAGTATTCGGAAGTGATAGTCAAATGTCAACTATCTTGAAAAAATTCCAAGAAAATTCTGATGGTTTACGCAAATTGCTAAATAATGATAAAGTTAAAGAATATATAAATAGTACTGGTTATGCATCAAAACTTAATGACGTCTTATGTTCTGGTCTTGGTACATCATTCTGTGATTTACTTGATACCGATGATACTGATGGAGATTCTTTAATTACTAATGTTCCAGGTGATATTGTTTATACTTTAAAAGATACTAAATTATCTACTAGTTCTTGGAGCAATGTTAAATCAATATTTAGTGGTGGCATTCATGAAATCGATAAAAATATTACTAATAGTTTAAAATATACAACAACTGGTGATAACAAATTTACTTATCGAAATGCTAAACGAGTAGTTAGTGTTTCCAGATATGGTAATCCAGGTGTGTCTATTTCTGGTTTAAGCTTTACAAGTTTATTATCAAATATTGCTTCTTGGATATCTAGTGAAGCTGGTGGCACTACATCAGATGCCCTAAATAAAATCAATGATACTGTTATGAGTGTAACTGGACAAGGTGCTCAAAAATTCATTTACTATCAATCAAGCTTGCCTTACTTTACGACATCTAATAAAGGTATCTATACAACCTCATCGGCACCTAGCGATGCAATTTATATCGATGCTGGTGATAAAGCTTTAACTGATGATAAAATTAAGACTACTGATGGTTCGAAAAAAGAAGCAAATGGTTTAGTATATCCAATTGCCTTATCAACAGCATCAGGAACTTATAGTTATCAAATAAAAATTAACAATGTTGGTCAATATTATAATAATACTTTAGGTCTTGGACGTATCATTGATAATAATGGTTATGTAAGTGGTTTACTAGCAAACCAATATGTATGTAAATACGAAGTTGAAACAGAACCACCTACACCAAATCCAACGTGTGAAGAAATCTTAGAATCATCTGATTGTAAAGATGAAAATGGTTACTTTAAAGATTTATATAAGAATCAAAATTATGATAAAACTAACGGTATTGATTATGAAGCTAAATGGAATGCATGTATAACCAAATTACTTTCAGAAAATGATTCATGTTGTTACTTAATTGATGCCAATAATGTTCCAAATGCTAGTCAAGATCGTTATAACAGCATGTGTAATTCTAAATGTCAAGGTATCAAACTATATGGTTCTGATAGTGCTATTAAAGATTCTTCTACTTCTAATAGTGCTCTAATTAGTAAAAATGGTGTCTTACAATTCTATACAAAAGTTATTTCTAACTATGATTACTTCCCAAATGGTGAAGGATCAAAAGGATTTAACTGGAGTGGTAAAACATCTGGTTATGAAAATACTGATGAATCTGGTAATCCAGTCAGTCAAGATATCAACACCATCATAAATAATAAAGAAGAAATAGGCGATGGCATTTATGGTGATGATGAAAAATATCTAAATTATTCTATTAATATCAGTAGTGCATGTATGGCTAAAATTAAAGAATACAATGATCAACAAGAATTAAATGATTTAGGTTTCGGTGATTACACTGGTGGCATTGAAAATGTAAAAACTCGTGAATATCGTTCACAATTCTTAAAAGACTTAGAAGAAAGCAGTGAATATGCTGTATGTCGTGAAAAACCAATCATCAATCAATTACAAAAATAGAAAGTAGGTAGGTAAAATATGAAAGAATCTTATTGGGGCTACTGGTTAGTAATGCTAGGTATCTTAGTAATAGGTGTTATGCTTCTAATTAGTAGCACAACTACCGGTACAACTCAAGATTACTACGAGTTAAAGGAGACAGCATCAGCATCTGTAATTGATGCTGTCGACTACTCATATTATCGTTTATATGGTGACTTAAAAATATCGAAAGAAAAATTTATTGAAAACTTTATAAGACGTTTTTCAGAATCAGCAACAATGACTAAAGAATACAATATTTCCTTCTATGATATTAGTGAAGTACCACCTAAGGTAAGTGTTAAAATATCTAGTGTAAGTAATACTGTAAATGTTGCTAATACAACAAATTCCTTTGATTTAGTAAATAAAGTAGATATGATTTTAGTAGGTGGCTCTGAAAATAAAAATTCTGCAAGTGATACTGATACCAGTGTTAAAAGTTGTCTAGAATACCAAGCAACACCTGAATTTGCTAAAGTCATGCAAAGTATTTTAAATGATAAAGATACTAGTTATGTAGGAGAGGCCTTAACTAATCGTATTATTAATGCTAACTTACAAAACCTAACAAAATGGGCTAGTAAGAAAGGTGATTTAAGTAATGCAGGCACTGAATATTTTAGTGAATTTATAAAAGCTATTCTTCTTGATTTTAGTACTTCTTTTGGTAGATCAACAGAAGATGATTTTATTGAAGCAGACCCAACTAGACCTAGTGAAGAATTAACAAGTGAAAATAGAACCTCTGGTATCTTAGGACTTGCTCGTCAAAAGGGTTGGTTAACTAAAGTTGGTTAAAAATACTTTTAAAAGTTAAGGAGAATAAAAATGGATAAAATAAAAGAAGAAATAAAAAAAGTCTTATCAAATAAAAATACATTAACAATTATTATCGTAATTATAGGTATTATATGTCTTTATGCTATATATAACTACCGTGTAACGCAGGCTGTAACTACAATACGTGTTCCTTATGCAAAAAAAGAATTAACTAGTCGTACTCAAATTACAGCCGATTCTATCGGTTATACTGAATTACCTAAAAGAATAGCTAAAAATCTAGGAATAGTTACATCAACTGCTAATATAACTAGTAATTATGTTAAGTATGGTGAAACTATTCCTGCCAATAGCTTTTTCTATAAAGATTATATCGTTTCATTTGAAGAAGCTACTACCAATGAGTTTTCAGATATTCCTGATGGTTATACCGCCTACAACTTAACAGTTGATATCAATTCAACTTATGGCAACTCTATTTATACTGGCAATTATGTTGACTTATTTGTTAAAGCTAACTCCAATGCTAATAGAGTAATCTTTGGTCGTTTAATTCAAGGTATTAAAGTTCTAGCTGTCTTAGATTCTAGTGGTAATGATGTATTTGAATCATCAACTGAGGAAAGAACGCCAGCCCAAATGTGGTTTGCACTTCCTGATGAATTATATACATTACTTAAGAAAACTGAATATATTGGTGGTATAACTGTTATGCCAATTCCAAGAAATGCTAGTTATTCAGCAACTGATCGTGATGCAACCATTGATTCACAATATATTCAAAATTATATCTTGTCAAAATCAATTACTATTAGTCAAAACTTTAATAGTAATACTGATAATCAAAATACACAAGATAATGCTAATTTAGGAGAGTAGAAAGGATATTTATGAAGAATGCACTTGCCCCTTTAAAAAGGTTTATACAAAATAAAAATACGGTAACAATTATTTGTATCGTTGTTGGTATTTTAACATTAGTTATAGGTTATAATTACCGTGTTAATAAAGCTATTGATTTAGTAACTATTCCTTATGCTCTAAAAGAAATACCAAGAAAAACACAAATTACTAAGGATATGATTGGACATGTTAAAGTGCCTCGTTCCTTAGTTACTAATGCTAAAAATATTATTCAAACAGATAAAGATTTAATTAACTATTATTCTAGTTATTCAACTGATATTCCAGCTAAAAGCTTATTTTATAAAGAAGCTGTGTTAAAAGAAGAACAAATGCCTGATTATGCTTTTATGAACATGAAAGATGGTAATACTGTTTATTCATTAAAAGTAAATAATAAATCAACATATTCTAATAGATTCCGTCCAGGCGATTATATCGATCTTTATATGGAAGCTAAAGATAATAATAAAGTAATGATGGCAATATTAGTTAAATCAATTAAAATCAAAGCTATAAAAGATTCCTCAGGTAATTCCATTTTAGAAAATACCTTATCTGGTGGAACTCCAGCTGCCTTATTATTCGAAGTAGAAGATAGCTTATTTGATCTTTTAAAGAAGAGTGAATATGTTTCTAATGTTGAAATTATTCCAGTTCCAAGAAACTCAAATTATACGAAAGAAGAAGGTTCAACAACAGTTTCAACAGAAGAAATTACAAGTTATATTTATAATAAAACGGAGACTATAACAAATTAGAAAGAATGTGGTAAATAATGAATGAAGCAATATTTGAACAAATGGACTTTGGTCCTTTGGCAGAATTTTTAGCCGATGATGATATTACCGATATTTCTTATTCTAATAATGGTCAAGTTTGGTTAAAAACATTATCAAAGGGTGTTTATCAAGTAGAACGTCCTGATATTAATAATACTTTTATGGAAAAATTAGCCTTCCAGTGTTCTAATGTTATGGGTAAGACTTTTAATATGGCTCATCCCTTATTAGATGCTGAGTCGGCTGAACTCCGTATGAATTTTATTCATGAGTCAATTGCAACGAATGGCATTGCTTGTCTTATTCGTAAAACTCCTGCTAAAATTCGTTTAAATAAAGAAAAGTTATTAAATGAAGAATATATTACGGAGACTTTACATGATTTTTTAATGAATTGTGTTGCTGGCCACTGTAATATTATTGTTGCAGGAGAAACTGGTTCTGGTAAAACAGAGCTCTTAAAATATTTAGCTAGTCATATTAAAGAAAATGAAAAGATTATTACGATAGAAGATACCTTAGAACTGCATTTAGACCGCATTTTCCCACATCGTGATATCGTCGCAATGAAAACAAATAATATTTGTAGTTATACTGATGTTTTAGTAGCCTGCATGCGTCAGAACCCTATTTGGATTTTATTATCCGAGGTTCGTTCCGGTGAGGCGGTTATGTCAGTTCGTAATGCCATATCATCAGGTCATAATATTTTATCAACTATCCATGCTGATAAAGCATCATCTATACCTCTTCGTATGTATTCACTAATGGAATCTAGTCAAGATGTTGAACAATTTTTAAATACAATCCATAGATATGTACAAATTGGTGTTTATGTTAAAGGATATTTTAGTAAGAAATTTAACCGTTTTCAAAGAGAAATTATTGAAGTGTGTGAATTCTATGTAGATGAAAATAATAAACCATGTACTAATGAAATTTATAAAAAAGCTTTGGATGGTCATTATAGTTTGAAAAATCCTACCCAACATTTACTAGATTACTTAAGTATTCAAAATGTTTTCTTAGATAAAGATACTTTCCATATTGGAAATAATAAAGAGTATGATGGTGATATTGAGGCTGACTTAAAGAAGTACCATGAAGAAGAGGCAGCTGCTGGTAATGTCAATGTACCACCAAGCAGTACGAATAATTCAAACAGTCAAACAACAAGTACACAAACTGGTAATGTTACTAATCAAAATTCAAACACAGCTAGTCCAGTAACTAGTAATCAAAACGCAGGGGTATCAGAAGCTACTTTAAATAATGCTACTAATCAAGTAAAGCAAGACCAAGTTGCAAGACAACCAAATAATTTAAATGGAGTAGGGGTAGCAAATAACACTAATTTAAACAATAATCTAAAAGAGATGCAACCAAACCCAACAAACTTAAATAATAATCCTACAAATTTTGGTAATAGCATTTCTAATCAAACGGTGGCATCAAACCCTGCTAGTCAAATAAGCAATCCTAACACAAGCTTTAATGGTAGTAGTTTATCAAAAAACGGAACCACAAGTTCAAATCCAAGTAGTGAAGAAGAAGTTTTATAGGAGGAATAAAAATGGAGTTAATAATTTTAATAGCTTTAGCACTTTTTGCTTTTTCATATAGAAAAAGTGCTGATGCTTCGGCTAGTGGAGCCTTCAAATTTATTCAAAATGGAGTTGCTAACCTTTATGATAAATATGCTCCTTATACTTATAAGCAAGTCCGTGAGAAAACTAAAGAATTAGGAGAGGAGTATACCCCTAAACAATACATAGGACAAGTTATTTTATTTGGTGTAGTTGCTGGTGGTATTGCTTATCTTTACTTCTATAACTTATTTATAACTATAATATATGCTTTAATTGCTATTGCTTTTATTCCTTATCTTTCCTACTTACGTACCCAAAGAATTTATTCAGAATACATCTTCGAACAAATTCAAACTTATACTACTAACGTTATCATGGAATTTAATACGACTCAGAGTTTTGTTAAATCCCTAGAGGGTGTAGTAGAATCAGGTATTTTAGAAAAACCAGTGGTTGATGATGTAAAAACCATGATTGATATGGCTTATGCTAATGGTACTATCGACCAGTCAATTGCTTATTTTAATGAAAAATATCCATATTATATGGTTAAAAATATGCACCAACTTTTCTATCAGATTACTAAAGAAGGTTCAAGAGATGCAGGGGAATCTCTAGAAAATATGTCCTTAGATATTGATGCTTTAGTAGAAAGTGTATACCGTGATAGAATGGATAGAGCAAACTTCCATAAAAAGTTCTTAACTTTCGGTATGGCTCTATTCTTACTAGCAGCCGTTATGCAATTTCTTTTAGGAAAAGACTCATATATTAAACTACTTGATATGTGGTATGTACAATTAATCTTACATTTAATAATTATTATTAACTGTTACTTCTTACTTACAGGTGAGAAATATTATAATGAAGATGTGGGGGTAGAGTAATTATGTATTTTGAAATATTGGGTTTATCTGTTCTTTATATCTATGTTTTAAATAAGACTAAAGTTATTGATATTAAAAAATGTATTAATGATAATGTTGGATATTTCTTAAGATTTAAAGAAAGTGATTATGACTTTTTAGTTAGAACTCGTTATGGTGAAGGAGTTGATCCAGATTACTTATTCGGTAAAAGAATTACTCAAGGTTTAGTAGTAGGTTTACTTGTTATTTGTTTCTTTATTAATAAATTTAGTTATATTTATGTTATTGTAGCTATCGTAGCAGGTATTTTAATGTTTAAATCTAGTTATTCTAGTTTAAAGAGTTATTATAAAAATAACTTACATACGATAGATGCCATGTTACCACATTACTTAAAAGGTTTAGAAATCTTAATTCAACACTATACAGTACCTGTTGCTATTGGAAAAAGTGTTGATACTGCACCAGAAATATTTAAAAAAGGCTTATTAGAAATGATTGCTAAAATTAACTCTGGTGATAGTACGATTGAACCTTATATGGAATTTGCTAGAACTTACCCAGTAAGAGATTCCATGCGTATGATGCGTTTATTATACCGTTTAGGTTTAGGACGTCAAGATAGAAAACAAGAACAGTTACTTAACTTCTCAAGGTCTATTTCTAATCTTCAACAAAAAGCTCGTGATACTAAATACAAAGAAAGATTAGATAAGATGGAAAATAAGACTATGAGTATGCTTATTTCTACTGGTCTTGGAGTTATGATTTTACTAGTACTTGCTGTAATGCAAATGATGAATGGATAGAGCTCTTAATTGGGCTCTTTTTTAGATATACTAATCTTATTAGAAAGGTAATTTTGGTATAAATATAGAAGTTAAGAAAAAAGAATTTATGGATTAGCCAGAGTATAAAAAATATCCAGATTTATTAACGTCTTCTCTTGATTTATTTTTATTACCTGTTGATACTTTTATTAAACAATTTAAAAAATTAAAAATAAAATTAGGTAGTGATTATGTGGAAAAATTAGCTAGTGATGAAGGATTAATAGAAATAATGTATGAAGATTAGATAGAAAGTTATGGTCTTTTGTTAAATAACATTATGGTTAATTTTATTGGGATGACGAAAGTCATCTTTATTTTTTTATTAGGAAGATCTTTCTTTCGTTGCTCTTTGATTGCTAAAAATAACAATTTATTCTATACTATAATTAAAATTATAAAAAAGAGGAAGTACTATGGATAAAGAATACTTAAAAAATTTTACTAAAGAAGAAATATTTGACTTATATGATGCTATAGTTCATAAAAAAAGAAAAAATTATAATAATATTACTAAATCTAAAATGGTTGATGCCATTTTTGAGGAATACCTTGATTATCATAATATAATTAGCATTTGTACTTTAAAAGAACTAAAAGTTTTAAAAAAAATGGTAAATGGTAGTTTTGAATATAAAATCAGTGAAGATAATGACTTTGCTATTAGTAATTTAGAAGCCAAACTCTTAATCACTTTAAATAAGAATGATATAAAACTAATGCCTGGTTTAGAAGAACCTATTAAAACCTCAGTTAATAAAATGAATCTAAAAGAAATTGAAGAAAAAGAAAAAGTGATTATTCCCTTATTAGGACTTCTAAAAGTTATGGGCTTTGAAAGACTTACTAATATTATTTACTTAATTAAAAAAATTTATAATATTGATAAAGAATTAGATAATTACTTAAGTAATAGTCTATTATTTAACTATTATTGCTTTATTACAGATACTGATGAATATAAATTTGTTGCTGTATTTCGTCCTTATTTAGAATATATTGAAGAATTAAAAGACCTTTACCAAAATAAAGAATTAGATATTAAAACTTTTAATCCTACTACTTTAACTAATATATTCTATTATGATTATGATAAAAGTAATAAAACAGTAAGTAAGTTAGTAAAACGTTTAAAATATCCTTTCTTAATAAAACAGATAAACTTAATTGCCCTTTTTGATAGTAGCCGTAAAGAAATAAAAAAACTATTACATTCTGATTTAACTGAAACAGAAATAGATACTCTAATTAATAATATACCATCTAGTAGTTATGGTGGTTTAACTAAGGAAAAATATGCTGAAAATATCTTAGAAAACCAAAAAATTGAAGCTGAAATGAATTATAATTATATTAAACAGAGTAAGAGTGCTGCTCTAAGTAAAAAAGATGCTGATCTATTTTATAAAACCTATTTTGCTATATTAGAATATACTAATAACTATTATCATCTAAATAACTTAAAAATATATAAACAAAGTAATTTAAATCCTTACTTATTAGTACCAATTATTGAAAAATTTTATAATAATAAAGAATTAATAATTACTAACTTTCTAAAAGAGAATCCTTATAAATTTAAAAAAGAAGAATTAGAAATAGTAAATAACTATAAAAAAGCTTATCGTAATTTATTTATTATTGTTGAATATGATTATGAATATACCAAAATAGCTTTTAATAATACTATTTATATGGTCAAAGGCTTAAATTCTCCTATTGATGAAGTAATACTTTATAATAGACTTCCATATCTTGCCATGACAACTCTTTTACCTTTTAAAGACCAAATAATTTATGATGGTATTTTAAGTAGTTATGGCAATAATTTAGATATAAGTTCAAAAATGAAAATGGAACTTATTAACTCTTTAAAAGCTGCTCCTAAAATTTATCACTTATAAAATTAGAACTAAATTGAAGTAGTCAAGTAAAAATAGACACTTT
>HF993110.1 GCA_000433475.1 Mycoplasma sp. CAG:956
TTTTATCTGTCTACTTTTATTGTATCACTTCAAAAAGTAATTCTTAAAAATTATTTTTAACGATTCACACTTTTTTCTAACGACTTTTAAAAAATATATAAATTTATCCTAATTTTCTTCAATGTTTTTAAATATATCTATAAATTCTTCTAAGCTAATTTCCTCTGCTCTATTTTGTAAATTATGATTATATTTAACCAAAACACTATTTATTTTTTCTAAATCATAACTTTTTAAATTATTGCGAAGATTTTTTCTTTTAAACTGAAAAGCACTTTTTACAAACTTAAAAAACTTATCTTCATCTAAGAAAACTTTATCTTCTTTTCTAGTCAACTTAAGTATAGCACTATCAACATTAGGTACTGGATAAAAAGCCTTTCTAGGTACTTCAAATAACTTATTTATACTATAATAATAATCTAAATAAACAGTTATCGAACCATATTCCTTACTACCACATTTAGCACTGAAACGATCAGCCACTTCCTTTTGAACCATTAAAGTACAAGAATTCTCATTCAATTTCTCCTTAATAATTTTTTCTAATATTGGTGTTGTAATGTAATAGGGTATATTTGCTACAATATATAAATTTTTATAATTATTTGGTAAATACTCTTTAACATTTACTTTCATAAAATCTTCATAAACAATCCTTAAATTATCAGCATTTATCTTATCTAAAACTGGTTTTACTTCTTTATCAATTTCAAAAGCAATAACTGGACAATTAAATTTAACTAAATATTTAGTTAAAGCCCCATGACCTGGTCCAATCTCAATAATACAGTCATCTTTAGAACATTCGATACTACTAACTATTTTTTGTAACACCTTTTCATCTTGTAAAAAATTTTGTCCTAAATTCTTTTTAAACTTAAACTTTTCCATTCTCTTACCTCTTTATACTATATCTATCAATTACAACATTATCATTATAATTAACACTTTCAATAAATTTACCACCATTATTTATAATAATTTTTTTAGAGCCAATATTATTATCATTACAAGTAATTATAATTTCATCATATCCCATGGCAACCATTTTTTCAATTAACATCTTGCAAATTTTATTACCATATCCTAATTTTCTTTTACTTGGCACAACACCGTACATTATATGTCCCGAAAACTTGTAAGTATCGTTATCAACCTCTGGATTTAATCTAATGCTTGCATGCCCAACTATCTTATCATCTTCAATAGCAAAATAGAAAATCTCTTTGATGCCATTATTGCCAATACCATTCTTTTTATCTTCAACACTTTTTAAAAAACTGGCAAAATTCTCTTTAGTTACAAATGGTTTAAAATCAGGATACATTCTTTTATAATCATCATTATACTCATCTATTCTATTAATATCGGTTATATCGTCTTCTTTTAAATACATACTTTTTTCCTCCCGTTATTTTTATCTAAATGTACTTTCACATACCTCTAAACAATTAATTTCCAGTCCATTATACCTTAAAACACCAAATAAAAAAAGGTATCCTACCAGCCTTTTCTTAAGACATCGTAAGATACCACTGACCTACCAACATTTTTTCTAGCATAATCTTCACTAACAGTTAATAAGTCTAAATTATATTTACTAACACCTCTATCAAGAACTATTGCATACATAGGCTTACTATATAATTTATGTTCATTAATACGAATGATAGTCCCACAAGACAAAGCCTTAGATGAAGCAACAATATTTACTTTACCATAAGTCTTATCCTCGTAAGTGACATTGCCACTTAAAACATCTAAATTACTCATACAAGCTAAATGTCCACTGCATAAAGGACAATCGGCTCCATAACCAGTTAAAAAACCAGTAAAAGTATCTTTAGCACTATAAATATCATTTTTTATATCATTTTCTAACTTCATAGCCATTGCATTTAAATCTAATGTAAAATCAAGGTTAGAATTACTTGTGTTATTATAATAATTTATTCCACTGGAAGAACCAAGTAGCATAGCAGCCCCCACTAACAAGAACCCTTGAATTCCTCGTAAAAATATTTTCAAAATTAAAACACCACCTGCTAAAAGTCTATCATAGCATGTCTTAAATGTCAAAAATTCTCTTTATATTTTGATTGGTAATTTTTGCTAGTTCCTCCAAAGACACACCATAAATATCAGCAACAAACTTAGCAGTATTTATCATTTTTCCTGGATTATTTTGAATTCCTCTAAAAGGTACTGGTGTAAGATAGGGACTATCTGTTTCTAAAATAATACTATTTATATCTATATTTTTTAGAGTATCACCTAAATTACAATTTTTAAAAGTAACTACTCCATTAACTCCTAAAACAAAGCCCAGCTTAATATATTCCTTAGCCATTTCTAAACTGCCACTAAAGGAATGAATAACACCAAAATTATGATGTCTTTTTAAAATTTCCAAAGTATCACCAGCCGCATCACGACTATGGATAACTACTGGTAAATTTAATTTTTCAGCTATATCCAACTGACGTTCAAAAACTTCTATCTGTTTATTTTTATTATCCTTAGTATAGTGATAATCTAGGCCAATCTCACCAATTCCTACTATTTTTTTATCTAAATTATCAAAAATACCATAATCAAATTTTTCATCAATATTTTCTGGATGCAATCCAACTACACCATACATTTCAGGATATTTTTTTACTAACTCAATTACTTCTTTGCTACTTTCATAATTATAACCAGCATTAATTACTCTAGAAACACCAGCTTCCTTAGATTCTTCTAAAATAACATTAATATCATCATAATATTCACTTAAAATATGACAATGAGTATCACAAAACATCTACTTAACCTCAATTCTATCAAATAAATGTTGTGGTTCTCCTAAAGTTTTGCCAATTTCTAAAGCTCCAAAATGTAACGCACTTTCAATGCTTACTTTTTCTGTATTTAATTGTTTTAAAATCTTTGCACTAGTATCAGGTAAGTAAGCTCCAAGTAAAATGCCGCAAACTCTAATACTCTCTAGTAAATTATATAAAACAGTCGCAAGTCTATCTTTCTTAGTCTCGTCTTTAGCTAAAACCCAAGGTGTTGTCTCATCAATATACTTATTACATCTCTTTAACACATCAAAGATTTCATCAATAGCATCACCAATATGTAAGCTATCCATTTTAATCTTAACATTATTATAAAGATTTTCTGTCATACTAATTAGTTCATCATCAATACTTTCTTTAACACCAGGATTAGTAATAACACCGTCAAAATATTTATAAGCCATACTAACTGTACGATTAACTAAATTACCTAAAATATTTACCAAATCACTATTAATTCTTTCGACTAATAAATCTTCACTATAAACGCCGTCAGCACTGAAAGGTATTTCATGTAAGAAATAATATCTAATTGCATCTACACCATATTTTTTAACTAAATCATCAGCATAAACAACATTTCCTTTAGACTTACTCATCTTACCGTCAGCCATAATTAACCAAGGGTGTCCAAATACTTTTTTAGGCAATGGCAAATCTAAACTCATTAAGAAGCAAGGCCAATAAATAGTATGAAATCTAATAATATCTTTACCAATTAAATGTAAATCAGCTGGCCACCATTTCTTAAAATCCTCATTACCGCCATCAATATCATAACCAATATTAGTAATATAATTAGTTAAAGCATCAAGCCATACATAAACAACATGTTTGGCATCAAAAGTTACTGGAATTCCCCAACTAAAAGTCGAACGAGAAACACACAAATCTTGTAAACCCGGTTTAATAAAATTATTAATCATTTCATTTTTTCTTGCAGCTGGAAGAATAAACTCTGGATGGGATTCAATATATTCAATCAATCTATCTTGATATTTAGATAATCTAAAAAAGTATGCTTCTTCCTTTTTCTCCTCAACGTCTCTACCACAGTCAGGACACTTACCGTCTACTAACTGGCTTTCAGTCCAAAAAGATTCACACGGTGTACAATAAAGACCACTATATTCTCCTTTATAAATATCACCTTTATCATACATTTTCTTAAATATTCTTTGTACAACTTCTTCATGATGTTTATCAGTAGTTCTTACAAACTTATCATAACTGGTATTCATTGTATCCCAAATATTTTTAATTTCGCCAGATACATTATCAACAAACTCTTGAGGAGTAATACCTGCTTCCTTAGCTTTTAACTCTATTTTCTCCCCATGTTCATCAGTCCCTGTTTGAAAATAAACATCATATCCTTCTAATCTTTTAAATCTTGCTATCGCATCTGCTAAAACAATCTCATAAGTATTACCAATATGTGGCTTACCTGAAGTATAAGCAATAGCTGTACTAATATAAAATTTCTTTTTTTCCATAATATCATACCTTTCTTATCTATCATTTAATCCTTAAGAATATAAAAAAGCCATAAATATAAGGACGAATTACCGCGGTACCACCTTACTTTATGACTTACCATACACTCTTATCTTAACGCGATTAAACGATTTAACTCCCAAATCCATACTCCCTATTAATCTTGCCTATCTTTCACCAACTAAAAGGCTCTCTTTTTAAAGACGCTTAGGTACCCATTTGTTCCTTGTTAATTACTCCTAGTATAGCACATTTTCTTTTATTTGTTACTTATTTTTTATTTGTCTATATGAATTATTTGATTACTACCAGTCCGCCAATCCCTTAAGGAGGCTTGCATTTTAACTAATTTATTTAAATTTATAATACTAAATGCACAATTTTAGCAAAAAAGTATTTTGCAAAATACAAAATTAAATATTTTATTAAAAAAGTATTTTAAAAAATACAAAATTGACTTTTTACTTTCCTTATTATATAATCATATCAAGGAGAAAATGCTATGATAAAAAGAGAAAATTATTTAAAAAAAATTAGACCATTTTATGATCAAAATCTTATTAAAGTAATTACTGGTATTAGAAGATGTGGTAAATCTGTTATATTAAAACAGATAATGGACGAGATTAAAAATACAGGTATTAAAGAAAAAAATATTATATATATAAATTTTGAGTTAACTGATTATGCTAATATTAAAAATTATTTAGATTTAGACAAATTTATAAAAGACAAAATCAAAAACAAAGATAAATATTATTTATTTCTTGATGAAATACAATATATTGAAGATTGGGAAAAAACTATTAATTCTTATAAAGCCAAATATGAAGATAATATTTCAATTTTTATAACTGGCTCTAATAGCGACCTATTATCAGGTGAATTAGCAACTTTACTATCAGGCAGATATGTAAGCTTTAAAATACGTCCTTTTTCATTTAAGGAAGTATGCGAATTTAATAATTATGAATTAGATAAATATAAATTAGAAAAAGAATTTAATGACTATGTTAAATGGGGTGGCCTTCCACAGAGATTTAACTTTAAAAGTGAAGAATCAATAAGAACATATCTAACCGATGTTTATAATTCTATTGTTGTAAAAGATATAATAAAAAGATTTAATATAAATGACATCGATCTTTTTAATAGAATAGCTGAATATATATCAACTACTCCATCCCAAACATTTTCACCAGAAAATTTAGTTAAATATTTTGAAATTAATGATGATAGAGGTGTAACTAAAAATACACTGTATAACTATCTAGAATACATGTGTAAAGCTCATTTAACTGAAAAAGTAGATAGATATGATGTAAGGGGTAAAAGAATTCTTAATGGTAAATATAAATATTATTTAACTGATTTAGGATTAGGTCAAATATTAAATGTTTCCAAAAAAGAACAGATGGGCGCTTACTTGGAAAATATAGTTTATAATGAACTTATTTATAGAGGATACGATGTTAAAGTTGGTGCCTTAGAAAAAGGTGAAATAGATTTTATTGCTTTAAAAAATGGTAACAAAGAATACTATCAAGTATGTTATTATTTATCTGATGACAAAATAATAGATAGAGAATTTAATGTTTATAATAATATCCAAGATAACTACCCCAAATATGTAATTTCAATGGATAAACTTGATATGTCTCAAAATGGTATAATCCATAAAAATATAATTGATTGGTTATTAGAAGATTAAATTCTTCTTTTTTATTTTGTCGAGTTTTTTTGACACTTAAAATGAGCGAAGTCAGATTTCACCTAGCCTCACTCAAGATTTTCCTTGTTATATATCTAATTATATCTTGATTCAACCAATAAAATTGTCCCTCTAAAATACTCTAACCTCCTAATCACGCTTCTTACCAAATTTTTTTTCCAAACTCAATCCATTATACTTATCAATCTTAATATTTCCATCATCGCTAATCCCATAAAGCACTTGGTCATCTTTAACAATTTCTAAAACTCCAACTCCATTTAAGAAAGTTTTATTATAATCGTAAATAAAATCCAAACCTCTTTCTTCTTTTGGATCCAAAGTAAAATAAGCCAAATACTTATCTAGTTGCCTCTTATACAAATCTCTTTTAGTTGCTAAAATATTAAAATCATCAAGATATAACTGCAACCCTGATAATAAAGTGTAGCAAAAATCCCTTATATTACCCCTGATGCTCTTACTAGGTAAACCGACATAAACAATTGCCATCTCTATTAAATTACCAATATTAATTATATCATCTTCACATAAATATACCCTATTAGCATCCATATCCTCACATAATTTACCAGATTTATAATAACTATTAATACCTAAAAAACCATTGCAAGAATTATATGTCCCTCTTAAAAATTCCAGTTCATACATTACAAATCTTTTAACTTCCAACCCCATCTTTAACCTTTCGTGCTCATTAAAATTAATACCCGCAACTAAAGATAACTTTTTTCTACTTTCTTCTTTCTTATCAAAATTTCTAACTAAGCTAATATCATCTAACTCCTTATCAACCATAGGAATTCTTTTTATACTATAAATACTTGAGCCCTTTAAATTAAGAGCAAGCCTACAATTATATCTTTGAAAGAACATATTAATATAATCATTCTTCTTATCTAAATCAATATTCTTCCCCCTAAAAGCCTCATCTAAAATTTTAATGCGACCTTGAGATGTTAATATATAAGTAGGTATTCCCGAAACAAACATTACCCCTAAAGTATTACCATCTTCTAAAAACATATCCTTTTTTAAAATCTTTAAAGAAATAGCTGACCTTAAACCAATTCTCTTCATTTCCCATTCTAAATCCCTTAAAAAAGCCAAAATAAAACCCGTATTATCCATAAAATCTCCTGTTCTAATACGAGTATATAATTCTTAACATGAAATATCAAGTTTAGAAGTAACTAAAATATTAATTATTTTTCCAATTTCTTTATTACATTCACTATTTATAACTATAATAATTCCTTCGACATTACTATCAATAATAACCGGTCTTATATCACAACCACTACATATCTCATCCTTAACCTTATCCATTTCATATAAAGACATATTAATATACTTTTTAACTTCAAAACCCTCTATGTCCGTATTATTAAAAATAATATCTTCCCGATTAGTCGCTAAAAACTTAATACCACTATAATTAGTTAAAATAGTTAATAAAGTCTTAACATAATCATTATATTCTTTGATAGCTATTCTTTTATTTAAAACTATTTTATCACCATCCATGCCTATTTCTAACGTATCATTAGTCTTAATAGAAAGCCTTTTTCTTATATCTTTAGGAATTACAATGCGTCCTAATTCATCAATTCTTTTTATCTGTCCGTTCATATCTTACCTCTAAGTTTATTATTGTCTTTTTTTTAAAATTTATAACATTATTTTCTTATTTATAATCTTATTATTTCTTCCCACCCACCACTTTCTAAAAAGTATCTTTTATAAATTATTAGATTTATTTCTTTTTAACTATTAAATATTACAATTTTAGTTTATACTTATAAATGGGTGATACAATGAAATTTACAGAACTAACAGAACAAGAATTTCAAAATTTTGTCGATACACAAAATAATAAAAACTTTTTTCAAACAGTAATGATGAAAAAGAAATTAGAATGTGATGGAACAAAGGTTTATTTAGTAGGAGTTAAAGAAAATAACAAAGTTATCGCGGCCAGTCTTATCGCACAAACCCCACAAAAATTCTTAGGTAAAATAACATATGAGGCTTATAAAGGCTTTATTCTTGATTACCATAATAAAGAATTACTTAAATTTATGACAGATGGTGTTAAGAACTTTTTAAAAGAAAAAAATGGCTTAAAACTAATAATTGACCCATATATACCTGCTGTTTCTCGTAATATGGAAGCCGAAATTACTGATGAATTTGATAACCGAGATATTATAGATTATTTACATACTTTAGGTTATAAAGATTCCCAAAGTAGTCAAGTTAAATGGACTTATTGTCTTGATATTAATGGTAAAACCAGTAAAGAATTATTTAATGATTTTCGTAGCAGTACTCGTAATAATATTAATAAAACTTTAACTAAATATGATTTAAATATTAGAACACTATCTAAAGATGAATTAAAAGAATTTAAAACTATTACCAGTGATACTTGTGATCGTAGATCATTTTCCGATAAATCTTTAAAATATTATGAAGAAATGTATGATTGTTTTAAAGATAATGTAACTTTTAAAATATGTGAAATTAATTTAAAAAATTATATTCAAAAATTAGAAGATTCTAATAAAGAAATGGCTTCTAAATTAGAAGAGTTATCTGATTCTAATTCTAATTTAAAGAAAAAAGAAGTCATGAAAAAAGATATTGAAAATAATAATAAAAAGATACAAGAAGCTAAAAATTTAAAGCAAGAAAAAGGCGAAATTATTCCTTTATCAGCTGCTATGTTTATATTATATGGTGATGAAATCATTTATTTATTTAGTGGTTCTTATGCCGAGTATATGCAGTTTTGCGGTCAATATCGTTTACAATGGGAAATAATTAAATATGCTGCCGACCATAATTATAAGAGATATAACTTCTTTGGTATTCAAGATGTATTTAATCCTAATGGCAAAGACCGTGGTGTTTACGAATTTAAAAAAGGCTTCGGCGGTTATGTCGAAGAACTTCTTGGTGCTTATGAATTGTCTTTAAGTCCTGCTAATGCATTGTTTAATATTTTAAAAAAAATTAAACATATAATTAAAAAATAAAATTTTACCAATTATTTCCAATTGAAAAATACTGTTATCTACTTTAAAATTAAAAATGCCAGTTATCCATTTAACTTGTGGGCTTCCTCGCCGTCTGTTTCGCATTCCTTGGCGGGGTTCGGCCAGATTCCTGCTAAAATTAGCATAAGTGCTATGGGCTTAGGATAAATGCCTACGGACATTTATAAAAGTGGCAACGATTAATCGTAATCTAATTTAGATTGGAAACAGATAGCTGACCAGGCTGTACACCTAAACTAAAAATATAGATGTCATAATCGCTTTAGATATATTGACTAGCACTATATTTTTTTATTGTCTAGCACATATTATAAATGTTATAATTAGAAAGAGTTTAATTGGCAAGAAAAATGAATAACGAAAACTTTAAATTATTAGATAAAACTAAAAAAACAGCAAACTACATTAAAAATATAACAAATAATATTCCTAAAAATGAAAGAGTGTTAAAAGATAGCATTGAAAAAACAATGTTTCAAAGTATTGAAAATACGTATTATTACATAATTCAAAATAATGAAAACAACCGTATAAAAGATAAATATTTAAAAGATTTATTGGTAAATTTTGCAATGCTTGATTATTTTATAAAGTGCTGCAAACAAGAGAAATATATCAGTAATCACCAATGTGATGTCGTATGTAAATTTTTACTAGAACTAAGGAAAATAACTTATGGAATTATTCGCACCAATAAAGTTTGATGATGTCGTTACCGATAAGAATATTAATGAAGCTTATCGTATTATCAGAAAAAATACCATTCATCGTAAAAAGTTAACAGTTTTTGAAATGTACTATCTTTCTAATATTTTTAATATTAAAGATAATCTATATAATAATACATACACCCACCAATCATACAATATCTTTTTAGTTCAAGAACCTAAATATCGTATTATTATGAGCGAAAAGTTATATGATAAAATAGTTAATCACTTAATAAGTAAATTTGTCTTAAAACCATGCATTGATAAAATATTAATTTCCAGCAATGTTGCTACTAGAGAAAATAAGGGTTCTAAGGCAGCCATTGATTACATGAAATATTATGTTAATAAATTAAAATTTGATGCTGATAATATTTATATTTTGAAATGTGATATTTCTAAATATTTTTTCAATATAGACCATGATATTCTGTTTGAAATGGTTGATAAATTTAAAATAGATACTAAATTAAAAATTATAATTAAAAATATAATTGATAGTACTGATAATGTTAATAGTAATAAAGACATTGATATTATAGTTAATCGAGAAAAAGAAAGATTATTAAATAAAAATATTGACTGTAACAACGCAATAAAAGAACTTGATAGATTACCTAGATATTATAAAGGAAAAGGCTTACCTATTGGTAATATGTCATCTCAATTACTTGCACTCCTTTATCTTAATGGTTTAGACCACTTTATTAAAGAGAAACTTCATATCAAATATTATATTCGCTATATGGACGATTTTCTCTTAATTAGCGATGATAAAGAATATTTAAAATATTGTTTAAAAGAAATAACAAAATACATTGAAAACAAGCTACTACTAAAATTAAACAATAAAACCCAAATATATAATTTAAGTAAGGGAATAAACTTTTTAGGCTATCGCTATATTTTAAAAGATAAAAAGCTTATTATGTTACCTACCTCTAAAAACAAAATTAAAATTAGAAAAAAATTAAAAAAGTTAAAAAACACAGATTACCATAAATATAAGTTAACTAAAATCAGTTATCGTGGATATTTTATGAATTGTAATCAAGATATTGATAAATATTTATAAAAAGTATAGATACAGCAAAAAAAGTATAGTAGTAACTATTATATCTTAAGCGATTATAGCATCTATACTTTCTATTCAGGTATTAACCTAGGTATAATCCTGTTTCCAATCTAATATTAGATTATCAGTTAAGAGTTTGGTAACATCTTTATCCTGTTTTAAAGCAATAAATAGTTATTTTCCCCTAGTCCTAAAAGACTACTTCTTCTAATAAACAGCCGTAACCATTTACCATGAGTGTCGTTAGTCATCTACACTAACCTTAGTAGGAATCTGGCCGAACCCCGTTGTTGTTGTTCACGTTGTTCGCATTGTTCGCATTGCCATTCGAATTCACGTTACGCACGTTAGCGTTTCTACCATTGAAGTTGTTCGGCGAGGAAGCCCACCAGACTAGATAAGACAAAATGCAACGTAAATTAATGGAATACACCCTACAACCAATATAACTTATTTTACTTATTATGACAAGATAAAATTTTTCCCACAGCTTAATCGGCTGTGGGAATCATCCGCACAAAGTCCTTATTTTTTTATTTAGTTTCCTTCACGTATTAGTAAAATACTTTTATTACATATACAACCATCTAGTTTTTCAGATAAAAATTTGTCGCCCAAAATGAAGAGTCATTTTGGGCGATTTACGTCATCAAACATATTATTACAAGATTTCTTCTACGAAGAAATGCGATAAGGATCAGTTGCTGTCCCTGAGCCTTGTGCCAGCACTTCAGCCTTCAGATTGAATCATTTTGGGTGGGTCTCGTCATCATATTACTTTTTGAAAGATTTATTCTACGAAGAAATGCGATATGGGTCAGTTGCTGTCCCTGAGCCTTGTGCCAGCACTTCAGCCTTAAGATTGAAAACTGGCCGAACCCCAGCATTCCAGTTCACGCAGTCGTCGAGGTAGGTCGCATCGCCATTCGAATACAAGTACCATACGGAAGCACCACGGCCGGCGCTTTGAGGCGAGGAAGTCCACCAGGTTTGACCTATGGATAGGTAATGGCGATTACTTCTAATATCCCACCCACCGGCTAGTACAATTTCATCTTCACTTAAAAGACCAACTGGATATGTTAAAGCTCCATTACCCTTACTGGTATCACTTACGGTAAATGCGTCATTCTTTTGTGGACATGTTAACATCATTTTCATATTACCATAATTTGTACCACGCTGTGGACCAAATCCCCATCTATACAATGTCGAATTAGTTCCATAGCCAGGTTTCGTATTAGTATTATCACTGGTATCGGTATATATACTTATTGAACGATCATTACAGAAAATATTATCAGCTAAATATTGTTCATTAGTTGTACCAACTATATTTGTTTTATTGCCCTGAGTATAAGTAGTAACCACTATTGCTAGCAGACCACCCACCGGCTAGTACAATTTCATCTGTACTCAAAAGACCGACTGGATACGTTAGAGCACCATTACCATTAGTAGTATCACTTACTGTAAAGGCATCATTCTTTTGTGAACACATTAATCTCATACTAGAATTATAGCCTCCACTCGACCATGGTCCATAATACCAACGATATGCAGTGACATTTGTTCCATATCCCAAATTATTATAACTACTACTTGGTTTATTACTACTTATTGAACGGTCATTACAAAATACATTATCAGCCAAATATTGTTCATTAGCTGTACCAACTATATTCGTCTTATACCAATTATCTATGTAAGCCTTAATTGTTGAATCATTGGTATTAGCATGAGCATCAGCATAAGTTGAGGCTCCCGTTTGACCATACATATAACCTACATAAGCATTATCATTATAACTACTATTAAACGCACTGGTGCCAATTTGACGATCACTACTTGACTCCCCATTGGCATGAGCACTTGTACCATCATAAATAACACGAACAGTACCATCACCATTTATTCTTACGATACGCCAATATTTATCAGCAAACTTCACATAATTATTAGTTACATTACCACGATAATAATATGAATCACCATAAACATCTTTTGCTTTACATAAATAACCATTAGTAGCCTCTACCCCAGTAACATTTACCGAACCATCAGCATTCATTGTTGGGCACTTACCAGAAGTATCCAACTGAGCAATAATATCAGGTACTTTTGAAGTTAACTTTTTAAAGTAAACATTACATTTAGTTCTTTTACTTAAATTAGTAGTTAGTAAACCCCAATCATCATTGTTCCATTTACCTGCAGCCCCATTCTCACAAGAGACTTTATCTACTACATAACCATCATTTTTACCAGGAATTGTACTACTATATTCTCCATCTATATAAGCACCAATTACAACATCACCATAAATAAAATCACCAACTGTCGTTCTAATTACAGCTTGTTCCTCCGATACGAAGAATTTAGAGTAAGCAAAATATAGACACAATAAACAACATAATACACAAGGTACTGCTATATATACATATCTTGAATAACTTCTCCATTTTCTTTTAAACTTCAATTGTCTTAAAACCTTTTCTCTATTAAATTTTGCCATCTGTTTCACCTCCTATCTTCAACTTAATTATATAAAATAACTACTTAAATAACAAGTAAAAGTCCTAAAGAAAAAAAGACATTATCGTCTTAACAAACAATAATATCTTCATATTTTTAAAGTATATTTTTTAAAATAACAGTCTTAGTTCTACTCATTTCATGAAGAGTACTAGCAACACCTTCATTACCATAACCAGAATGTTTCCAGCCACCAAATGGCATTTCAAATGAACGGAAGAAAGAAGCACCATTAATAATTACGCCACCACATTCAAGTTCATTAGCAACTTTTTGACATACCTTTTGATCTTTAGAAATAATACATCCACATAAACCAAAATTTGATTGATTAGCAATTTCAATTGCCTCTTCAATAGTATCATAACTAATAATAGAAACAACAGGTCCAAAGATTTCCATATCTTTTGCAACAGGCATATCACGAGTAACATCGGTTAAAATAGTTGGTTCATAGAAAGCACCTTTACGACGTCCTCCATAAACGACCTTAGCTCCTAATGCAACAGTAGAATTAACTTGTTCTTCTACCTTTTTAGCAGCATCTTCACTAATTAAACAACCAATTTTAGCATTAGGATTACTAGGCATACAAACTTTAATACCTTTGAAAGTTTCTGTTAATTTACTAACAAATTCATCTAAAACATCTTTATGAACTAAGAAACGCTTAGAAGCACAACAAACTTGACCAGTATTATATAAACGACCCCAAATAGTTTCTTTAATTGCTAAATCAACATCACCATCTTTATGAAGAATGAATGCATCATTGCCACCTAATTCTAACATAACATGAGTAATATTTTTAGCACATTTAGCCATTGTTTCCGCTCCAGCCAAAGTAGAACCAGTAAGACTTACTAAAGCTACTTTAGGATTTTCAGCTAAATTTTGAACAGCCTCGCCACCAGCGCCATTAATTAAGTTAATTGCACCACCAGGAATACCAGCTTCAATTAATAACTCAACATATTTAGTTAAAGTTAAAGGATTGTGGGCACTTGGTTTTAAAATAACACTATTTCCCATTAATAAAGCAGCAGGAACTTTTTGACAAAATAAATCACTAGGGAAATTAAATGGAATTACAGCAACTACTACTCCTAAAGGTGCTTGAACTGTATATTGTAAAGTTGCTTCATTACCTTTTTCTTGACCATATGGAATTACTTTTCCATATTCATGTTTTGCTCTTTCACAGAATGCAGGAATACCTATTGAAACATTAGCAATTTCCCCTATTGCTTCACTAATTGGTTTACCCGTTTCTTCACATAATAATTTAGCTAAACTATCTTTATCTCTTTCTACTAAAGAAACAAACTTCATTAAACGACTTGCTCTTTCATGTAAAGGCACTTTAGCCCATTCTTTTTGAGCCTCGAAAGCCGCTTCAACTGCCTTATCACAGTCTTCTTTTGTACTTTTTGGTACTGTATCGATTAGTGCATTAGTAGCAGGGTTAGTAATTTCAATTACTTCCCCGTTACTTGCATCACACCAATTTGACCCAATCAAATTCTTTGCCATTTTTTATTCCTTTCCAAAGCCAGTAAATGATAGAGATAAACCACCAACAATATTACTAGAATGTTCACATCTACCATATTCACCAAATGTAAATACCATTAAGAATTCTTTTCTAGGAATAGCCTTCTTAATAGCTGGATAAATTTTATCTTCCATATTAGTTAATTGAAGTCCTAAACGACGTCCTCCACAGTGAACAAGAAAATAACTTTCTGGAGTATTATCCATTAAATCATTTAATTTCTTAACAACACAAGCATTACTATCTAACATGCCTTCAGGAGTATTAGTTAAATGAATAATAGCTGTATTTTCTTCTAAGTTAGCACCAATATTCATAGATTTATCAACATTAGCAAACATTGGATGTCTAACAGCCGTAACATTACCAATTTGATCTTTTACTCCAAGTGGATTAAAGATTGTTTCTGTTAGTAAGTTATTACCCATCATATCTTCTATTCTTTTACCAGTCCAATCTGCATATACATCTAAAGCAGGTTTTCCATTTATAGAAACTAATGTTCTCTTATCTTTAACTTCTGTAATTAAACCAGCATCTTTAGTTTCTACATAATTACCAGTATATAAGTTTTTAATCTCGGTATCAGCATAAATTAAAGCCATAACACAACCATCAGCAAATGCCTCACCATTATATAGTAAACTCCATTTACCTTCTACTGTATTATCAGCAGCACTACCGCCAAACACAGGAACATCACCGATTACATCAGCAATACCTTTTAAGTATTCTTCTTCTTCTTTTGGTGAAGCACTTACAAATACATAACTTGGTTTTTCAATGCAATTAGCTTCTTTAACAGCCTTAGTTGCTAATTTACGACCAATAGTACGTGCATCATCATTAGTCTTAGGTGAACCAGCTGCTACTACTCTAGCATCTCCACCTAATAACATCATACCAGAATATCCAGTAGGTTTATTTAAATAACCGTCTTGAGTACATATTGCAGCACTTGAAGTACAACCAACAATATCAATATCTTTAAGGACACTCTTAACACCTTTCATTATTTCTTTTTGGTCTTGAACACAGCTTGTGAATAATAAACCAACTTGTGGATTTTCTATTTTATTAGCCATTTTAGCAGTTTCAACACCACTTGTATAAGCATCTACATTTTCACTATAACCAACTTTAGTTTTCATAGTTTTTTTAACTCCTTTTCCTTCATAAGCCCTATTAAATAGTTCGATAATGTCTTCCTTAGTAACTTCACGTGGATTACCACCAGTACAAGGATCAATCAAAGCTTTTCCAGCCATTTCTTCAAAACTATCTGGACTTACATTTAATTCTTTTAAAGTCATTGGTACTTTTAAAGTTTTTTCTAAATAACGAACTGCTCTAACAACAAGTTCTACACATTGTTTATCAGTTTTACCAGTTGTTGTTAAACCAAAACTTTCTGCCATCTTACGATATCTATCATAAGCAACTTCTCCGTTCCACTCTAAAACATATGGTAAAAATAAACTACAGGCAATACCATGTGCAATATCATAAGTTGCCCCTAATTGATGAGCCATTGAATGAACAATACCAAGTCCAACATTAGAAAATCCCATACCAGCAATATATTCACTCATTGCCATTTGTTCTTGTGCATCACGTTCTTTATTAACTGACTTTACTAAATTTTTATAAGTCATTCCCATACTTTGTAAATGAAACATATCAGGAATTTCCCAGTGAGCCTTAGTAATATAACCTTCCATTGCATGAGTTAAAGCATCTAACCCTGTTGCAGCCGCTGTCATTCTTGGCATCTTACTCATTAATTCTGTATCAATGATTGCTAAAACTGGAATATCATTTGTATCTACACAAACTCTTTTAACTTTACCAATTTCATCAGTAATTACATAATTAATTGTAACCTCGGCAGCAGTACCAGCAGTCGTTGGCAATGCAATTATAGGTAACGACTTATTCTTAGTATCAGCTACCCCTTCTAAAGAATTTATATCATAAAATTCTCTATTATTAATAACAATACCAATACATTTAGCCGTATCAATAACACTACCACCACCAACAGCTATTAAACTATCAGCATGAAATTTCTTAGCAGCTCTTATACCATCATGACAATTACTAATTGTTGGATTAGGTTTAACTTTATCAAAGACACTATACTTTATCTTAACTTCATCCAACAATTCAGTTACTTTACCAGTTACCCCACATTTAACTAAATTTTCATCACTTACAACTAATATTCTTTTGAAATTTCTCTTTTTGATTTCTGGTACTAAATTTTCTCTAGCATTCCAACCAAAATAAGAAGTTTCATTAAGAACCATTCTATTAGCCATATCTTACCTCCTATTATGATTTAATTTTACCATAAAAATTAAAAAGAAACACAAAAGTTATGCAAAAAAGTTTCTAATATGTAAAAAAATGTCTATATTAAGTTTAGTTAATCATAAAACATCATTCTAAGTTAACTTATTTAATATAAACATTTTTATTTTATATAATTTTAAAGTATTGGTAATTTATATATTAATAATTTAAAAATTAAAATTTATTTTTTACTAAACCTCATTATTATTTGCTTCAGTTATTTCTTCTTTACTTACTTCATCTTTAATTAAGTTTAAGATATCAACTAAATAATAAACAAAATGCTTTGGTAAATTACCTATTGGTAAAGTAATATAAACATTATTTAACATCGACCTAAACTGTATTTTAGGGCAAATATTATAAATCTGCATAAATAATTTATCAAATTTAAGTTTTTTAGTAAGATTTGCTGGAATTTCTAATTCAACAATCTTATTATTTTGAACAACTCTTTCTATATGTAAAGATAAAGCTAATTTTTCAAACCATTCCTCATACATATAAATCTTAATTTGTTCATTGATTTTACCAAAACGGTCTTCTAATTCTTTTTGGATTTCTATTAACTTATCAAAACTATCAATCTCATTAATTTTTTGATGAATTTCAATCTTTAATGACTCATCTGATACATAAGAATCACTAATATGGGTATCTACATCAATTAAAGAATTATTAGATTTATCTTCGATTGGCTCTTCACCATTTAAACGTTTAACCTCATCATCAACCATTTTCATGTATAAATCAAGTCCAACAGCATCAACAAACCCTGCTTGGTCGCTTCCTAAGATATCACCAGCACCACGTAAAGATAAGTCACGCATTGCAATTCGATAGCCACTACCTAATTCAGTAAATTCTTTAATAGCTTCTAAACGTTTAACAGCTATTTCATTTAACATCTTATCTTTACTATACATAAGGTAAGCATAAGCAATTTTTGAACTTCTTCCAACCCGTCCTCTAATCTGGTACAACTGACTTAATCCAAAACGGTCTGCATCATAAATTATTAACGTGTTAGCATTTGATATATCAATTCCTGTTTCAATAATAGTTGTACATAGTAAAATATCATATTTGTGGTCAATAAAATCCTGCATAACATCTTCCATTTGAGATTTATTCATTCTGCCATGGGCAATTACAATTCTAGCTTCAGGCACTAAATGCTCTAGTTCATCTTTCTTGCTTTCAATACTATCAATTCTATTATAAAGAACAAAAATCTGTCCATTACGTCCTAATTCTTTATAAATAGCATCCTTAACTACCATATCTTGTTCTTTTATAACATAAGTTTGAACTGGATACCTATTTACAGGAGCTGTATCAATTATCGATAAATCTCTTAAACCAGACATTGCCATTTTTAAAGTTCGTGGAATTGGTGTTGCTGAAAGAGTAAGGACATTAACATCATTTTTATATTTTTTAATTTTTTCTTTATGAGATACACCAAACCTTTGCTCTTCATCAACTACAAGTAATCCCAAATTCTTATAGCCAACATCATCACTTAACAAACGATGAGTGCCAAAAACTATATCTATAGTTCCTTTTTTTAAACCATCTATTATTCTTTCTGCTTCTTTTTTCGTTGTAAAACGATTTAATAAAGCGATTTCCACTGGAAAATTTTTAAATCTTTGTAAGGCATTTTCATATTGTTGATTACTTAAAATTGTAGTTGGGCATAAGTAAGCTACTTGAAAACCATTAATAGCGGTCATAAACATAGCCCGAAAAGCTACTTCGGTTTTACCAAATCCTACATCTCCACACAATAAGCGGTCCATTGGTACTTTATTTTCTAAATCTTTTTTTACATCAAGAAATGCTTTTTGCTGATCAATTGTAGGTTCATATTTAAAATCAGCATCAAACATAACATCCATTGGGTCATCTTTAAACACTGGACCTGTTACTTTACTACGAGCAGCATATAATTTGATTAATTCTAAAGATATATCATGAATCTTCTTTTGCAAAGCCTTTTTGGTTTTAGCCCAAGCTGTACCATTTAACTTGCTTAAAACTGGTGCTACACCGTCTTTTGATGAATATTTAAATATTGTACTAATTTTTTCCACAGGAACATAAATTTTATCATTATCAGCATATATTATTTGTAAGTAATCTTTAACAACACCATTCTTAGTTAAAGAAATAACCCCTTGGTACTGTCCAATTCCATGAATTGTATGTACAACATAATCACCAACTTGTAATTGGTCAAATCCTTTGATTTTTTTACCAATTTTATAACTATTTTTATACTTTATTTCACGATTATTTATTTTTTCTATATCATACTCGCCAATAACAACGTATTTATCAAATTCAAAACCATTATTAATCTTCTTATTTAAAATATTTACTCTTTCAGTAAATAAGTGCTCTTCATCAACAACTCTAGTTACATGAAACATTTCTTTAATAAAATCAATTTCAGCTTTCCTAGATAAACAAAAAATCACAGTCTTTTTATCTTCTAATTTTTTATTTACAAATTCTCGTAACAATTGAAAATTAGAATTAAAATTATCTAAAGTATTACTTTGATACACTAATGCTTTATTTCTATTATTAATAAATTTATTAAGATATATAACATCCTTTATATTAATATCTTCTAATTCAAACATTAAATTTTTATCAGTATCATTTTCTTTTTTATAAGTTAAAATTTCTTCTGATAATTTTTCATATCCTAAATCTATTCCCTCTTTATCTATCTCAAATACCATTGGTATATCTAAATAATCCAGTATTGAACTCTTGACTGAAGTTGTAATTTCTTGATAAGGAAGACAAGTTATTTCTGTTATTTCTTTAATAGACATCTGAGTATTTTCATCAAAGAAACGAATAGACTCAATTTCGTTACCAAAAAATTCTATTCTAATAGGATGTTCTTGTTCAATCAAAAATAAATCGATAACATATCCTCTAACTGCATATTCTCCAGTAGAAGTAACTAAAGTATCCCTTTTATATCCAAAAGAATCTAAAACCTCCAAAATTTTATCTCGATTAATAGACATGCCTGTTTGTAATTTAAATTCTAATTTATTAGCTGACTTATAATCCGGAAGATATCTTAACAATCCCATTAAATTAGTTACAACAATTTTACGATTATTCTCTTTTAAAACATTAATGGTTTCCAACCTTTTAATTTTTAGTTCTGGAGAAATAGCAAGTGCAACAGAAGCAACAAAATCATCCATGGGAAATAATAGACAATCGTCTGTATAAGTTGATATTGAATCAAAATATTTATTAGCTTCATATAATGTATTAGTTATAATTAAAATATTTTTATTAGTTTTTTGAAAATAATTAAGAATGTAAAAAATGTTCAACTCTGGTGTTAAACCAACTATTTCACTTTCATTTTGATATTTAAAATAATTATTTAAAAAGTCCATAATAATACCCTATCTATCTTCGATTATAATTTGCCATACAATAATTAATATCTTGGGCAATAAAATCATTTATAATATTATTAAATATTTGTGTTTTATTTTCAAATAATTTTAAGTCATCTTTATTAAAATGACCTAATACATAATCTTTTGTATCAATACTACGATCATGAGCAATACCTATTTTTAATCTTGGAATTTTTTGAGTTCCTAAATTATTTATTATTGATTTAATACCATTATGCCCACCAGCAGAACTATCAAATTTTAAACGATACTGCATATATGGTAAATCTAAATCATCTTGAATTATTAAAATATCTTCGATACTAATATCAAAATATTTAACATATTTAATTACACAATTACCGGAAAGATTCATATATGTAAGCGGCTTTAAAAAAATCACTTTTTCTCCGTTTACATTTTGTTGACAGTACATTCCGTTAAATTTTTCTTTCCATAAATTATTTCCCGGGAAATAATTTAATACCATAAAACCAATGTTATGTCTTGTATTTTCATATTCTTTTCCTGGATTGCCTAATCCAACTATTAATTTCATTTCTACAACTCCTTACTTAAAAATGTCTTTATAAGTATTTCTATTTGAAATATTAAGCGGCGGATTAATTATTACACCATCTGCACCATTTTTAGTTGCCTTTATTAAAACCATAACAGCAGGCTTATCAAAACTAGAATAAACCAACTGTATTTTTTTTATACTAAATTTATATTTATTTAAAACATTTATTATTTCTATTAATCGCTCAGGACGATGTACAAGATATAAAGGTGCCCTATTTTTTAATAAATATTTTGCTGTCATAACAATTTGTTCTAAGTTAGTAGCAATTTCATGACGGGCAATTCTTTTACCTTCATCATCATTTAAATACGAACCTTCATTAATTTTAAAATATGGAGGATTACATGTTATAGCATCTACAGTTTCAGGCAAAATATACTCCAAAGCTGTACTTAAATTATCATTAATTATTTTAATTTGATTTTCTAAATTATTCAACAAAACAGAATTGTAAGCAAGTGTTGAAACTTGTTTTTGTATTTCAAAACCAATAATTTGGCATTTATATTTTGTAGATAAAATTAGAGGAACAGCAGCATTGCCAGTACAAAAATCCACAATTAAATTACTATTCCACCTTATATCTACAAATTCCGCCAAAAGTATACTATCTATAGAAAATTTAAATAAATTCTTAGCTTGGTATATTTTCATCCCATAATCATATAAGTCATTCTTTTCTATTTCCATTATCTGCAACCTTAATTTCTTTTAATTCATTATTAATATTAACTGTATATTTTAAATTTAAGACATCTTCACTTACTACTTTGCCTATTCCATATTCTGTTTCAACCATTTTTCCAACTTCTGGAAGCTGCTTACGACATTCAGTATAATTATCATTTTCATAAGTTAAACAACACATTAAACGACCACAAGCACCATTTATCTTTGATGGATTTAAGGCTAAGCCTTGGTTCTTAGCCATATTCATACTAATTGAATCTAACTTATCTAAAAAACTAGTACAACATAAGCGACGACCACAAGGTCCAATACCATCAATCAACTTAGCTTTATCACGAGCTCCTATTTGTCTTAATTCTACTCTTAACTTGTATTTCCCTGCTATAGCTTTAGCAAGTTCGCGGAAGTCAATTCTTTCATCAGCCACAAACTGATATAATAAATGTTTATTATCTAAAGTTACATCTGCACTAATAAAATTCATACCTAAATCTAATTTTAAAGCTTCTTGTTTAGCAAATCTTAACATATCTTCACTTAAACGTAAATTTTTCAAATAATTATTATAATCTTTTTTATTTGCTTTCCTTATTATATATATGTCATTTATTTCAATATCAATTTTATTATTTATCGCATTAACTCTACCATACTGTTCACCACGACTTGTTTTAACTATAACATTATCACTAACTAAATATTTCCCAGAATTTGATAAAGCATTAATAATTTTTTTATCTTCAACTAATACTTGATAAATTTCATTCATTCAATTTCCTCATCTCTATCACAAAATAATCTAATAATAACTCTAAATTCACATTTTGTTTTATCATTACTAAAACTTTACGAACAATTTCTATTTGCAAAGTATATTTTTTTAAATTTTTATCCACAGAATTATTTCCCGGGAAATAATTTGCTTTTATTTTTTCCATTAATTGATGTAAAATTTCTATAAATAAATTATTTATGTCCTGTCTAGTTGTTAAAGTATTTAAAATTAATGTTTTATTTAATAAAAATGAATTATCATTTTCTATTTTTTCTAAATATTCATTTGCTATTATATTAATCTTTTCATCACTTTTACTTTTATCATCATATATAAATTTTATATTTTGACAACGGCTTATAATAGTATCCAACATTTTTTCTTTGTTATTAGTTACTAAAAAACCAATAATATGATCTGTTGGCTCTTCCAAAAATTTAAGAATACTATTTGCTGAAGAAGCATTCATTAATTCAGCATTCATAATAACATAGGAATTATATTTTGAATAAACAGGCTTCATACTAAATTGGTCTTGTAATTCTTGTAATTGGTTTTTTTTAATACTCATACCATCTGGTTCAATAATCATCAAACTAGGTAAATTATTTAAATCAATTAATTTACATAGATTACATTTAGTACAATTTTCATTATACTTTTCTGAACAATTAATATATTTAATAAATAATTTAATATCTTCTAAACATAAATCTATATTATTAGTTTCAACCAAAAAAGCATGAGATAGTCTTCCAATCTCATATTTATCAATCAAATTTTGTATCATTTTAAAACTACTCATACTTCATCTCCATACTACTATATTACAAAAAATTTTATTATTATTAAAGATATAATTCCAAAAGCACCAAATAAATAAGTTATCATTAAATTAATATAATTAATAGGAATAATTATCCCTACATATTTTAACATAGTATTTAATCCAAATAATAATAAAAAAGAAAAAATCAATTTTTTTAATATTTTTATAAAATTATGCATCAAAATCACCAATTCAATATATGATATATATTTATATTTTATGTAATATTTTTTCTTTCACTCAAAGCATTTAACAAAGTTAATTCATCTAAATAATCAATATCTACTCCCATGGGAATACCATAAGATAAACGTGATATTTTAACATTAGGATATTTTTCTAAAGTTTTCTTTAAATATAATGTTGTTGTTTCTCCTTCAATAGAAGGTTTCAAAGCGATAATTAGTTCAACTGCAGACATATTCTTAATACGTTCAATTAATCCAAATATATTAATATCCTCGGGTCCAATATCATCTATAGGAGAAATCAATCCATTCAATACATGATATTTCCCATTAAACTTTCCAGTTTTTTCAAAAGCAAAAACACCTTTATAATCTTCTAAAACACATATTATATTACTATCTCTAGATTCACTTGAACAAATTGGACAAATTTCTAATTCAGTTAAGCAACCGCATATTGGGCATGGATGTAATTTTAATTTTGCATTACACATTGCATCGGCAAAAGCACTAACATCATCTGTATTAATGTCTAAAAGTGCTAAAGCCATCCGCTCCGCACTTTTTTCACCAATACCTGGTAACTTTTTAAAATATTCAATTAAATCCATTAATACTTTTGGATATATCATTAGAATAAACCATTAAACATACTGCCATATTGTCCCATCGCACTTTCCATAGCAGCATCAACTTGTTCCATTGCTTTATTTGTTGCAATAACTATCATATCTTGTAAAATATCTAAATCATCTGCGGCAACATTAGAAGAAAATTCTACTTTTTGTAGTTCTTTTTTGCCATTTACAGTAACAGTTACTAGTTCACTTGAACCAACAAAAATTTTCTTTTCAACTTCTTCCTTTTTTTTCATAATATCTCTTTGCATTCTTTGGGCTTGTGCCATTAAATTTTGCATATTCATAATAAAATCTCCTTATTCTATTTTTTTATAATTATTTCCAAAAATTTCACTTGCTATTTTTTCTAACTCGCTTTTATTTTCTTTTATAATTATATCGTTATCTATTATCTCATATTTATAACCATTTTTGATATTATTTATATATTTATTTCGTTCTTGTTCCCATTTTTTTGGCGAAACAGCAACTAAATAATAATTACCGTTAAAAAATAAATTAAAATCTTTCTCTAATGACTTAATATTCTGATTTATTAAATCATTAGTTATATCTAAATTATTAGTCAAAATTGCATATTTATCCGAAGCTGCAACTATATTAGTATCAGCTAAATAAGATATCATTGCTTTATTAGTATTACTTTCGTAAATAACAAAATCATTCCACTTACTCTTTATATTGTTTAAATAGTCTTTTTTAGCATTAACAAAAGTATTATTTATTCTTACATCGATATCGAAATCTATAACTTTATTTTTTTTCTCTGGTTTATTTTCTTGGGAAATAATTGTCTGCTCTATTGCAGGTGCCGATATTTTAGGCTTTTCCTCTATTTGTTTAATTATCGCTGATTCTTTTTTACTATCAGTTAACTTTGCTATATTTTTATCCACAAAATTATTTCCCGGGAAATAATTTATATATTTTAAAAATACAATTTCTAATAAATCATAATAATTTGCACCATTTCGTTCGCCAGTTAATAATTTGTTTAATTCAAAAACTAAATTATATAAATTATCAAAATCTAATTTTCCGTTATAATTATCTAATTTGATATCTATTAATACACTCTTTATTTTAGTAATAATTTTATCTATTAGAACTTTTATATCTATACCATCATTTTTTATTTCATTAATATAATCTATAAGTTCTGCTACACTATTATTCTCATAATAACTTAGTAACTGATTTATTTTTTTATTTGAAATACCTCCAAAGTTAGCAATTACATCTTGAATATCAATTTCTTCGCCATTTCCAGCAACCTGGTCTAAAATACTTAAAGCATCTCTTAACCCGCCATTAGACATCATAGCTATTTCTTTAATTGCGTCATCAGTAACTTTTAAATTTTCCTCACCACATACAAATTTTAATCTATTTTCTATGTCTTGAATAGAAATAGGCTTGAAATCAAATCTCTGACACCTTGATAATACTGTAATTGGAACACTTTGAATATCAGTTGTTGCTAATATAAATACTACGTCTTTTGGTGGTTCTTCCAAAGTTAATAATAA
Organism: Mycoplasma sp. CAG:956; assembly: GCA_000433475.1. GTDB lineage: Bacteria > Bacillota_I > Bacilli_A > RF39 > UBA660 > CAG-605. The sequence goes on from HF993110.1 coordinate 26,055, forward strand.
AGCATTAAATGCACTTGTGGATAACATATGAAATTCATCTATAATATAGACTTTTATCTTCATACTACTTGGTGCCAATCTTACATTATTAATTATTTCCCTTATATCATCTACGCCATTATTAGAAGCAGCATCTAATTCAATAATATCAGGACTGCTTTCAAAGTTTACACAATTTTGACATTTATTGCAAGGATTTCCGTCAATAGGGTGTAAACAATTAATTGCTTTTGCAAATATTTTAGCACTACTAGTCTTGCCAGTTCCCCTTGGTCCTGTAAATATATAAGCATGAGCAAACTTATTATTTATTACACTATTTTTTAATAATTTTTTTGTGTATTCTTGACCTACTAAAGAATCAAAATCATGAGGTCTATATTTTCTATATAATACTTGATAATCCATAAAAACTCCTTGTTCCATATTATATCATAATTAATTTTAATTATCTTATATTTCGAAAGAAATTGTTAAATAACTTCGAATAATTTTCAATAAATTGATTGTCTATTTTATCTAGCTTTTTATATTTTACCTGTTGATAACTTTTTTCTTCTTTACAATCTAATATATAATAAACTTTTGATATTCTAGCAGCTTCTATTACGGCCTGGCACATTTTACATGGTTTTAATGTTGTAACCATAGTATATCCATCTAATCTAAAGTCTTTTAGTTTTTTCTCAGCTTCAATTATGGCATTTATTTCAGCATGCCCTAAAACATACCCTTTTTTATGCCTATTATTATATCCTGTAGCAACGATTTTATCATTTTTAATCAAAATTGCTGATACGGGAATGTCAGCATTCTTATAAGCTTTTAAAGCCAATTTATATAGCAAATCAAGATATTTTTTCATATTAAACTCCATAAAAAAAGTGCACATAAGCATTGATAGTTATGGCTGCTGTATTCCTACCCTGACCAGGTTCCTATGTACTTATTGCACCTCTTAATATTATCATAAAATGAAAAAAGATACAACTAAAACTTATCATATTCGTTAATTATAATATTTTTAATTACATACAAATATATTGTGCATAACTTATTTTGCTATGTTTCACGTGAAACATTAAAATTTTGAATTTACTAGAAATGATAATTATAAATTATATTTTATAATTTTAAGATAATTTTTTATAATAAATAGACAACTATTTTTTCTAAAATATTAAGTTTAACGCATTAATTTGATTATATACCTTTATTTTAAGTAATAGATTATGAATTTGAAATAAAAAACATGTTAATAACAATGTTTCACGTGAAACATTAAATTTTTTAAATATAAAACTATATAACAAATTATGACTTATCACAATTAATTAAATTTAAATAAGTATATAAAATAAAAATGCTTTATGTAAAAACAAATAATTATAAAATTTAAAAATATCGTTTTTATTAAAGCAAATTTATTTATCAACAGTAATGTTTCACGTGAAACATTAAAAAAATTATAAACAAAAAAAACAATGTTTCACGTGAAACATTGTCTAATCATTGTTATTATACTTGAACATTATCTAACCTTGGTTCAATATTGTTATCTGAAAATGTACTCTCTTCTTCATTTTGTTCTGTTGATTTAATCAAAGTGATTGTTGATACTTTTTGACCATCTTTTAAATTTATTAATCTAACACCTTGAGTTATTCTTCCTAATACACTAATTTGGCTTATTGGCATTCTCATTATCATTCCTGAATTAGTTACAATTATTACATCATTCGCATCACCTATAACTTTAAAGTCGGCGATTTTGCCATTTTTATCGGTTATATTTAATGCCTTAACTCCTTTAGATCCTCTTCGAGTTTGTCTAAAGTCAGCAACCTTAGTTTGCTTACCATAGCCATTTTCAGTTACAAGTAAGATATTATCATCATTACTTACAACTTCAGCACTGACTACTATAGCATCATCTTCCAAATCAATGCCTTTAACACCACTAGCAGTACGTCCCATATCTCTAATTTCATCTTCAGTAAACTTAACCATGCGACCTTCGCTAGAGCCAATCAAAACCATATCATTGCCACTTGTCTTCTTAGCAGCGATTAATTCATCATTTTCCTTCAAAGTAATAGCAATTTTACCATTTTGACGTATATTTTCAAATTGAGTTAAACTTGTCTTTTTAATTATACCACATTTAGTTACAAATAGCAAGTATTTTTTATCGTCATTTGCAGAAATTTTAATTACACTACTAATTCGTTCATCCTTATCAATTTGTAATAAGTTGATTATTGGCAATCCTTTTGATTGACGACCAAATTGTGGAATTTCATAACCTTTTAATCTATATACTTTACCTTTATTAGTAAAGAATAATAAATAATCATGTGTTGATAAGTCCACTAAATGCTCTACAAAATCTTCTTCATTAGTAGTCATACCCTTAACACCAACTCCACCACGATTTTGTGATTTAAATGTATCACTAGTTGTTCTCTTAATATAACCTTTATTAGTTAAAGCAACAACTATATTCTCTTCTGGAATTAATGCTTCATCATCAATATAATCAATAGCCGTCATATCTATTTCTGTACGACGTTCATCAGCATATTTAGCTTTAATTTCTAGTAATTCTTGTTTAATGATTTCATAAATCTTCGCATCACTTGCTAAAATACCTTTTAATTCATCAATTAATTTTAATAAATCATTTAGCTCTTCTTCAATCTTGCTGCGTTCTAAACCAGTTAATCTTCTTAATTTTAATTCTAATATAGACTCAGCTTGAACATCATCTAAACTAAATTTAGTCATTAATTCATGTTTAGCCGTTTCATCATCTTTAGCATTTCTAATTATGTTAATAACTGCATCTAAATTATCTAAAGCTATCTTATAACCTTCTAAAATATGAACACGTTTTTCAGCTTTTTCTAAATCGTATTTAGTTCTTCTATAAATAACTTCTCTTTGATAATCAATATATTTACTAATAATTTCTTTTAAATTTAAAGTCTTTGGTAAACCCTGATCTAGCATTAAGAAAATAATACCATAAGTAGTTTGTAAAGAAGTATGTTTATATAAGTTGTTTAATACTACATTAGCATTTGCTTCCTTCTTTAAATGAACTACTAACTTAATTTCAGTTAATGTTGACTCATCATGTAAATCAGTAATTCCTTCAAGAACTTTATCTCTTACTAATTCTGCAATTCTCTTTTGAAGTTCCATCTTCGTTACTTGATAAGGAATATCTGTAAATACTATTTGTTGTTTACCATTATGCTCTATGATTTCAGCATGAGCTCTAATAGTAATGGTTCCACGACCTGTTTCATAAGCTTGTTTAATACCTCTATTACCTAAAATAGCAGCTCCTGTTGGAAAATCTGGACCTTTTATATACTTCATCAATCCATCAACAGTAATGTCATTATCATCAATATAAGCAACACAACCATCAATTACTTCTCCTAAATTATGAGGAGGAATATTTGTCGCCATACCAACAGCAATACCCATAGTACCATTTACTAAAATATTTGGAAATCTACTAGGAATAACAACAGGTTCTTTCTTTGTTTGGTCAAAGTTAGGAACAAAATCTACTGTATTCTTGTTGATATCTCTTAATAATTCTAAAGATATCTTTGACAATCTAGCTTCTGTATAACGATAAGCAGCAGCACCATAGCCATCAACTGAACCAAAGTTACCATGACCATCAACTAAAGGATGACGATAACTAAAGTCCTGTGCCATTCTTACCATTGCATCATAAACAGACGTATCACCGTGTGGATGATATTTACCTAAAACAGCACCTACTGTTGTTGCACTCTTACGGAAAGCTTTATCAGGAGTTAAGCCATCTTCATACATTGTGTATAGAATACGACGATGTACTGGTTTTAAACCATCTCTTAAATCAGGTAATGCACGAGCTATAATTACATCCATTGCATAGTTAATGAAAGAATCTTTCATTACATTAACAACATTTTTTGATTCTCTATTATCCATTGTAAACCTCCTAATAATCTAAGTTTGAAGCAAAATGAGCATTTTCTTCAATAAATTTTCTTCTAGGTTCTACTTCTTCACCCATTAATAAGCTAAAAATTCCATCTGCTTCCATTGCTTCGTCTAGCTTAACTTGAATTAATGTTCTGTTATTTATATCCATTGTAGTTGAACATAATTCCTCTGGATCCATTTCACCAAGTCCCTTATTACGAGCTACATCAAATTTAACATTTGCTGGTAAAGTTTTTAAAAATTCATCTCGTTCAGCATCTGTTAATACATAGTGGAAGTTTTTTCCCCACGAAACTTTATATAATGGTGGCTGAGCAATATAAATATGTCCAGTTTCAACTAATGGTCTAAAGAAACGATAGAACAAAGTTAAAAGTAAAATTCTAATATGGTCACCATCAACATCTGCATCAGTCATAATAATGATTTTATCATATCTTAATTTAGAAATATCAAAATCTTCACCAATACCAGTACCAAATGCTGTAATCATACTTCTGATTTCTTCATTTGAAAGCGCTCTATCTAATCTCGCCTTTTCAACATTTAAAATTTTTCCTCTTAAAGGTAAAACAGCTTGAGTCTTAGAATTTCTACCACCGATAGCAGAACCACCGGCTGAATCTCCCTCGACAATAAATATTTCACATTCACTAGGATTTTTACTTGTACAATCGGTTAATTTTCCCCATTGATTAGATAGGTCTAAACCACCTTTTGTTTGTCTTTGTAATTCTCTAGCTTTCTTAGCGGCCATTCTAGCACGAGAGGCTGTTAATGATTTTTCAACAATCTTCTTAGCTATTTCCGGATTTTCCATTAAATATCTCTCAAAACCATTGCTAAATACATCATCAGCAATTTTACGAACTTCCATATTACCTAATTTGGTCTTAGTTTGTCCTTCAAATTGAGGATCTGGATGTTTACAAGAAATAATCATTGTTAAACCTTCACGAACATCATCACCTGTTAATGGATCAGCTTTCTCACTTAACATTTTATTGTTACGAGCATAATTGTTAATAATTCTTGTTAAAGCTCTCTTAACCCCGTCTTCATGAGTTCCACCTTCGTGAGTATGAATATTATTTGTATATGAATATAAAGCTTCATTATAGCCATCATTATATTGCATAGCTACTTCAATTAAAATGTTATCTTCTCTTCCTTCAACATAAATTACATCATCATGTATAGGTGTTTTATTTTTATTTAACATTTTAACAAATTCAATAATTCCTCCCTGATACAAGAATTCATCTTTTTTATTATCTTCTCTATCATCCATAAGAATTATTCTTAAGCCTTTATTTAAGAAAGCAATTTCTTGTAGTCTTTTAGCTAAAGTAGCATAGTTATAAACCGTTGTTTCTCTAAATATTTCTGGATCAGCTTTAAATCTTACTGTTGAACCTGTACGATTAGCATCACATTCACCTATAATTTTTAAAGGTTCCACTGAATGTCCACCATTTTCAAATTTTTGATAGTAAATGTGACCATCACGATAAATCGTAACTTCAAGCCATGTTGATAAAGCATTAACAACAGAAGCACCTACTCCGTGCAAACCACCAGATACTTTGTATCCGCCACCGCCGAATTTACCACCAGCATGCAATACCGTAAAAATAGTTTCAACGGTTGATAAACCAGTTTTTTTATTCATACCAGTTGGAATACCACGACCATCATCACGAACTGTAATTATATTGCCCTTTTCTACAATTACTTCAATATCATCACAATATCCAGCTAAGGCCTCATCGACAGCATTATCAACAATTTCCCAAACTAAATGATGAAGTCCAGCCTCACCAGTAGTACCAATATACATACCAGGTCGTTTGCGAACAGCTTCTAATCCTTCTAATACTTGAATATCATTATCATTATAATCTTCATGTCCTAATTCTCTCATATATCCTCCCTTATTTCACCAAATCCACAGTTAAAAATTTTATTATCTTTATCTTTAATATAACTTGGCAATTTATTTAAATCAGTAACAGTAATAAATATCTGTAAATCTTTATCAATAACTTCTAAAATATTATTAATTTTTTCATTATCTAGCTCACTAAATAAGTCATCTAATATCAAAATAGGCTTAATATTTCGCTCATGTTTAAACAATTCTATTAAAGAAAGTTTATAAGCAATAATTGCATTTTTTTGTTGACCTTGTGAAGCATAATCTTTTAAAGACTCACTCTCAAAACAAAATGCATAATCATCTTTATGAACCCCTAAAGTTGTATTACCAAGTAGCATGTCTTTATCTTTAAGACTATTATACATTTTCTTTAACTTTTCCTGATTTTTATCCTTTAATTCTGACTGGTATTTAATTTTTAAAGTACCAATACCGCTTATTTTACTATAAAAATCACCTATATATTTATTAATTTGCTCAATAAAATTGACTCTTTTTTTATAAATTTTTAAACCGTAATCTATTAATTTATCTGTTAATATATCTAAATATGTCTGTGATTTATTCGCATTGGCATACATAACCTTAAGATAGGCATTTCTTTGTTTCAATACTTTTTCATAATCATTAAGTAAATTAACAAATTCATTATCAAACTGTGACATATCAATATTAAGATTTTCTCTTCTTGTACTAGGCGAATCTTTAATTACTTTTAAACTATCGGGATGAAATAATACAATGTTTACCTTAGCTATATAATCACTTAACTTATTTTGACGATGACTATCTATCTTTGCAATTTTACCATCACCGGAAATAGTAAGTTGATATTCTTTATTTATATTATCAAAAACTACCCCCGATATTTTTGTTAAGTTTTTATCTTTCATTACTAATACCTTATCTGTACTAGAGCGAAAAGATTTTGTTAACCCTAAGACATATATTGCTTCAATTAAATTAGTCTTGCCACTACCATTCTTACCATATATAACATTAATATTTGGAGAGAACGATAAAGTTAAATGATTATAGTTTCTAAAATTAAGTAACTTTAGATTGACTATTCGCATTTAAAGTGCCTCTTTCTAACTTATAGTAAAATAATAGGTATATTAGTACCCATATACCTACTTAAATTATAACATAAATTCTGCTTATTTTACAGCCTATTTTCTTTATTTCGCCAATTTTCTTAGAGTATTAACCATTTTTAATTTGGTAGCCCGCATATATTGATTTTCAAATATTCCATAAGATATATTAATGATTAATTTTTGTCCATTTTTAAATAGTACTTCGGTATCATAACCACTTCTTTTATAAGTTAAAATGTTATTAAAACACACCCATGAGCAAGCTCTTATTCTTGGTGAACACATCGGAAAAAATATTAATTCCATACTTCCTTCAACCATTACTGGCACTTTATGCTTAATACCTAGTAAACTCATTGAACCTTTTTGACGACCTTCTAAAGTTGAACCAAAATATTCACATCCATATTTAATAATATTAGTTGGTGTATCATCTAGTTTTAATATTTTATCTTGTTCATAAATTTTGGTTAAAACTTTTCCTTTATTATCTGTAATTCCCTCTAAAAATAATGTATCTTCATTAATTGAATATAATTCTTTCATAAAATTTCCCCCTTTTTAATGAATTGTGCAGTAGCATAGCATTTTGTTTTGTCGAATTTTGTCAAATTTTGTCGAATTGGTAAAAAAAGGTAAATTTTAATTAAAAATTATGTACTAATTTTTAAAATTCGCTTAATAACTATTAATAAAATTGCATATTTTATTAAGTTTAAAACAAAAAAAGAACCAAATTTCTTCAGTTCTCCATCATTATTATGTAATTATTAAAAATTAAATCCAAAACCTTAGTAAGTTTTAATAGGTAAAATTAATTGAATTAAAGTTTCGTCTTCTGTCGACTTAATAACAATAGGTTTAATATCTCCATTTAGTAAAATCATTATCTTTTCATCTTTAAATGTCTTTAAAGCTTCTAACATATATTTAGCACTAAATGAAATAGAAATATCATTTTCCACATTACATTCAACATCAATAGTTTCTTCTACTTTACCAATTTCACTAGCATAAGAATTAATAATTAACTTTTTACCAGATAACGTCATTTTAACTATATTTTTATCCTTGCTTTGTGTAACTAAAGAAGCACGATCAATAGCATTATAAAAATCATCTAAATTAGTACTCATCATATATTCAAAGTTAGTTGGAATTAAATTATTAGTATTAGGATAATTACCAGCAAGCAAATTACTTTGGAAAATTATATTTTTATATTTAAATAATACTTTATTACTAAATACATGTAATTCCATATCTACATCATCATTAATAATCTTATCAAGTTCTAAAACATTTTTACCTGGTATTACCATATTAACATCATTATCACTAGCACCATTTAAAGTTACAGTCTTCTTAGCAAGACGATATGAATCTGTTGCTATACATTCTAAAATATCACCAGTAATTTTAAAGTTCAAACCAGTAAGAAGTGGTCTTAATTCTTGAGTTGAAATAGCAAAAGCAGTTTGACTAACAATACTCTTAAATAACATACTATTAATATAAATAGGAGTTTTATGTTCTTCTAAATCAATTTGTGGATACTCACTTGAATCTAAACAATTTAAACTACATTCGCTTGAACCACTAGTTAGTTTAATTTTTAAACCGTCTACTACTTCAAAATCAATAATATCACTAGGCATTTTTCTAATAATATCAACAATAAATTTACTTTGAATAATAATATTTCCTAAAGCTTCAACATTTTTAATATCTTTCTTTTCAATAAATGACTTAATTGTAAGTTCACTATCACTAGCTGTTAAATAAAGACCTTCATTAGTCATTTCAAACTTAATTCCGTTTAAAACAGGAATAACATTTTTAGTAGATATTGCTCTAGCTACATTCATTAAATTTTCTAAAATTATATTTTTATCGATTGTAAATTTCATATACTTTCTCTCTTTCTTTATATATATTAAATTTTTGTTTTTATTTCATTTATTATTTCTTGTAATTGTTTATTATCCTTTAAATCTTCTTCTATTTTATCACAAGCATGAATAACAGTAGAATGGTCGCGTCCTCCAAACTCTAAACCAATTCTTGGAAACGACTCATTTGTCATAATACGTGCCATATACATTCCAAGCATTCTTGGATATGCAATATTTTTTGATTTTTTCTTTCCTTTTAAGGCTTCAACTGTTATTCCATAATAATCAGCAACTGCTTTTTGTACAACTGTTATATTACTTATTGAATATATATTGTTATTTACATAATCACCCAAAGCTTCCATAGCAAACTCTAAAGTAATATTAGACGGTGCATAAACTGCTGTATAAGCTTGCAATCTATTAATGGCACCTTCAATCTCTCGTACATCTGTATCACATGAATTAGCAATATAATTAATAACATCATCATTCATCATTGTGGATAAATTTAAATATCTTATTTTATCTCTAATAATACGACAACGAAGTTCATAATCAGGAGGATATATATCAACAGGAAGTCCCCATGTAAAACGACTTCTTAAACGTTCTTCTAAAAGCTTTAAATCCTCTGGTGAACGGTCTGATGTAATTATTATTTGTTTATTTTTATCATGTAACTCATTAAATGTATGAAAGAAGCCTTGTTGCGTTTTTTCAGCGCCAACTAAAAACTGAATATCATCGATAAGCAAAACATCAACATCACGATACTTATTTTTGAAATATTCAGCTCTTTCAAAAGAATTATCATTTGTACCACCAGCAATACTAGTATAATCATCTTTAAAGCTATCACTTGTTGTGTATAAAACTTTCAAATTAGAATGTTCAGTTATATAATTCCCTATCGCATGCATCAAATGTGTCTTACCAACTCCACTTTTACCATACATAAATAAAGGATTATATATTTTTCCTGGTGCTTCAGCAACTGCTATAGCAGCCGTCTTTGCAAATTTATTTGTATCTCCCGTCACAAAATTATCAAATGTAAATTCTTTTTTTAAATTCGTTACAAATACTTCTTCATTTATTTTTTTAGATCTAACTTTATCATCGCTTTTCTCTTTAGCTGTTTGTAAATCTTCTAAAACATACACAAGTTCAAAAGTATTACCAGTTAGTTCCTGTAAAGTTTCCTCAATCACTTGATGCCAACTGGTTTCCAAAGTCGTTTTATGCACACCCATAGGTACTTGAATGATAATTTTGTTATCTTTAGTATTAAGTTCTTGCAATTTTAACGGTTTAAACCATGTATTAAAGGAAATAGGATTCATTTTTTCTTGCATTGCTACAAGAAATTTATCCCATAATTCCTCGGATTTCAAAATTATCACCCCACTCATAACCAATAATCAACACTTATTTTATAACATCCTAAAACTTTAGTAAAGATTTTTTTCACTATTTTGACAATTAAAGTTATCCACAGATTTATCCACAAGTTATCAACAACTTATCAACATGTTATCCACAGTTTTTTCCCCATACTTCTGGGAAATTTTTGAGTTATCCACAGTTTTGTAATTTTTTTGTTATAAACATGTGGATAACTTAGATAATAATACCTGTTGATAATGTGGATAACTAACTTTTTCCCAGTATTTATAGGGATTTACAGCTGTGGATAACTGTCAAAAAATGCACAATTTTTAGTCAAAATTGTGGATAACTTCTAACTTGACACTAAAACTTTACACTTTTTTTAAGTAATTTTTCTCTTAAATTTCTGTTTTTTTCAAGTTATAAACAGCTAAAATTTAAGTTATCAACACCTTAACTGTGGATAAATCAAAAGTTATCAACAATAGAAAACAGTCATTTTTTGGCATATTTTCGGACTTTTTTTAAAAGTTATCCACATATCAACAGTATTATTATGATGAATATATAAATAATAATATAAGATAAGTTATCCACATTTATCAACATTTCTTTTTAAAACATAAATTACGAAATATATAAAACTATTTTAAAATAAATAATCCATTTTTATAATGCAAAAACATAGGAAATAAGAATAATCATTAAAACCTTGACAATATCCTAAAAATTTTATTATAATAACCTTGCTAATTAGATGTGGAGGTGTCAAAATGAAAAGAACTTATCAACCAAATCAACGCAAAAAAGCTAAAAAACACGGTTTCTTTGCTAGAAAAGAAAGCAATATTCTTAAATCAAGAAGAAAAAAAGGACGTAAAGTATTATGCAAGTAAACCACTATCAAGTGGTTTTTTCCTTAAGGAGTTAGTATGAAAAGAATAGAAATGGTTAAATCTAATGAAGATTTCCAAGAAATTATTCACAACAAGAAATTTGTTACTAATAAATTGTTTACAATCTATAACAAAAGTTATCAACAAAGTTATCCACAGTTTGGTATTGCAGTCAAAAAAAGTTTTGGTACCGCTGTTGATAGAAACAAAATAAAAAGACAAGTTCGTTTCCTTGTGGATAACTATAAAAAAGAATTCAAAAATTCTGCTAAATATATTATAATGATAAAGAACACTTGTAAAAATGTTCCGTTCAATGAAATGAATACAAGTTTTGCAAGTTTAATAAAGGAGATTAAATGAACAAAAAAATTAAAGTAGGAATACTAACTCTTATGGTTTTCTTAACAGTAGGGTGTACAAAATATGTTAAAGATGATGATAAAAAGCAAGTCATCAATGAAACAACTGGTCAAATATTAACTTCTAATATCTTATGTAAGCCTATTACTGATGAGTTATATCAAGTTTATGAAAAATATGATGATAAATTAACAACTAAGTTAGAAGATTTACCTTCATGTGAAGATTTTAAACCTACTGATATTAAGTATCAAAGTTTATGGGAAAGTATTTTTGTTAAACCACTTGCTTGGTTAATCTTAAAATTAGGTGAAATTGTTAAAAACTATGGTTTATCAGTAATTATTATTAGTTTATTAATTCGTATTATTTTAATTCCTCTAACTAAAAATACTATGGCTCAATCAGAAAATATGAAAAAAGCTAGTAAAGAATTAAATAAATTAGAACAAAAATATGCAAATCGTACTGATAATGAAGCCATGATGCAAAAATCTCAAGAAATGATGTTAATTTACCGTAAATATAACATCAATCCAGCAAGTAGTTGTTTAACTTCTCTAATTCAGCTTCCATTATTATTTGCATTTTTAGAAGCAATCAACCGAGTTCCAGCTATTTTCGAAGGTACTTTATGGAATATGAATTTAGGCATGACACCAAGTAAAGCTCTTGCTAGTGGTAATTATATTTATCTAATTTTGCTTGTTATTATAGCTTTAAGTACATTCTTCTCATTTAAACAAGCCATGGCTAGCCAACCTCAAGATGGTAATTCTGATATGATGCGTCAAGCTAAGACTATGACTTATATCATGACGTTTATGATTTTAATCACATCACTTTCACTACCAACGGCCTTAGCTCTTTACTGGATTGTTAACAATGTCTTTGGCATCGTTCAAAATTTTGTAATAAAAAAAATGAAGGAAACAAAATAATATGGAAGAAGAAGTAAAAAATACTGTTGATAACTCTGTTAACAACTTAGAGAAAATATCTGCTTTTGTTATTAACTATTTAGATGAGTTATTAACAAGCATGCACTTAGAAGTAAAAATGGTCGCTAAATTTCATAATGACCAAATTATTATTAATATGGATTCTAATAATAATGCTATTTTAATTGGTAAAGACGGTCGTACTCTTAAAGCTTTACAAATGGTAGTTTGTAAACATACTTATCAACAATTAAAAATTTATCCAAATGTCGTTTTAAACGTTAATAACTATCAGGAACAAAGAGAAGAAAATTTAATTCGTCTTGCTAAAAAAGTAGCAAATGATGTTAAAAAGACAAAGAATGCGGTTGAACTTGATAATATGAATTCTTACGAACGTCGTATTATTCACAATGCCCTAAAAGATGAAAAGGAAATATCAACTATCTCAGTTGGCGAAGAACCAAATCGTCATATTGTAATTAAGTTCATCGAAAATCAAGAAGACTAGCTCTTCTTTTTTTAGTTAGATAATTTAAGATATTAGAAAAATTATCTCTAATTTAATCTTTATGTTATAATACAATTTATCACAAATATTTAATTAAAAAAATTTTAAATGTCGCTTGTTAAACGACCACAATTAGAAAAAATTGTGGTATCATTTAAGCAGTCAAAATAATATAAGAAAGAAGGATGTTTATGGAAGACACAATTGTTGCCATATCAACAGCTTGTGGGGTTGGGGCAATATCAATTATTAGATTAAGTGGATCAAAGGCATTGGAGGTTGCTAGTAAAATTTTTAAAGGTAAAGACTTAAAAAAAGTTGCTAGCCATACAATTAATCATGGATATATTATTGATAAAAATAGAAATATTATTGACGAAGTATTAGTATCTGTTATGCTTGCTCCTAAAACTTATACAATGGAAGATATCGTTGAAATTAACACCCATGGAGGCATTGCCTCTACTAATAAAGTTTTAGAATTGTGTCTTGTAAATGGTGCCCGTCTTGCCCAACCTGGAGAATTTACTAAAAGAGCCTTCTTAAATGGTCGCATTGATTTAACTGAGGCTGAAGCTATTGAAGATGTTATTAACTCATCAACTGATAAATCCTTAATATTATCGATGAATCAGTTAACTGGATCATTAAAAAATCTAATTACTGAAACTAGAAAAGATATTATGGGGTTAATTGCTAATATTGAAGTAAATATTGATTATCCAGAATATGAGGATGCTGAGGATATAACATTAAAAAGATTAAAGGAAAAATTACTTCCTATCAAAAGTAAATTAGAAGAACTGTTAAAAAATTCTAATGATGCTAAAATTATAAAAGATGGCATTAACATTTGTATGATTGGACGTCCAAATGTAGGCAAATCAAGTCTTTTAAATACTTTTTTAGAAGAAGATAAAGCTATTGTTACTGATATTGCTGGTACAACACGTGATATTGTCGAAGGCGAAACTATTATTAATGGTATTAAAATTAACTTTTTAGACACAGCTGGTATCCGTGAAACTGCCAATGTCGTTGAAAAAATCGGGGTCGATAAGAGTAAAAAAATAATTAATACTGCCGATTTAATTATTCTTGTTTTAAATAATAATGAAAAATTAACTCCTGATGATTTAGAGCTTTTAGATTTAGTAAAAGATAAAAACTATATTATCTTTGTCAATAAAAATGACTTACCTGCTAATATTGATTTACCGATAGGAAAATATACTAATGTTGTTTATGGTAATACCTTAACAACTGCAGGGATTAAAGAGTTAAAAGAAATGATAACTACCATATTTAATTTAGAAAAAATTAATACAAATGACCCAACTTATATAACCAATGCTCGTCATAAAGCTCTTATTGAAGTAGCTCTAAATTACTTAAACTCTGCTTTGGAAAATATTGATAATGGTTATTCAGTTGATATGTTAGAAATAGATATTCGAGCTTGTTGGGACACTTTAGGTGAAATTATTGGAGCAACTTATAAAGATGAATTATTAGACGAATTATTTAGTAATTTCTGTCTAGGAAAGTAGATGAATTTTATGGAAAAAGAGTATGAAATAATTGTTGTTGGCGGCGGTCATGCAGGTTGTGAAGCTTCACATATTGCTGCTTTTAAAGGACACAAAACCGCTTTAATAACGATGAATATTAAAAATATAGCTGATATGCCTTGTAATCCCTCAATTGGTGGTACTGCTAAAGGAATTATTGTTCGTGAGGTAGATGCTTTAGGTGGCTTAATGGGACGCGTTGCTGATAGAACTCATTTTCAAATCAAAATGTTAAATAGCGGCAAGGGTCCTGCTGTCCGCAGTTTACGTGCTCAGGCTGATAAAGTTACTTATCCACAAGAGATGTTAAGAGAACTAAAAAATACTCCTAACCTTGATATTATCGAAGGAATGGTTGAAGATTTAGTTGTTGAAGATAATAAAATTAAAGGGGTTATCTTAGAAAATGGCGAAGTTATTAAATGCCAAGCCCTAATTTTAACAACTGGTACTTACCTAAGAGGTAGCATTTTATGCGGTGCTGAAAAACACAACGGTGGACCTCATGGTGAAAGACGAAGCGAATATCTAAGCACAAATATGAAAAAATATGGTTTTCAAATTCAAAGGTTAAAAACAGGCACCCCCCAAAGAATAAAAGCTTCATCAATTGATTTTTCTAAAATGCATCCAGAATGCGGAGATGATAGATATTGGACATTCTCAAATGATTATCCAGCAACTTATGACGTTAATGATCAACAAAAGTGCTACCTTTTATACACAACATTAGAAACTAAAAAAATTATTGAAGATAATTTAGATAAATCAAGCATGTATGGTGGCTATGTTGAAGGTGTTGGTCCACGATATTGCCCTTCTATCGAAGATAAAGTAGTTCGTTTTCATGATAAAGATCGTCATCAATTATTTTTAGAACCAGAATCTTTATACTATGATGATTGGTATTTACAAGGTTTTTCTACATCAATGCCTCATGATATACAAGAAAAAATGGTTCATTCTCTACCTGGTCTTGAAAATGCTATCATTTCAAAGTATGCTTATGCTATTGAATATGATGCTATTAATCCATTACAAATAAAACCATCTCTAGAATCAAAAGTCGTAAATGGAATTTTTACAGCCGGTCAGATAAATGGCACTAGTGGGTATGAAGAAGCAGCAGGTCAAGGAATAATTGCAGGTATTAATGCAGCTCTAAAATTAGAACACCGTGAACCGTTAATTTTAAAAAGGAATGAAGCTTATATTGGTGTATTAATTGATGACTTAGTAACCAAAGGAACAAATGAACCATATAGAATGCTTACTTCTCGTGCTGAATTTAGACTTATTTTGCGTCATGACAATGCTGATTTACGTCTTCGTCCACTAGCTCATCAAGTGAATTCTATTACTGAAGAGCAATATTACAATTTAATTACTAAGCAAAAAGATATTGCTGCTTTAACCGAATTTTTAAAAAATACTAAATTAAAGTTAAATGATGAAGTAAAAACTATTTTTACGGAAAATAATATTCCAGTACCTAATTATTCAATGAGTTTTTATGATTTATTAAAACGTCCAGAAATAAATTTAGAATTTTTATCTAAATTAACCGATATAAACTATAGCGATGCTGCCAAGGAACAAGTAGAAATTAGCACTAAATATGAAGGATATATTGCTAAAACTTACAAAGAAGTTGAAAAAATGTTAAAACTTGAAAGTAAAGAAATACCAGCCGATTTAGATTATGATAAGGTTGTTAATCTTGCTAGCGAAGCTCGTCAAAAATTAAAAAAAGTTGCTCCTAAAACTATTGCTCAAGCAATGCGTATTAGCGGTGTTAATCCAGCAGACATTTCTATATTATCAATTTATCTACGAAAGGAATACAATCGCAATGACTAAAAATGAATTTTTAGCGGAATTAGCCAAATTAGGAATTAATTTAACAGAAAAACAAATTAATGATTTAGAAATTTATGCTAAATTTTTATTAGAATATAATAGCCATACCAATCTTACAGCAATTACCGAACTTAATGATGTTTATCTAAAACATTTTTATGATTCTTTAACTATTGTAAAAAATATCGATTTAACTAAAATTGCAAATTTATTAGACATAGGTACAGGTGCTGGCTTTCCGGGAATGGTTTTAAAAATTGTTTTTCCTAGTTTAAAAGTAACTTTATTAGACTCAAATAATAAAAAAATTGCATTTCTAAAAGAATTAGCAAAAAAATTAAATTTAAATGTTGAAATTGTTTATGATAGAGCTGAAATTTTTGTGCAAAATCGCCGAGAATTTTATGATATTGTAACCTCAAGGGCCGTTGCTGATCTTAGTATTTTAAGTGAGCTTGCTATTCCGTATCTAAAAGTTGGTGGTAATTTTATCGCTATGAAAGCAAATTATCAAGATGAACTACATAATGCCGAAAATATTATTAAAAAATTGCATTCTAAAGTCACTAAAATTACTGAATTTACCTTACCAGCAACTGATATGAATCGTGGAATTATAACTATAAATAAAGAAAAAATAACGAATAAAAAATATCCTCGTAGCTATAATACAATCAAAAAGGACGCTCAAATTAAGTTGCAAAAACAACAATAATAATGTATGATAAATATAGACTATAATAGTAAAGGGGCCACAAAATTATGAAAATGGAAGACAATGTTTTACAAGTAAGTGTTGATGATATCATACCTAATCGCTTTCAACCACGATTAGCATTTGATGAACAGGGATTAAAAGAGTTAGCTTCTTCAATTAAGGAACATGGTATTATACAACCTCTTGTTTTAAGAAAATTAGGAAGCAAATATGAAATAATTGCTGGCGAAAGACGTTATAAGGCATCCATTATGGCTGGTCTTACTACTGTACCTGCTGTAATTTCTAACATTGATGATAACTCGTCGGCAGAAATAGCCTTAGTTGAAAATATCCAAAGAAGAAATTTAACTCCAATTGAGGAAGCTAGAAGTTATAAAAATCTTTTGGATAAAGGTTATACCCAAGAACAACTCGCCCAAAAAATGGGAATTTCTCAAAGTTCGGTTGCCAATAAATTACGTCTATTGAATTTAGATGAAAGTGTTCAACAAGCTTTATTAGAAGGAAAAATTAGTGAAAGACATGCTAGAAGTTTATTAGTTTTAAATGATGCTAATAAAGAAAAAGAATGGTTAAATCGAATAATCACAGAGCGCCTTACTGTTCGTCAATTGGATCAAGAATTAAAAAAGTTAAAAGAAAACGAAACTAAAAGTGATATTCCACTTGTAGATTTAAGTTTTAATGCCGAAGACATAAAAAACAATTCTTTCGATATTAATAAAAATCATAATAAGTTACAACCAACTGATGATATTCTAAAAGATTATAGTGAGGATTCGAGCGATAGTACAGATGTTTCTGGCGGTAATACTTTAGAAAAAAATAACGTTGAGATAATTGATACTTTGCAAGATTCATCTCAACCTAGTAACGACATTTTGACTAATCCTTATGAAGTACCAAACAAAACAACATTCTTTGAAACTTTACAACCACTTGCACCAGCAGAACAAGCTAAACAAGATGTTGGTAACAAAGGGTATTTTTCGTTCAACTTTGAACAGCCAGAGGAACCAAAACCAGCAAAAAAAGACCTAGAAGTATTATCCCCAGAGCCAATCAATGATAATTTAAGTTCAAACGAGACTCCAGTTACACCAAGCTATGCAAATCTTAATTCATTGAGCAATAGCTTTGATAATGCCCCAATAAACAGTTTAAATCCAAACAATAAATTTTTTACACCGATTAATAATAATCAAGGCTTAACTAATAATGATTCATCAAATAATCAAAATAAACCTGATGATGAGGAATTATTTGATCCAATGAGTCTTTTAAGTGATTTAACAACTGATGCATCATCAAATAACAATGATGATTTAGAAATCGCAAAAAAAGATATTGAAGATGTTATTAATAATTTAAAATTACAAGGGTTCAAAGTAAATTATTCTTTTGAAAACAAGGAAAACGGTTGTAAAATTACTATTGATATTGACTAAAATAAGTAACTTTAATTTAAAATAAAATATATAAATTAATAAATATAAGTGTAGTTTAGGCTATGCTTTTTATTTTATCATAAATTACTTTATTACAAATATCAAAATGTCTTAATAAAATTATTAAAATTTAAGTTAAAAATATAAAAAAGCTTCACATTTAACTAAAAGTGAAACAATAATAAAATGATTTAAATCTAATAAGCAAAAATAATAGTTCAATTTTCTAATTTTTCTTTACTATCACTAACCTCATTACTAACGACAATTTCACTACCCTTAACGTAGTAATAAACAAATGATTTATTGACATCAGTAACATCCTTACCAGTAACAGCATCTCTTGGAATACCAACTACATTATCTGGTTTTTCATACCAACTATCTTCTTTATCTTTTAAATAATCTTCAATTGTTTCAACCCAGATATTTTTACTTATTATGCTGTTAGAAACTTTTAATTCTCTATTATCATCATACCCATTCCATACTAACATCAACACATCGGGATTATACCCTATCATCCAGCAATCGGTATTAGTCGTTCCTGTTTTCATAGCATATTTTCTACTAATTTTTGAAGCCAAATTAATTATAGTTGGATTATTATAATCACGGAAAGCATTATCATAAGTAGCGGTTAATAAATTATTCAAAATATAAGTATAACTAGAATTTAAAACTTGAGTACTATTATCCTTTTTCTCATATAAAATATTCCCATTAATATCAGTAACTTTTCGAATAAAAGTTAATTCTTTTTTATATCCTCCACTAGCAAGAGTTGTATAAGCATTAGCAAAATCTAACATGGATAATTCAACAGTTCCTAAAGGTAGCGAGGCAATACTTGGTAAATTTTCTTTAATGCCCATTCTATGGGAAATATTAACTAAAGTATCAGTGCCTAAAAATAAATGGGTTTTAACAGCATAAATATTATCAGAATAACTTAAAGCTGCTGCCATTGTAATTTCCTTATTAGCATATTTTTGATTAAAGTTTTGCGGAGAATAAGTATCATTTTGTGAAAAAACAAAAGTAGTTTCTTGACTTAAAAAAGTAGAAGATGAAGTCATACCATTTTCTAAAGCAGCATAATAAAGCAATGGTTTCATGGTACTTCCAACTTGTCTTTTCATCATTGAAGCTCTATTATACTGGCTTTTTGTATAATCTTTTCCACCCACTAAAGCCATAATATTACCGGTTTTAGGGTCAATAACAACACTTGCAACTTGTAATTCTTCATCAGTAATATTTTTATTAATACTATTTTCCAATGACATTTGAATATTTTTATCAAAAGAAGTATAAATCTTTAAACCACCAGTATCTATTAATGAAGCTGGAATACTATTAATACTTTCTAATTCCTTCATAACTAAATCTTGATAATACATAATAGTATTAGAATTATTCTCTGTTCTTTTACCATATATTTCTAATTTATTTTGAAAAAGATTATCTTTGGTTGTTTCATCAATCTTTTTATTATTAACCATAGCTGTTGCCACTACTTTAGCTCTTTTAATTGCATTATCATAGTTACTCAAAGGATTATAGTAACTTGGTCCTTTAGGTATACCTGATAAAATAATACTTTCCTCTAAAGTTAAATCTTTTGCATGTTTATTAAAGTAAAAACTGGCTGCATCTTCAATACCATAATTACCTTGCCCAAAATTTATTGTGTTAATATATCCTTCTAGAATGTCATCTTTTGAATAATGAACCTCTAATTTTAATGTCAACCAGGCTTCTTCCAGCTTACGTTCCCAAGTTTTATCAAAATCTAAAAATAAATTTTTAACATATTGTTGCGATATGGTTGAAGCTCCACCAACAATAGTTCCTTTTTTAACGTTTAAAAAGAGTGTCTTCATAATCCTTAAATAATCAAAACCGTTATGTTTATAAAAATTTTTATCCTCTGTACTTATAATAGCATCAATAAAATAGGGCGATACATCACTTAAATCAACCCATTTAGAATTACCACTTCCTTGAAAAACTAATGAATTATCATTATCGTAAATATAATATTGTCCTGTACTTTTAATATCTAATACTGGTGAAAAATAAGCACAAATATATAAACTTATAATGCCAAAAATACTTAAAATACTGAAGATAATTCCTAGTTTTATTGTCTTTTTGATAAACTTCATATGCTCACCCTTTTTATTATGTAAAAAAATATTTAATTTATGTAGTTATTTTAAAAGACCTATGTTATAATGTTTTAGAAAAAAACGGAGGTAATGTTTTTTGAATAATTTCCTAAGTTTAAAATTATATAAAAATAACGATTTATATTTAGAAAAAAAGTCATTAAATTATGCTAAAAACAATAATAAATATGAGTTCTCTTTAGAAGATGTTTTAAATACAATTATTATTTCTGAAGATGCTATGGTTTTAACTAGAGATAATAAAGAGTCTACATTGGAACTTACAGTTAATAAAAATGGTAATCATAAGTGTCGCTATCTCCTAAAAGAATTGGATGCCTATGTAGATATTGTTGTTGACAGTGCAGAATTTAGTATACAAGATGATAAATTAGAGCTATATTATCAGTTAGAAAGTGATGACCAATTTACTAGACTAGAAATTAACTTCTAATTGGAATATAAAAAAGAAAGGTGTTAAAATGATGAGTTTTATTGAAGAAGAACAAGCCTACTGGCTAGATTTAATAAAGAAATGTGGTTTTGAAGTAGAAAGTGTAACCCTAAGTCCTTCCGCAAGAAAAGAACTTGGTGATTATCAGTATAATGGGGTTATGACTTTGGCTGGCAAATTACATAAGAATCCAAGAGAAATAGCTACTGTTATAGTAGATGCTTTAAATAAAGATGATAGATATAATAATGTAAATATTGCAGGCCCAGGATTTATTAATTTTTCCTTTAAAAATCAGACATTAATTGATTACTTTAATCGTTTAAATAATGATATTAACTGGAATTACTACAACAATAATAAAAAGACTATTTTCTTTGACTATGGTGGTGCTAACGTTGCCAAGGCTCTCCATGTTGGACATTTACGTTCAGCTAATATTGGTGAAGCTTTAAAAAGATTAGCCATTGCTTTAGGCAATAAAACTTATAGTGATGCTCATCTAGGCGATTTTGGTCGTCCAATCGGTCTTGTAATGACAGAAATAAAAAGCAGATATCCTGATTTACCATATTTTGATGAAAATTATACTGGAGAATATCCAGAAGATTTACCAATTACTAATAATGATTTAATTGAAATATATCCTATTGCCAGTACGAAAGCTAAAGAAGATGAAACTTATTTAGAAACAGCTCGTCAAATGACTGTTGATTTCCAAGAAGGTAAGAAAGGTTTAATGGCATTATGGGATGCTATTATGAAAATTTCTAAAGAAGATATTAAGAAAACTTATGATCGTCTTAATACAACCTTTGATATTTGGGAAGGAGAATCTGACGGTAGTAAATATATTCCAGAAATGACTGCTTATCTTAATTCTTTAGGGTTGGTTGAAGAATCTAATGGTGCCAAAGTAATTTATGTCAATGAAGAAAATGATGACCATGAAGTACCACCAGTAATTTTAGAAAAGAGCAATGGTTCTGCTTCTTATCAAACAACCGATATGGCTTGCATTTGGGAACGTATGAAAAAATGGAATCCAGATGAAATTTGGTATTTAGCGGATGCTCGTCAATCATTACATTTTGAACAAGTTTTTAGAGCCGTTCGTAAAGCTAAGATTGTAAATAAAGAGACTAAATTAGAATATATTCCCTTTGGAACAATGAATGGTAGTGATGGTAAACCATTTAAAACTCGCGACGGTGGTGTTATGCGTTTAGAAGATTTACTAAATATGGTAACTAATGAATGCGAACATAAAATAATGCCTAGTATAATTGGCGAAGAAAGAGAAAAAATTGCGGAAATTGTTGGTATCGCTACTGTTAAATATGCTGACCTTATTCCATTTCGTGGTAAAGATTATAACTTTGACCCTGTAAAATTTAGTGATTTACAAGGTAAAACCGGACCTTATCTTCTTTATTCAACAATAAGAATGAAATCATTACTAACTAAAGCTAAAGAAAGCAATATCTCATATCAAAATTATAATCAAATTACAACTGATATAGAAAGAGAGATTATACTTATTACTACAACACTAAGAAGTATAATCGATAAATCTTTTAATACTAAATCATTAAGTGATATTGCTGATTATTTATATAAAGTAACAAATCTTTATAATAATTTCTATTCAGGTAATAAAGTGTTAATTGAAGAAAATAATGCTACTAGAGAATCATGGTTAACATTGACAAAAATAATTTATGAGAATAATATTAAACTATTGAATATACTAGGTATTGAAATACCAGAAAAAATGTAGGAGGAATATTTATGAAAATTACTGATTTATCAAAAGAAGAATTAGAATCAAAAAGTTATGACGATATAGCCTATATGATATTAGAATCAACAGGTGAGAAAGTAAAAATTACTGACCTTTTTAAACAGATATGTGATTTATTAGGTTTATCAAACGAGGAATATGAAGCTAAAATTGCAGACTTTTTTCAAATTTTGTCAACTGACCACCGTTTCATTATGCTAGAAAAAGGTTTCTGGGATTTAAGAAGCCGTCATCAAGCTAAGATAATTATTGAAGACGATGAAGATGATATTGACGGTAGTCTTGAAGATGAAGAAGAAGAACTAGAAGAAGAAGAAGAAAATATTTACTACGATGAAGACGAACCAACAGATGATGATGACGATGACCTACAAGGTTTAGTTGTAGTAAATGATGATTCTGATGAAGAAAATAGTAATTTAGATTAGTTTATTAAGAAATTCTTATAAAGCTAAATTAAAATACGTTAAAACTGGCAATTTGAAAATAATTGCTTTTTTTATCAATTACCTATATAATTAACGAGAAAGGAAGACTTTTTATGATAGAAAGATTACAAAATATTACTGCTAAATATCAAGAATTAGTAGAAGAATTAACTCATGAAGATGTTTTACAAGATTATAATAAACTTAGAAAGTTATCTAAAGAAAAAGCTGATTTAGAAGAAATAGTTTTAAAATATAAGGAATATCAAAAATGTGATGAAACTATCTTGGAAGCTAAAGAAATGCTAAATGACCCAGATTTAAAAGATTTAGCAGAAGAAGAAATTGCAACTGCAACTGCTAATAAAGAAAAATTAGAAAAAGAATTACAATTATTATTAATACCAAAAGATCCTAATGACGATAAAAATATTATTATGGAAATAAGAGGAGCTGCTGGTGGTGATGAAGCTAACATTTTTGCTGGTGATTTATACCGTATGTATACTAGATATGCCGAAAAAAATAATTGGAAAATTGAAGTTCTTCATGAAATTGAAGGTTCAGCCGGTGGCTATTCGCAAATTGAATTTATGATTAAAGGCGAAAATGTTTATTCTAAATTAAAATTCGAAAGTGGTTCCCATCGTGTTCAAAGAGTACCTGTTACTGAAGCTGGTGGTCGTGTTCATACTTCTACCGCTACTGTATTAGTTATGCCAGAAGTAAATGTCAATGATGTTGAAATTAAGGAAACAGATTTAAAAATTGATGTTTACCATTCTAGCGGTGCTGGTGGACAGTCAGTAAATACATCAAACTCAGCTGTTCGTATTACACATGTTCCAACTAATACTATTGTAACTTGCCAAGTTGAACGTTCACAGTTAAAAAATAAAGAAAAGGCTATGAAAATGTTAGCGGCTAAATTACATGATGCAGCATTAGCTGAAAAAGAGCAACAAGTTGGTGAATCACGTAAAAAAATTGGCACAGGTGACCGTAGTGAAAAGATTAGAACATACAATTATCCTCAAAACCGTGTTACTGACCACCGTATCAACTTCTCGATTATGGAACTAGACCGTGTTATGGAAGGTAATTTAGACCCAATTATTGAGGCTTTAATTACTGAAGACCAAAGATTAAAATTAGCAGGCGAATAATGATAAAAAAAGAAAGATATATCTCTAATACAGATTATGAATTATTAAAAAAATTATATCCCAATAATATGGACGAAATAATAAAAAAAATTAATAATGATTACCCTATTCAATATTTAATTGGTGATGTTGATTTTTATGGATACACTATAAAAGTTGATGAAAGAGCATTAATTCCAAGATTTGAAACTGAAGGATTGGTAGATAATTTAATAAAATTAATTAAAACTCAAACTAATTACCCTGCTCTTAAAATCTTAGAAATCGGTACTGGCAGTGGTTGTATTGCTATAACTTTATCTAAAGAGCTAGATACTACTGTTGATGCTCTAGATATTTCTAAAGATGCTATCGACTTAGCAAGCTCTAATGCCGTTTTAAATAATGCCAATGTTAATTTTGCTTTAGGTGATATAAAAAATTGTACTATAAGTAAAAAATATAATATTTTGGTTAGTAATCCTCCATACGTTAAGTATGATGAACCAGTTGACCCTGCAACAAAATATGAGCCTCAAAATGCCTTATTTGCTCACAATAATGGTTTAGAATTTTACGAAATAATTTTAAAAAGAAGTAAAGAATTTTTAGAATCAAAAAATATAATAGCTTTTGAAATTGGTTGTACAGAGGGGCAAGACATTACTAACATAGCTAAATCATATTATCCTAATGCTTATATTCAAGTAAAAAAAGACTTAGCAGGTAAAGACAGATATATTTTTATAATAAATGAATAAAATTAACCTAATTCACTCAATATTAAATTGGGTGATTTTTTATAAAAAAGATTATAGTTGTTTTAACCATTATTGCATTATTTTATTTAAATGCTAATAAAGAAGAAATAATAATTCCTAATGATTCTGTTCGTCTGCGTATTATAGCTAATTCCAATAACCTTCAAGACCAGTTAACAAAGGCGAAAGTTAAAGAAGACATAATGAAACAAATATTACCAGAAATATCAAAAACTACCGACATTGATAACTATGTTAAACAAACAATGCCAGCTTTGAGAAATATTTTAAATAACTATCAGGTAAAATATAACATATCTTATGGTGATAACTTTTTCCCTTCAAAAACTTATAAAGGCATAAAATATCCGGCTGGTTATTATAATTCTTTAGTCATAACCTTAGGTCAAGGGCTTGGTGAAAACTTTTGGTGTGTTATGTATCCTCCACTATGTCTTATTGATGAAAATAAAAATACTACAGAAGTAGAATATAAATCTTATGTTAAAGATGTTTTATTAAAATATAATTAATTTTTTAAAACCAAGATAGCAAAAAAAGTAAATCTAAAAAAATATATTATATTTCTACACAATACTAATCTTTAGTTAAAATGTATACGATGTTACTAATAATTGGCTTGATCTTCTAATCAAAACATTAAAAAATACTCAATTTAACTAATAAAATTATGAATAATAAGAAAATATCTATAATATAGTTTTATAGATGTTTTTTTGTTTGACTTAATGTAGTAAATTAGATATAGTTATTAGTAGTTGAATGGGGTGTAATATATGACCAAATTAATAATAGAAGGACCCAATAAATTAAGTGGAACCATTGAAATAAGTGGCGCTAAAAACAGTGTTGTTGCTTTAATACCAGCAGCAATTCTTTGTAATGATGAAGCAATAATAGACAATGTTCCTGATATAACTGATACGAGAGCTTTATTAGAAATTTTAAATCTTTTAAATGCCAAATACAAATATAAAAATAATCTTTTAAGTATTGATACTAGTGAAGTAGAAAATAAAGTTATAGAAGAAACGCTTGCTAAAAAATTAAGAGCCTCTTATTACTTTATGGGATCTTTGTTATCTAAATATCATCATGTAGAAATGTATTTTCCAGGTGGTTGCAAAATTGGTAAACGCCCTATCGATTATCATATAAAAGGTTTCGAAGCCTTAGGAGCTACAGTAAAAATTGAAGGTGATAAATATATTATCGATGCACGTGAACTAAATGGTGCTGATATTACTTTTGATTTTCCTTCTGTTGGTGCTACTATAAATATTATGTTAGCGGCTGTTAAAGCTAATGGTCAAACTAGAATATTTAATGCAGCTAAAGAACCAGAAATAGTAAATATAGCTGATTTCTTAAAAAGCATGGGCGCTAAAATTAAAGGTGCTGGTACTGATACTATCACTATAACCGGTGTGAAAAAATTAAGTAAAGGTAACATTTATACAATACCAGACCGTATTGAGGCTGGAACATATATAATTGCGGGAGCACTTGCTGGCGACCATTTAGTTATTGATAAAATTGAACCAAAACATTTAGAAAGTCTTCTGGATACCTTAAAAAATATGAATGTCAATTATATTTTAGAAAAAAACTCAATTATAATTTCTAAACAAACTAATCTTAAACCTGTAAATATTACATCGCAAGTTTATCCTGGTTTTGTAACTGATTTAGGTCAAACGATGCAGACATTACTAACCCAAGCTAATGGTATTTCAACATTTACTGAAACTATTTATGAAACTAGAATGGGACATATAGAGTATTTAAATAAAATGGGTGCTAATATTGCTAATACTAGTAATAAAGCTTTTATAACTGGACCTACTTCTCTAACCGGATGTGAAGTAACCGCAAGCGACCTAAGAGCTGGAGCTTCTTTAGTCCTAGCAGGACTCATTGCTGAGGGAAAAACTACAATTAATCAAGCCGACCATATTTTACGTGGCTATGAAAATATTAATACTAAACTATCTAAGGTTGGTGCTAAAATTAAAATAGAAGAATAAATTTATACTAAGTAAGTGAGGGCTTATGAAAATAAAATTATTCTTTTTGTCTTTAGCGGCAATCGTTTTAACTTATCTTATTTTTAATGCTAACAATCATCAAGAAATCAAGATAACAACTATTTATGATGATACAACGACTATTAAGGAAAATTTTAGTACATTCTTAAAGAAAGATTTAGAAAAACTTTTACCAACAACTATTAATGATTACCATAAAGAAAATTTAGAAGTAGAAAATGTTGTTGATAAGATAAAAAGTAATTATAATGATATTCAAGAAAAATTAAATTCTTCCAATGTTATAATCGTCTATTTAGGAGACTTTGAACTGCTTTACGAAAGAGAAAATATAATTAATATTTATTCTGGTTTAGAAGACTTATTTATACTTTTAAGAAAATATAATTCTAAGCAGATTATTTATATTAGCCCAATAAATTTAACTTCTAACTATCTTTTAAAAGATTTAACCCATAAATATAAAGCTGATTTTATTAATACACCAAGTATTTTACAAAAGCAATCTACAAATAATTATACTTTAAATATTGAAGACCATAAGATAATAGCTAATAAGTTATTTAATAATATTATTTCTACTTGGAAAATAGAAAACTAGCCCTCGTAATACTTTGATTTATTCAAAGGTTATAATTTATCATAAAATTAAAATTTTACTATTATGTAAAATTTTTTTAATTCTAGACAATCAAAACTATTAATCTTTTTTTCTAATAGCCAATCTTTTATAGTATAATAATTTTAAGGTGATTATACGTGAAAAAAAAGAAAAAAGTAATGTTTATTGCTAGTACTGGTGGTCATTTAAGTGAATTAATGCAGCTTGCTCCCCTATTTAAAAAATATGATTATAATATAGTTACCGAAAAGACTAAAAGCAATCTAAATCTTATTAAAAAGTATCCTAACCGAGTTCACTATATTATCAGTGGTACTTACACAAATTTTAAAGCTAAATTAATCTATCCTTTTAAGCTTCTTTTAAACTGCTTTATATCTCTTTACTTAATTCTTACAATAAGACCAGATGTTGTAGTAACTACAGGGTCTCACAATGTTGGACCAATGTGTTGTTTAGCTAAATTATTTCATAAAAAGATAATATTCATTGAAACTATTGCTAACAGTACTACCCCTACTAGAGCAGGACGTTTAATATATAAATTTGCTGATTATTTTATTGTCCAGTGGGAAAGTATGTTAGAAGTTTATCCTAATGCTATATACGGCGGCTGGATATACTAGAAAGGACTATATATGATTTTAGTAACATTAGGAACTCAAGATAAAAATTTTGTTCGTCTTTTAGAAAAAATCGATCAATTAATAAATAATGGCTTAATTAAGGATAAAGTTATTGTCCAAGCAGGTTTTACTAAATATAATTCAGAAAATATGGAGATATTTGACTTAATTCCCCAAGATGAATTTAATGATTTAATGGATAAGGCTGATATTATAATTACCCATGGTGGTGTTGGTAATATTATTTCTGCTTTAGAAAAGAACAAAAAAGTCATTGCTGTTCCTCGCCTTGCTAAATATGGTGAGCATATTAACGACCACCAGACCCAGATAATTGCTAAGTTTAATGCTTTAGGATATATAATTGGTCTTCAAGATGTTGATGAATTAGATGATGCCGTAAAACAAATTAAAAAATTTAAGCCAAAAAAGTTTGTTCATGATAACAGTAAAATGCTTAATTTAGTTAGCGAGTTAATTGATAAATAAAAAAAGATAGACTAACTATCTTCTTGAAAGATTTTGTATAATATCCTTATTACTTTTTAATGACATAATAACTGCCTCATCGAACCTTAAACCTCTAAGTACCTCTTCAAATGCAATATTATAAGTAACCTCATCAAGTCTTTCTCTTTCCTCTTTTAAATATTTAAGAGCATATATCAATCGACATAATTCTTGGGTCTTAAGATCATTAATTTTCATTTTATCTACTTCCCGATTAGTTTGAGTAATTATTTTTTTAACTAAATCTCCGACATTTTTAACCGCTTGATTATTTGTATTTTGATAATTAATTACTTCACCATTAGGTTTAGTAACTTTTCTTATTGTCATATTTGGTTTTGAACTGTTATCTTTTTTTGGAAGTGTATCTGTTGGAGTGCTATCTAAGCTAGTTATCCTTACATTTTTGATTATAGATTTATTTACTTTATTCTTTTTTAAAAAGTCTATAAGTTCTTTTTTACTAAGTATTTGACCGTCTTTATCAAAACAAATACTTTGACTATTATTTTTATTATCATACTTATCAGTAGTAATTTCAATGAAGTTAAACGTATTATAACTACTTTTTAAGGCACTCCTTAAAGGAATATTCTTTCTACCAACCTTAATTATTGGCGTTAAATCCAAATACCAAATTTCATCATCAATTAAAATTGTATTCCAAGCATGATAACTATTGTAAACTACCGCACAATCAATTCCTAAACGTCTTGCTATATCACAAAATGTAGTTGAATATGATGCACAAACCCCTTTTTGGATTAAAATTGGTGCCAACTTTTCTCCAAAACCAATCGCAAACTCACCTTCGAATCCAGAATGTTTAGTTTTATAACGACCAATGGGACCGGCAGCCATTAAACCACCGTCAACAAGTGTCCAAGTTGCATACTCAATATTAAGGTTAATAAAATATTGATAAAGCATTTCTAATTTTTCATAGGTCGAATTGGGTTTATTTTGACATTTAGACTTAATGTCATTGATTAATTTTGTAACAATATCTTCATAATCCTGGATAGCTTCTTTTATAAAATTGTCACTTTCGACTTTTCCAGCAACTTTTACAATTCTCATTTAGTATTTTTCTCCTTTGATTGATGCTATTATAGCAAATAAATGGATTATGTCAAATTTTTAATAAGTCATAATTGCTTCATCAGAATAATATAATTACTGTGATTGGTTTGTACTTCCAACTTTGAAGAAAATTTTCGAGTTTACACTGCGTAAAATTCAAACTTGACAAACTAATCGAGGTGTGTTATAATCTCAGCTATGTGTGGTGCATTATTCTAGTCATAACACTATATGAAGATGGGGCTAAAAATCCATCAATTACATTACCGACACTTCTTATATTTGCTTTATCGGCCCAAGTTAGGGTGAGTATAAGATTTAAAATTTAAGGAAAGTTATAATGGCATATAACCTACAATCCTTTCATTGCGTCATTTTTAAGTTTCGTATGTCGTGCGTGAATATTAGGAATACTACAAGTTGAAATAATATTTGCAAAAGCGAATAAGTATAGTTACTTATGTCAGGGAAAACCTCTAGACTGTCTATATTAAGAGTATTGAAGTGCGGACTAAGTGGCAATCGAGTAATTAATGAAATAAATATTAATTAAATATCCTAAAGACGAAAGTGCCAATGAGTAATCAAGTGGAAGATATTTAGAGAAACTCAACTCGACCTCAAGCCGTAAAATTAACTTTTGATATACCATGCAAAAATTAGAATATTACTTTATATAGGAGGAATTATGAATAATAAAGCCTGGATATATAAAGTTTTTTTATTAACTTTTATCCTATCATGTTTATTTAGTATTATCTCTAATATTATATCGAACTCATTAAGTAGTATCTTTTTATTTATAATATTAATATTGATAATTGTAATAGGCATCATTTTCGATATGATTGGTGTTGCGGTTTTAACCAGCAAAGAGAAAACATTTCTATCAATTGCATCCCAAAAGATAAAAGGTGGTAAAGAAACAATCGGCTTACTTAAAAATTCTAGTA
The DNA here is from genome assembly GCA_000433475.1 of Mycoplasma sp. CAG:956. Classification (GTDB taxonomy): domain Bacteria; phylum Bacillota_I; class Bacilli_A; order RF39; family UBA660; genus CAG-605. The sequence continues at coordinate 57,335 of HF993110.1, forward strand.
AAATTTCTAGTATTTGTAATGATGTTATTGGGGATATTTGTGGTATTATTAGTGGTTCCATTGGAGCCGTTCTAGCTATATCAGTAAGCAATTCAACTAACATTAATTTAAGCATTATATCCGTTTTATTAACAGCTTTCATTTCTAGTTTTACGGTAGGAGGCAAAGCTATTTGTAAATCAATAGCCACTAAAAATAGTGATAAAATATCATTCTTAGTTGGTAAAGTCTTGGCTAATCTTAAAATAAAAATAAAATAAAATATCTAACTTTTGTAATTTAAAATAAAAAATATTTAATAATTATTAAACTTATTGATATTAGAAAGATTGATAATTTAATTTTATTTCTAAAAATCATCTAAAATTGCGAAAAATAAACTTATTAATAATTGAAAAACTAAAATCTTATGATATAATACATAAGACAAACAAATTTCTATGTTATGAATATAACATGGCGGAAGGAGAGTTTAAATGAAAAAGGGAATTCATCCAGAAATGCATGAAGTTGAAGTACATTGTGCTTGCGGAAATACATTTACTGTAAAATCTACTAAAGATAGTATCCAATGTGATGTTTGTAGTGCTTGCCACCCATTCTATACTGGTTCACAAGCTCGTGCAAAGAAAACTGGTTCAGTAGAAAAATTCAACCGTAAATACGGATTTAATCAAGACGAAACAAAAACTGCATAATTGCAGTTTTTTTGTTATAATAAATATGGAGTTGATTAAATGACACATCAAAATTTATATAAAGTTGCTAAAACTTTATCAAGTCGTACCAATATCAAAACCATTAGTATTATAAATGATTACCTTCATTGCCATTATAAATATCATATTACTCTTTTTGAGTATCAATTATTTGATTGCTATAAAATGACTAATGAAGAAAAACAAAACTTACTTACTAATAAATATAATCAAAAGTTAATAAAAACATATAATAATCAATCCTTAAAAGAGATAACCTATTCTCGTCATAAATTTAACAAGAAGTTTTACCCTTTTCTTAACTATAAATGGTTAGAACTTAATGGTGATAATATAACTGATTTTTATGATTTCGTTCAAAATAAAAATTATATATATGCTAAATACGATTTAAAAGCTAAAAATGATACTAAAAAAATTAAGATAGACTTAAAAAATTATACTACTGTTTATAATGATTTATATTTAAGTAAAATGACTATATTAGAAAGTGCTATTAAACAAGATGAGGTTTTGGATAGATTAAATCCAAATAATTTATCTTTTATTCGTTTTATAACTTTTAAAGATAATATCATATTTTCTTACTTAGTTACTAGCAAAGAAGATTATGAAGTTACAACTAGTAATCAAATAATTGCCTCTATTAATTTAGATACTGGACTTATTGATTCACCTTTTTATGACTTATCTAAAAATATTTACGAAGAGCACCCTTTGACTAAATCTCCCCTACTTTGGCTTACTATTCCTAAATGGCCTAGGACTTTAAGACTAGTTAATCGTATTCAAAATACTATTCCTGATAATAAATATTTACAAATTGATATAGTAATGACCAATGACGGTCCAAGTCTAAAAGATATATCAACTATGCCAAATTATCAAGAATTTCAATTACTAAGTCTATTAAATCATCATAGATTAATTAAAGATATGTTTGAATAGTCAAATCCAAATTTATTAAATAAAATAAAAAAATAAATAATAAGAAAGAAGAATAAAAATGAAAATATATATAGCTTGCGACCACCGTGGTGTGGAATTAAAAAAATATTTAATCGGAAATTTACAAAATACTTATGAAATAATACCTTCTACCCTACCAAATTCTAGCGAAGATGATTATCCTGACTTTGCCTTCGACATTTGTACTAAAATGGATAAAAACATCGATTTAGGAATTCTAATATGTGGAACTGGGATTGGTATTTCTATCGCTGCCAATAAGGTAAAAGGCATAAGATGTGCCCGAGTTAATAACCTTGAAGATGCTAAAAGTGCTAGAATTCACAACCATGCTAATGTTATTGCAATACCTGCTTCACTAGATAATAATTATGCTTTAGAAATAATTAAAACATTCCTAGAAACTGCCACCAGCAATGAAGAACGTCATGTAAGAAGAGTAAATAAAATCATAAGTTATGAACAAGGAACATATAATGAACTATAAGACTCTGTTATATGCTATAAACCTATTATTAAGTATGGTTGCCTTAAGTGGCATTAATTTTGATAAGTTTATGAAGAGAAATAAACCCATAGAAGCTAGAATGTTGGTTATAATTTTTGGTATAGCTACTAGTTACTTAGTAACTAATTTTATAACAGATTTTATGTCTTAGAAAACTTAGTTAAATATTTTTAACTAGTATTATAAGGAGAACTATGAAAAATAAAATCTTACTTACCATTATTATAGTACTTTTACCTATTACTATCTTTACATTACGTAAGCAAGTTACTTCCAATTCTCCTGTTAGTGAAAATGTCGATGACAAATCTAAAAATCAAGAAATTTATATAGATTTTCTAATTAATAATGAAAAGAAGAAAATACCTTTAGAGGAATATTTAATTAATGTAGTTGGAGCCGAAGTTCCAGCTCTTTTTGATATGGAAGCCTTAAAATCACAAGCTGTTGCCAGTAGGACATTTGCTCTTTATGAAGAAAATACTAGAGGCTATGTAACGATTGCTGACCAAGCTTATAATACTTTAGAAGAACTTCAAAATAAATGGCAGGACAATTATTATACTTATTTAGAAAAGATAAAGAATGCTGTTAATATGACTAAAAATCAAGTAATGACTTATAATAAACAGTTAATAAAATCTTATTTTTATGCAATGAGTAATGGTTATACTACTACTTCCTTGAGTGTATTTAATGAAGATTTACCTTATCTAAATACTATTATGCCAACAATGGATAACGAAACAACAACCAAGTTTATTGTAACTAAAAAAATTTCAAAAAAAGAATTTTGTAATACTTTAAATATTGATTGTACGGAGTTAACTATTAAAAATATTACAACTGATTATTCTAATCGAATAGAAACCATATCTATTAATAAAACTGTTTATACTGGTATTGATATTAGAAAGAAGTTTCATTTACGTTCAACGGACTTTAATATAACTATTGAGAATAATGATATTATCTTTACAACTAAGGGTTATGGTCATGGAGTTGGAATGAGTCAATATGGTGCAAATGCGATGGCTAAAGAAGGTTCTACATATGAAGATATTTTAAAGTATTATTATCAAGGCATAACTATAGAAGAGTATAAAATTTGATTTTTATATTCTTTTTTATTTAGGATTACTACTCACCTTTAGCAGTATTATTTATAAAAATATGTCTAAAAAGTGTCAAACTTATAAGAAAATATTGCTCTATGCTTAGGTGATGAAACTATTTCTAAAATAACTGGACTTTCTCTAAAAGAGATAGTTAAACTTCAAACAAATAATTAAAATAGACCCTAATCACCTGATTAAGGCTTTTCTAGCCAATTAACAAAAATTATAAATTATATGTATAAAATCATCTTTTTAGTTCACACTTTTTAATAGAAAGGTGAATTTATGAAAAAAAGAAGAAGATTAAGAAAATATGTTATCCCAACAATATGCCTGATGTTAGTATGTACAATCTTATTTAGTAGTTATAAAATGTATCAAATTTTAACTGCTGGTGTTCCAATAATTGATCCAAGTCCCAAGGATACTACTAGTGAAGTAAACAATAGTCAAAATGATACTAATATAACCCCAACAGTTAGTGTTTCAAAAACTATCATAAGACCTTATACTAGTACTGATGTCAGTGCCACTATACCATATTATAATATTGATGGCACAAACGATGAACAAGCTGCTGCCCTAATTTACTACGAAGGCATTTATATGCAAAATACTGGTGTTCTATATACTTCCAATAATACTTTTGATGTTGTATCAATATTAGATGGTACAGTAAAAAATATTAAAGAAGATAGTTTAATGGGTAATATCGTTGAAATTGAACACACTAATAATTTAACAACTGTTTATCAAAGTTTAGGTGAAGTTAAAGTAAAAGTTGGTGATAAAGTAAAACAAGGCGATATAATTGCTACTAGTGGTCAAAATAAAATAGCAACCGATACAAGTAATGCTCTTCATTTTGAAGTATTCTATAAAGGCGAAGTTTTTAATCCTGAAGAATTCTACTTACTAGATTACAATGAAGTAATGAGCAATGACTAAGTTAATTATCTATATTAATGATAATGAAATTCAAATTATCAAAGATAAAATAATTACTTTTACTTCTTCTAGTATAAGTGATAGTAATATTAAAGAAGAAAATCTATTTCTAAAAGAATTTAAAAAATTTCTAAAAGATAATAAGTTAATATCTTCAATAATTTATTACCCTATTAATATTTATTTAAATTATCAGGTATTACCTAAGGATATAGTTTATTATAATTACTTGTTTGATAAACTAAATCTTACTTTAAATAAAGTATTATGTATAAATGATTTACTAGATAAAGATAAAAAATATTTACTTTATAATAATAATTCTCTATATTATATAGATAACAATATTACTTATAATATAGATACAAATGGTTTAAATTATTATATAAACAATATTCCTAAATTATATATCTTCGGTAACAAAGAATTTAAAGATTCCAATAAACACATTATATTCAGTAATTACTCTACTTATATTGCTTGTTTAATAAAAAATTCACAAGATAACTTGTGAATTCTTTTATTTTTAAATTAATTTCTATATAAAATATGATAATTACTAGTTTTAAAGGCTAATATATTAACATAATTTTTTATAATTTACATAAATTCTACTTGAAATAATTACTAAGCCCAACTATTAATTTAAAAATTTAATCAATTACAAAATCATTTAAATAATCTTCACCCATAAAACTATATTTAGCCATAAACTTAGGTACATCTTTTTTACGGAAATCACTTACAATTTTGTATTGCTCCTTAGTAATAAGTTCTTTTTTATATAGACACTTATAAAATAAATCTATACTATAAATACCACTTTCATAATTTCGAAGTGAAGTCCAAGTATATCTCGTCATAAAAACTTCTGGAAAATCTTTAAGAACTTTATATCCCTCAATAGCAGGAACAATTTGTTCATCTTTAGTTAAATAAATATAGATATAAAAAGCAACATTAAAGCAATATTTACGAATAACTAGCGAATTTAACCGCCTTTTTCTTAAATAAGATTCATAGTACGTCATTAGCACATCATTCTTTTTTTTATTTTCTTTCAATCTTATTTTAAATTCATTCATAAACTCTCCTATCACTTTCAATTTTATCAAAAAATAAAATCTTATACAATTAGGCGATACTATATTTTTACTATAAGATAAAAAAAATTCACTCTCTAAACTGTGAATTTTTAAGTCTTTCTAATTTCTCTTTAAGCATATTTACTCTTTTGTTTTTAAGTTCATCATCTTTAATATATTTATTATTTTCTAAGACTAAAATATCATTTTCATAAATGTCAAAATCTATATCACTCTTATTTATATAAATGATTTCCCTAGTTTCTAAATTTTCTAATTTGATAATATCATCAATAATCTCATCAACACTATATTTCATAATTACCCGTTCGTTTCTGTTTTAAAATTTTCAAAAGTAATATCATTACCTTTTAAATGCATAAGAATAGTACCTTCTTCATCAGTTCGGTGAATAGTAACATTGTATTTATTTAAAATATCTAGTGTTTTCTTAGTTGGATGTCCATATTTATTATCTTTACCAACCATTATAATTCCATATGCTGGATTTACTTTTTTTATAAAATCATCACTACTTGAATACCTTGAACCATGATGCCCTACTTTTAATACTTGACAATTAATATCTTTATTTAATAAATTTTCTTCGATATTACTTGAAGCATCTCCCATAAATAGTACACAAGTATTATTATAATTCATTTTTAAAACTAAAGATGTATCATTTAAATCACTAGTATCTGTACCAATACTTAAAACTTCAAAATTAGTATTTTCTAGTGTAAACTTATCTCCAATTTTAGGGGTTTGAAAAATAACCTTATTCTTATCCAATGCATCTAGTACGTCTTCAAATGTTTTACTAGTACTAATTGCCTCAGGCATATAAAAATTATCGATTTTAAAATTATTGATGATATCATCCATACCACCAATATGGTCTTCATGAGCATGGGTTCCAACTACATATTTAAACTCATCTACATTTAATGATTGTAAATATTTAACTAAAAGTTTTCCATCAGCATTATTACCAGCATCTATCATCATATTACTACTACCATCTTTTATATATATAGCATCCGCTTGACCAACATCAATAAAATACACCAAAACTTCATTATTATTATCAGCATTATTTTCATAACTACTTGAAGTATTATCATAATTAGTTGTAAAATACCCAACTACTAAAACTAATAAACAAATTAAAGAATAAATTAATTTATTTAACTTTTTATTGCTTTTTATCTTTAACATAACTACCCTACTTTCCTAACTTATTTTATCAAAAAAATAAGAAATAACAAACCATAAATAGTTCTAAAAACGCATGTTTCCTTAAAAAAAACCATTTTTAATTAGCAAAAAAAATCAAAAAAAGGTATAATAAATATAAGACGGTAAAATCTATGGAGGAACTACAAAATGTATAAAATAAACGATTATGTCATATATAAAAGAGAGGTATGTGTAGTAAAAGATTTAAAAAAAATAAATAATCAAGATTATTATACTTTGGAAAACAAAGAAGATACTTCTTTAAAAATAAGTATCCCTGTATCACAAGAAACTCAATTATTAAGACATCTTGCTACTTTTGATGAAATATCAAATACTTTAGATCATATAAATGAGATTCCAACTCTTGATATTAATGAACGTAATTTAGAAGAACAATATAAACTATTATTACAAGGTACTACAATTGAAAATTTAATCAAGATAATTAAAACCGCTTATATAAGAAATGAAATTAGAAAAAATAATCACAAACATTTAAGTGATACAGATACAAGCTATCAAGAATTGGCTGAACAGTTTTTATTTAATGAAATAGCATATGCTATGAATATTAGTTATGATGCTGCTAAAGAACTAGTTTTCAATAAATTAGTAAATATAGTTGACTTAAAATAAATTTCACCCAAATTACTTTCGACTTATGATATGATAAAAATTACTTATATGTGAAGATTAATAAAAGTATTATAATCTCATATAATAAAATATATCAAAAGTAAAAGGAACAATATGGAAAATAAAATTAGTTTATACGAAGTATATAATATTTTAATTAACTTATCAGCAGAAAAAAATGCTATATGTAGTGAATATGCTAAAAAACTGGCACATGATTTAGATTTAGAAGTAGTTTTATTTAAAAAAATAAATAATGTTGCTAAAAAAGAAGTAACTTTATATGTAAAAAGTAAAGACGATATAGGAAATGATTTCTTTTGGCGGGAAGTAACTATAGTTCAAAAGGATAATGGCTTTATTTCCAAATCTCCTAATGCTTATTTAGAACTTAATCTGTTAAATGCCAATATTCACTTACAGCAATTATTTAAAAAATTAGAGGCAATTAATGATTATTTAAATTTTAATACAATTAAATTAGTAGATACTACTAAATCTTGTAATATTATTTTATCAAGTGATAGTATTAAAATACGTCGAAATAATGGTAGTTTTATAATAAAACCTCTCGACTTTTATAAAAATAATAATATAGAAAATAAAGGCAATTTAGAAGATTTATTAAAGAGTATTTATGTATATAAAACTGATATTCCAGAATGGATATTAAAAAGATGTGCCTTAGAAAATGCTATTACTTTAGAAAAAGTAGTAAAAAAGTTAAAATTAGGGTTAAAAAACTTTATGTCGATTTAATATAAATATGTATCAATCATCGCAACTGCAAAATTAGACAAGTATCTTTGGGGATACTTGTTTTTTTTCATATAAACTTTTATTAATATTTTATCTCTTACTCATAACTAACTTTTTAAATTCATACTATTAAATGGGTGCGTGTATGAACGGTTTAACAAATAAAGAAGTTGTTCAAAGTCGTAATAAATACGGTAGCAATACCTTAACGAAAGTAAAGAAGAAAACCTTATTTTCTCTAATATTAGAGTCCTTAGGAGACCCAATCATTAAGATTCTTATTATCGTCTTAGTATTTAAGATTATTTTTTTATTTAAAAATAATGATTGGTTTGAGACTATTGGCATTTTAATTGCTATTATTTTAGCCTCCACTATTGGTTCGTTTGCTGAATATGGCAGTGAAGAAGCTTTTAATCGTTTAGAAGAAGAGGCTAGTAAAAAGAAATGTACTGTCTTCCGAAATGGTAAGTTAGAAACTATTAGTGTAACCGAAGTTGTCGTTGGAGATATAGTCTTAATTTCTAGTGGTAACTCTATCCCCGCCGATGGCTATATAATTGAAGGAAAACTTACGGTAAATGAAGCCAATATCAATGGGGAAACCCAAGATAAAGAAAAAAATCGTGGTGAGTATGTTTATTCATCAACTATTTGTTATGAAGGTGAAGCCAAAATGAAAGTTGATAAGGTTGGTGATAACACTTTAATTGGCGGTTTGGCTAAAGATATTCAAATTCCCCCTACTATCAGTCCTTTAAAATCTCGTCTTACACATTTGGCTAAAATAATAAGTATCTTTGGTTATGTTGGTGCTGTAATTGTTGCCATTGTCTACTTATTAACTACTAAAAACTTTAGCATCAATAACATTTTATATTCTCTAACTTTAAGCATGACTGTTATAGTCGTAACTGTTCCTGAAGGTTTGCCTCTTATGGTAACTTTAGTTTTATCATCTAATATGAAAAGAATGCTAAAAGATAATGTATTAGTACGCAAACTTATTGGCATTGAAACTAGTGGTAATATTAATTGCTTATTAACTGATAAAACTGGTACTTTAACTGAGGGTAATTTAAAAGTTACAAGTATCATTACACCATTAAATCAAAAATTAACTAATTTATCTCAGTTACCATTAAAACTTCAAACAGAAATAAGTAATAATCTTTTTTATAATAATTCTTCTTTTTATAATAGTGATAATGAAATAACTGGTGGTAATCAAACGGATAAAGCTATTTTAAAATACATTGGTAAACAGACAACTAATCATAAAATATTATCTAAAAAACTTTTTGATAGTAAAGATAAATATAGTTCTGTAACTCTTGATAATGATATAACTTATTATAAAGGTGCTAAAGAAGTTCTACTAGATAAGTGTTTATATTACTTAGACAACAGTGGTAATCGTAAGATTCTTCTTAATAAAGAAACAATTAGTAAAAATATCGATAATGAAGCTAAAACTGGCTCTCGTATAATTTTTTTGACGTTAAAAGATAAATATAGTACTTCTCATACTTACCTAGGATATTTAGTTATTAAAGATAACATTCGTAAGACTACTATACCTTCTATTAATATTTTACATAATGCTGGTATTAATGTCATTATGATTACAGGGGATAATATTAATACGGCTACTTCGATAGCTAAAGAATCAGGAATAATTACTAATAAAAATGATTTAGCTCTAACTAGTAAAGAATTTAATAGTTTATCCGATGAAGAAATAAGTAATCTTTATAGTCAAATAAAAGTTATTGCTAGAGCCCTACCAAAAGATAAAAGTAGAATGGTAAAAATTCTACAGAATATGGATTTAGTCGTTGGAATGACTGGGGATGGAATAAATGATGCTGGTGCTTTGAAGGCTGCTGATGTGGGGTTTGCGATGGGGTCTGGTACGGAGGTGGCTAAAGAAGCCAGTGACATAGTAATTCTTGATGATAATATTAAATCTATTACAAAAGCTATTCTTTTTGGCCGCACTATTTTTAAAAGCATTCGTAAATTTATAATATTTCAATTAACAGTAAATATTTGTGCTATGTTAATGGCAATAATTGGCCCGATATTTGAGATAACTACCCCCGTTACGGTTATTCAAATGCTTTGGATAAATATGATAATGGATACTTTGGCTGGGATTGCTTTTGCTAGTGAACCACCACTTATAGAATACATGTTAGAAGTTCCAAAGACAAAAGAGATTCCTATAATTAATAGTTATATGTTTAAAGAAATTTTATTTACTGGTCTTTATACTTCTGTACTTGGTATCTTCTTTCTTAAATCGGATTTTGTTTATAATTTTATCCGTTATTCTAGTGATTATCGTTATCTTTATACCGCCTACTTTGCCTTCTTTATTTTTTCTGCCCTTTTTAATGCTTTAAATGCCCGTACTACGCGTTTAAATATCCTAGCTAATATAACAAAAAATAAACCCTTTATCTTCATCTTTACTGGTATTACCATTGTTCAGATTTATTTAATTTACTTTGGAGGCGACTTATTTAGAACTTATGGTTTAAATGGTAAAGAACTTATATTTGTGCTTCTTTTATCTTTAAGTGTTATACCCTTTGATTGGTTAAGAAAAATATTAATTTCTAAAGATAGTAAAAAATTATAATCATAAAAAAATATCTACTCCCTTTCGAATAGATATTTTTAAATTAATCAATATTACTTACTGGTTCACTAGATACCCAATAATAATTACCATCACTATTTAACTTATAAGTATGTTTAAAACTCTTCATATACTTTAATATCTCATTAACTTCGATACTATAATTATCGGCTTCTTTAAAACTATAAGTAGTTACTTTATTAGTAATATCATCATCACTATAGAAATTATACTTTATATAATCATCTTGGCTACCTTCGGCAACTCCGATAATGAACTTATCATAAATATATAATTCATCCCCGTATTTTACCGCTTTTACTAAAGTATCTTTAGTAAGTACATCTGGACCACCATACCCACAATTACTATCATAACTAAGGTAAGTACCATTACTTAATACTACTTGTCCACAAGTATCATCAGTTTTTAATGAAGTACTATTAACATAACTATATTTTTTAGGTAAATTACTACTTTCGTTAAAAAACTTAATATTATTATTTTTAACTTCTTCTAAGTCATAATAACCAACTAAATCACCACTACTAGCGTTTTTACCTTGCATACTAATACAATCATTATAAATAGAACTTAAACTAGCACTACCACTATTTTTTAACATTGCACATACTTCTTTATAATCTAAGTTAGAAAAACTTTTTCTGACTAATCCATTTAAATCAGCATTTAACTTTCTTTGATCACTTAAAGTACTATAAGTAACTTTGCTTGTGGTATGAAAATTAGTTTTTCTTCCCCATAAATTAGTTACAGTCTTATCATCTAGACTTAAATTCTCTTCCTTAGGGGTATTATCTGTATTATTATCCTTAGATTCATTATTGTTATTTATATTATTATTCTTATTAGTATCATTAACTTGAGTATCATTTTTACTACTATTATATTTACCTTTAAATAATAAGTAACCCCCAACAGTACCTAGACTAAATGTAACAATAATTACTAAAATAATAATTGCTATCTTACTACTCTTTTTCATTACTCCTCTATCCTTTCCATAATAATAATATCACAATATTAATGAAATAGGTATTTACATTAACAGTCTCCAGATACTTACTTTTTTTTTTAATTAAAATATGCTATTCTATTATTAGAGATAAGGATAATTTATGAAGAAGAAAAAAGGATTTATGTTTGTTGAAACTATTATGGTTATGACCATACTTACAACTACTTTATTATCTATATATATAACATTTTCCAGAGTTTTATTAAACGAGAAAAGAAGGGCTATGTTTGATGATACTAGTTATCTTTATCGTACCTATTTAATTGAAGATTATCTAGCTTCCTTAGATATTAGTAAATACATAAAAAATACATTAGTAGATGCTAATCGTAAAATTGTTAAATTAAATGCTAAAGATGGTTCTTTGTATAATACAGCAGATTTAAGTGATGAGAATTCTCTTGAAAGAAGTAAAAAATTATTTAGCGAAAAAGTTTTACAAACTGAAAGTGGTCAGAATATTTTAAGTATTTCTAATATATATATAACTTATTATAATGTTAATGATTTAAAAGCTTGCATCAATAAAAGTGGACGTATGACATGTAACGGTAATGCCAGCATGGAAGATTTAAACAACATAAGCAATATTAATGCCTATCTTTATATAAGGTCATTATCTGGTACTGGTGATGGCTATAGATTAATTGTTGAATATCAAGATGATTATATTGACTATACAAAAAGTAAAAATCCACAAAATGATGGAACATGCTCTAATAACTTTGTTTTAAAAAATAATAAATGCTACCGCAAAGTACGAAAAAGCTACTTTAACAGTGTAAAATTATATACGGAGGATCTTAAATGAATAAAAAAGGTATGACTTTGATGGAAGTTTTAGTAAGTCTTGTCTTAATCTCAATAGTTATGATTTTTATAGTTAATTTATTATCTGACTTAAAAAATGAAGGCATATTAAGTAATAAACGTAATGAAGATAGCCTAACTAGAGCTTCTCTTATAAATGTTATTGAAGCTGATTTAATTAATACTAATCCTTATTTAGTAACATTTATAAAAAACTGTGACCAAGTAAGTAATAAAAATACTAAAACCTGCTACCAATTTGTTTTTCAGAATACTCAAAATAATAGCACTCAATCCAAATATTTATACATAAATAGTAACTTTATTGCATATGGACCTACAAATTCTATGGAAAAGTGGGAATTAAATTACGGAATTTATGATGTAGATAATATTTCTATTTCTTATATCGGTGGTAAATCTTCTTCTAACGTTCCATCCGTTTTAGCCATTCATATTCCTGTCATTGGTGTTGATGCCTCTGCCAAAAATAAATTTGACATTGAATTAACCGCCTTAAGCTCAGTAGGACAATTTGGCTATAAAATTTGTAATGGTAATGCTTGTACTGAACAAGAAAATTAAATTTTAATAACTTCTATATCATTTTTATAATTTTTAATCAATTCTTTAACAAAAATTGAACTCTTTAATCTAGGAGCAAATAAATAAACATTATTTTTAGCTCGTGTCAGTGCAACATAAAATAGTCTTCTTTCTTCTTCTAAGAAGTCTTTTTTTGTATCTTTTCTAATATATTCTAATATCTTATTTTGTTCCATTTTAGAAGGAAAGCCTAAAGCATCATCCTTTAAGTTAATAATAATTATATCATCACATTCTAATCCTTTTGACCTGTGCATAGTCATATAATTAATATTCATTTTACTATCATCTTTTAAAATAATTCTTTTATCTTCTGTAATTTTTACTTTACTACTAATATAATTATTTATATCTTTATTATTTCTTCCTAAGACTAAAATATTACATTTATTATTTCTTTTTAAATATAAACACAATTTATAAAAATCAGCATCTTCTTTTTCATAATAAACAATTTTAATTGGCTTACGAATATGACTATTCGATTTCATTTCCTTTCTAATTTGCTTTTTATTTTTCATAATAAAATTGCCAGCCACATTTACTAATTCTTGACTATTACGATAAGTAGTTTGAATTTTTAAAATATGTCCATTCTTAAAATAGTTTTGAAAGTTAATAAATAAACCAATATCACTTCCAGAGAATTTATATATTGATTGAAAATCATCCCCAACTGCCATAAAGTAACTATTATTATAATTAACTATTTTTTTAATTAAATTAAATCTAATATACGAACTATCTTGATATTCATCAATAATTATATATCTAAATTTTTTAATATAGGCACTTTCCTTAACTATCTTAGTGGCTTCTACTATCAAATCATCAAAGTCATATTCATTATTATCGGTTAAATACTGACTATACTTTATATAGATATTAAAAATAATTAAAATGTAATAACAATCAATTTTTTTTAATATTTTTTTACTTAGTTTATCTAACATATCTTTAAAATAGCTTATTTCATACCCATTACATTTATATAATTTTATAAATGTCGATACTACATTAATAAATTTATTTATTTCTTCTTTTCTATCATCTAATACTTTTAAATATTCATCAGTACTATGCCAATTTATTTTTAAAATAAATCTTAAATATTTTAATTGTTCTGGATATTCTATGATATCTATTCTTAAATATTCTTCTATACATAATTCTAATAAATCAGGACTTGCTATTTTAAAATCAATACCTTTATCTCTGAGGATATTAATAGCTAATTTATGAAAGGTATAAACGTTCATATTAATATTAAATTCTTTAATTAGTTTATTCTTAAGACTATCACTAGCATCTCTTGTATAAGAAATACATAATATTTCTTCAGGCTTAACTTTTTTTACATTAATAAGATACCAAATACGTCCTACTATGGTAAAAGTTTTTCCAGACCCAGCACCTGCTACTACTAGAAGTTCTTTATCATCAGCAGTAGCTATTTTAAATTGCTCTTTATCTAATGGATAACCACCTATTTTAATATCCATATAACCTTTCTAGTAAGTTTTACAAATCTAAATCGTTATGTATTTTATCATAAAACTATTAATTATGTATAAAAAAATACTAAGCCTCACTTAGTATCTTTGTTTTTATAATATTCATATAACTCTTTAAAGCGGTTGTAATGTATAACTTCTCTTTGTCTTAAGAATAAAAGTGGTCCGATTAAATCTTCATCAGTTGCTAAGCTTAACATATTTTCATAACCTGCTCTTGCCTTCTCTTCAGCTGCCATATCCTCGCATAAATCTACGATTGGGTCTCCAGTTGAAGCAAAGTAACTAGCTGTAAAAGGTACTCCTGAAGGATTTACAGGATAAACTCCCCTACCATGGTCCATATAATATTCAGCAAGTCCAGCTTGTTCTAACTCCGCTACAGTTGCTCCTTTAATTAATTGCCTAAACATTGTAGCAATCATCTCACAATGACCAAGTTCCTCCGTTGCTATCATGTTAAGTAATGCTTTCCCCTTCGCATCAGGCATTGAAAAACTTTGTGAAAAATATCTTAAAGCTGCAGCTAGTTCTCCAGCATAACCACCCAAACCAGCAATAATATATTTTGCCATTCTTAAATCTTTTTTCTTAATATTAACTGGATAAGCTAGATGTTTTTCATACTTATACATACTTAATACCTCCATCATTGTCCCAAGGCCAAGGATTCTTATAATAATCATAAGTATCAGTATAAGTACTAGTAAGTTCTAAAGGACGATACATTCTTTCATATCTATTTAAATACTCTTTATATTTATTAGTTTCTTCTCTAAATTTTCTATACATATCATAATCATTTGGATGTAAGTCTAAATATAAACTAATATCATTTAGAGCAAACTCACTTTCATTTATTTTTAGAAGAAGTGCCTCCTCCTCAGTTTCAGGAATAACTTCTCTAGCTTTATAATTTTTATAAGGCATATATTCATCTTTAAACATATTACCTCTAGCATAACCTATTTTACAATCAACTAACTTAGAATTGTTAATATCATCATTACTAGGTAATTTTCCAGTTAATAAAAAATCTATATCATCAAAAAACATAATTTTCCCCTCCTAAAAATAACCTATGTATTATAAATATATTTGTCTATGCTAAAACCCATTTTTAAAAGATAAATAATTATCAATAATATAAAGCAAACAAAGTATAAAAGTTAACTTATTAGGCATTCCTTCTATTATTTTATTCATCTTTTTTAAGAAAAATTTATTATATATTAAAGAACCTATTGCCCAACCAAAGGACACTAAGACATTAACATATTTACCCATACTTAAAGGCCAGGTCTCATAACTCCATTTATCACTGCCTAGTAAAAAATGGGATAAATGTCCACCGATAAACTCAACTATTGTTAAAATAATAAAACTTAAAATAAAGAAAACTAAGTTTTTAAACTTCTTATTCTCTTGTTTCTTTAATAACTTATCTAAAAACATAATAATAAGAAAGCCAAAAAAGTAAATTGGTGTAAAAGGACCAAAAAGAATACCACTTGAATAATTACTTCTTATAAAAACATTACAACAAGTTTCAAATAAAAAACCTAAAATACTATAATATATATAATAATTAACCCATTTCATATTAGTATTTTAACCTTTAATTTAATAATTATACCTTGATTAATACTATTGATTTAAAGTTTACTTTTAATAACATATGCGCTAATATTATACTAGAGGTGTATCATGAATATTAAAAAGATTAGTAAATTTCTTAAAGAAGAAAGAGAAAATTCTAACTTAACTCAAGAAGAAGTTGCTACTAGAATAGGTGTTTCTAAAAGTCTTATTTATAAGTGGGAGTCAGGAAAAAGTTATCCTTCTATGGAATACTTACCCAAATTAAGTGAAACTTATGGAGTATCTATTAATGAAATAATTGCCGGAACTAGATTAAGTATCAATGAAAAAGAATCTACTGCTGATAAAAACTTATTAGAGCAATTAGAAAGAAATAAAGTAAGTAGACTTACTTGTCAAATAATCTTTATTGTATCCTTCTGTACTTTGATGGTTCTTTTAGAAATAGTTTGGTATATATCAGGCGCTAAGAGTAACTATATCTATTTCGTATATGCTATTATGTTATTTTACGGTCTTTTAATAGAATTATGTTTAAATAAATTAAAATAATTCTTAGAAATTTAAATTTAACTTAGTATTAAGAACAATTTTAACTATTTCGAACTAAATATCCTATTTTCTTAAATCTAAAATTATGCTATACTTCTAATATAGAAAGTAGTTGATTAATATGGCTAAAAAGAAATTGCCAAGTATATATCAAAAATATACCATTCTTGTTGTTGGTATCTTAGGACTATTTATTATATCTTTCTTAACCTATACTTTTGTGAGTGATATTAATGAAAATAAAACAAATTCTTCTTATTTAGTAAAACATAAATTAGTTACCAAATCCTACAATATAGCAGAAGATTTAAGTGAGTTAAAAAGTAATAAAGGAACTTACTTTGTTTATTTATCTTATACTGGTAGTAAAGAAATATATTCTTTAGAAAAAGATTTAAAAAGTTTAATTAAGCAGTATAAGTTAAAAGATAAGTTCTACTACGTTAATTTAGATAGTTTAAAAGATAATGCCAATAAAATAAGTGCAGTAAATGAATTATTAGGGTTAACAGATGTTCAAGTTACTAAAGTACCTACTATTATTTATGTAACTAATGGTGAGATTAAAAAAGGAAATATTATTACGAGATTAGATGATAATTTGTTTGAAAAAGGAGATTTTCAACAGTTATTAGATATTAATGACCTATAAGGGGTCTTTTTTTTACAAAAAATGTAAGTTTTGTTTGACTTTAAGAGGGACTTACTATATACTTTTAAATGGTACATTTTATTTATACAAAAATTATTAGATGTGGGAAGTCGAAATAACCAGTAGTATAATTGAAAGGGAAAAAATTATGAATACATTCATGCAAAAAAAAGAAACTGTAGACCGTAAATGGTATGTTATCGATGCAGAAGGACAAACATTAGGACGTCTTGCAACTAAGGTTGCTACTGTACTTAAGGGTAAACATAAACCAACATACACACCTCATGTTGATTGTGGCGATTATGTTATCGTTATTAATGCTAGTAAAGTTGTTTTAACTGGTAATAAATTAAACGATAAGATGTATTACAATCATAGTAGATATGCTGGTGGTTTAAGAGAAAGAAATGCCCAAGAAATGATTACTAAATATCCAGAAGAAATGGTTGAAAGAGCCGTTAAAGGTATGTTACCAAAAGGACCTTTAGGAAGACAAATGTATAGAAAATTATTTGTTTATGCTGGTTCTGAATATGAACAAGTTGCTCAAAAACCAGAAGTGTTAGAAGTTAAGTAGGAGGTAATATAGAATGACAGATAAAAAAGTATGGACTGGTACTGGTCGTAGAAAAAGATCTAGTGCTCAAGCAAGATTAACATTAGGTAAAGGTAAAATCGTTGTTAATGGTGTAGCTGTTGATGAATATATGCCTTATGCAACTCTAGTTATGGATATTAAACAACCACTTGTTGCTACTGATAATGAAGAAAAATTCGATATCGAAGTAACAGTTAAAGGTGGTGGCTTCTCAGGACAAGCTGGCGCTATTCGTCATGCTATTACAAGAGCCTTAATTGAATTTGATGCTAATGCTGATCAAACAAGAGAAGACTCATATCGTAAAGTTCTTAAAAAAGCTGGTTTCGTTACAAGAGATCCAAGAGTTAAAGAACGTAAGAAATACGGACTTAAAAAAGCACGTCGTGCTCCACAATTCTCTAAGAGATAATATATTAATAGTTTCATTCCTCATAGACTTAAGCGTTTATGAGGTTTTTTGCAACTTAGAATAGTCTTTAACTAACGTTTAAATATACAAATTTATAAAATATATTGAAATTAAAGTAGTTATGGTATACTATATCAATATTACTAATTAAGATGGTTAAACCAATAAGTGTAAAAAATAGTATTTTAAAAGGAAATAAAAAATATAATAAAAGAAAGTAGGCATTATATGTCAAGTAAATATTACAAAATAGTATTAGATGATTTATCTAATATAGAATATTATGGTACTAAAGCTAATGTCAATGCAGCGGCTCATCCACAGAATTTTCAAAGTTTAGAAATTTTATATAATATTAGATATCCAATGATTATGGCAAAATTAAAAGATTTAATATATCTAAATTACATAGCTCAAGAAAATAATGCGATTTCCCAAGAAGAAAGAAATGCTTATAATGTTCCTAGTTATTTACTAGTTGCAGATGCCTGGTCAGACGGTTATTTTCAGTATCAGGAATTATCGACTGGTATAACCATATTAATTCCATCAGAAATTTATGCCAAATCATATAGAATGCCTTTAAACTTAAGGAAAGAAATAACACCAGAAGAACTTATTGAATTATATAACGATGATTACATAGATAGAGTATGCAACTTATTTGGCATAATAATGGATAAAAAGGAAAAAGAACAAAAACTTCAATTGATAAAGCATACTCAATCTAAATAAAGAATACTAAATTACTTATTTATTTAAATATAATTCTAAGTAAAATAAATTAAACATAAATTTTAATATGAAAAAGTTTTTAATATTAAGTTTATGTTTTTTATTATCCTTAACGTGTGTAAGAGCATCCTTACCTTTAACTGGTAAAACTATAGTTTTAGACATTGGCCATGGTGGCGATGACCCTGGAACTAGTTATCAAAATGTTTTAGAAAAAGACCTCAATCTAGCTATAGGTTTAGAATTAGAAAAAGAATTATCTAAAAATGGTGCAAGTGTCATTTTAACCCGTGAAGGCGATTATGATTTAGCAAGTCCCAATGCTAATAGAAGGAAAAAAAGTGATTTTGATAACCGAATTGATTTAATTAATAATTCTAATGCCAATATTTATTTATCAATTCATATTAATTACTTAGAAAACACTTCTTATTATGGTGGTCAAATATTCTATTATGGCGAAAAAAATAAAAAATTAGCCGAAGACCTTCAATCTCAATTTAACAAAATAAGTTATCCTAGAAGTATTAAACCAATGCCTAATATTTATATGTATAGACGTTTAAAAATACCAGGAGTTCTTGTAGAATGTGGCTTTATTTCCAATAAAAAAGAAAGAGAAAAATTAATTACACCGTCTTACCAAAAAGAAATAGCTAAAAGCCTAACCAAAGGCCTAATCCTTTATTTCACTTAAACTTCACAAATTAATTACAAAAATACCACTTAATTTAGATATCATTTGACTGTCAGGTGTGATATAATTTAATAATAGGTGAATTGTATGGCGTCCAGACAAAAGACATTTAAAACTATAGATGAACAAATCGATATTCTAAAGGAAAAAGGTCTAGTAATAGACGATATAGATTATGCAAAAGACATCCTCCTACGTGAAAATTATTTCTTTCTTATGGGATATCGTCATCTGTTCATAAAAAGTGAAAGAGACCGAACATTTATTAATGGTACAAATTTTCGCGAACTTTATGCGATGTTTAATTTTGACAGACAAGTTCGCAATATTATTTTTAAAAATATTTTAATAGTCGAAAATAATGCTAAAAGTATTATGTCTTACCAGTTATCTAGAAAATACGGTATCAAAGAAAAACATTATTTAAATCCCAAAAACTTTAATACCGATGCTTCCAAACGAAAACAGGTTAATGACTTATTAAAGAAAATGCAACGTCAAATAAGAGTTAATGGGGGTCAGCATGCCGCAACTCAACACTACATGACTAATTATGGTTACGTTCCTTTATGGATTGTTGTTAAAGTTTTATCTTTTGGTATTATTTCCGAATTATTTAGTATTTTAAAGCCAGAAGACCAAAAAGCAATCGCCGATATTTATAATTTGTCACCAGAATGTTTATGTCAGTATTTTCCAATAATGTCTAACTATCGTAATTTGTGTGCTCATGAAGATATCTTATTTGACCACCGTTCCCAAAGGGTAATAGAAGATAATAAGTATCACTATTATTTAGATATTCCAAAAATGAACGGTGAATATATCTATGGAAAAGATGATTTATTTGCATTAATTATCATTTTAAGACAAATACTAAGAAATGAAGATTTTAGAATGTTAGTAAATGAAATATCTTATGAATTAGACATTTTAGAAGGAAAATTACAACATATTACTATTGATAAAGTAATGGATGCTATCGGTTTTCCAAAAAATTATAAAGAAATAGTAAGGATGGATATATAATGAATGAACAAAGAGTTGTTAATGCCAAAGTCGTAGGTAATAAGGGCAATATTTGGAATAAAATATTACTTGCTATCGTTTTAGTATGCGTTGGTGCTGCTGGAATGTATGCCGTTATGAAATTAAATCCCGGTACTACTGTTGTTAACAAGTTAGAAAAAGAAGTAACGGTTAATGAAAATGGGATTGCAGATGCGGTTGAAAAAGTTTATAACTCAGTAGTAGTTATTGAAAATTATCGTAGTAATAAACTTCAAGCTACTGGGACTGGTTTTATCTTTAAAAAAGATGGTAATAAATATTATGTAATGACTAACTATCATGTTATTGAAAACTCATCTAAGGTAAAAATTGTTTTAACTGATGATACTAATACCGAAGTTGAAGTCGTTGGTGGTGATAAATATGCTGATATTGCTGTCTTATCATTTACTTCATCAAGTGATTTAACAGTTGCTGAAATTGGTTCAAGTACTGACGGTCGCGTTGGTGATACTACATTTGCAGTAGGTGCTCCTCTTGATAGCTCTACTTATTCTTGGACAGTAACAAGAGGTATTCTTTCTGGGAAAGACAGAATGGTTGCTGTTTCTACTACAAATAGTACTTCTAGTGATTACATTATGCGTGTTTTACAAACTGATGCCGCTATTAACAGTGGTAACTCTGGTGGACCTTTATGTAATAGTAATGGTCAAGTTATTGGTGTAACTAACATGAAATTAGTATCAAGTGGTGTTGAAGGAATGGGCTTTGCTATTCCAATCGAAGATGCTATGGACTTTGCCAATAAGATTATTAATGGCGATGATATAACTAGACCAAGACTTGGTATTAGTATGATAGAATTATCAGTTGCAGAAAGTTATTATCGTATGAATATTCCAGACAATGTTACAAGTGGTGTAGTTGTTTATGAAGTAGAAAGTGGCTCTTCTGCCGATGAGGCTGGCTTAAAATCACAAGATATTATCTTAGAATTTGATAATGTTAAAGTAACAAGTTCTGCTGAATTAAAATATGAACTATATCGTCACAATGTTGGTGATACTGTAACAATTAAAGTAAACCGTAATGGCTTTGAAAAAGACTTAAAAATAACTCTAAAAAAATAATTAACTATTAAATAAATAACTTTAAAATGATGTTTTAACTTAATGAATATCGTTTTAAAGTTTTTTTGCTATTTACAATATAGGTGTCAAATTTCAAAAAAATAATTGTTATAAATAGAATGCTAATTAATTAATGCTATAATCAAAATAGGTGAGATAATGAATATTGATTTTGTAAACGAAAAATACCGTTTTAATGCCAGAAGTTCTGCTATTATTTACAATACGGATAAAACTAAGGTTTTATTGTTTAACGTAGGCGATGATAGAGATTTTTATATGTTACCTGGTGGTCGTATCATGCATTTTGAAAACAGTAAAGATGCTATTAAAAGAGAAATAAAAGAAGAATTAGGTTGGCTACTAGAATATGATTTTTGTTGTATTCAAGAAAATTTTTTAGAATCTAAGGGTATGAAAATAACCCAATATAATTTTTGTTATAAGTCTATATATGATGGAAAGATATCAAATGAACCAATAAAATGTCATGATAATGAATATCAATCATTTAAATGGGTATCTTTAAAAGAACTAGATAATTATAAAATATTACCAAAATCTAATAAAGATTTAATTTTAGAAAATACTAATTTATTTCATATAATTGAAAGGACTTAATAATGGAAAAATATGTAAAAGTAATGTTTGACAATAAAGGTGCTAACTATGAATATAAAATAGGTGAAGTAAATATTGCTAATAATTGGAATCCTAAAGCTACTAGTGGTAAAGACTTTGGAGGTTTTAATTATGCAACTGAAGATTGTATATTAAGGTGGCTTCATCGTGGCAATATAATTTATGATGTCGAAGTTCCTAAAGATGCTGAAAATATCAAAATCGAAGGAGCTACAACGATTTATCGAACTAATAAAATTATCGTCAAAAATCCTAGAAAAGTAACAGATGATATGGCTTATGAATTTTATAAAAAATCCAATATTCCAGAAAAATCTTATGCTAAGGCTTTATGTGCAGTAACACTTATGGGGTATGAAAAAACAGCTAATGCAATTTTAAAAGATAAAGTAAATCCTGAAAGTGTTGATTATTACTTAGAAGAATGGAATAATTTCTTTAATTTTGGTGGTGACGGTAAAAGAAATACTAATGCTCCATTAATTATTGATATTCATAATAAATTAAAGGCAATAAAAAATGAATAATGTAAATAGATATATTACTAAGCTAGATTCCTACAATTTTTCTGATGATGTCAAAAAAATCTTTGAAGAACAAATAAGATCATTTCATAATCACAAAATACATACCCAATTGCCAAAATATAACGTTGGCGAAGAAGTTAAACTAACTAATTTAAATTTGATTCATGGTTCAAGAGCTAATTTAAAAGAGTTAGCACTAATATCTAAATCAGGTTTAATAGCTAGTGAATTTTATAATGACAATAAAACAATAAAAAAGAAACCATTTGTTGTTGAACTATGGCAGGTTAATGAAAATATTAGCTTAAAAAATTGGCTAAATAAATATACTGGTTTAACGGTAGAGTTTTATGATAAATCTGGCTTAATTTATAAGAGAATAATAACTCCCATAGACAATCTAAAAAGTATAATAAAAAAAGAAAGTGGCTACAGAAATTATATAATATATCAAAATCAAGAGCAAAGGTTTTTGCCAAATGAGCTTAATAATAATGAATGCTCTGTTTCGTTTATAGTAAAATATTCTAATAATGATTTGTTAATAAAAAATGATATTTTTAATACTCATTTTTCTAAAGAAATTAGTAGAGAAATATTACCTAGTTGGTATTTTGAAAAGTATATTGTTAATAGAGATTTTGATAATAATGAAACATGTCGTGAGAAAGCAATACTTTTTGGTGTTCCTGTATCAATGATTGAAGGAATTATTGTATCTGATAAATTGAAAGAAAATAAAGAATATTTAAAAATTTCCGAATTATTTCCAAATTGTTATATTTGTGACCGTAATGGTTTGGTTTTAATATCATAATTTAATTAAAAAAAGGGAAAAAATGAAAAAAGAAGATTTTATAGAAAAGACTAAAGAGAAGTTGAGTGGCAACTCAAAACAAATTGTTTTAGACCAAATTGATAGATTTTATAAAGCAAATAATATTACAAGTCCTAAAAATACTTATAAAGTTGGTGATAATGTATTCTTAAAAGAGGGAACTCTTTTACATGGAACATATAAAAATTTAGAAGGACTTACTGAAATTGTAAAAAACGGTTTAATATCTAGTTGGTTTATTGACGGTAGACTATCAAAATATCCTAGTTCGGTTGGTGTATGGAACTTACAAAAAGATTATTATTTAAAAGACTATATTAATTTCTATTCTGGTGGAACAATTATGTATTGTGGGGTATTTGACGAATTAGCTAATAAAGAAGTTAGTAAAACTGCTGTAATTCCTTATGATAAGATGTTTAATATTAATGAAATATCCCAAAAATATGATTGTCATATGTGGTTAATGGAACAAACCAAAGAAGCTAGATTTATGCCAAGTTTAAATCAGGATAAAGTTCAAATAGGTATTATATTTAATGCTGATTTAGTTAAAGAAAGTAACCTACTAATAGGAGATATTTTAGATAAAGATATTTTTGATGATAATATAGTTAAAGATTTTGTTAATCCAAACTATTATGAAAAATTTATCAAGGATAGAGCTAAAAAAGACGATTTCTTTACTAACAGAGAAAGTGCAGTCCTTTTTGGTATACCTAGTAGCTTAATTGAAGGTATTTTAGTTGGAAGAACATATGAAAAAGACCAAAATGTTTTAAATGAGATAAAAAGATTATTACCTAATTGTTATGTTTGTAATCTTGATGGTAAAGTAATAAAAAACTAATAGAGGTAGGAATACTGTGAAAATAACTTTTTTAGGAACCGCTGCCATAGGCTATCCTCTTATTTTTTGCAACTGCCAAAATTGTCAGAATGCTAGAAAATATGGCTATGAAAAATCATCTTAAGCTAGAAATATTTGCTCATCAAAAATACTTAGAAATTATGAGTAATCGTGTTAATCAATATGAACATACCGATTTAATTACTACTGAGGGAAAAATTATACCTTGATTTTTTGTCATATTTTTTATTATTATTGATTTATCACTTGCTATATTTCCCATAAATACCCATTATTTTACCTATCCTGCTGTTCACCATTTGTTCCCAAAAATAGCCATTACGTATTAGTTATTTACCACCTAATATATCTGCTATCGTCACTTTATATTTACTTTCGTTTATTTGACAATCTAATGCTTTAGTTAATTCTTTTATATCTTCTTCAACTAAGTCTTTTTTATCTATTAAGGTTTCATATACTACTTTTATCTTTTCTTGATTTTCGATTATGTATTTATTATTTGTATCATAATAGAAATATCTTTTAATAAAACTTTTGCTATCTTTTACATCATTAATATAGTAAGCAACATTCATTAAATTTACATATGTACATAAATGTATAAAATTCAGATCAAACTTACTTTCTTCATTACTTATTTTTTTATTTAGAAAGTTTAAATACATATATTCTATTACCAACATCATATATTTTAGGTTTTCTAACAAATAGTTTTTATACTTAATTGTTTTATTCATGTATGATACAAGCTCTTTTAAACTACAAGGATGAATAAATTTACAAAGGTATTTATATATATTATTGAAACCTTCTGGTTCAAAATAATCTGTAAATATTGAACTGCAATTTTTTTCTAATACTTTACGTAATTCTCTTGGTGATGTATCTAAAGTAGTTTTGATTTCTTTGTCATATGAAGTTGCAATTATATAAATAATATTTTCATACAATGTTCTTAACACTGTAGCAGCATTTAATAGATCTTGTCTATTAATTAATTCATCTACCAATTTAAAATCTGCTTTCACTTTTTCATATATTGGCTTTGACTTTGTATATTTACTTATCTTTTTAAATTCAAAACAATCAATTTCGTCATTAAAGACACAGTTAGCACAATTTAATAATTTCATACATTTCTTGTAATCATTCATCTTCTTAATAAAAAAACTTGTATTAGCCATAATTTCACCTCTTTTAAGTATCTATTATACACTAAAAAAGCCTAGAATTACTCTAAGCTTTATATTATCATTCATTTGTATCAACAAATTCTAAAGAATAATCATAATATTTTTTTAATACCTCTAGAAATGCATTTGTATTATCTTCCTTACAGATGCTTCTAACAAATACTTTTATTCCATTTGATTCAACTTCTGAATATGAATAATCTTTAATAATTGGATTATTTTCTTCTACAATTAGTTCGTGTGAATGCATTTTAAAATCACGGATCTCTGAAGGTATATCTCCATATTTTGTTATTTTATTATCAAAAATGTAATCTTGTATTAATGATCTTACTAACTTTGCATTATCATAATAAACGTTTTTATATAACCACTTTGATTTACCTGTTTTTCCACTTTTGGATTCATCTGATATTTTTAGATTAATATCTTCTCTACTAATGTTTAACATTTTTTCTATTTTAGTCATCAGGTATTTTTTTCTTTCTAATATCTGTTCAATATCCCACGTCTTATTTCCAGCATCATAATATTCAATTATTGTTCTCGTAAATTCAAATGACGTAATGCCAGATTTATTATTTCCGTTCTCATCTTGACCTTTATAAATTCTTATTTTATTTTCAAATCCACAATTAAGTGCTTCTTCATTTTTAAATTCATTTATTTCTACATTCAATTTTTCAGTTTCTTTCTTATCTTTTTCAAAGTATTTAACATTCTTATCATAATATAATAAATCGTTATATTTTGAAAAATCTATTTTATATTCTTGTATCTTATTGCTGATGTTAACTAATAAAAATATGTAAGTAAAGCCAACATTTCCTAATTCTAAATAATGTTTATTATCATTGGTAAAATACTTTAAACATACAAACAGAAGCATTTTTAAAAAATGAAAGTTTTGCTATATCAGCAATTGAAATATTTCTTTTTCTTTTGGGCTATTAATTTCGATTACTGTACTTACAATTAATGTACTATGAGTAAAATTACACATTTTATCATATAGTTCAGTTAGCATTGATAATTTTTCTTTACGATTTATATCTTTAAATGCTGGTTCACATATTTCATTCATATGTGTTCTAAACTTATCAATTATTTCACAAACTCTTGTCTTATCTCGTTCTATTCCTAAAGTTGTAAATTCATTATATACATTTTCATCAAACTGAATCATCATAGCCATCATAATATATTCAAAGGAAGATCTTAATAATGTATTTGCATCTACTAAGTTATTACATTTCAAATTATAATCAACATTTATTAATGATTTATGTGCTTGTTTTAATAAACTAATTGTTTCATGATGCTTAGTTCTTCTTTCATTTTCCAATTTTGACACATTATAAATACAACCATCTTTTAATGGTTTAATAAATTTTCTATTTATAGCATCATTAATAGTTCTATGTGATATTTGCATATTTTTACCACCTTAAAAAGTTTAATATTTATTATATCACTATTATTTGATAAATTTAGCATTGATTAACAAAAAAAGTATATATAGATAAATTAAAACTATATATACTTTTTAACATTTAATTTAAATATGTCAAATTTTTGCTATTTTTTTAACATGTTATGGCACTTATGACACTTGTTTCTAGGGGGTGCCCTCATACATTTAAGTGACGCAAGTGAAATAAAAATCAATTATTCATTATTACTTTTATGTTGATTACAGTATCTATGTGCTAATTGAGCATTTTCTTTAACTGTCAAACCACCATTAGCATATGGTTTTATATGATCAACATGTGCATCGTCATAATTTAAGATTCTTTGTCCACATAACTTACATGTCGGATCTTCTTTAAATAATTCAGTTTTAATTGAATCAGGGAAGCATCTAGGATTAGGATTATCAACTTCTTGTTTCATGATATCAGCTATGACACTTGACCACTTACTAAATCTATAATTAACAGTAGTTGTATTACTTGTTTCTTTTTCAATACTAGAAATAAAATCAGGATCATTCACCATTAAATCGAACATTCTATCTCTAATTTCATCTTGATGACGTATTAATGCTTCTTTTTCATATCTTGTAAATTCAAACATTTGAATATCGTATAATGCTAAATTTATTCTTGTTTTTGACCACTCATAATCATTTTTGCCTTCAACTTTTGTTAATCTTCTAAAGGCATTTTCTCCAAATATTGTATATACTTTATCAACAGTTTCTTTAAATAATTCTCTATATTCCTCTACTTTTTCAGTGCTCATATTTCTAAATTCTTTTATATGTTTATTGCAGAAAGTTTTCATACTTGGCTTATAGTTTAAATATGTTTTTTCTTTAAAAGCAAAAAATCTTAATATCATTCCTCTATAAACCATTCTGTTTTTAAAGTTTGGTTTATTAATCATTTTATCAAATTTATCATTTTCTTCTAATTCTTTTAAAAGATTCATATAACTTCCGCGATATATAGTATTTCTTATTTCATCCTCATTTAAAGGAGTTGAACCAGTATTCAATCTTTCAAAAATCTCAAATTCAATATCATCTGAAGATTCTTTTTTAATTACAATGGCTCTAATTGATGTATCAAGTATTTTTTCACGTTGAGAATCAGTTAAATCGTTCCATGACTTCTTATTTAAATCTGTCAAAACATTTAAGCTTGATAATTTAAATGGTTTATCATCATATAAAAATTTGCCTTTTATAAATGAAATAATAGCTGTTAATCTTTGTTGTCCATCAATAACACTTAATGATCCATTATCTTCTTCAGCAAAGTATACAACAGGTAGTGGAATACCTAATAGCATAGATTCAATTAATCTACTTGCTACTGCTTGTTTCATAACATATTTTCTTTGATAATCAGGTTGTAAAATCAATTTATTTCTTGTGTATTTTTCATATAATGATGAAACAGTCGGATCTTGTTTATCAGTTACAAGTCTTCTTTCTGATTCTTCACTATAAGAAGAATAATCATCATTACCTTCTATTTCATCATTTGAAACTAGATTTTCTTCAAAATTTTCTAAAATTTCTTCCTTAGTCAATATTTTTTCTTCTTCCATAATACTCTCCTTATTATATATTTCATTTATTATTATAACATATAACTAATCATTATAATGCCATATGCCTAATCTTCCTTTAACAAAAAAAGGATCAACTGGTTCTATATTATCTAATATCCAAGCAAATCTACCAACTTTATATTCACCAGAAATATAATTTATATGGTCTTCCTTTTTTATTTTTTCTATGTATTCCTCAGTCATTTCTATACAATCAACTAAATTGCACTTGCATAAAACATATCCCGGTCTATAGCTATATTTATCTGCCAATTTGATAAATTCTTCACACTTATATCCATATTCAGGTTTTTTAATCCCAGCATGAATATATAATTCACCACGGTAATTCGTTCTCCAACTTCTAGTCTCAATTGTTTTAACCTTATTGCATATTAATGTGGCAAAAGGTTCTTTCAATGTTAGTATTCTCATAATTAATTTCCTTTCTATGATTAGTTAAATTTAAAAAAGTATGATATAATTTAAATAAGTTTAAGGAGGCAGTGTTAGTATGGCAGTAAATATTGAAGATTTAAAATCATTATGTGATTTTAAAGATGGACATTATGAATCAAAAAAAGGACAAGATTATCTAGATGCTCTTGCTAGGATATTTCCTCTAGATAATATTAATGATAATCCTTTTACAATAAATGATATAAAACAACAACCAGAATTAAGAGATTTTGGATTTCAAGGTTTAATTGACTATAAATATATATGTAAATTATCAGTTAGACCAATGGTTATTACAACCGATAACAGAAGAATTAATGAAAAAATATTCCCAATTGAATTTGCTAGTCCAGAAGCAGAAAGAACATTTAATCAATCATTAGGTGTATCATATTTATTAACTTGCGTTATTGATGGAAAAGAATATATCATTAAAATAGGTAGTTCAAGAACAACATTTAAACAACGTTTAGGTTCATATAATTGTGGAGTTGTTAATAACTGGAGAACTGCTTCGACAACTAATATTAAAATATTACAATCAATGGTTACAAATAGAATTAACTTAAATTTATATCTATTTGACTGCAGTCAGGATTTATATGTTATAGATTGGCATGGAGTAAGATCTGTACCATTTGCTACTCCAAAAGCACTTGCAGTTGAAGATATAATGATTAAACAGTTTATTAAACAATTTGGACATAAACCTTTAGCCAATGTTCAAGCAAGTGCTACAGAAGTAGATTAATAATTAATTAGACTGACTAATTTATCTATTTCGGTTTGTTCTATTTTTGTGAATTTTATATCACTATCAAAATTCATATGTCTCAAAACCATTATGTTATTAAAATTTCCATATCTGGTTAAATGAACAAGTAATTTAAAATGAGGTTGAGTAATTATTTTTAAATAATTATCAGCTTCTTTTTTTGTGGTAAAATCTAAATATCCAACAGATTGTGTAACATTAACTTCATGCATAACAACTGGAATATAATATGTAGATAATGGAACAACAATTATCCATTTATCAAATATATCTTGTTTTTTACTAGCATATCTAGTCTTTCTCATAGTATGAATAGTTTTATATTTGAAAATATCATCTTGAACATCACTTAAAAACTTCTTTTGAGTAAAATTGTGTAGATCACATCTATAATCAAATTTATTTCTATCATCACCAACTATTTTTTTTGCTAATTTTAAAACGGTATTTGAAATATATAAAGGAATAAATTTTAAATCTTTAGGTATTGTAACATTTTCTTGAATATCTTTTAATAGAAAATTATTAACTACATACGTTTTGTTATCAAAAACCCCTTTTTGCCAAACAATAATAGTAAATGATGATCCTATACCATTAAAATATTTTTTGACATCGTTATCAATAACTATAAATGAACCTTCACTTAATAATTTTTTTAATGTTGTATTATTACTATTATATGTCATCCAATTGTTAGGCGTAACATAACATAAATATCCTTTATCATTAAGTAAATCTATTGAATGTTCAATAAAATCATTTGAAAGACTTTGATTTTTATTTCCACCTCCAGAATATGGTGGATTAGCAACAATCAAATCATATTTCTCAGTCCATTCATCTTTAAGTTTAAAAAAATCTTCATGTGAAAAATGCTTTGGTTTTAATATTTTTTTGCAATTTTCTAATCTAATTGGATTTAATTCATTAAACCATATATTATTAATATTTGTTTTTAGCTGACAATAAGCTCCAAAATTTCCATTTCCAGCACATGGTTCCAATACTCTAATATCTTTTCTGTTCCATAATTCATCTGGAACATAGTCAATCATTTTTTTAACACATATCATTGGAGTACAAATATCATCATTAGAATTATAATGATTTGTATCTAGATTAACAATTTCATCATAATATTTAATAATTCTTTCTTCACTTTGTTTACCTATATATTTGTATGGTGATTTATATTTATAAACTATATCAATATCTTCACCAAATAATGAAGATTGGACCACTTTCTTAGGTTTATTATCTTTACTCGCTTTGTCTAATTTATCTTTTGCCATTTTAAACCCTCCTATTTTTCTTGCATCAAGCTTTCATATTTAAGATCTATATTTTCTAAATCTTTATATATCAATTTGATTTCTTTCTTAACTTCTTCTGAAACAGTATCCAAAGAATCCAAATATTTGCATACCACATCAAAAGATTCTTTAATTTCTTGTCCGCATCTTCTTTTTATTTCTATTAAATAAGCACAATGTTCTATCTCTCTTCTATAATCTTGAATAATTTTATCGTACTTTTCATAAGAAACAATAACATTCTCATCACCATATTTGATAGTATCTTCAGAATAACCAGCTAATCTACACATTTCTGCATAATCTAATCCTAGATACTTTTCAAATCCTTTTAGAGTAAGAACAGCAGGTCTCATTCTAATACCATTTTCAATATTATTAATTTCTGTATGACTAATGTCACATAATTCAGCTAGTTTTCTTGCAGATAAATGTTTATCTTTTCTAGCTTTTTTAATAAGATCTCCTAGAACAATTTCGTTTCTCACCATTATCCTCACTCTCCTTGTACTCCCATTATAACAGACTTTTTTAAATTTGTTAATATTTTTTGGAAACTAGTTGACAAAATTAAATAATAGCAGTAAATTCCAATTATGAAAAGTAGTTTCCATTTTAAATTAAGCTAATTGTAAAGCGGTTTCCAAAAGAAAGCAAAGTGAGAAGATGCCTAAAATTAGAAGCTATGCTGACACCCATATTTCACATGACGGTATGCCATATCATGAACTTGCTTAAAAATATGCTATTATTGTTGTCATATTGCTTATTATGGTTTAGAATTATAGTTATAAAGGAAAATAAAATTAATATGGAAATACTTGATTTATATGACAATAATTTCAATAAATTAGATAAAACAATAATCCGCCGAGTTGATGAAATACCTAATAATACTAATATAATGTTATCTTATGCTATTATTAAAAATGATAATAAATATTTACTTGAACAAACAACAGCTAGAAATGAGTATAAATGGTGTTTTGCTGGTGGACATTTACAACATAATGAAAATGCCATAAATGCTTTAAAAAGAGAACTAGAAGAAGAATTAAACTTAATTAATATAAATCCAACTAAAATAGAAACAATTAAATATCCTACTAAAAATTTTATCTTCAATATTTACTTAATCACTGACCAAATAGATATAGATAAATTAAAATATCAGATAGAAGAAGTTAACAATATAAAATGGTTTACCAAAGACGAATTAACAAAATTATGTGATGCTAACTGTGTTTTAGAACCTCATAAGTTTATAATTAAAAAATTTATATGTAACGATAATATCTAATTTAATTATAAAACGATAAAAAAGATAATAGATACAAAATAGTAAAACAACTACTTAAAGTATTATTATCTTTTTTTACTTACTTATTTATATAAAATATCTAAATCCACAAAACCATTAATACCGTCAACTAACCCCTTATCACTGAATTGCCATAACTTAAAATCTTTATCATAATTAGTCATACTAGTATAATGAGCAAGCCAAATTTTTCTATTACTAGTAGACCAAACATTGCTTAAATAAAACTTACTACCATATAACATAGTATCATAACCTTTATTTTTTAAAATACTACTAAAATTATCATACATATTATTTAAATCATAAAAACTTACTTGATAATCTTGAAAATTATTCCAATTTTCCCAGTCAAAAGTAACTCCTAATTCTAACTCTTCACCGTGCAAGTTATCACTTATAAACTTAGCTTGTTCTTCTATTTCTTCTAAAGTATTTGCATATGTATAAAAGTATACTCCTACTTTTAACCCTTGATTTTTAGCACCTTCTAAATTAGCTTGAAAATATTTATCTAAGACCAATTCCATATTAACAGTATAACCAAAACCTAATCTAATAATGGCAAACTCTACACCAGCATTCTTAACTTTTTCCCAATCAATTTCTCCTTGAAAACTAGAAACATCAATACCTAACATAGTATTATCATTTTTGTATTTCTCGACTGCTTCACTAAAATTTATACCTGTTGGCATACTATTGTCATTAGAACTGTTTGCAAATTCTTTAATAACATGTAAAGTAAAATCTTTATTAGTTTCGTTACCACTTTCATCTCTAACAACCATATTAAGTTTATAAGCACCAACTTTATCTTTATCATAATCACCATTTATTATACAAGCAACATTACGGTCATAATTATCCCCATAAAAAGCACTATCACAAAGATTAAAATCAGTATCAACAAGTTTATAAATATTATTACTCATACTAAGAAATGGTGGTGTATCATCATAAACATTAATACTAACATTTACCTTACCCTTATGCTTTTTATAATCTTGGTAATTGATTTCAATGGAATTTTCTCCGATTTTACTTAAGAATATCTCTTTATCATCACTAATAAAACCGTCATTTATATTTACTAAATCACTTAATTTAATACTAGTATAAACTTTAAAATTTAAATTATCTTTGATATCAACCAAAGCTTGCATTTTACCACAACCACATAATAAAAATATTATTAGAAAATTAATTATTACTACTTGTACTGCTTTTTTCATTATAACCTCGTACTTTCTATACCTTATTTATAGCACATTACTAGCTAAATACAAAGAATAACTTGAAAAATATTAAAAAAACATAAAGATAATATAATATATATCTATAAAACATAATGAGTCTTAATAGTATTTTTATTATATATAGATTATTAAGCAATTCATATTTATATAAAAATCATCTTTTAAATCAATTTTAAAATTAATGTAGAAATTTAATATATTAAAATATTTTGCATTACGAAAACTCTTGTGTTATTATATAGATATAAGAATATAAAGAGGTTATATATGCAAAGTACTAATAATCCTTATAATAAACCAATGTTAATGGCTGGTATCTTAACTATAGTCCTAGGAATTATTCTAGGTGTAATAACAATTATAATCAATTTAAATAAGTATGTTAATAATATTAATCGATATACAGAAGAAAACAAATATACTATTGAAGCTAAAATTACAGAAAATGATAATAATTACAATTCGTATGTTGATGAAATAAAAAGTTTAAATGAAGATAAGCTATTATATCAAAAAGAGTTAGCAACCTTTTCTAAAAATGATTATGTTTCTAAAGAATATAAAGAAATAGAACAAAAAATAACCAATATAAATGCTAAATTAGAAGAACTAGAGCAATTAAAATATTCTTCTCTTACAGAAAAAAATAAACTTCGTAAAGAGTATAATGAGGTCCTAGAAGTTTTAGCCGAAAAAGAAAGTACTAAATCTTTAGTAAAATGTTATCTAGTTGGTTTTGCTATAATTATCGTTACAATTAATGCTGGAGCTTATTTTATTCATTTAGCTTTTAAACCAGATGTTGATGATGTTATTTTAAAAAATCAAATTAAAATAGATAAAGAGTACGAGGAAAAGTTATTACAACTTCAAAAAAATACTCTTGATAAGAAAAAAGAAAGTATTGTAGAGAATAAAATTCCTGCAAGTCAATCAGAAGTCAAACAAAATACTTCAAACAAATCTAATAACAAACAATCTACTAAGAAGAAAAATTATAATAATTCTAATAGAACTTATAATCGTAATAATAATTTTAAAAAGAATAATAATCCTAAAGTTAATACTTTAGATAAAAAAAATACTACTAAGTAAGTCACTTGGTAGTATTTTTAAGTCTATAAAGTTAATAAATTTATTTAATATTCATCCATATAAAACATAGATATTTTAGCTAAAAATAATTAATAAATCTTTTAAATCTTGTAATTAATGCTCTTACTAGTTAAAAGTTCCTTGACCATACCTTTTATAAATTCGCCAATATCATCTAGTGAGCATTTTAAATCACCCATGAAATAACGGACGAATAAGTTAACACAGCCATAAGTAAAGAAAGTAACTATTAAATCGCTATAATTAGTTTCAACAAACATATTAAAATCTATTAATCTTTTATTAATCATATTACTTAATTTTTCAATAAATAACAATGGTTCTCTACTTCTTAGAAGTGTTCTATACATATCTTCATTATCTTTTAAGTTCTTAATAACTCTGTCAATATACTTATCTAAATCGTTAATACTTCTAATATCTTTATCGTATATAGAGATAAGTTCTAAAGTTTCATCTTGTAAGTCTTTGGCTACATCATAGATAGAATCATAATGGGTATAAAAAGTTGAACGAGTAATATCAGCAAGTTTAACTAACTCTGTAACTGTCATATTAGACAATTCATTCTTTTCTTTTAATAACTCAGCAAATGCTTCTCTAATTTTTTGTCTTGTTTTTATCGAAGACCTATTTTTATTCTTGACTTTCATTTGAACCACCTTTAAACTAGATAAATTATATCAAAAAGCAAAACAATTTGCAAACACTTGTCAAAATTTAGACATTATCCATAAAATTGTGCTTTATAAAGTGCGACTGTTTGCATATAATTTGTTGTGCGTCCCAGAAATATGGGGTTAAAAGGGAGGAAAAATTATGCGAAAAGTTACTGATTTCATTATTGAAAAAAGAAATTATGTATTAACTATTTTTATAATTCTATCAGTAGTTTCTTTATATCTTTCAACTAAAGTAAATATTAATTATGATTTAACAGAGTACCTACCAAGTACATCTGAAACCAGAATTGGTATGGACATTATGAACGATGAGTTTCCAGAATTAGATACAAGTGCGTTAAATGTCATGTTTAAAGACTTAAATAGTGAAGATAAAAACAAAATTAAGGAAGAATTAGAAAATTTAGACGGTGTATCTTCTGTTTCTTATGATGATACTGATAAGTATAATAAAGATGAATATACACTTTATGAAATTACAGTCGATGGTGCAGACGACTCAAAAAATGCTGCCAATGTTTACAATAGTGTAAAAGACAATTACAAAGATTATGAAGTTTATACTTCAGGAGCTGTTGCTACTCGCAATGCCCCTGTCCTTAATATTGCGGTAATTGCCCTTGCTATTTTCTGTGCAATGATTATCTTAATCATTATGTGTGATAGCTATGTCGAACCATTCTTATTCTTATTTGTTATTGGTCTTGCTGTTTTCTTAAACAAGGGTACTAATATCATTTTTAGTAGTGTTTCTAACATTACTACATCCATTTGTGCAATCTTACAAATGGCTTTATCAATGGATTATTCTATCATGTTAATGAATAGATATACCCAAGAAAAAGAGCATACAAAAGATAAAGAAGAAGCTATGAAAAACGCTTTGTACCATTCATTTGGTTCTATTTCTAGTAGTTCTATTACTACTATTGTCGGATTACTTGCTTTAGTATTTATGAGCTTTACTATCGGTCGTGATTTAGGTATCGTTCTTGCTAAGGGTGTAATCTTCAGTTTAGTAAGTATTTTCTTAGCCCTACCAGCTTTGATTTTAATGTTTGATAATTTAATCCAAAAAACACAAAAGAAACATTTAACTATGAAGTTAGACTGGTTAGGAAACTTTAGCTTTGGTATTCGTCATATTGCTATTTTCTTATTCATTGCCATCTTTGCCTTAAGTTATTTCTTAAAAGGCAATTTACAATACGAATTTACTTCTAAAGAACAAGATGATATCGCACGAATTTTTAAAGAAAATAACCAAATTGCTCTTATTTATCCTAGTAGCCAAGAAGACTTTGTCGGTGCCTATTGTCGTTCTTTAGAAGGAACTCTAAAAATCGACCAAATCTTATGTTATGGTAATACTATCAATGAACCATTAAAATATGATGAATTAAAAGATAAATTTAGTGATTTAGGTCAAGATGTTGATATTGATGATTATGTTCTTAAATTAATTTATTTCAATTACTATAATAAGCAAGAAACAACTATGACTTTTAACGATTTAGTTACTTTTATAGAAAATAAAGTATATCCTAATGCTGAACTTTCTAAAGAAATAACACCAGAATTAAGAGAAAATATTAATAAACTTAAAAACTTTACTAGTATAAGTGCTCTAAATAAAAAGAGAACCGCTAGTGAAATTGCCAGTATCTTAGGAGTATCAAAAGACCAAGTAGACCAATTATTTATTCTTTATAATGCAACTAATCCAAGTATAAAAATTACTTTGCCAGACCTTGCTAATTTTATAAATAATTATGTCTTAAAAAATGATACTTATAAGGCTTATATTTCAAATGACCAAAAAGTATTATTAAATCAAGCTAAACCATTCTTAAGTAAAAATAATATTACTACAAAGAAAAATTCTAACGAAATTGCAAGTATGTTTGAACTATCTAAAGACGATGTAGATAAGTTGTTTATGTATTATGAATCATTACAACCTATAACTGAAAAATTAACTATCAATGAATTTGTTAATTTCACTTTAGATAAAGTCTATACTAATAAAGAATATAAAGGCCTATTTACAGATGATACCCTTGCTTCTTTAAAATTACTAAAAGTTTTAAGTAACAAAGAGATTATCAATACTAAAATGGATGCTAAAGGCTTAGCTAAAATCTTTGACTTATCTAAAGATGATATTGACTCAATCTTAGATTTAAAAAATGTTACTATTAACGGTTATACTCCAGCTGAGATTAAAGAATTAATTACTAAATATAAAGAATTGATTGAAGAAAAAACTGGTATCGATGTTGATGAAGTCCTTGCTAAATTAGAAGATTACATCCAAAATCATGAAATAACTGAGGAAGAACTAATGACTATTAAAGAAATTGCTACAGCCTTAGGTATTCCAGAAGAAAAAGTAGATGAAATAATTACTATTATTAAAAATAAAGAAATTTATGTAACACCTTATGAATTCGTTAATTTAATTCTAGAAAATAAAGATAATGCTATTCTAAGTAAAATCTTAGATGAAAATACTATTCAAACTTTAACACTTGCTAAGAACATCATGATGGCTACAAATAATGATACAAAATTTAGTTATACTGAACTTTCTAAATTAATTGGTGTTGATGAGTCCATGCTTAAACAAATTTATACTTTATATCATGTTATGAATACTAAAACTTCAATTACACCAATGGAATTTGCTAAGTTCTTACTTAACCATCAAAATGATGAGATATTACAAGGCTCTCTGGATAAAGACTCCCTAACTAAACTAAATCTTGTAAATACAGTAATGAATTCTGTTTATAATAATACTAAATATAACTACACTAATATGGCTAACTTAATTGGTACTTCAAAAGATGATTTAAAACTATTATATTCATTATATGAAGTACAAAATGGTAAAAATGTTACATTATCATTAGATACATTTGTTAATTACTTACTAAATAATGTGGTAAATGATAGAAAGTATTCTTCTATGTTTACTGATGATATGAAAACTCAGTTAACTACTGTCCGTGCTATTATGGAATCAGTTAAGAAAAATACTAAATTTAATCTAACAGAGATGCTAGCACTTATTAATCCCCTAGCAGATAATATTGATGAAAATACTATGGATTTATTATTTATCTACTATGGTAGTGAAAATAATTACAATGAAAATTGGACTTTAACAGTTGAAGAATTTGTTCGTTATATTAATGATGATATCCTAACTGATACCCGTTTTGATGACTTTATTGATAATGATATGCGTACTAAGATTACCGATGCTAAAACTACTATTAGTGATGCTAAGAAATTATTAGTAGGAAAAGATTATAATCGTGCTATCTTTAATACTACATTAGATGCCGAAGGCGATGAAACTTATAGCTTTATTAGTTCTGTTAAAGACAAAATGAACGGTAAAAATGCCTATGTAATCGGTGATTCACCAATGGCTCTTGAAATGAGTGAATCATTTGATGGAGAAATGAATTTAATAACTGTCCTAACTATGATTTTCATCTTCGTTGTCGTAGCATTTACATTTAAATCAATTTTAATTCCAATTATCTTAGTATTCTTAATTCAATGTGCTGTATATATTACTATGGATACTTTAACATTTGCAGGTGGTTCTGTATACTTTATTGCCTTATTAATTGTTCAAAGTATCTTAATGGGAGCAACAATCGACTATGCTATCCTTTATACATCATATTATTTAGAATCAAGAAAACTTATGGATATTAAAGAAGCTTTAATTAACTCTTATAATAAATCAATCCACACAATTTTAACTAGTGCTTCAATTTTAATTATTGTTACTTTAATAGTAGGTCGATTTGCATCTCATATTGCCTCTATGATATGTAAGACAATTTCTATTGGTACTTTCTGTTCAATGTTACTAATGCTTATTATCTTACCAAGTATGCTTGCGTGTGCTGATAAATTAATAATTAAAAATAAGAAAGCTAATTAATTTATAAAATTAAAATTGATATTTAAAAATAGATAAAAGCTCTAAAATCTAAACTTAGGACTTTTTCTTTTTGACAAATTGATGTATAATCAGAAGTCCTTGCCCAAAGTTTTAGAAAATAAAAGAAAAAATATAGTATAATTAAGACAAGAATAATGATAAGAATAGGTGATTTAATGGAAACAATAGGTATAATCTTTGCAATGAACGAAGAGCTTTCAGCATTAAAAAAATACTTTATGATAGATAAAATAAGTAAAATATATGAACTTACATTTTATGAAGTAAATTTAACTGGAAAAAGGATAATACTAGTAGAAAGTGGTGTTGGTAAAGTAAATGCTGGAAGAACAACTCAAATACTAATTGATAATTATAAACCAGATGCAATCTATAATATCGGTGTTGCCGGTGGTATTGATAAATCCCTAGAAGTAGGCGATGTTATTATATCAACAGCACTAGTACAACATGATTTTGATATAACAGCCTTTGATCATAAAAAAGGTTATATTCCAAATATTGGCGATACTATACCTGTGGATAGAGCTCTAGTTATGAACAGCATTGAAGTTTTAGAGAAAAAAAGATTACCTTATAAACTAGGATGTATTGCTTCTGGCGATATTTTCTGTACCGATACTAATATGGCAAGTAAAATCAATCAAAAATTTAAAGCTTTAGGTGTCGAAATGGAAGGTGCCGCCATTGGCCAAGTATGCTTTTTATGTCAAGTACCATGCCTAGTATTAAGAAGTATATCTGATTGTCCAAATAACCATAATCGTATTACCTATGATGAATTTTTACCTAAAGCTTGTGAAAATATAGCAAAAATTATGTATGAAATATTAACTTTTAAAGATTAAATAATAAATATAGAATAAAAAGGGAGAATACAAATGATTAAATTATTAATAAAATCGATTGAGCCATATGCTTATATTTTAAGTGATAATACCAAAGAATACCGAGTACATTTAGAATTCTTAGGACTAGAAAAGAAACCAGAAGTTGGTGATTATCTTTATTTGCCAGAAAATATTGTAAATGAACAAAATAATTACACTTTCGGACTTATCGGTGGTATTTATGCTAAAAAGAAAGATATTAAAGATGATATTATAAAAGTAGTAGGTAAGGATTATGAATACTACTTACAAAGATATTATGGATAGGTGGCATTTTAAATGAATAATGAATTAAAACAAATCAAAAAAATTTATGGCGAAGATACTATGCATCTTTGTCGCAACTTGTTTCCTTCTATCTTAGAACATGAAGGCTTACTATTAAGTATTTTAAAAGAACACTTTGCCCCAACTAAATTTTTAGCTCAAGAAATTATATCTCAACATCAAGAAGAAAATTTTAAAAACTTTATTTTTGGCTTTATTGATGTTGAAAATGATATTATTACCACTAACAAAACACCTTATGAATTAATGAAACTAGCTGGTTATACTTTGTATGAATGTCATACAGAAGAAGAAATTCAGTCTTTTAAAAAATATTATGCTCCAGACGAAGCTTTATGTACATTTAAAGGAAATCGTCTTGATACATGTATAGTTTTCTTTGCTGTTAAAGATAATGTCGACGAAATAAAAAGAGAAAATTTTACTAAACCCCGTAGGGAAGATGAATATGGCACTAGTGTTATAAGCATTCAATTTTCACGTGATAGTGTTAATACTTTATCAATCAAAAACAGGTATAATCATCGTGTTAATAATCCTGATAATACTTTCTATAATAATTTAGATAATATTATCCCAGGACTTACTCACAGTTTCAATCAATATTACGGCTTAGATATCAATTCTAATATTAGCACTAAACTTAAATTAGAAAATTTTGTTCTTGGTAGTGATAAAAAGTATCATCATTATAATATCGAAAATCAAAATATTTATTTCTGTGAAAATAATTGTTTAATAGTAAATGGTAAAATAGATGATACATATGCTAAAGAACCAGAACGTTATATCTTTTTAGATACTTATGTTCTAGATTTAAAAGATAAAAAATTGATAAACTTGCTTCCTAGATTTGCAAATGAATTTGATCACATTTTGAACGATTTAAAAAGCATAGATGTCTTTAAAATCAAAGATAAAAAACGTAAGATAACCATTGTTTATAATGATGATACTAGTTTGGAATTAATAGTAGATGCATTAGGAAACGTCATAAGTTATTCTGATAAATATTCTACTTATATTGGTAACAATTTTATGCGTACAAATTACGGACTTAGAACTATTGATATACCAAACGTTAGAAGTATTGGTGATAACTTTTTAATTTTAAATTCTAAATTACAAAGTATTAATTTTCAAGAAGTAGAAGTGATTGGCAATTCATTTTGTGCAAATGCTAGAGAAATAAATTATGTAAATGCTCCTAAATTAATAAGGGTTGGAACCAGTTTTTTAAATGCTAGCGAAAATTTATTGAAACTTGAACTGCCTAGTTTAGAAAAAGTCGGTGATTCTTTTATGAGTGGTTCAGATAATTTAATTACTTTAAATGTTCCAAAATTACAGGAAGTTGAAGGCTTTTTTCTCATGAATAATACTACTTTACAAAATGCATCATTTCCTAACTTAATTCTAAATGATGGCGGCGATTCAATGAAATATTTCGGCTTCCTCCGTGATAATAGAGTTTTAAAAAGCTTTTATGTCCCCAAATGTAGTGAGGAAGAATTAAAAAAGTTTTTTGCTAAAAATCCTTGGCTTGCCAAAGCTTATTTAAAAACAATTAAAGATACTATTAATAATTCTAAAAGTAATCAGCCGGAAATTAATGATACCAACAATCATTCTAGGTAAGAAAGATAAGAACTACTTAAAATTAAACTATTTAACTTAAGTATATTCTTATCTTTTTTACTTTTGATTTTCTTTCTTAATTATTTGATATAATTCCTCGATAAACGGACTTCTTAAGGAAGCATCTTGATTAACTAATAAATAAACATGGTTTTTTGTTCTGGTAAGACCAACATAGAAAACTCTTCTTTCCTCCGCATAGGCATACTTTTCTTCATTATCCTTTGGTCTAAATAATTCCTCCATCCAGAAATTACTTCTATTTCCAGTTGGAAAATCTCTATCCAACCCAATAATAATAACCTCGTCATAAGTAAGGCCTTTAGATTTATGAATACTCATAGCCTCAATTTTGATATCTTCAAAGCCTGCCAAAGTAACTTTCGTTCCAATATTATCTCTAAAATCTTCATCATTAAATAATTCTTTAATATTTTTGTTTTTTCGGGCTAAAATTAAAACTTTGTAATCGGGGTGCTGCAAATAAATATTTACTATTAACTCTTTAACTTTTAGAACCTCATCACTAAAGCTAATAAACTGGATTGGTTTTTCTACACTTTTTGCTGAAATCAATTCTTTTTTTATTTGCATGGGATTTTTCATAACAAACTTCCCACTATAATCAATAAGTTCTTTACTATTACGATAAGTTCTCGAAATATATAAAATCTTAGCATAAGGAAAATACTTTTGAAAATTATAAATATAACCAATTTTAGAACCATTAAATGCATAAATAGACTGCCAATCATCACCGACTGCAACTATCTTAGCATGGTTTTTAACAATTATATTGTTAACTAAAGTATACTTATCTTGTGATATATCCTGATACTCATCAATAACCAAATACTTAAAATTTAACTCTTTATCATTAGCGCGACTAAT
Source organism: Mycoplasma sp. CAG:956 (assembly GCA_000433475.1). Taxonomy (GTDB): domain Bacteria; phylum Bacillota_I; class Bacilli_A; order RF39; family UBA660; genus CAG-605. Next base: position 101,094 of record HF993110.1, read on the forward strand.
ATACTTGTTAGCATAATAAATCATATCAGGAAAATCAAATTTATATTCATTCGGACTACTAAACAAGAATTTTTGATAATACTTATAAAAATCCCATATAAAACGATACTGTATCTCACTAGCATCTTGTTCATCTTGATTAGTGAGCCTACTTAAGTAATCCTTAATTATTGTCTCGGCTTTAGTCCTGTTAACTGATGACTTTATTTTTTCAATACAATTAAAATAAAGATTTCTTAAAGAATATACTTGTCCTAAAGAATGTCTATCTAAAAGTTTACTTATTATTTCTCGGTTATCTATTTTTTCTAACTTAAATCCTAGATATTCTAATGATGTTCTCAAATTACTAAGTAAGTTTTGACCTTCATTATAATCAAGACCAATGAATTTATTGTGATGAGCCTTGTGATACTTAATTTTTTCTAACATATTCTTTTTATAACGATTACATTTTCCATCTTCAACTTCAGATAATCCAAAATATTCAATATAAATTTCACCACTACCAAGATAAATAGTAAAATCAGGGTGATATGGTTTATTATTATCTAAAAGTTCTGGATAAATTTTTTCATAGTCATAGGAAATATTATGCATAAAAAGAAAGTTAGCAATCATTGCTTCTCCCTTGGATTTAACTAGTTCGTTCTTAATGGTATAAATATTTTCTTGATTATAATCATGGTCTAGTTGCATTCTTATATGACTATCTAAATCCGTAATCTGGGATATACGATATTCTTTATAAGCCTTAAAAAACTCTTCATAGGTATCAAAATTCATATAATTTTTCTTAAAGAAATCGCCAAACTTTACTAGATTATCTTGGCTAAAAACTTCTATTAACTTTTTTAAACTTTCTTTTTTTGCAAATAATCTATCAGTTAAATATTGTAAGAACACTTTATTTTTAGTATTATCATCAACAACACTACATTTTCTACCCTTAAAAATAGAACGAATATACATAAGTCCAAGAGAGTGGAAAGTTGTAACACTGGCGGGTATTCCAAAATCTAGGCGAATTCTTTTATCCAGTTCTTCTGTTGCTTTTTTGGTATAACTCATGACGCATAATTCTTTAGGATTAATTCCACAGATATCAACTAAATATTTAACCTTAGCGGCCATGGTCGTAGTTTTTCCTGTACCAGCACCAGCAATAATAAGCGAGTAATCTTCATCACTTAAAATAGCTTTAATTTGTTCCTTATCTAACTTGATATCATCGTCTATACCACTATACATAGTTTCAAAATATGATTTATATTTATAATATTTTTCATCTAGAATATCATTATTATAATTATCTAAATTAAAATTTCTTGGTTTTACTTCCTTAGGAGTTGTGGCATCTATATACTTAGAAATATACTCTCTATTATGATATTTTTCTAAAAAAACACTACTACTATTCATCGCTATACTTTCTATTCTAAAAATATCCTACCATATATTATTAATTTATACTAGAGTATGTTATTATGTTTGCAAGAACTGGAGTAACTGTAAAAGTAAAGAATTTAAGTAAATATTTTAATGAAAAAATATTAAAAAGGGGATATGATTATTTTAGCAGTGGTAAAGTTAAAGCAAGTTATAAATCTAGTAATATTTATGAGGCACTTGTTAAAGAAACTTTAAGAATAAACGACAATGTTCAAGCAGGATATCATTCTAAAGGTGATGCTTCTGGGGTAAAAATTTATTTCACTTCATATTCATTTCTTGTATGCAATATTCTTGATATAAATATTTTGTTTTAGAAAATAGTAAGAAAAATAAGAAAAAGATTCTGACTTAATGTTAGAATTTTTTCTTTTGGAGTTAAATAGAAATTATTAAAGGTAAATATTATTTATACTTAAAACAATGACATTTTTTTCTTTTAAACATACAATATTTTAGGTGATAAATATGTCTAAAAAGATAGTAATCGATAGTGGACACGGTGGCGAGGACAATGGTGCTAGTGGCAATGGTATTATTGAAAAAGATTTAACTTTAAAAATTTCTAAGTATATGAAACAACGATTTGATGAATTAGGAATACCTAACCAAATGACTAGAACCGAAGATGTAACTCTAAATCCAAACGATAGGGTTAATAAAGTTTTAAGCTTTTACGGCGACGGTAAAGATGTCATTGTTTTATCTAATCATATTAATGCTGGCGGTGGCGATGGGTTTGAAATAGTTTATGCCTTACGAAATAATGATACCTTAGCTCGTAAAATAACACAAGAAATAGAAAATACTGGTCAAAATGTTCGCAAATATTATCAACGTCGCTTACCTAGTAATTCTGCTAAGGACTATTATTATATAATAAGAGAAACTCCGAATACTGAGGCTTTACTAGTTGAATATGGTTTTCTTGATTCAACTGGCGATGATGTGTCTCAATTAAAAAATAACTATGAAGAACTAGCCGAAGCTGTTGTAAAAGCTGTCGCTTCCTATGCAGGTGTACCTTATACTTCACAAACTGATGAGTATTATACCGTTTTAAAAGGGGACTCTTTATGGAGTATTGCTAACAAATTTAATACCACCGTCGCTAACTTAAAATCTCTAAATAATCTTTCTTCTAATCTTCTCCAAATCGGTCAAAAATTAAAAATAAGTGCTACCAAGGTAGACCAACCAAACGAATATTATACTGTTAAGAAAGGGGATACCCTATATTCCATAGCATCTTCGAATAATTTAACTGTTCAAGAACTTAAAGATTTAAATAATTTAACCTCTAACAATCTATCAATCGGCCAGTCTTTATTAATTAAGAAAATGCCTAAAGAAAATACAAATGTTACTACTTATACAGTTAAATCTGGTGATACTTTGTATTCTATCGCTAAAAAATATAACACAACTGTAAATGCTATAACTACCCTAAATAATCTAACTTCTAACACCCTTTCTATCGATCAGACCTTAAAAATTCCCGTATCAACGCAAAATCTTAACGAAAAGACTTATACGGTAAAATCTGGCGATACTCTATATTCCATAGCCAGAAAATATAATACTACAGTAAGTGATTTAATTAATCGTAATAACTTAAAAACATCTAATCTTTCAATTGGTCAAAAATTAATAATTCCTAATAATAATTAATAAAAACATTCTAAAATTTGTTATAATTAAGCTAACAATAGGTTAGGGTGAGTAGAATGGCAAAACATGAAACCAAATATAATAAATATGCTAAAAGTATTTTAGCAAACTTAATTACAGTTTTAATATTTAATGCTGTAATTATTTGTTTGTACATAAAATATTGTAAATCCTTAGATGCTTCATCAGATCCTAACCTTCATAGACTTTATACCATTATTTTTGGCGTTATAGTAGTAACTCTAGTTTTTGTTAATATAAGTTTTCTGTTTGGCCAAATTATAGCTAAAATTAACATGAAAAGAATTAATAAAAAAATTGAAAAACAGAATAAATATCTTTATTATCGGGAGTTACCAAATCATTTTGGAATTGACATTAATACCTTACTAATAGATTCTAAAATTGAAAATGAAAAAGACATCGTCGCTGTTATCCTCGACTTATGTGCTAAAAAATATTTAAAACTATTTAAATTAGGAAATAAATATTTTATCCAAGTATTAAATTATCAAAATAATCAGCTTTTAGAAAATGAAAAGTATATAATGCAATATATTTCTCAGAATAAAGTTAAAGATATTAACTACAATGAATGGTATAGATTATGCTTAGAAGATGGAAAAAAATTAGATTTATATACTGATTCTCAAGAAAAAAAGAATAATTTTAATTTTTTGGAAAAATTTGGGACTGTCGGTAATATTATAAAAAATATAATAGTTCTATTAATTAGTATCTTAATGACTATAGCCACTCTTGAGGTAGATAACCCCTATAGTATAATCTCGGCCATTTTTTCTGGAATAGTATGTTTTATAGTGCTTAGTTTTATGGCTCAACTTGCCTACGGTGCCTTAGGTTTTATTATTTATTCTATTCAAGAAGTTATTAATGCAGGTATTAATTCTTATAATGATGAAATGAGTAATAATTTAAAAAGAACAGATAAAGGTTTAGAAGAGTACTATAAGCTAAAATCATTTGCAAACTTCTTAGATGATTTTGGAGCTTTTGCAGTGAAAGAACCAGAAGAGATAGTATTATGGGATTATTACCTTTCTTATGCCCAAGTTTTTGGTTTAACTGAAAAAATAATGAAGACTGGTTATAATAAACTTATAAACAATTCTTCATTTAATATTGATGATATTAATAATGTAACTTTAAGTAATATTTATTTAGATAATAATAAAAACTAATATAATTCTACACATACTCCAGAATCTGGATTATAGAAGCAATGATTCTTATATCTACCTGCTAGAGCCTGATCATACCATTTATTTTTACAAGAATCACCAGTTTTCGGAGCATAAAACCATAAAGCATGGGTCGCCGGATAGAAATATTCTCCCCTTAAAACTCTTTTGGCTAAATCCTTTTCTTTAGTAGTCGCACTTCCATTAAACAAACTAGATTTTGTCCCACTAAACTGATTTTTTTGATAAATAGCATCAGTAATAGTTCGAATATCTTTAAAAGTTAAACACTTAGCAATTGCCCTATTAACAACAACATTACCAACCATCAGCATCCCAAGATTACCTTCCGCTAGGGCCTCAGCCCGCATAATTCTAGCCAGTAAATCTAGTTCTTTCGTCGTATAATTAATTAACATAAAAAATCACCTATAAAATTATATGCAATATGTTAAAAGTACGTCATTAATTTTAAAACTGATTATGAATATCATTTATTATTAATTGCTATCTTTTTTTAACTTTCTATGCTAAAATCAAGGTAAGAAAAAAGAAGAACTAGCAGTTCTACTTTAGAAAGTTAAAGGAGTGTTTTATATGAATTTATTTTTAACATTTATGTTTATCTTCTATATTGGTTGTACTTGCGGTTGGATTATGGAACTATTTTTTAGACGAGCTGTTTCTGGAAAATGGGTAAATCCAGGCTTTCTAGTTGGTCCATACTTACCAATTTATGGCTTTGGACTAGCAGCCTTAACAGCTATCTATTTAATGTTTCATAATCTAAATGTTCATCCTATTATTGTTATTTTACTTATGGGTGCTACCATGACACTTATTGAACTTATTGGTGGTTTATCATTTGTTGACGGTAAGGGACCTAAACTATGGGATTATTCCAATGAATGGGGAAACTACAAAGGAATAATTTGTCCATTGTTCTCGGCTATCTGGACAGGCATTGCTGCTTTATATTACTTTTTCTTGGCTCAACCTATTCTTAATGGTTTAAAATGGTTTTCTAATAACCTTGCATTTTCATTTGTACTCGGTGTCTTCTTTGGAATTATTGTTATTGACTATGTATATTCAACTAAGCTATACCACAAGATTAAGAAGTATGCCAAAGAAAATAATATTCCAGTTAAATTAGAAGAACTAAAAGTATCTATTCGTGAACATCAAGAAAAAGCAAAAGAGAAATATTCATTTATCTTACCATTTAATCAAAATATTTCTCTTAAAGAACATCTAGAAAAATATAAAAAGCAAGTATCAGCAGGAGAAAAGAAATCTTTAAAATTATTTAAGAAACAAGAAAAAAATGAAACTAAAAATAAAAGATAAGAGACTTATATTAAAAGTAACGATGATTATTTAATTAATAACTTTTGACCAACACGAATGAGATTTGGGTTAGAACCTATAATCTCTTTATTTTTGCGATAAAGTTCTTGCCATGTCATTTTATATTTTCTAGCAATCTTAGTTAAATTATCTTTTCTTTTAACAATATAATAAATATGATTATCCTCTTCATAAATTAATGAGTATTCTTCAGGATCAAGTATTTTATTTGTTTTTAAATCTTTTATTCTTAAGTGTAAGTGAATACCTGTTGCGATACCTGTCATACCAGTTGTGCCAACAGCAGTGTTCTTGTTAACCATTTGCCCTTTTTTTACTAAAATTTTATCTAAATGTAAATGCATAAATTCTTTATTTATTCTCGGATATTTAATTTTAACTGCCTTACCACCACTAATTAAACCTGTGTAAGTTATAATTCCCTCCTCAATAGCATACTGTTTTATTTTTTTACGATAAGTTCCATAATCTACTGCTTTATGTTTATTACTAAATTTTTGCGTTATATAATGTCTTTTATTATGAAAGATTAAATTACTTATTTTGCTCATTTTCATCACCTCCTTTCATATTATCAAATTTATCCTTAATTATTGCCGGCAACTTAATACCCATAGCACTCCAATTTTCTAAAATACTTATTCCTTCGTTAGCAATAAACATATAAATAACAATATTCCTTAAATAACCATTATCTTTAAGTAAAATATCTAATATTTCTACCACTACCACTAAAATAATATAACCAATCTTCTTAATAATTCCTTTAGCACCCACTTTACTACTTAACTTACCAGTATAAAAAGCTCTCATTACACCAGTTAAGTAATCCAAAACAATAAAAATTAATAAAGCTTTAAAAAGAGTATCATATCCATTTAGGATAGATAGAAAAAATGTATCACTCATATTTTCACCTCGTTATTTTATTTCTACTATATCTTATGCGGTATCACATATACATCATAATTTCTTCGCCCAATTTTCATCAAAAACTTAGCACTCACTAATTGACAAGTGCTAAAAAAAGCATTATACTTTATTTAGCATTCAAGAAATATGACTGCTAAAATAAAAAAGATAACATTAAATAATATATTTATATAAAAGGAGATAATATATATGAAGAAAAAAGCTTTTAAAGCTGAATCTAAAAAACTAATGGATTTAATGATTAATTCCATTTATACAAACAAAGAAATATTTTTAAGAGAAATTATATCTAATGCTAGTGATGCTATTGATAAACTACATTATATGTCATTAACTGATAAAGATATCAAAGTTGATACATCTAAATTTAATATTCATATTACCCCTGATAAAGAAAATAAAACATTAACTATCAGCGATAATGGTATTGGTATGACTGAAGAAGAACTAGAAAATAACTTAGGTACGATTGCTAAGAGTGGTTCTAGTGATTTCAAAGAGAATAATGAACATAAAGAAAACATTGATATCATTGGTAAATTTGGTGTAGGTTTCTACTCTGCCTTTATGGTAGCCAGTAAAGTAGAAGTTATATCTAAAAAATATGGTACTGATAAAGCTAATAAATGGACATCAAGTGGTATTGACGGTTATGAAATAGAACCAACTACTAAAGAAGATTATGGTACTGATATCATTCTATACATAAAAGATGATACTGAAGATGAAAAGTATTCTAAATACTTAGAAGAATATGAAATTTCAACATTAATTAAGAAATATAGTGATTATATAACTTATCCAATTACTATGTATGAAACACATAAACATCTAAAACCTAAAAAAGATGAAAAAGACCCAGATGAATATGAAGAACATACTGAGTTAGAAACTTTAAACTCTTTAATTCCTATTTGGAAGAAAGATAAATCTAAAATAACAGATGAAGAATATAATACTTTCTATAGTGATAAATTCTTTGATTATGAAGAACCAATCGCTCATATTCATACTAAAGCTGAAGGTACTATTGAATATACTTCTCTAGTTTATATTCCTTCTCATGCTCCATTTGATTACTATACTAAAGAATATGAAAAAGGTTTACAACTATATTCAAACGGTGTTTTAATTACTGATAAATGTTCTGATTTATTACCAGATTACTTTAGCTTTGTTAAAGGTGTTGTTGATTCTCCAGACTTATCATTAAATATTTCAAGAGAAACCTTACAACAAAATCGAATCTTAAAGACTATTGCTAATTCTATTGAAAGTAAGATTAAAAAAGAATTAGAAACTATGCGTGATGAAGACCGTGCTAAATATGAAAAATTCTATACGGCCTTTGGCATGCAAATAAAGTATGCTGTATATAATAATTATGGTATAGATAAAGATAAAGTAAAAGATTTAGTAATGTTTATTTCATCCAATGATAAAAAATATACAACCTTAAAAGAATATGTTAGTCGTATGAAAGAAGATCAAAAGGATATATTCTATGCTTGTGGGGAATCGGTTGATAAGATTGACTTGTTACCACAAGTTGAAGCCGCTAAGGAAAAAGGTTATGAAATTCTATATTGTACCGAATATGTTGATGAATTTGCCCTTATGACTTTAAGAAGTTATGAAGAAAAAGAATTTAAAAATGTATGCAGTGAAAATGCTAATTTAGAAACAGAAGAAGAAAAGAAAGAATTAGAAGAAAAGAATACTGAAGCTAAAGATATGTTTACATTCATGCAAGAAGCTATACCAGATGTTAAAGCAATTAAATTTACTAACAAATTAAAGAATCATCCAGTATGCTTATCCAGTGAAGGTGATATCTCCGTTGAAATGGAAAAGACAATGAAAAATATGCCATTTGATAATGGAGTAACTGCTAACAAAGTCTTAGAAATCAATGAAAATCATGAAATTGCTAAGAAGATTAAAGACTTATATACAAATGATAAAGAAGAGTTAAAGAACTATACTAAGATTTTATATGCAGAGGCTAGACTAATCGAAGGCTTAAGTATTGAAAATCCAACCGAAATAAGTAATTTAATTTGTGAATATTTAGCTAAGTAAAGGAGGTCTTTGTGTCTTATAAAGATTTAATAAACCGCAGTATGCCTGGAAGAAATGGCTTTGATGAATTATTTAATTTCAATTTAATAATAATTATTATCTTAAGTATAATGGATATCTTTATTAATAATATTTATTTAAGTTTAGCCTTAGTTCTTAGTATAGCTATTCTAATATTTAGAATAGTATCTAAAAATGTTAAACAAAGAAGAAAAGAAAATAGTATCTATGTTAAGATAATAGGTTATCCTAAAAAGAAATTTAAATTATATATAGATATAATTAAAAACTATAATAAAGCCTTATATAAAAGATGTCCAAAGTGTCATCAAGTATTAAAACTACCTTTAAAAAAGGGTACGCATACGGTTAAATGTCCAGAATGTAATAATTCTTTTACAGTAAAATGTAATCGTAATGAAGTAGTTAAGGCTGAGATAGTAAAATAAAAAGAAGTCGAAAAGGACTTCTTTTTGTGTCTAAATAAGTAACTATACTTTTAATTTCATTATCTAAATCTTCCATAGTTGCATCATAATCACTTAATTTTTTACCACTTACATTACTAATAGGATAAGCATTTTCTAAAGAAATACTGTTCTTTTGACTAGTAATTTCGACATTAAAACATTTTGTCGTTGCAACATTAATACTATCTTGGGTATTTATTGTCTGCCACAGAGAATAACTAATTCTTATAAGTATGGTTAAAATAAAAATTGTAATAGTAAAAATTAATATACCATAATGATGCCATCAGGAAACTACTAGGTCAATACCGTAATGCTATAATTTTGGTATGGGAGTGATACTATGAATATGACATTGCGTATGGCAATTGACTTATATAATGATTTAAAAAAGATAGCCTTAGAAGAAGAAAGAAGCATAAATGGCGAAATTTGTTACATATTAAAAAAGTATATTGAAGAATATAAGAAAGCGAAAGAAAATTCTAAATAATATTTTGACTAGATATAATTAGTTTCATATTAACACTATGTGTTATTTTCTTTTATAAAATAATTAGCACTCGCACTTGACAAGTGCTAAAAAATGAGTATAATTAATACTCGAAAGGGGAAATATATATGTTTAATAATAATCCAGAAGAAAATGAAAACGTATTAGAGAAATACGGTCGTAATATAAATGAAGAGGTCAAGAAAAGAAAAATTGACCCTGTAATTGGACGTGATGAAGAAATTAGAAGCATTACTAAAGTCTTATCACGTAAAACTAAGAATAATCCTGTCTTAATCGGTGAACCAGGTGTTGGTAAAACTGCTATAGTTGAAGGATTAGCTCAAAGAATTGTTAAAGGTGATGTTCCAAGTACCTTAAAAGATAAAACCATTTGGGAACTTAACATGGCTTCTTTAATTGCTGGTGCTAAATACCGTGGTGAATTTGAAGAAAGATTAAAGAAAGTTTTAGATGAAATTAAAAAGAGTGAAGGTAACATCATCATGTTTATTGATGAAATCCACATGATTGTAGGTACTGGTGCTATCGAAGGTGCTATGGATACCGGCAATATCTTAAAACCAATGCTTGCTCGTGGTGAAATCCACGTTATCGGTGCTACTACTTTAAATGAATATCGCAAATATATCGAAAAAGATGGTGCCCTAGAACGTCGTTTCCAAAAGATAATTGTTCATGAACCAACACTTGAAGATACTATAACTATCTTAAGAGGCTTAAAAGAAAGATTTGAAATACATCATGGGGTTACTATTCAAGATAAAGCCTTAGTAGCAGCAGCCACTTTATCAAACCGTTATATAACTGACCGTTATCTACCAGATAAAGCCTTAGATTTAGTAGACGAAGCTTGTGCTACAATTAGAGTTCAAATGGATAGTGTTCCAACTAACTTAGATGAACTTACCAGAAAAATTATGCGTCTTGAAATTGAAAGAGAAGCCATTAAAAAAGAAAAAGATGAATTATCCCTACGTCGTAAAGATGAAATTGATAAAGAATTATATGACTTAAAACTTCAAGAACAAGATTTAAGAAGTGCTTGGGAAAAAGAAAAAAATCTTAATGAAAACATTAAGAATAAAAAACAAGAGATATCGAAAGCTAAATTTGATTTAGAAACAGCTGAAAATCGTTATGATTTAGAAACAGCTGCACGTCTTCGTCATGGTACTATTCCAAGATTAGAAAAAGAATTAGAAGAATTAAATTCACAAGAAGAATCACGTATTTTAAGTGATGTTGTAACTTCTGATGATATAGCAAACGTTATTAGCAAATGGACCAATATTCCTATTGCTAAATTAGTAAGTAGTGAAAAAGAAAAACTTTTACACTTAGAAGAAAACTTAGGTAAGAGAGTTAAAGGACAAAAAGAAGCCTTAAGATTAGTAAGTGAGGCCATCATTCGTAGTCGTAGTGGTATTAAAGATCCTAACCGTCCAATTGGTTCCTTCATCTTTCTAGGACCAACTGGTGTTGGTAAAACCGAAGTAGCTAAGGCTCTTGCTTATGAACTATTTGATGATGAAAAACATATGATTAGAATTGATATGAGTGAATACATGGAAAAATATTCAGTATCACGTCTAGTCGGTGCCGCTCCTGGTTACGTTGGCTATGAAGAAGGTGGACAATTAACTGAGGCTGTTCGTCGTAATCCTTATAGTATTGTACTATTTGATGAAATCGAAAAAGCTCATCCAGATGTCTTAAACCTATTATTACAAATCTTAGATGATGGTAGATTGACAGATTCTAATGGCCGTACTGTTGACTTTAAAAACACCATAATTATTATGACATCTAATGTTGGCAGTGAATATATCTTAAATAACGAACCAGAAAAAGTAGAACAAGAATTACATAAATACTTTAAACCAGAATTTATTAACCGTATCGATGAAGTAATAATGTTTAATAAATTAACTAAAGAAGTATTATCTAGTATTTTAGATAAATTAATCAAAGAAATAGAAACTCGTTTAAAAGACTTAAATCTAACTATAACTTTAACACCTGCCGCTAGAAATTACTTTGTTGAAAATGGTTATGATGAGTATTACGGAGCAAGACCACTAAAACGTCTAGTAAGTAGAGAACTAGAAACTGTCCTTGCTAAACAATTAATCGAAAATACTGTTAAACCTAATGCTAAATTAGAAGTTGATTATCAAAATGATAAGATAATAATTAATCAAAATTAGTTAAAATATATTATAACTAGAGTAGAGTATAATCTCTACTTTTTTGGTTATCCTATAAATGGTGATTATATGAAATTATTATTTATATTTATACTATCATCTCTTATTTTAACTAGTCCTGTTCTTGCTTATGAAGTAAAAGAAAGTACTGATAAATATACTTATAAAATAGATATTTATGAAACCCCTTTTCCCAATGTTAATAAAAAGATTAAAGATTGGTTAGATGAAAAGTTAGAAGAATTTAAACAGTATGAAAACTATAATGAAATAAAAAATGACTTTTATACTGATTATGAATTACATGAATATAATGGTATTTATTATTTACAATATTTTATTTATAGTTATACTGGTGGAGTTCATTATTTCTTAATAAATAAACAGTTTACTTATAATAAGAATGGAGAAATTCTAGAATTAAAAGATTTCTTTAAGGATGATAATTACTTAGAAATACTTTCTAAATTAAGTTATGAAGAATTAATAAAAATAGGTGCTAATGAGGATAAAAATTGGTTAAAGGAAGGTACTAAACCAATACTAGAAAACTTCTCTTTATATTATTTTGATAAAGAAGGTTTACATTTAACTTTCCCTCCATATCAAGTAGCACCTTGGGTAAGTGGACCAATTAAAATAGTAATTCCTTCTTCAAAATTTATAAATTTAATGAAACCTGTGGATAACTAACGACTTATCCACAGGCAAAAAGCAATTTTTCCTTGCTAAAATCATATATTATGTATTATAATGGAAGAGCAAAGGAAAAATTAGGGACATAATATAGTGGTAGTATGACGGTCTCCAAAACCGTTCGCGAGGGTTCAAATCCTTCTGTCCCTGCCATTGTCATATACCGTTTTTAAATGGTTTAATATATTTAGAAACTTACTAAGAGAGGTTTCTTTTTTTTATGAAAAACGCCATTATTCTATTTGAATACCAGCGTTATTTTTTAATTATTATTATTTTAAAATTTGTTATATTTATTTTAAATACTATATTATCCATGTCTTTTCTTTTACCTGTTATTTTATTAAAAATGAAATTATAGAATATGATTTACAAAAATTATGTAAGTTGTTATTAAATTAATATTTAATTTTTAATAAAAAAATAGATATTTTATAATGCGGTGAATTGGAACACTATTAACAATAATTTTATAGTATAATATTGTTTGTTAGCGAAAGTGTGAATTATTATTTGAAAAAGGAGTAATACATATGGATCAAGTTAAAGTTGGAAAGTTTATTGAAACTTGTAGAAAAAAATCAAAATTAACTCAAGAACAGCTTGCAGAAAAATTATTTGTTGATAGAACACTTGTGAGTAAATGGGAACATGGAAAATTATGTCCCGATATAAAGTATTATCAAATGTTATGTGAAATATTTCAGATAGAATTAAAAGAACTTCTTTCTGGAGAAAAAAATAACAGATATAATAAATTAGAATTAAATAGTAATTTAATAAACTATTTTGTAAAGCAAAGTAATGTAATAAAAATGTTTAAAAGAGTTATAGCAGTAATGATTACTATTATTTTTATATTTCTTTTGTATTATTTTTATGAAACTTACAATAAAACTACTATCTTTACATTTTATGGAAGTTCAGAGCATTTTTCAATAAATCAAGGACTATTAGTATTAACAAGAGAAAAATCTTATTTGAGCTTAAATAATAATGAATTTAAATCTTATAATATTACCATTTATTACTATCAGAATAATGATAAACATATAATATATGACGGTCCAAGTACAAACATAATAATAGATTTTACTGGATATAATTCATCAATTAATATTTCTAATTATAAAAAGATTATAGATAATATTTTTATGGAGATAAGCTCGAATGATACTAAAGAGGTAATTCATTTGAATTTTAATAAAAATTACAGTAATCATAAATTATTCTTTAAAGATGATAAAGATATTATAGATTCAGAAACAGAATCTAAAACTGATAATATTTACGATTGTAAAGAAAGCATATGTAGTTATAATGATGAAAACTTTCAAATACTTTATGATACAGTAATTAAAAAAGTAACAATTACAGATAATAGTGATGTTTATATAGATTATTTTTTAAATACTAAATCTTTTAATTATTCTGATTCAAAAGTGAATTTTGATGTTGTTGATGGTCATGTAAACTGTGGCAAATCAAATTGCAATAATGATGAAAAAATATATAAAAAATTTTATGATAAATATTTAAAACATTTTGAAAAAAATTAGTGTGCCATTTATTCACTAGTTTTTTTTTGACTATTACTTTATATTTGAATTATGAAAGGAGTAAAATTTTAAAAATGAAGAAAAAAATATTATCAATATGTTTGTTAGGATTATTGCTTACATTAAAATTAAATTTTGTAAATGCAAGAAGCATTTATTACATCAATCAATATGATGTGGAATTTACCGAAAGCCAATATAATTATTTTTCTAACATGTTTTGGGATGGTTATCAGGAATTCATTACTCAAGATGAATTTAATTATGTAGATAAATTGAATCTTTTTAAAAGTCAAATTGAAACAACTTATTTAAAAGAAAACGATTTACAATTATATTCAACAATGACAGAAAAATCTCGTACATTAATAATGAATAAATCATGTTCATCACAATGTTACATATCATTACAGGCAAATTGGAATGCAAAACCAAATGTTAAAAGCTATGATGTAATAGGAGCAAGGTTGAGCGGAGTTTCATTAGTAAAAGCTGGAAATGCGTATGTTATGGGTGATAACTTTAATAAAAGTTATTCATCGCCTGATATTAAAAACAATGGATTTGGTTATTCAGTTAAATTAGAAAATGTATCTAATCTTAAAGTAAATGTTTCATTTTTTACGACAACTGGTGGTACTGTATACGGGGCATACGAACATTCTAGAAGAAATATATCATTAAAAACAAGCAAGTTATATACAATATCTCAGGGCGGTCAAGGAAATGTATTTAAATTTAATGGTGCCGCATCTAATGTTTATGATGAAGCAAATGGATTAAGTTTAAATGTATAATGGAGTGTTTAAATGAAAAAGAAAGTAATAATTCTAAAAAATATAAGAAAAAATTTTGGAACGTTAAAAGTATTAGAAAATATAACTTGTGAATTTAGAGAAAAAACATTTTATGCAATTTTAGGAGAGAGTGGTACAGGAAAAACAACTTTAATTAATATTTTGGGATTGTTGGATACATCCTATAACGGAACATACTTGCTAAATAATATTAATGTTTTAGATTCACATAATAAATCACTTACATTAAATAAGTCAGCAAAAATAGGGTTTGTTTTTCAAGATTATCAATTGTTACAAAACATGACTGCATTAGAAAATGTTATGATTCCAATGCTCTTAAATAATGAAATAAAAAGAAAAAATCGTCGTGACTTAGCCATTAGACTATTAAAAAAAGTCGGTTTAGAAGACAGGAAAGATCATTACCCTAAAGAACTATCTGGAGGTGAACAACAAAGAGTTGCTATTGCAAGGGCACTTGCAAATAATCCGGAAATAATTTTAGCTGATGAACCAACTGGAAATTTAGATAAGAAGAACGAAACTGCTATTTTTGAATTATTAAAAAATATAAGTCAAGATGGTAAGTGTGTTATAATTGTGAGTCATAGTTTAAATATTACTAATTATGCAGATTACATATATAAATTACAAAATGGTAAAATTTTTGGAGAAAAAAATGAAAATAGCTGATTATATTATTCTTAACAGAAAAAATATATTTAACGTTACACAAATTATATTTACTGCAATATTTACTTTGTTATTATTATTGCTATTAAACTTTAGATTTAATTTTGTGAATTATTTAAATAAATCAGAAATTACTAATCCTTGGTTTAGGGTGATTGTGGTTGGAGCAAATTTAGATAAAAAGAATAATGGTTTAGATGAGTTAAAAACAATAAAAAACATAGAGTTAATATATTCATCTCAATATGATTTTGCCTCCCTTGAAAGCAGTTATAAAAATGAAATATATGATGGCTATGTAGAACTAAATTATGGAGATAAAAGTTTATTACCAAAAAATATAATCGGAAATTACTTTAAAGAAACTGATAGTGGTGTCGCAATATGTCCTTCAAACTTTTTCCCATCGAGTGACGCATATAATTTAAATGCTGATTTTAAATTTCTAGATGCCAATAATTTGATAGGAACTTCATTTGATGTAAATTACTATTCATATTCGGAATCAAATAATAAGTATATTACAGATAAAACATATAGTAAAACTTTCAAAATAATCGGATTGTATAATAATGAAGATTTAATGCTACCAAGTAATAATTGCTTTATTTCTCCAAAAGATATGATAGAAATAATTGATACTGGAACTGTTATAAATGATGGTGTATATGGTTTTACATTAGTTGTAGATGATATAGAAAATGTAAAAAAGGTTCAAGCAGATTTAGAAAAATTGAAATTTAATTATAGTATAAAAATAGAATATGATACAACCCTGCTAAAAAATATAGTCAATATTACTAATGCTGTTATAATATCAATAGTCATTATAATGTTATTGATAAATATAAATTTCTTAAAGAAAAATATAATAAGAAATTATAATGATATTGGAATCCTATTTACAATTGGATATTCAACTAAATTTGTTAGTCTTACATATTTAATTCAACTATTAGCAAATAATATAATTTCTTATACAGTAGCCATCATACTATCAATGTTGTCGTTAAATATTATTAAAATGACTTTTAAAAAGGTTATGCTATCGTTAGCATACACCATTGTGTATAATTATTTTACACTAGTTATCGCTTTTTGTCTGGTCGTAATAGTTCCAAGTATATATTATTTTGTTTACACATATAAGTTAGTTAACAAAAATATAATAAACCTAGTGAAAAGTGAGGAATAAATATGAATTTATTATTAAATTTTTTTAGAAAAAAAGTAACTAAAGTATATACAATAATATTTGCATTAATTATTTTTATTATAATTATGTCAAATGTATTATTAGACTTTTTAATTGATGAAAAAAACAAAATTTTTTCTGATAATTCATTTGTATTTGTATATACAGATAATGATATTATTGATAATTTAAAATTTGAAAAAGGAATATTAAAAATTGATGATTGTGTCTTTGCTGATATCGAAAGCGAATTAATTAAAAATGGGAATGAAGTTATTTTAGATAGTTCAGGTAATATAATTTCAAAAACGGAAGAAAATCAATCAAATGATATTTCATTAATAGATATGAAAATTTCTGGATATGAAAAAAGTATCGTTGTTGAAGATAGTAATAATAGTTATCAATTAGGTGATAATGAAGTGGTTTTTGGTATAATACCAGAAATATATGAGCTAAAAGAAGAAAATATAGATAAAATAAAAGATAAGGAACTCATACTTAATGCTAACAACATTAAATATAAGTTCATACTAAAAACAGTTGTGCCATCTAAATTTCCAATTATTATCGTTTCACATAATTCATTTTTAAATATCTTGTATAAATCATATAATCATCTTTATAGATTAACAGTTAACTCGTATGATAATGCATATAACATAACAAAAAATTTAGCTAAAAGAAATAATGTAATTAAGTCTTCAATAGAAACATCTTATAACGAAAAAGATAGTGATAAGGCAGATAAAATAGATTCTTTTTTAATAACTTTCAACATCATTGAAAAGATAATCCTGATTTTTTCTCTAATACTGCTTTATATAATTATTTCGAATGAACAAAAAGACTATAATAAAGATTTTTTAATTTTAAAAAGATTAGGCTTTAGTAAAAGAAAATTAAAATTGACATTTATATTAATTTTAATTATACAATTTTTGCTATCAATGTTCTTTAGCTTTTCTGTTTTTTACACAATATATATTATTATTAACAAAGCTTTAAGTATTAATTTAAACCTTTTAACTTATAGATATATTATTGAAATATTATTAATGTTACTACTATTAATTATATACTTTGGATTATTTAAGAATCGTGAATATTATTCACATTAATAATGTGCCAAAAATTCACTACATAATTTGATAATATTGGCTTAAAATGAATATCGAGGAGGACATAAATGGAAAGAAGGATAATTATGAAAAATAAGTTAATGAAAATAGCAACTATTACATCTTTAAGTCTTGTTATTGCAATAGGAGCTATATCAGTTGGGGCAACAAGTGTAACTAAAACAATAGGTTACAAGGGTAAAGCAGAAACAACAATGCAATTAGGAACAAGTTTTAAAACTTCTATTAGAGCAACACAATTAAGTGGACAACCACAAATCTTAACTACAATAGGTAGATATGCGTATTGGCCAATAGGATATGTAAATTCGGCTAAAAATACGGTTAAAGTAACAGATACAAATACTATTTATACATCTAGCTATACTGCAAATGGCAATGACATTAAAACAAGAGGAAGATGGGAAAATCAATCAGATGACACATCAATAACTGGTGTTTTCTCACTATTTGCATAAATTGAAATAGAAAAATTTCCCTCCTATCAATAATCTGAAGTTTTACATAATTTCAGATTATTTTATTTTAAATACTTAATTTAAATGTAATACATTAATATTATTATATTATGAAAAATATCTTATTTATTTATCTTCGCTTTCTTGTTAGTTTTATATGGTATAATCCTATATGGGAGAAGATTATGAAATATATAAAGAAATTGACTGATGAAGATTTTAATTTAAAAACCAAAGAATTTAACAATCCAAGATATCGTAGAGGTGCTAGAGGTGTTATACTTAATAGTAAAAATGAAATTGCAATTCTAAATAAAGCCAATAAAAATGAATATAAATTAATGGAAGTAACTGATAATATAGGAATTGTTACTGATGATATTGGTAAAATGCGGGCTGTTATGGCAAGTTCTAGTAAGGATATGGAAGATATTTTAAGAAGAGAAAATATTTTAGAGAAAGAAAAAAATAGATTAGAGCAAATTAATAAAGAATTAAAAAAACACAAGGCCAATAAGTATCTTATTTTAGCTCCTATTTTCGCACTTATCATTGGCAATGCAATTGCTTTTAACTATGTTAGTAATAGACTTGGTCCAAATGTAGAATTAGATTTCAAAATAATATTGGCGGCTTTTGGAACTTATGTCATATTTGTAGTTCCAACTCTTTATCCGGTTGTTAAAGAATTGTTTACTTTTAGAAAAAAAGACTTTGTTAAACGCTGAAGAAAAAGCATTAGAAGAAAATATACCTAAATTAGAAGAATTAGAAAGATTAAAAGAACAAGTTAAGTTCCAAGAGTTAGATGACGTTGAAATTAAGGATTTAGAGTCGAATTGGAGTAATGCTTTGGAACCTACTAGTGGTGTTTATCAACAGATTACTAATGATGTGACCGGAACTTATAAAAAAATAAATTATTTAATACGGATAGCTCTAATGTAGAAAAGCCTCACACTTTGAGTTTAAGAAAGATTAGAAATTACTTTTATTAGTTTTTACCACCTACTTTTACTAGTTAGCTACTCTATAAATTATATTTTAAAAAGAAAAATCCAGAAATCATAAAAATCAACTGCCAAATTAATTGACTTTCCTACTTTTTGTAGTTTAGAATAATATTAGGCAATTATTGTTACTAGGAAAGGGTTTATACCATGAATGTAGATTTGATAAAAATAAATAAGAATGTGGGGATTGTTACTGATGAGGCCGGTAAATCAAAAACAGTTGAGGTCCATGATGCTAATTTAGAAAGCATTTTATTAAAAGAAAACGAATTAGAAAATGCAAAAAAAGCTTTGCAAGGCATTCAAGATGAGTTTGCTGACATTGATTGGGATAATCATAAAGTAAAAGTATTATGTTTAGCTGTTTTGTTTGTCGGAGTCGCTTATGCTATACCGCCTATTATCTTGGCTGTTGGGGGAAAAATGCCTTGGATAATAACAGCAAAAATACTTTTTACTATTGGACTTTTAGTCGGAGGAGTTGAATCCTTTAATGGCATATTTCAGAAAAAAATTTCTAAGAGAAATACCAAAAATATTTTAAAGAAAAAAGAAGATTTAGAAAAAAAAGTTCATAATTTAGAAGAAGAATTGAAGATATTAAAGGAAAGAAGTCAATTTAGGGAACTTAGTGAATTTACAGAAAAAGATTTGGTTAAAAGTAATGATATAACCCCCAAAAATGATTATGAGAATAATACTATTTATTCTTATAACCCAGGAGATGTTAAGGTACTTAAGTTGGTACCAACAAAAAATAATAAAAATAATAATTAGAAAATGATTTAAGAAAATTATGAGCTACTTGATTATATAGTTGAAGAAAGAGTTAATAATGAGAACCTTGTTGATTACTTAAAAGCAAGTCAAGATTATTTAATTTCACAATATCCTATTTTAAGTATCTTTAATAGTAATGAAATAATTTCAAGTAAAGAAGTTTTTAACGAAAGGATGAAACAATTCATTGATTTAGTTGGTGAAAAACTTACAGTAAAATAACCGCAAGACAAAATAAAAGATTATGGTAAAACGATTATATGAGGGAAGGAGCATTATGTTCTTTCTCTCGTTTTTTTGATTTCTAAAAAGCTTAAAAAATAATAGAATATATTTGTTCTTAAAAATAAATAATAATTATATAGTATGACGGTCTTTTTTAGGTGGCACACGGAATTTTTACCAAAAATAATTTTGTGCCATTTCTGTGACACTTTGGTCGAAATGATACGAAAAAAGTCAAAAAAGTGGCACTTTAGAAATGCCCTGAATTATTGCGAAAAAACCCGATTTTACTAGGATTTTGACCGATTTTAACCAATGCGGCTAATCTCTCCAAAACCGTTCGCGAGGGTTCAAATCCTTCTGTCCCTGACAGATGAAATTTTACTCTAGTTTTTAGAGCTTGAATAATGAGTGCGTTTAATTTATCAAAAGAATTAGACGTATTTTTATTTTGTACATTAATAGTAATTAAATTTATATTTTAAAGTTACTGAACTTATTTTATAATAACCAGTTTATATTGGCTGGAATTATATAAAATTTTATTGTTTTATCGAATTATTGACTTTAATTTTATTGATATGTTATTATCTAAATGTAAAGAGCTTATTGTTGATAGGAGAATATGAAATATGAAAAAAATTTTAAAAGAAAATTTTATTGCTATTTTCATTTTTTTAATATTAAGTATCATCGTTGTTCATGCTTGCTTAACTACCAACAATAATTTCAATAGTTTAAGACAAAGAATAGAAAAAAAAAAGTCAGAATGCGTAGAAGTTTTAAATGATAAAAGCAATTATACTGACGACCATGTTAATTATTGCAAAGAAATGGAAAATAGTTTAGGAGCTAATGATATTGACATATATACATATCTTCAAGAGGTATTATTTTTTGGCTTATATTGGTTTAATCCAATAGCTTTCTTAGTAGCTGTAATTCCGATGCTATATACTTTATCTAAAAAATTTAGATATAAGTATATAATTAATGTAAATAATAGAGAGTCATATAAAAACTTTAAAAAAGAAATTTTTAAAGATGGTTACAAATATTTCTGGATTATTCCAGCATTATTATTAATTATTTTTATAAATGGAATAATTTTCTACAAGTTAGATTATCATTATACAGTTGAGTATATGACATCAGCTTGGTATGATTCAAGTTTAATATATAATCCTATTGTTTTCTTAGCATTATTTTTTATTTACATTCTTTTACTTAATTTTACTTACATAAATATGGGATTAATAGTTGTTAGAAAAGTTCACAAATTTTTCCCAGCAGTATTAGTATCATATATTTTCTGTATAAGTGTTCAGTTATTTTTGGAGTTAATATTAAAAAATTTATGCCTTATCTTATTTAAAAGTGAGATTGGATATGCATTTAATATTATGAGTCCACTATCATTTAACATAAACTTTGGAGAAGCTCCAATTATGTTATTTGCTTTATTTGCATTTATAATATCTTCAACAGTAGTTGCAATGTGCTATAAAAATAAAGAAAAATTGATTGTAGCTTGTGAGAAAAATGAATAATGAAAAGAGGAAGTTATGGAAATAAAAGTAGAAAATTTATCAAAATCATTTAAAAAAAATATAGTTTTAAAAGATGTTAATTTATTAATGACTAGTGGTAAAATTTATGGCTTGTCAGGTAGAAATGGTAGTGGGAAAAGTGTTTTATTAAAACTTATTTGTGGACTGTATAAGCCGACTTCTGGTAAAGTATTATTTGACGGAATTGAGTATAATTCGAATGATGTTTATGTCCCTAACTTAAGAGCTTTGATAGAAAAACCAAGTTTTTTTCCTAATCTTAGCGGATTTGAAAATTTAAAATTGCTTGCCAATATTCAGCATAAAATTTTTGACGATGAAATAAATAATGCTTTAAAAGTTGTAAATTTATATGAAGAAAAAGATAAAAAATATTCCGAGTATTCTTTGGGAATGAAGCAGAAGTTAGGTATTGCTCAGGTAATTATGGAAAATCCTCAAATAATGATATTGGACGAAACATTCAATGGAATTGAAAATGATACTGTTAAGAAAATATCCAAATATCTTTTACAGGAAAAGAAAAAAGATAAGCTGATTATAGTGTCAACGCATATAAAGGAAGATTTGGATAATCTAAGTGATGAAATTTATTCATTTGATAATGGTACGGTCAAAAAAGCATGAAAGAATTTTTTGAATTTTTAAAAAATAAAATTTATTTATTTATTGCGCTTATATTATTATGCAATTTAATCTCATCATATATGATGATGGGATGCAATAATTTCGAGCTGTGCATATATAATGGAATGAAATCACCATTAATTGCTACTGTAAATTTATTAGCTGTTTTTATGATTTCATTTTACTTGATAATTTTTACTAAAAATACAAATGTTTCTATTAGGCAAAGACCATTAAATAAATATTTCTTTAGTAATATATTAGTTATTATTAAAAGCACACTGATTTATTTTGGTAGCAATTTACTTTTATTATTATTATTGTCATTTATACAGTCTAATGATTTTGCCAGTATAGTACAAGGACCATATAATATTGAGTTAAAATTGTATTTGATATGTTTTTTTGCAAGAACTTTAATAATATACATATTAATAGCAATAATATTTTACATTGTAAATTATAAGTACGGTAGTAAAAAAAATACTTTTCTTTGCTTTTTTCTAATATTACTTGAATTGTTTATAACTAATAGTGCTTCGTCAAGTGATGTTTGGAAATTATTATTTATAAGTTACATAAACTTGGTATTATTTAACGATTTTTTGGGCGAAATTATTTGTTCATTTTTGCAGATTTTACTATTATTATTAATTAGTATAATGTTATATAAATCAATAATTAGAAAAAGTATTATTAATTTTAAATACAATATTACTGTATTAATAAATAATTTTTTAGACGGAGAATGGAAATTATTTATTCCTTTCCTTGTGTTTTATTTAATTATTGTATATATGAATTTTAAATCGTATGAAAGTGATATGTATTTATCAGGATTTTTTTCGGCTATTGGTTATTATTTTATAGATTCCGATTTTTTAAGTAAAATTTGGGCATTATATCAAGTAATAATAGTTATTTACATTATATGGCAACATCTAGCTTATGAGCTTACTAATTCCATAGAATTCATTTCTTTAAGAGAATCATTAAAGCAATTCTATTTAAAAAAATCAATTTTTATATTTTTGACAATATATTTATTTCGATTTTTATTATTTATTATAACAATATGTATATTTAAATTAGACTTTAGTTATTTAATGTATACTATAGCTGATGCAGTGCTTTTATTCTTACTCATATTTATAATTACTATTGGTTTCTCGATAAATATTATAAGGTGTAAGGAAAAATAACAATTATTGTTATTCATATGCTAAAAATAGAAAAATTTAAAAATAAATGATACCGAAAATGAGTTATCGGTATCATTTTTAACGAAAAATATTAATTAAAATATTGTGTAATAATTTTACAATACTATCGCTACTAAAATAAATAATTGTCATATATGATAAATATAATAAATAAAAAATAGCATTAGGTATGGTACTATTATAAAACTTTGGACTCAAATAAAAATTAAGAAATCCAAGTAAATAAAGAATAAAATAAGTCAGTATAAATAACGGTACTATCGCTACAAATAAAATAAGTATATCAATATATAATTCGTACGAAGATGCATTAGAAAAATAGAATATCCCCGCCGGTATTAAAGATATAAATGTACTTAAAAGATACTTCTTTTCCGCAACTAATTTTTGCATTTTTAAACTAAATGGTATAAATAAAGTTATTGGCGTAGCAATCAATCCATCATACATAATCCAAATAAATAAGAAACAAAAGTGTATAAACAATATCATAATTATCACCTAGTTTTATGGTAACATAAAAAATTAATATATTCAAATTCAGTATCAACTAAATATATTAATTTCATAAAAGATATTTATTAATATAATCATACTCTACTAATTGTAGAGTGTTTTTTATATACATATATGTTATTCTTAAACCAATGAATATATTTATATATCAAAATTTGTTATATGTTAAGATAAAACTAAATATTAAAAAAATTATAAATGGAAGGAAATTAATCTATAGAAAATTAATAATTATAAAAGATTAATTACGCGTGATACAATGAATAACGAAAAACGAGGAAAATTCTTAAAAAATTTAAGGAAATCAAAAAAGCTGACTCAAGCCCAACTAGGAGAATTAATCAACTATTCAGACAAGAATATTTCTAAATGGGAAAATGGCATATCTTTTCCAACTGATCCAGAAACACTTACAAAACTAAGTTCTATATTTAATGTGTCTTTTGAAGAATTGCTTTATGGTGATTTTAAAAATGAAGATAATACTGAAAAAATAACTGAATCAACATTAGAAGTATACATAGATAATTATAAATCTAAAATAAAGTTTAAAAAAATGATGTGTTTAAGCTTGGCAACATTATTAATTTTCTCTATTATATTTTTATTATCAACATATTTTATTTTTATCAGAGGAAAAATAAATTCCTATAAAATAACAGGATCAACAAAAAATGGTGAGTCAATAAGTGGTTCATTGTTCATTTCTAATGATATTTCTATTCTTAATTTTAATAAGATTAAGAACATTGAAGATGTTGAAGAAATTTATCTTTACATTGACAATGAAAATAAAGAAAAAATAGTTTTAAAAGGAGATAATGATAATTACTATGTTGAAGAAAAAAATGGTAGCAAAGAATATAATTTAAAAGAAATACCAAAAACCAATTTATATATAAAAATTAGCTATAATGATGATACTTCCGAAATAATAAATTTAAATATTGAAAAGAAATATACGAATAACACTGTGTTTCCTAAAAAAGTCGACGAGATTGCTAGTGATGATAATAATGACGATAATCAGGAT
The DNA here is from genome assembly GCA_000433475.1 of Mycoplasma sp. CAG:956. GTDB lineage: Bacteria > Bacillota_I > Bacilli_A > RF39 > UBA660 > CAG-605. Next base: position 126,530 of record HF993110.1, read on the forward strand.
GTATCTACATCTGATTTCAAAGAAAAACTTCTAAATTTAGGATTTAAGTACAATGAAGGGCTTTATAAAAAAGAAATTAATAAAAAAGTGATTATGTATATTAATGATTACAATAAAGATATTAAAGTAAATATAGAAAAAGATGATTTATTGGAAAGGATTAGTCTCTATAATTATTCAAACACTTTTTTATATGAAAAACTAAAAAATGGTAACCTTATTAATCATAAAGAGATAGAACTTTCAGAAAAATTAGATTGTTCTATAAAAAAATGTAATACTGTTAATGACTATATAAAATACATAAATTTTATAAAAGAATATTTGCAATAATAAACTCACTCTATTAACTGTAGAGTGTATTTTTAAAATTTTCATGTTATTCTTTATGCGTGCCCCAAAAAAACTACTCATGCAACAAAAAGTTGCCAAAAAATTGCGCTAATTGTGCAAATAATTGCATGGAATTTTTATAAAACTATGTTATCTCCGCACCAATATATACAAAAATACCAATAAATAAAATATTAAAATTATATATAGTCTTATCAAACAATAATATAAGAAAGATGGAGAAATTTATGAAGCAAAAATCAAAGTATATTTTAATTCCAATTTTTATAGTAATAATTATATATTTATTATTTAATTATTTCATTAAAAACATTGAAGAAGATTTAATGGACCCATATATAGAATATCCTACATATACATTTTCAGGTCGAAGTGAACATTTCAAATTTGATACCGGAAAAGTGTATTTTACAAATAAATACAGTCAGATATTAATTAGTGATTTTTTACAAACGAAAAAAATTAATAAATTAAAGAATGAAAGAGTAATAATCTCATTTGCTGATAAAAATTGGTCTTCACTTAATAATAGTAAGAATCTTAATAAATTAGAAAAACATATTATGGAGTTTCAATTTTATGAAGCAGGAATACTTTGTGAAAATGATTCGGGCGTTGATTGTGAAAAAACCGCTTTTAACCTTGCTAATAAAGATAATTTTAAAGACATAATAAAAATATTCATAGAATACTGTACGACTGACGATATTTGTTTAAAGGAACAGTTTGAAATAAATTATACTAATGAACAAGTATGAAAAAATTACTAAAAAAATAATTTAAATCATAGCACTTATTAAAAAACATTTTTAATTCCATTAGGAAGTAATACCGAGTCAAGATTAATATGCTAGATTTATAATAATATACTCCTTTGACTTTACAATTACATTATTTGACTTAGAAGCCTCTAGTCCAATAAGATAAGGAATGATAAGTCATTGCTAAGTCTATTCAAATTTTTACTTCACTAATCAAAAACATGATATAATAACGCCAAGAAAGGAATTTTAACTGATGAACAAAAAGCAAAAGATAATTTTAATTGTCTGTGTTACCATTGCCATATTAGCCGCTGTTTTTTACTTTTTTGTCTACAATCCTAAAGATATTTTTGGGAAAAATTGCCAAACTGCTTACAATCTAAGTCATTATGAATATAGTGATGGCTTTAAAATTGATATTCCTGAGAATAGTTGCTTTGTAAATACTTGTTGTATGATTTGTCATAGGTTTAGAACTCATGAAAATTATGACTCTTTAAATGCTAAACTTCAAAAAATTGTAGATAATTATAATTCTAACAATAGCGACCGTCAGATTTCTTATACGATTGAAAAACATTTATGGTATAACGCGTACACCATAGGATATTAAGATTAAGTTAGAGCACATGATGGCTCTTTTTTTCGTAATTTAATAAAAACTATTTAAAGTTGTTCCTAACTAAAAATACCATTTATTATTTAAATCTTCTTTTTCTATTTAAAAAATGATATATTAATCCCATGGAGCGTGTTTATATGAATGCTGAAAATATCGGTAAATATTTAAAAAAATTACGAGTTAAACATAATTATACTCAGGAAGACTTAGCGGAAAAACTCCATATTACCAGACAAGCCATCTCCTCGTGGGAAAATGGTCGCTTTATTCCTGATATTGAAAAAATTTATGATTTAGCCAACCTTTATGACTTAACCATCGAAGAAATTTATGCTGGTGGCAACCTAAAGAGCCCACATAAATCAAATGAAATATTTATTAACAAAATTAATATTCAAAAAAGAAAATATGTTATAACTCTCTTAATTACTATATTTACTTTTTTACTATCTTTCTTTATTTATTATTTTCTTAATTCCTATAAAAAAACCCGAGTATACTCTATAAATACTAACAATAATTCCTTTGAACTTGCTGGTAATATTCTAAAAATTAACCGTACTATTTATTTTGATTTAATGGTATATAATAGTAATACTAGTTACATTTGTCTTTATTATAATGACAAAGAAATATTATGTCCCAAAGGTACTAAAGCGATAAAATTCCAAGAAAAACTAGGGGCAGATAAGTATATTTTAACTAAGGACTTTAATGATTATATAAATAACTTATATATAGGTACTGATAATAGTAAAATAAAATTAGATATTAATGAAACCTTCGTTAACGATGAATTAATATTCAATAATAATAACTCTTCTAATGGTTCTGATTCTAAAAAAGATTATGATATATATATCGAAGTTCCTAAGTATATAAGAGATAATTTTAAATATAATCCTAATAAAGAACTATACTATTCTTCTGAAAACTATCAAGATAATAACTATAATATTCAGTATAATGTTAATAAAGGTATTATAACTATCTTAAATAATAATAATAATACCGTTAAAATATGGCAATACAGTTTAAAAGATAAAGCCTTTATAATATATATGAAAATTATTAAAAATGAAATAATATCTAACTATGATGAATCTCAAATAAAGAACTTATCTAAAGAAGAATATAATAATAATTTTAGAACTATCTTAAATTATTTAGATAATATTATTAAATAAAGTTTAACTTCCAAATATTTTAGTCTTTGCAAGTTAGACTTTCTTTTTTTTAAAACTTAATTATGTTAAATTTTAATTAGAAAAGAGGGATTGTATTGGAAAAATAATTTAATGTGCTATTAACTCTACTAACGGTAGAACATTTCTTTTAATTTATGTGGTACTATCTATTAAAAAGAAGGAAAATAATATGAAAATCAAGAATCTTATTAAAGTATTATTTATATTAGTTTTAATTGGTATTATAGTTTTGATTGCTAGTTGTACTAAGACTATGGTTGATTATTTTAAAATGGTAAGTCGTAAAAGTTTAAAGATTATATCTGAACATAATGCGTATGCTTTAGTGGTTGAAAATGAAGACTACGAATTGCCAACTTATGCTGTTTATAAAAATGTTAATTATAATAACTATCAAAAAGTATTTGATTTGCGATTAACAAATGATATTTGGAGTGGATTAGTATGCTGGACCGATGACAGATTGTTTATATTTGGTTTTACCATTGCTTCTTATGATTTAACAAACGGGCAAATAATAGATGAGGGTGATTTTAGAATATCTAATGCTACTACCGGTATGATAGGCCGAGTATTAGGCATTTATGATAATTATATCTATTATGAATATGCTAACAGAGAAGACAGTTATGGTAAGACCAGCCTCGATTTTAAAGAAGTAATACCTGTGGATAAAAAAGATCTTCCTAATAAGTTAGAAAAATAGTTAGAGTTAAGAACGAAGTAAAAAAACACCTTGGATTTTACTGGCGATAATAGAAAGGAAAAATTTAAATGAAAAAAAATATTTTAATAATTGCTTTATGTATATCACTAATATTAATGACCAATGGTTGCAATAGTAAACCAACTAACTATAAAGATACATCTAATGCTGTTTATAACTATTTTCAAAATGCTAAAAAAGATGAAAACATCACTGCTATTTCTTATGATAATGAAAAACAAGTAGTAGTAGTAACTCTAGCTGATAATAGTCAAGAAAATCAAAAAAAGTTTTTAAAATCTGTTAACGTTGATAAAAAATATATTGAGTTTGAACAGGGTGGAACTTACAATACTTTTGATGCTAAAATAGTTACTTTAGATAATGTTAAAGAAGATAAAATTAGTTTTAACAAATACCTAACTAAAGAAGATAGAACTATCTATTTAGAAAATAATATTAAAGAATTATATATATTTGATCATCAAAGTCGTTGGACTTTTAAATATTATGTAACTAACACCAATCAATCATTAGAAAATAGTATTAAATCAGTAACTGATTTATTGGAAAAAGAAGCCAATTTAAAAGATGGTGGCACCGCTATTTATAAAAATAAAGTCAAAAATATGACTATAATTGCTTGTAATACTTTAAATGGTAATAAAGATGTTTATATTGGCGACTATCAGTTAAGTTTTAAAGATAACATGTGTAAATAACAGAAATTTTAACCAGGAAAGGAATTAATTAATGAAAAAGAATATTTTAACTATCATATTATGCTTTTTAATGTTATTAGTAGCAACTGGCTGTCAAAATCAAACTAAAGATAAACCAACTAATTTGGAAGATACTTATAAAGCAATTAGTTATTATTTTAGCAATTCTCAAGTTGATAAATCTAATTTAGGCTCTTTTTATATTGATAACGAAAAAAATATTATTATTGTTGAATTAGTTGAAAACACTCCTAAAAATCAAGAAACCTTTTTAAAACTTACTAATATTGATAAAAAATACATAGAATTTAAACAAGGTGGCCCTTATGATGATAATGATATCGATATAGAATTATCTGTTGCCTTTGACCAAACTTGTGGTAATGTTGAATTTAATGAGTACTTAAATGATGATAATATAAAAGTGTATTTAGAAGAGAGTGTTAATGATTTATATGTAACTTTTCTTGGCAAAAAAATGTCTTTTAAAGATTATGCTAATGGTCTTAACCAAACCTTAGATAGAAGTATAAAAGATTTAACTGATAAACTAGAGAAAACTGCCGCTTTAGATGACGGTGGGACTAATATTTATAAAGACGAAGATAAAAATATAACGATAATAGCCTGTAACACCTTGGATGGCAATAGAGATGTTTATATAGGCGAATATCAACTTTACTACAAAGAAAATATGTGTAAATAATACCATTTTTCTTAAATATTAAAATACTTTGCGTATTTTCCAAAGATATTTGGTAGAGTCCAAATACTAAATAATATATAATGTTATCAATATGGGAGAAGATGCTTACTTTACAGCTCATATCGAAGATTATTTTAATGAACATAATGGTTCTATTAATAAAGAAAACTAATTTTTTAAATTAAAAACTAAAAGTTAAGACTAATTTTCCTTAACTTTTTTTCTATCTTTTAAAATTTATTATGCTATAATAAATCAATCAACAAAGCCATTATGTTGATAATAGTCTGAAAAACACGCCAATCGTAAAACTTTATAAAGTGTGCTTAATATAAACAACCATAATAATTTTTTTAATATGAATTAATAAAGATTGAGATTTGCGACTCTATCTAGTTCTTTTTTTTCTTTAAGATATTTATCAAATATTAAATTATAATTGTCCTCCAAAGTACATAATTCTTGTTCCCATTTAATATGAGCATTTTCATAACTTCTATTTGGCTCTAATTTAACCAAAATTTTAATTTGCTTTTTTAAAATTTGACATTGCTTATTATATAACTTAACTGTTTCGCGAGTGATTTTTTTTAACTCGTTAGTAGTATTGTTAAAAAAAATATTTAATTCCTTTGAACTTATTTGTTTGCTAGTTGAATTACTCATCCCATTACTTCCTTTCAGATGTGCTTAAATACTAATATATTTTCTAAAAACATTTTATTTCATAACTATCTTTATTATAGCACAAAATAATAATTTTTATTACAAAAAAGCGGTCATTCTGGGCTACATACTTAATTGGAAAAAAATGGCAAAATATTTATAGGTGGTATTAGATGGTTTACAATGATAAAAAATTCAAGTTTGATCCTGAAATTAAACAAGTAATTGCGGCAAACATCCGTAAATTTAGATTAGAAAAAGGTTACACTCAAGAACAGTTAGCAGTATATACTGAACGTTCTCCTGAGTTTGTTCGTCGTATAGAATCGGAACTTGGTGAAAGAGGTTTTTCTATTGAAACTCTTTATCGAATTTCTGTTGTTCTTGAAAAAGACGTTGGTGAGTTCTTTAAAAAGAACAATAAATAATAATTAAGCAGTCATTAAGATTGCTTTTTTTCATCAAAAACAACATATAAGAATAAAATATTAATTTAATTTATCTCCAGTAACTTACTGACTTGAAACCATATTTTAATAAAAAATTATAAGTTAAAAAATTACAGTTTTTCTACATTTTTATTACAGTTTATTTACATGTTTTTTAAAATATTTTATGGGATAATATAACTATGTTAAACGAAGGGAGAAATAAGAAATGGAAAGTAGAGTAAAATGGTTTAACAATGAAAAGGGTTTTGGATTTTTAGAAAATCAAGGTAAGGAAGATATTTTTGTACATTATTCACAAATCGTTATGGACGGTTATAAAACTTTAAAAGAGGGAGATTATGTAACTTTTAATTTAGTTGAAACTCCAAAAGGACTTCAAGCTAAAAATGTTGAAACAACCAGAAAGTGCATGGTGAATTAATGTCTATTAAGGTACTAAGTACAGATGAAATGGCTTTTATTAAAAATTTACCTAATAAAGAACTAGAAGATAAAATTATTTTAATTGGAAATGAAATTGTAAATCTTTACAGTACTCAAAGCTGCTATTTAGAAGAATTAAAACGTCGTAAATGCTATAATCGTAACTATTAGTCATTATACGACTTTTTTGAGCCCTTATGACAATAAAAAAGAATGCATTGTTGCATTCTTATTAGTTATTTTTAGCATTTTCAAGTTTCTTATTTCTCTTTTTTTCATCTAAATATAACTTGTTGATTAATTTTACTTTAACACCTTTTTCATAAGCAAAGCATTTTTTAACACCTTCTGGTAAGTTCTTTTTATATACTTTCATCTTTTTCACCTCACAAACAATATAAATTTCTAAAGTATTATATCATAAAATTATAAAGTTGGAAAATTTTATTGAACTAATTTTCTTTTAGTACTATTTTTTGCCCTTTTAATAACATAATCATACCATTTTTGATGTTCTTCATCCGTAAAATAGCATTTATATATATTTAATGTTGCTAACTTTAGTTCTAGCTCGTCATGAACTTGTAAAGTTTCCATTTTTTCCTTACAATCATCGGTTTCTAAAAATCCTGATAAATCACTTTTTAAGAAATCAATAATTAATTCTTTTTGATTATTATAAGCCTTTCTTAAGCTTAAAATACATTGTTTTAATTTTAATAATATTTTCTTTTTCATTAATTTTTTATCAATCCTAAAATTGAATCCTTTCTTTCTTAATGAATTATATTGTATCATATTGCTATTTTTTCGTAAATAACTTAAAATAATTCTAGAAAGGATAATATTTCTTCTAACACCAATAATAAATATCTTGCATAAAATGAAGTAAGTGGATAATTTTGGGAAGGGTGATATTTATGGGTTTTCCTCCTAATATTAATCCTGAACTTTTTTCTATTTTAGGAGCTGTCACTGGTATTATTGTCGAAGGGGACTATACTGCTAATGAACTAAACTCCATCGGCAACTGGATTATTTTAGTTGGTCAGTTTATGTTAACAACAGCTGCTCAGCAACAACTTATTAATGGACGTTATCAAAATAATAATGGTAGTCGTATTAGAAGTAATGCTAATAATCATAGTGCTAATAACAAACAATATTCTACTTACGAGCAACTTCAACAACTAGCTAATTATCTTAAAAAATTAGAAGAAAAAATAGAAGAAATTACAAAATAATTATGAAAATAATTTCTAAAATATTTAATACTTTAGTAGCTATATTCTTAATAGTTAATATTGTTGTCGTTTTTCTAATTAATGTTCATTTTGCTACCTTAGGAATTATCAAATCTGCTACTAACGAACTAACACCAGATATCAAAATAAAAGATTTACTTATCTATCAGAAACAAAAGACTTATCAAGAAAATGATATAATAGTTTATGCCATTCAAAATAAATATTCTCTTGCTAAAGTGAAAAGTACTACTGAATATTTAACTTATATAAAGGATAATACTAATAGAGAATACGACCCTATAAGTAATGCTGATATAAAAGGTAAGCCACTGGTGATTTTAACTGCAAAACACATGATAATTTACTTTGCTATTGTCTTTATTTGTTTAATATACTTAATTATTGCCATTTTACAAGGCATTAAAGAAATGAAAAAGGATTCCAAGATTACTTCTTAGAGTCCTTTTTATCTGTGGTATCATCGCTAATAACCACTGCATCAATAACAGCTTTATTTTTATTTCTTTTTTTCTTTTTTTCTTCTTTAGTCATTGTTTCTTTAACAACACTCTTACTAGTTAACCAGCCAAATATTTCTAAAGCAGCATATATCATTAAAACAATACCGATAGTTTGGAAAGCTAGATTAGATTCTAAAATAGTATAAAGTCCAGCTAATATTAATAGTAAAGATATAATTAAAAGACTAACAAATTTAGTATTACCTTTTTTCTCAATTTGCATAGCATTAGAAAATCGCATAATTCCACTAAGTAAAATCCAACCGCCGATAACAAAACGAACCATTGCCTCAACAAAATTAGGAGCAAAGAAAAATATTGAACCGATTGCCATACAAGTAATGCCAGCCACCATAGGAATTGCTGATACACCACTATTTTGTCTTACTAAAATATAATTTTTAATACAAGAATACAAACCAAATAAAATTAAGATACCACCAAGAATTCTTGAAATAACTACCACCATAGCACCAGGATTAGTAAACATAATTGCTCCTAAAATAAAAAATAGAATGGCACTAACAAGAGAACTATTATTATTGTACGATTTAACCTCAATTCTCATAAAAAACCTCTTTTCTTATTTATGATTATACAATAAATAAATCGCTATGGCTAGTAATTATCTTCCTATTTATTTTACTCCAAAATTTATTATTTCTATACTATATAATATATGGATACTTATTATATAGTATTTTCATTATTATATAAACTTAATTTAAAGGCTATCTTATTATTGAATTATAGTATTAAATAATAGCTAATAGCCAAATAAATCTTCTAAATATTTCACAAAACTTTCAAATAAATACTCATTGCCAATATTACCCAATTAGTGTATGATACCTTATAGGTGATGGCTGTGACTTTAGAAAAATCATACCTATATTTAAAAAAAATACTAAAAGAAAATGACACTATCGTAATTGGTGTATCGACTGGACCAGATTCCATGTGCTTATTATCTCTTTTAGAAAAAATAAAGCAAGAAATATCAATTAATATCGTGGTTGCTCATGTTAATCATCATGTCCGCAAAGAATCACAAATCGAAGAAAAATACATTAAAGAGTATTGCACTAATCATAATTTGACTTGTGAAGTAGCCAATCTAAAACCAATCAAAAGCAATTTCGAAGCCGAAGCCCATATGTTTCGTTATGCATTCTTTAAAAAATTAATAATTAAATACAATGCTAATTACTTAATGACTGCTCACCACGGTGATGATTTAATAGAGACGATAATTATGCGTGAGATTAGAGGCTCTTCACTAAAAGGATATGCTGGTATAGCATTAAGTGAAAACTACGAGGTCTATACCTTAATAAGACCACTTCTTTTCTATACTAAAGATAACATTTTAGAATATACTAAAGAAAATAATATCAAATACTTTGTAGATAATACTAATTTTTTAGATAATCACCTTCGCAATCGAATTAGAAAAGATATCTTACCTCTTTTAAAAAGAGAAAATTCTAATATTCATTTAAAATATTTACAATACAGTGAAGAATTATTAGCTTCTGACAAAGTTTTACAAAACCTTACTAATGAAATAATAAAAAAAGTATATAATAATAATAGGTTAATAATACCCGTATTTTTAAGACAAAATCAGGTGATTCAAGAAAGAATAATTAAACTTATTTTAAAGGAATTATATCAAGATGATATTAATATCATAACCAATGTTCAAACTAAAAATATTATATCTTTAATAAATAGAACAAAGCCTAATGAAACCTTACTATTACCAGATAATTTTATCGTTGAAAAAAATTACAATGAGTTGATTTTTAGGAAGAAACCCACTAAATTAGTTCAAATTGATACTAAAAAGCATAAACTAAAAGATATTAATAAATATAATAATCAAATAATAAAAATAGTAGGAAGTAGTAGTGATACTTCGAATTTTACAACAAGATTAAATAGTAGTGAACTAAGCTTACCTCTTTATATCAGAACACGTTCTGCAGGCGATAAAATGACTATTAAAAATATGACTGGTACTAAAAAAATTAAAGATATATTTATTGATAGTAAGGTTCCTATTCTAAAGAGAAATTCTTGGCTTTTAGTTTGCGACAGCAATGATAATGTTATCTGGTTACCTGGTTTAAAAAAATCAAAATTTGATAAAGAAATTAATGAAAAGTATGATATAATACTAATGTTTGTAAAAGAAGGAGAATAATATGAATAAAAAAAGACAAAATACTGTCAAACAGTTTACACCTTATTTAGTTCTACTTTTAATAATTTGTGCTATGTTATTCTTATATAGTGGCACTGCAACTAAAGTTCATGAATTAAAAACTGGTGAATTTTTAAAATATATAAATGAAGGTAAAGTTACTGAGATGACTATTACTCCTAAGAGTGATGAATCAATTTACTACATTACTGGTAAAATTGATGGCTATAGTGACAAAGAAACATTTACAGTTCGTATTGTTGGTGAACAATTAGATACGGTTACTACTTATGCTACTAGTCATAATTTAAATCTTTATGATACTAATAAAGACCCAGGAAGTAGTGTAATTCCATACATTGTTGTTAATGTACTTCCTATTGTTGTTATTTGTGCTTGTGGCTATGTTCTATTTATGAAAATGTCTGCTGGCAATAATAAATCGATGGATTTTGGCCGTTCTCGTGCTAAACTAAGTGAAGATGGTGGTAAAGTAAGATTTACTGATGTTGCTGGTTTAGATGAAGAAAAAGAAGAAGTTAGTGAATTAATTGACTTCCTTAAAAATCCTAAAAAGTTTCAAAAATTAGGAGCTAGAATTCCTAAGGGTGTCCTTTTAGTTGGGCCTCCAGGAACTGGTAAAACTTTACTTGCTAAAGCTGTAGCAGGCGAGGCAAATGTACCATTCTACTATATTTCTGGTTCTGATTTTGTTGAATTATTTGTAGGTGTTGGTGCCTCTCGTGTTAGAGATATGTTTAAACAAGCTAAACAATCAGCTCCATGCTTAATTTTCATTGATGAAATTGATGCTGTTGGCCGTCAAAGGGGTTCTGGTATTGGTGGTGGTCACGATGAACGTGAACAAACTCTTAACCAATTACTTACTGAAATGGATGGCTTTGGTGCTAACGAAGGTATTATCATTATTGCTGCAACTAACCGTCCAGACGTTCTAGATCCTGCCTTATTACGTCCAGGACGTTTCGACCGTCAAGTTACAGTTAGTCTTCCTGATGCCAAAGCTCGTGAAGAAATATTAGGAGTTCATGCTCGTAATAAAGTATTTGCTGATGATGTTAACTTAAAAGCCTTATCACAAAGAACTCCAGGATTTAGTGGTGCAGATTTAGAAAACTTACTAAATGAAGCAGCTCTTCTTGCTGTTCGCCGTAATAAAGAAGCTATTACTATGGATGAAATCGATGAAGCAACAGACCGTGTCTTAATGGGACCTGCTAAAACATCACGTAAAATTTCTGATAAAGAAAAACATCTTGTTGCTATCCATGAGTCAGGTCATGCCGTTATTGGTATTAAACTTGCTGATGCCCAAGAAGTTCATAAAATAACAATAATACCAAGAGGTATGGCTGGTGGCTATACAATGATGCTTCCAAAAGAAGAAAAAATGGGTATCATGACTAAAGAAGAATTAGAAAGTCAGATTATTGGTTTAATGGGTGGTCGTGCAGCTGAAAAATTGTTCTTGAATGCTACAACTACCGGTGCTTCTGATGACTTTAAGAAAGCCACTAACATTGCTAGAAGCATGGTTACTAAATATGGTATGTCTGATTTAGGACCAATGCAATTAGAAGAGGAACAAGAAGGTGTCTTCCTAGGTCGTGATTACAACAAGACAAAGAACTTCTCTGATCAAGTAGCACTAGAAATCGATAAAGCTGTTCGCAAAATCGTTGATGATTGCTATGACAAAGCTGTTGATATCTTAAAGAAAAATGAAAAATTAGTTAATTTACTTGCTGATGCTTTAATGAAAAATGAAACTTTAACTAAAGAGCAAATTGAATGTTTAGTAGAAACTGGTAAAATGTGTCCAGTTGATCCAAAACCAACTAGTGAACCAACCATGGTAAAACTAAAAGAAGTTGCTAAAGCAAAAGGAATCAAAGGTTATGCTAAAATGACCAGAGAAGAATTAGAAAAAGCCATTGAAGAATCGGATAAATAATATTAAGATAACGATATGATGATTAAGTTCTCATACCGTTTTTTAATTGTAAAAAATTAAAGTGATTAATTTACATATATAATGATAAATGTTATACTTTTATTAGAAAAAAAGGAAAAATAGGAGAAAAAATGATAAAACAAATAAATAATAATAAAATATTAATAATAAGTCACTTAGCTGATATTGACTGTATGGGTTCAATAATTCTTGGTAAATTTTATTTTAAAGAATTTGATTACTTACTTGCTGATAATAATTATGATTTTGATTTAGAAACAGACATAAATGCCGCAGATTATGAAACTATTTATATCTGTGATTTAGGATTTACAGATAAAAACTTGCAATATTGCTTAAGTCATCCAGAAATTGCTAATAAAATTAAACATTTTGACCATCATGAGTCAGAAGAAGAAAAAAATAAATATTCTTTTGTTAACGAAGTTATTAGACTCGATGATCATTTAACAAGTGCAACAGAACTGTTCTATACCTATCTTCTAACCTTACCTAATAGTGAATTTTTAAAAAGTTGTTTCTTTCAAAAATTAGTAGAAGCTATTCGTCGTGAAGATACTTGGACTTTCGAAGAAGTAAACAACACGTTAGGGCCAAATCTTGCTACACTCCATGCTTACTTGGGAGCCACTTCCTTCATAGATATGATATCTAGTCTTGATTGTACAGGTAATTTCTATCTTCCTCAAGCTTATGAAGATATAATTATTCGTCAAAATGCTATTAAGGATAATGATGTTGCCAACTATGTAAGTAAAGCTAGATTAATAGAATATAGGAATTATAAAATTGCTGTATCTATTAGCGAAGGTTATCGTTCTTATGTTGGTAATGAACTTATGAAGAAGTATCCAGAAGCCGATTTTGCTCTAATTATTAATTTTTATCGTTTAACATGTTCCTTAAGAATTAATAGTGATAAATATGACTTAGGGCAAGTAGCTCAAGAATTTACTCATAATGGTGGCGGTCATAAAAGAGCAGCTGGGTTCCAATTTGATGAAGACTCCACTCCTAAGATAGAAGAAATTATATCCAAATACTTAGTATTGGTAAAAAATTAAGACAAAATGGTTTTTATATGTTAAAATAAAGTAGCAGAAGTATTGACGAAGGTGGTATTAAAATGACAAAAATAATTGCTTTAGTAAATCAAAAAGGTGGAGTTGGTAAGACAACATCTAGTATTAATTTATCAGCAGCTTTAGGAAAAGAAGGAAAAAATACTTTATTAATCGATTTAGACCCACAAGGAAATGCAACAACCGGTCTTGGTATTAATAATGGCGATATAAAACACGATATTTATGACGTGATGACTGGAGCTTGCGATGTAAAAAGTGCCGTTATAAAAACAAAATTTAAAAACTTATCAATGATACCTGCAACTTTAAATTTAGCTGGTGTTGATGTTGAATTTGTAAAAGCTATGTTAGAAGACTCTAACTTCCGTCAAAATGAACAATTAAAGTTGAGTTTAGAACCTTTAATGGGAACTTACGATTATATTATAATTGATTGCCAACCTTCCCTTGGTATTACAACCATGAATGCCTTGGTTGCCAGCAACTCGGTAATAATTCCAGTTCAATGTGAATTCTTTGCATTAGAAGGTATAACTCAGCTATTAAATTCAATTATTATGGTTCAATCTAACATGAATCCTGGTTTACGTATCGAAGGCGTATTACTTACTATGTTAGACGGTCGTACTAATATCGGTTTAGAAGTAATCGAAGAAATCCGTGGTTACTTTAAAAATAAAGTATTTAATACAATTATTCCTCGTTTAGTTCGTTTAGTTGAAGCTCCAAGTCATGGTAAACCAATAAGCGACTATGACCCAGATAGTAGAGCAACACTTGCTTATCAAAATTTAGCAAAGGAGGTTATTAGTAGAGATGGAAACTAAAAGAAAAGCTTTAGGTAAAGGTTTGGAACAATTATTTACCAATGAACGTATTGATTTTGATAACTTTGAAAAAGGCTTAGTTGAAGAAGCCAAACCTAATGAGATTGTTGAAATTAAAATAAGTGAAATTCGCCCTAACCCCTACCAGCCTCGTAAAATATTTGATGAAGAAGCCTTAAATGAGTTAGCCTCATCCATAAAAGAACATGGTATTGTACAACCAATTATTGTTAAAAAGAGTATAAAAGGGTATGAATTAGTAGCAGGCGAACGTCGTACTAAAGCCGCTAAAATTGCTGGTTTAGAAACAGTTCCTGCTATCGTTAAGGACTTCGATGATGAGCAAATGATGGAAATTGCTCTAATCGAAAACATTCAAAGAGAAAATTTAAATCCAATTGAAGAAGCCATGGCTTATGATAGTATTTTAAAAAGTAGTAATATTACTCAAGATGAACTAGCTAAAAAATTTGGTAAAAGTCGTAGTTATATTACTAACAGCTTAGGTCTTTTAAGATTACCAGATGATACTAAAAAGTATGTTGAAGATAATAAACTTTCAATGTCACATGCTAGAGCCTTATCTAAATTAGATGATACAGAACAAATAAATCGTCTAGCTAATAAGATAGTTAATGAAAACTTAAATGTTCGTGCTATTGAAAATATTACTCGTGATATTCATGAACAAGAAATAAAAAAAGAAACAGATGAAAATACTTTATTCGAATTCAAACAATATGATACTCTAAATACTAATCATATTTATGAAGATGCTATGCGTGAAAAATTTGGTATTAAAGTAAAAATAACTGGTAAAAAAATTGAAATACCATACTCTTCTCAATTAGAATTACAAAGAATCTTAGAATTAATGGATGTTAAAATTGAAGGATAGTTATGAAAATATTAGAAACAATTTTAAAAATTATTAGAACCAAACAAGTTTATACACCAATAATTGCTATCTTCCTGGGCATTATTGCTTGTCGAGGCATTAACAGTGCTTTACAAAAAATAATGAAACTAAAAGATGGCAAAAACTCTTACGAACAAAAGAAAAAGAGAACTATAATCGATTTATGTTCCAATATTTTTAAATATGTCGTAATAGTTATTGTTGCTGTAATAATACTAGATGCATATGGCATTGATACAAAATCAATTATAGCTGGACTTGGTGTTTTATCAGCTGTACTCGGCTTAGCTCTTCAAGATACTTTAAAAGATTTTGTTGGTGGAGTAAGTATCATTTTAGAAAATTATTATGTTGTTGGGGACATTGTTACGTTTGGAACATTCACTGGTGAAGTAGTTGAATTAGGCTTAAAAAGTACAAAAATTAAAAACTTTAATGGTGAAATTTTAATTTTAGCCAACCGTAATGTTAATCAAGTAATTAACCTATCCCAAGCAAAACAAAATATCTTCTTAGAAGTTAGTGTAGCTTATGAAGAACCAACAGAAAAAGTAGAAACTTCTTTAAAAAAAATAATACCTGAAATAGAAAAAATTAATTACGTTGTAAAAAAATCAGTGGCCTACTTAGGAATATCTTCTTTAGGTGATTCTGCTGTAACATATCTTTTAAAAATTCAAAGCTTACCAGATAAACAATGGCAAGTTAAAAGAGATGCCCTAAGAATTATAAAAAATACATTCGAAGAAGATAATATTAAAATTCCATATCCACAAATCGAGGTGCATCATGGACAAGACATATAAGTTAAACGACCAAGTAATAATGAAAAAGCCACATGCTTGTGGTACTAACCTATGGCAAATTGTGCGAACCGGAGTTGATATTAAAATAAAATGTATCAATTGTGGTCGTGAAGTTATGCTTGATCGTCTAGAATTTAATAAAAAATTAAAGAAAGTTTTAGGTGATAATGATGCAAAATAAAAAAGATAAAGTATCTTTAAATCCCATAATGACTTTAATGATTTTAATTGGGTTAGCCATATTATTAAGTGGTATTCTTGCTTTATTGGGCATCGGAGCCACTAATCCTGCTGAAGGAAACTGGGTTGCGGTTGAATCTTTATTAAGCCTTCGCGGTATTAAATATATTTTCCAATCAACAGTTGCTAACTTTGCTTCCTTTACACCATTATCGATGTTAATCATTATTTTAATTGGTATTGGTATAATGGATAAAAGTGGTTTCTTAAAAACAACCTTTTCTCTTATTACAAGGAAATGTCAAAAAAAGACTATAACTTTTGTTTTAGCACTTATATGCATTATTTCTTCTATAGGAGGCGACCTAGCTTACGTTGTTATGATACCATTAAGTGCCCTACTATTCTATTATGGACGTCGTAATCCACTACATGGTATTGTTATAAGCTTTGCAGCTCTTACTTGCGGCACTGGTTTAAGTATTTTCAAAACTAGTGTTGATTCTAGTTTAGATGCTCTAACCCTAGATGCTGCTCATATTTTGGATTCCTCATATACTTTAAGTTATTTAGGATATTTTGTTATAATGACAGTAGCAATCTTTGTACTAGCAGCCGTTATAACTTACGTTGCAGAAAAATTTAGTGTGAATGATGTTCCTAAATATGAATTTAAAGATGAAAAAAAAGAATTTAAATTAGCTAAAAGAGATATTAGAGGTTTAATTTTTGCTGGTACCTTTGGAATTATTTATTTATTAATCTTTATTTATAATATAATTCCTGGTCTACCTTTAAGTGGTAATTTATTAGACTATTCTCAAAAGTTATACATTGATAAATTATTTAATCCTAACTCATTCTTTTCTCAAGGGTTCGTCTTTATTGTGACCATTTGGTTTGTAATTCTGGGATTATTCTATGGACTAGGTTCAAGAAGTATAAAAAATAATAATGATTTTTGCGATTATTTAACCCATTCATTAGATGGCATTGGTCGTACAATTATTCTAATATTACTATCATCAATCTTAATTAATGTATTTAAGAAAACTAATATTGGTACGGTTGTAACTGCTCTAATTGGTAACTTAATTAGTAATTGTAAGTTTACTGGTATTCCACTTTTGTTAATGTTCTTCTTTGGTACTGCCATTGCAACAATTCTTTTACCAAACACTGTTAATAAATGGACAATTTTAGCATCAACTTGTGTTCCAACTTTAATGAATGTTGGCTTTAGTCCAGAATTTATTCAAGTAATATTCCGCTTTGCCGAAAGCATGACTTATGGTTTAACTCCAATCATGGCTTACTTTGTTATCTACTTAGCTTACATGGAAAAATATAATACAAGTGATAAGCCAATTGGTATTTTTAAAATTTTAAATTACCAAAAGAAATATGCTTTAGCAACTGGTGTAGTTTTACTTATCTTATTAATTATTTGGTATCTAGTTGGTTTACCAATCGGAATAAATGTAATGCCAACAATTTAGGTTTAACTGCTAAAAAGGTTAAATCTTTTTTTTGCCTTCAAATTTATTTATAAAAGAGATAATAAAAATATAAAAAAGAACAAATAAATGTTAAAATGATATTAGGAAGTGTTAAAGATGAAAAAAATTATTAAAGGATTATTACTATTATTAGGAGTCTGTTTACTTTGTGCTTGCAGTAATAATAAGAACACAGAATCTAAAATTAATGTTGATAATAATGGTTTTCTAACTAAAGAATCTATAAAAGATATTCAAGAAAAAAATAATTATGTAATTTTAGATGTTAGAACTAAGGAAGAATATAATGAAAAGCATATTGTAGATAGTATCTTAATACCTTATGATGAAATATCAGATAAAACAGTTAATATTGATAAAGATAAAACTATATTAGTTTATTGTCGTTCTGGAAAAAGAGCTACAACTGCTGTTGAAAAATTAAAAAGCTTAGGTTATACCGCTTATAATATGGGTGGAATTGCTAATATTGATTTACCAAAGGAATAATTAAGTATAAATAAAATCTATAATTATATATAGAAATTATTTATTGAAAACAAGGAACAAAACATGATTAAAAGAATAATAAATGAAAAAGAAGCGGCAATATGTGATGAATTATTAACTAAATTAATAAGAGATGAAAGTAAATATGATAAGTTAATATCCCAAGACTTTAAAGTTTATGGCTATTTTAAAAATATCATTAAAGATAATAAAAATATTTTATTAGGGTACGTAATTGATAATCAAATAATTGGTTATACTTTTTTAAAATATATGCCCGAAGATAATAACAAAGGCTATTTAATAGATGGTTTATATATAGAAGAAGCTTATCGTCGTAAAGGTTATGCTAAAGAACTTTTAGAATACGCTTTTAAACTATTAGAAAAAGAAACTTGTGACTTTGTTGATATTAATGTTATCTATGCTAATGAAATAGCTAAAAAATTATATAAATCTTTGGGTTTTAAAGAGTTTAAAATAACCATGCGTAAAAGTAATAACTAAATAAAGCAAGTAAATTTATAAAATAATAATTAATAAAAAACAAATAGAGAAAATTACTTAAAAGTGGTTAAATTAATTGCCTTTTTAGTCCATTTTATTTATAATTAACAAAGAGGAAGTGGTATTATGGCTTTGAAAGCTGGAATAGTAGGACTACCAAATGTTGGTAAATCTACTTTATTTAATGCAATTACAAAAAAGAATATTTTAGCAGCTAACTATCCGTTTGCAACTATCGAACCAAATGTTGGTGTTGTAACTGTTCCTGATACACGTTTAGAATTCTTAGAAAACATGTATTTGCCTTCAAGAACGATTCCAACAACATTTGAATTTACCGATATAGCTGGATTAGTTAAAGGAGCCGCTAAAGGCGAAGGTTTAGGAAATAAATTTTTATCTCATATTCGCGAATGCGACTGTTTAGTAGAAGTTGTTCGTTGCTTTGATGATGCTGATATTATTCATGTTGAGGGGAAAACTGATCCAATTCGTGATATCGAAATTATCAATGTTGAACTTATTTTAGCTGATTTAGAAATAGTAAATAATCGTATTTCTAAAATTGAAAAAAAGGCTCAAACAACTAAAGAAAAAGATGCCGTTTTAGAATATGAAACTTTAAAAAAATGTGAAAACTCCTTAATGAATAATACTCCATTAAGAAGAGTAGAATTTAATGAAGATGAATTATTATTAATTAAAAACTTCAATTTCATTACTTTAAAACCAATTATTTATGCTGCAAATGTATCTGAAGATGACTGCATTATTGGTGAAAATGAGTATACAAAGTTAGTAAAAGAGTATGCTAAAAATGATGATGCCCAAGTAATTGTCATGTGTGCAAAAATGGAAAGTGAACTTGCTGAATTAAATGATGATGATAAAAAAGCATTCATGGAAGACTTAGGACTTACAAATAGTGGTTTAGATAAACTAATCTTCGCAACATATTATCTACTAGGACTTCAAACTTTCTTTACAGTTGGTAAAGATGAATGTCGTGCTTGGACATTTAAAAAAGGAATGAAAGCACCTGAATGTGCTGGTTTAATTCACAGTGATTTTCAAAGAGGATTTATAAAAGCTGAAGTTACAAGCTTTAATGACTTAGAAAAATTAGGTAGTGAAAAGGCTGTTCAAGAAGCTGGAAAATTACGTCTTGAAGGTAAAGATTATATAATGCAAGACGGTGATATTGTTTTATTCCGT
This sequence comes from Mycoplasma sp. CAG:956, assembly GCA_000433475.1. GTDB lineage: Bacteria > Bacillota_I > Bacilli_A > RF39 > UBA660 > CAG-605. The sequence goes on from HF993110.1 coordinate 146,674, forward strand.
TTCAATGTTTAAAAATAAGAAAAGAGGAATTACTTTGCAATTCAAAATAATTACTAAGGAAGAATTTTTAAAATATCATGGTGATTTTAATTATAATTTTTATCAAAATCCTTTATGGGGAGAGGTAAAAAAAGAAAATGGTTGGGGAAGCTTTTATACAGCTGTTTTAGATAAAAAAAATAAACCTCTTCTTATAAGTTTAGTTTTATCAAAAAAAATTTTAGGAAAGTACTTGTATTATGCACCACGTGGTCCTTTATTAAAGGACGAGGCTAATCGTAAAGAAGTTTATACATTCTATTTAACTGAAATAAAAAAATATTTAAAAACTAAAAACGCAATATTATTTAAATTCGATCCTTTAATTGAATATACAAAACATGATAAAGAAGGAAAAGCTATTACAGAAGATACTGAACAAGATTTTGTTGATTTCTTAAAGAAAAATGATGTTAAGCACCGCGGCTTTACAATCGGTTATACCGATGAGGCCCAATTTAGATGGTCATATGCTTTAGATATTAAAAGCAAGACCTTTGATGATTTAACAAAGGACATGAATAGCAGATGCAAAAGAAGTATCAAAAAAGCTGAAAAATACCCTTTAAAAATCAAAGATGTAACTGATGAAACTATAAAAGATTTTAAAGATATAATGGAAAGTACTGCTGAAAGGCAACATCATGGCGATAGAACTTTATCTTACTATCAAACTTTAAAAGATAAGCTAAAAGATATAATTAGAATGTGTTTGGTATACTTAGATAAAGAAAAATTCTTAGATGATATTGATAATGGCAAATATACGATTGATGAAAAAGTTCTAGCAATTGTAAAAAATGATGAACGGGATATGATACCTATAAGTGCTGGTATATTTATCTTTGATAAAGATCGCTTTAATTATGTTTATGGTGGCACCTATGCTGAATATTTTCCATTTATGGCTCCTTATAAACTGCAAGAAGAAATGATAAAATATGCTATCGAAAAGAAAATGAACTATTATGACTTTGGTGGTATTTCTGGTAACTTTACACCAGGTACTCCCGAGTATGGTGTTTATGAATATAAAAGAGGTTATGGAGGATTTGTAATTGAATACATAGGTGAGTTCGATCTTATCATTAATAAACCTTATTACTTAGCATACAAGTATGGCTTAGAACTTTATCGTACATTTAGAAAAATTGTTTATAAAATCAAAAAAAATTAACCAAATTCACTTAGAATTTGGTAATTTTTCTTTTAAATTTCATAAATTAATGGTATGATTTTCTTAATTAGAAAGAGGGAATATTATGCGTATTTATAACTCACTTACAGATAAATTAGAAGAATTTAAACCAATTAGAGAAGGTAAAGTAAGCATGTATGTTTGTGGTCCAACTGTTTACAACTATGTTCACATTGGCAACATGCGCCCTGCTATAACTTTTGATATGGTAAGAAATTATTTAGAATACCTAGGATATGAAGTTACTTATGCTTCTAATTTTACTGATATTAACCCTAAAATCATTAAAGCTGCTGAAGAACTTGGCATTACTGAAAGGGAAGTTGCTAACAAATTTATTGCTGCTTATCTAAAAGATTTGGAAGACTACCAATGCGGTAAAATCGATGTTCATCCAACCGTTTTAGAAAATTTAGATAATATTTATACATTTATTCAAAAATTAATTGAAAAAGGCTATGCTTATGAAGTCGATGGTGATGTTTACTTTCGTGTAAATAAAATTAAAGATTATGGTTGTCTTTCTAACAATACCTTAGATGAACTAGAAAGTGGAGCACGTCTAGAAATAGATGAAAAAAAGGAAGATCCATTAGACTTTGCTTTATGGCGCAAATCAATCGAAGGTGAGCATTTTACATCACCTTGGGGTGAAGGTATTCCTGGTTGGCATACTGAATGTGTGGTTATGATTAATAGTATTTTTGGCGAAAAAATCGATATTCACGGAGGCGGTGTTGATTTGAAATTTCCACACCATGAAAACGAAATCGCTCAAAGCATGGCATTAAATAATAATCACTTAGCTAACTATTGGATGCATAATGGTCACATTAATGTTGAAGGTGTTAAAATGAGTAAATCATTAGGGAACTTCATATTAGCCAAAGACTTTATCAAAAATAGTAAAGCTAATATTGTTAAACTTGCAATGTTTAAAACACACTACCGCTTACCATTTAATATAAAAGAAGAATTATTTAAAGAATGTGGCCTTTTGGATGATAAAATCTATAACACCTTAAAACAAGCCAACTTACAAATCCAAGTGAGTAACATTACTATAAATCAAGTAAAACAAGACGAAAATATCAATAAAATCATGGATGAAGATTTTAATACTCCAAATTTAATAACCTATCTTTTAGAGCTTATAAAAGAATTGAATACTGCCATTCGTAATAAGGGTGAAATCAGCTTGTTATATGATAAAATAAATTTAATTATAAACATTCTTGGCCTTCATTATGATTTAAAAACATTAAGTGAAGATGATAAAAAAACATATCAAGAATGGTTAAAAGCTAAAGAAAATAAAGATTATACTAAGGCCGATGAACTAAGAAAAACTTTAGTAAATAATAATATACTTTAAGTAGTAAAAAAATAGGAGTAAGATGGATACATTATTAATATTTTTAATTATACTAATACCATTACTAGCTCAAATTAAAATAACTAGTAGTTATAATAAATATAAAAAAGAAAAAAATATTTGTAATTTAACTGGGCAAGAAGTAGCAAGAAAAATTTTAGATGAAAATGGTTTAAATAACATTCATATTGTTGAAATAAATGGCGAATTAACTGACCATTATGACTCAGAAAGAAAGGTTATACGCTTATCAGCAGATATATTTCATGGTAATACCCTAGCTGCAGCTGCCGTAGCGGCTCATGAATGTGGGCATGCAATCCAAGATAAAGAAAATTATACTTTTTTAAGAATGCGTTCCGCAATTTATCCTGTTGTAAATGCAGCAACTAGTATTTCTTATTATATAATTTTTGCAGGACTTTTGTTTCAAGCCTTTAAGCTTGCTTATATAGGTATTGCTCTAACTTGCTGCGGATTACTATTTCAATTAGTGACCTTACCAGTAGAATTTGATGCTTCTAAACGAGCTTTACAAAAATTAGAAGATTATCATTTACTATCATCATCAGAAATTGATGGGGCTAGAAGCGTTTTAACGGCAGCAGCATTAACGTATGTTGCAGGCATAATCGCCTCAGTATTACAAATAATAAGACTTTTACTAATTACTCGTAATGAAGAACGTAACAAGTGATTTTGAAACTTCTATATTTTAGGAGTTTTTTTCTTTGTGTTTTCTTATACATAAAGTTTTATTTCATCACCAAGTAGAAACTATTTTAGCTCAAAAACTTTTTTCCTTGTAAATTTTTCCTATTTGTGTTAATATAACAGCCGAATGGGGGATATATATGAGAATCGGTGATATTAAAGTTATCGATAATGTAAATTATCTCATCTTAGATATACTAGAGAAAAATAATAATATTTATGTTATGGTTACTAAATTAAATGAAAATAATGAACCAACAATGGATGAATACAAGGTATACAAAATTATAGAAAACAAATGGCAATTAGAAGAAAACAAGCAAACTTTAAATGAATTATTGCCAATTTTTACAAAGAATATTAACAATATGTTAAATAAACTAATGGGGGAATAAAAATGAAAAAAGATATAGTAAACTTAAGTAAAGAAGAATATGAATATTTAAAAAGTATAGATTTAAATTTAACAAAAGAAACAGAAATTTATTTTGATTATGATCTAATCATGGCAAATATTGACAAGACACCAAGAGAAATAATTCAAATGGATGATACCATTGATAGAAGATTCTTATCATGGTTTGATAAATTATTTGCTAGTAATCTTGAAAACTTTTTTGGAGATTATTATAAAACTAATATTAGTGGTAATAAAGCACCAGGAAATGAAAAATGTCCATTAAATAATAAAGAAAGTGAAGAATATAAAGATTATATTAAGTATAAAAAAATATTTGCTTTATCTTTAAGAGCCATGGCTTGTGGAAAAGCTAAAGCAATACAAGAAGCTTTCAATTCTAGTGGTAATATTTGTCAAATTGAAAATGAAGCTGCAAAAGAATATACACATTCAATGAAAGAACTTATTGGTGATGATTTTACCAAACCATCATCTGACTATATAATTATTGATAACCGAGTAGAACTATATAAAAGTATAATAAAAGATAGAAAAAAACCAAAATTAGCTTCATCAACTAGCTTCGATGATATCATACAAATAGTAGAAAAAAGTCTTAATAAAAAGGAACTTACTGACAAAGAAGCAGAAATAGATGATTATATTGCTGATACTCTAGGCTATGACTCTGTTTATGATGCCATAAATCCTAGAAGCTGTTATTATGTTGATAACTATCTAAATTTAATCTTTATTATCAGAGCTTTAGCAGATAGTTCTCAAAATAAAGATTATTCTAAAGTATATAAACAAGTTTTATCTCAGAAGAAAGATATTTCTCAAGATGTTGATGAAGTAATGCCAAAAGGATATAAAAATACAGAAATAGGCAAAGCTCTCTTAGAGTTAGATGCTTATATTGTTGGAATAAACGTATCTAATATATATCAAGAATATAGTCAATATCTTATTAATAATGCAGCTAACTTTGGCATTTTAGGTAATACTGATGGTTTAAGTAAGGAAGAAATAGCTACTAAAAATCAAGAGTATTTTGATAGAAAAGACCATGGTAAAGAAGTAGCTTATCAAGTTGACTATAAAGATGGTACATATGAATTTAATCCTAAATTAACTGATAGTGAAATTGATAATGATAAAAAAACAATAAGCGATGTTCGTAATAAATTAGAAAATGATAATGCCAAACAGGCAATTACTAATGACTTAATAGCTATTATCGATAAATTAATAGATAAAAAAGAATTAAATGAAAGTGAACGTGCTTTATTAACTAGCAATGGTATTGCTGAAAACTTAAGTGAAGATGAATTAAAAGCCAAAAAATCTGAATTAAATAATACTTATAATAATTTACATAACGAAGCTAATACAAGAGCTAATAAAATAAAAGCCTTAGTTAAAGCTAGTGATATTATTGGCTATAAGAAAAAAGCTGCTAAAAATAAAGACAAAGTGATCAACAAGACTCCAGCACTAGAAAAATGGACAAAAAACATTGCTAAAGTAGCCTTCCCATTCTTAGGAGGAGCCATAGGAGCCAACTTAGCCTTCGTTTTAGGACCAGTTGGCATTGTGGCTACAAATGCTATTGGTATTTTCATTATTACTCAAGCAAGAGCTTACGCTAATATTTTAGAAGAACAAGAACTAAATGGTGATGAAATAGAAATTGAATCTATTGAAAAACCAACTAATAAAGTTTGTAACAAAGTAAGTAGCTTACTTCGTAAAGCACATTTAGACAAAATATCCAAATTCAATATGTTTGAAAAATTATCAAATACCAGATTTAAAGCTGTAAATAAGTTCTTTGGTAACAAAGATGTATTAAGAATTATTGCTAATACTGTTACTACTGGGTTAATTGCTATGGATTTAGGAGCTTTGAAAAATGCTATTTCTAACAAGCTTGCTGCTAAAAATCAACAAAGTAATACAGTTGAAAATCCAAGTAAGGAAACTGGAAATACTGACCCAAGTGCTGGGAATACTGAGCCTAGTATTGATGCCAGCACAGGTACAGGTTCTAATCTTGGCGATAGCAATGTGCATACCGACCCAGAACCAATTTCGATGAAACTAGGAGATAATATCGGCTCTGATAGCCAAATTCTTAACGGTTACAAAACTTCTTATGATGCTTATAACGGTGTAAATTCTGTTCGTTTGAATCAAGATATTCTAAATGACGGTAATACAATTATTAAAAATCTTTTCTACAACAATAATGGTAAAATGGTTAAATTGCCAATTAATCAAGGTGAAGATATAGCTGATGCCATTGCTAGATTAGGTATTGACCCTAAAGATGTTGTAGCTAACCTTACTAATGCAAGTGGTACCGGTAGAGCTTGGGCAAGCATAGGCGATGTAGCTAAAACTCTAGGAAGAAGTTTATAATGAAGGATAAAATAATTAATTTAAAAGATGGAACTTCTATTTACATAGCTGATGAAATGGATTATCAAGGAAGAAGATACGTTTACGGCTTACAATATGATAAAATGACTACCAATGTTACTGCTAAATACTATATATTAGAAGTTGTTGTTAGCGATAACAAATTAAAATTAAAAAAGATAGAAGATAAAAATTTGAAAGATGAAATTTATACTAAATTTACATCTAACCAGTTTGCTAAAATTTTAGAAGATTAAATAAAGAGTTTTGCATGAAAAATGCAAAACTTTTTCTAAAATTATAGAATAAAAAAATATCCTAATGTATAATAATTAAGAGGTTTAATATGCACGAAGTAATAACAGTTCAAAAATTTAGTGAAAACGAATGGCTTATTGATGGCATTCTAGAAGGCAATCAAAATGCTCAAAATGTTGTAATAATGCTTCATGAAGGTGGCTACAACCGAGATGAAAATGGTCTTTTCCCTGTAATTGAAGGCAGTGCAATCAAAAAAGAAAATAATAAAATAATTTTTCAAACAAAAAGCTATGGCAACTATGAAATCCTAACAAACTCCTTAATTAAAAATGATGAGTTTGCTACATTTCGCTATGACCTTCGCAATCATGGTAAAAGTCTAGTAAACGATAAAATGGATAAACGTGATACTTTATATATGCGTCTTGCCAAAGACTTACGCGATGTAATTAAATATTTAAAAAATAAGTATTCTTTTAAAAAAATATATTTCATCGGTACTGGCATAGGAGCTTTAGTAATTGAATATTATTTAACGAAAATAAATGATATACCTTTGAATGACATAAAACAAATACACCTTATTTGTCCTAATTCGCCAAAAATAATCTATAATCTTAATCCTAAATATCAATTTAGCTATCAAAAACAAGAATACTTACTTCACCATAATACACAATTTACTAAAATAAAAGGAATATTTGAAGGCAAAAAAACTATCTATGAAGCTGAAGAAAACTACGATATTGAAATAGAATTTGCTAAATTGCAACTAAAAACGATTTATTATTTATCAACAACAGATAAATTAATTCCTTTAGAACTTTATCTTAAAATATTAAATAAGGCTCAAGAAATAAATCATAATATACAATATGAAATCATTACTAAATTGAATGATTATGGCAATACCGATCATGGTTTGTATGACAAAGAATCTAGTACATACCTTTTGAAACAAATATATCAAATTATTATTGATAATCATTAGTAAATAATATTTATAAGAAGAAAGGAAGATAAAAATGAATGAAATAAAATGTCCACACTGCAAGACCGTTTTTCAAATTGATGAACAGTCTTATAATTCAATTGCTAAGCAAGTAAGAGATGAAGAATTTAGAAAGGATTTACAAGAACGAGAAAAACAATTTAATAGCGAAAAAGATACAGCTTTAGAAATTCAAGAAGCTAATTTAGAAAGAAAATATGAAAAAGTGAGTCAAACCTTAAAAGATGAATATACAAAAAAACTAAATGACCAACAAGTTAAAATAAACGAATTAACCTCTAAATTAGAAAATATCAATAATGACCATGCTAATGCTATAAAACTTCAAGAAACTAAATATCAATTAGAACTACAAGAAGAAAAATCAAAGAATATTCAAGAATTAGAAAAGGTAACAACAAAATTAGAAACCTCTAAAAGTGAGTATTTGATAAAAGAAACTTCCTTAAAAGCAACTTATGAAGAAAAATTAAAAGCTAAAGACGAACAAATAGCATATTACAAAGATTTTAAAGCCAGACAATCTACTAAAATGGTAGGTGAATCTTTAGAGGTACACTGTAATACAGAGTTTAACAAATTAAGACCATTATTTAAAAATGCTTACTTTGAAAAAGATAATGATGCTAAAACTGGCTCTAAAGGCGATTTCATCTTTAAAGATTATGATGATGAAGGTACCGAAATTACCTCAATAATGTTTGAAATGAAAAATGAGGCCGATATGACCGCTAGTAAGCATAAGAATGAAGACTTCTTTAAAGAATTAGATAAAGATCGTCATGAAAAAAATTGTGAATATGCTGTATTAGTATCGCTACTTGAAATTGACAATGACTATTATAATACTGGTATCGTAGATGTTAGTTATCGCTATCCTAAAATGTATGTTATTAGACCTCAATTTTTTATTCCTTTAATAACATTAATAAGAAGTATGGGGTTAAATACTTTAGATTATAAGAAGGAACTAGAAATAGTTCAGAATCAAAATATTGATATTTCTAACTTTGAAGATAGCTTAAATAAATTTAAAAATGATTTTGGTCGTAATTATGCTCTAGCCAGTAAAAAATTTACTACTGCCATTGAGGAAATTGATAAAACAATTGATCACTTACAAAAAACTAAAGAAGCCTTATTATCAAGCGATAAAAACTTACGAATTGCTAATGATAAAATTGATAACATAACTATTAAGAAGTTAACTAATAATAGTAAAAGCATTCGTGATATGTTTACTAAATTAAAAGAAGAAAAAGTTATTTCTAAAAAAGGTGATAGTGCTAAAGAAGAAACTGATGATAATAAATTATTATCAGAAGATTTAAATGATTAATAAAAGTATATTAAGAAATTAAAGTCACATATAATACTAATACTAGTGACTTTTTTAAAACTGATTGGCATCAACTTTACATAATAATAAAAATATTTATTTAATTTTCTGATATTTTTTATAAAATTTGGTATACTCAAATTAAGGATAGGTGATTTATTTAAATGAAAGCATTAACTTTGGTAGAACCAAAAAAATTTGCAATAATTGAAAAAGATATACCAGTAGCTACTGGTAATAAGGTTGTTATAAAGGTCAAAAGAACTGGAATATGTGGCTCAGATATCCATATGATTTGGCAAACTGGTTATAATGCTGGTACTAATTTTGTTATTGGACATGAATTTGCTGGTGAAATATATGATTCAGGTAACAGTACAATATTTAAAAATGGCGATAGAGTTGTTGCCATGGAAATTGGCTCTTGCTTAAAAGATACTTGTGAGTTCTGTGGTACAGGTCATGAAAATATTTGTGACCATGTTTTAGAAGGCGGTCCAGGTATTGGCTCTGATGGTGGTTATGGACAATATGTTGCTGTAAGAGAGGATATGGTTAGATTCCTACCAGATAATGTTAGTTTTACTGCAGGTGCTATGGTAGAACCAGCTTCAATTTCTATGCACGGTTTAAAACTTGCTAAAGTAAATGAAAATAGTAAAGTATTAATAACTGGTTGTGGTCCAATTGGAATGTTTGCGGCAGCTTGTGCTCATGCTCTAGATGTTAAAGAAGTTTATATAACCGAGACTAATAACGATAGAATAAAATTGGTTACCGATTCAGGCTTTGTAAAGAAGGCTTTTGATGCTAAAGATGACCAAATTGATAATAAGTTAAAAGAAGTAGCACCATCAGGCTTTGATGCTGTAATTGAATGCTCTGGTAATCAAAAAGCTAGTACAATGGGATTAAATCATTTGAAAAAAGGTGGCGAAATGGTTTTAATTGCTTATGGCAATGCCCCAGAAATAAATGTATTTAACTTTGTTAACAATGAATATCATTTGTCAGGTAGCTTGTTCTTTACCACTAAAGAATTTGAAAGTGTTATCAAATTAATGCATGAAGGAAAATTAAATCTTGAATCTTATGCTAAAGAGATAGAAATGACAGATGTTCAAACATCATTAGAAAATTTTGAAAAAGGAACGGATTGTCCAATCAAATTTGTTATTAAGATGAATGATTAAAATTAAATAAATATGAATTAATTTAAAAAAAGAATAACTATATAACTTTACTGGTGGTTATTCTTTTTTCTTGTATTTATTACTGAATAATGCTAGAATTATAGGCGAAAACTTAAGTATTATTAAGATTTAAATAAATGAATTTTAAAAATTAAACTAAAAAATAAGTCTTATATATTAAAATAAATAAAAAGTACAGTATTAACACTTAATAATTAATTAAACTAATAATAAATAAATTAAAATTTATTGGAGGAATTAAATATGTTTGAATTAGTATCAAAATATCAACCAAGTGGTGACCAACCAAAAGCTATTAAGGAGTTAGTAGATGGTCTAAATGAAGGTAAAAAAGAACAGGTTTTACTGGGAGCTACTGGTACTGGTAAGACATTTACAATAGCTAATGTAATTGCTAAGACTAATAAACCAACTTTGGTTCTTGCTCATAATAAAACTTTAGCAGGTCAACTTTATTCAGAGTTAAAAGAATTCTTTCCACATAACCATGTCGAATACTTTGTATCTTATTATGACTATTATCAGCCAGAGGCTTACGTCCCTTCTAGCGATACTTATATAGAAAAAGATAGTTCAATTAATGATGAAATAGATGAACTACGTCATGGAGCAACATCCAGTCTAATTAATAATCGTGATGTTATCGTCGTTGCTTCCGTTTCTTGTATTTATGGTATTGGCGATAAAGAAGACTACGTTAATTCTATGCTTATTTTAAGTGTTGGTCAAAAAATTAGCCGTGGTGAAATTTTAGACCGTCTAATTGATATGACTTATGAAAGAAATGATTTAGATTTTCATCGTGGTACTTTTAGAGTTCATGGCGATACTATTGATATTATTTTAGCTAGTGAAAAATCCCACGGTATTAAAATTGAATTATTTGGCGATGAAGTTGACCGTATTTGTATATTTGACCCATTAACTGGGGCTTTAGAAAAACAAGTAAAAAATATCTCAATATTCCCAGCCACCCATTTTGTAACTAGTAAAGAAAAATTACAAGAGGCCATAAGAAGAATTCAAGCTGAATTAGATACTCGTTTGCAATACTTTAAAGATAATAATAAACTCTTAGAAGAACAAAGACTAAGAGAACGTGTTAATTATGATATCGAAATGTTAAAAGAAACTGGATTCTGTAATGGTGTTGAAAACTATTCCCGTCACTTGGCACTTCGTGATGAAGGAGAAACTCCATCGACCTTAATGGATTTCTTTCCAGATGATTTTCTTTTGGTAGTAGATGAATCCCATGTTACTTTACCTCAAGTTCGTGGTATGTATAATGGGGATAGAATGCGAAAGCAAACACTAGTAGATTATGGCTTTAGACTTCCTAGTGCTCTTGATAATCGTCCTTTAAAATATGAGGAATTTGAGAGAAAAATTAATCAAGTAATTTATGTTTCAGCAACTCCTGGCGACTATGAATTAGAGCATACCCATAATAAATATGTTGAGCAAATTATTAGACCAACTGGACTTTTAGACCCAAAAATTGAAGTGCGACAAACTGAAGGTCAAGTTGATGATATTATTTCAGAAATAAATATTCGCAAAAATAAAAATGAAAGAGTTCTTATTACCACTTTAACTATTAGAATGGCAGAAGAATTAACCAATTATTTAAAAGAAGTTGGCATAAAAGTTGCTTACTTACACAGTGAAGTTAAAACTCTTGATCGTCTAAAAATTATTCACGATTTAAGATGTGGCAAATATGATTGTGTTGTCGGTATAAACCTTCTAAGAGAAGGCATTGATATTCCAGAAGTATCACTAATTTGTATAATGGATGCTGATAAGCAAGGTTTCTTAAGAAGTACTAGAAGTTTAATTCAAACTGTTGGTCGTGCAGCAAGAAATGCAAATGGAAATGTCATAATGTATGCCGATACAATAAGTCAAGCTATGGATGAAACGATAAAAGAAACGAATCGTCGTCGCAATATTCAAGAAAAATATAATGAAGAACACAATATTACCCCAAAAACAATTATAAAAGAAATAAGAGAAGTAGTATCTAATGAAATAAAAGATGATGGTGGTAAAGAAAAGACTAAGATGAGTAAAAAAGATAAAGCTTTATTAATGCAATCTATTGAAACTCAAATGAATGAAGCCGCTAAGAACTTAGACTTTGAACGAGCTATGGAATTAAGAGACATCTTATTTGAAATGAAATCGAACAAATAAAAATAAATGGAAAATAGTTAACTAAAAATTACAAAAGGCACTATTCAAACTAAAAAAAGTTGTGCTATAATAACCCTATTAAAGAAAGAAGTGTAGTAAAAATGAAAATGACATATGTAATTGGTCATAAAAAACCAGATACTGACTCAGTTTGTGCATCAATCAGTTACTCTTATTTGAAGAATAAATTAGGTTGGACTACCGAACCAAGAGTCTTAGGAAATATTAATAAAGAAACAAAATTTGTTTTAGACTATTTTAAAGTTGAAGAGCCACATTATCTAAATGATGTTAAGGTTCAAATTAAAAATATGTCTTATTTAAAAGATGCTTACATTAATGAACATACATCTATTGCTAAAACCTTTGAAGAACTACAAAAACTTGGTGTAACAGGTCTTCCCCTTGTAGATGAGAATAACAAATTAAAAGGTTATATCAATGTAAAAGAAATGGCTAAAAATATTATTGAAGGTGATATTTATGAATTGAATACATCTTATGCTAACATTTTAGAAGTTTTAAATGGCAAAGAAATATTAAAATTTGATGATGAAATTAAAGGTGAAATAATAGCAGCTGCTTATAAGAGCAAAACTTTCACTGAAGGAATCGAATTAAATAATAATAATATTTTAATCGTTGCCGATAGACAATATATTATTGATTATGCCATTGATTGTGGTGTTAAATTAATAATTATTGTTGGAGATAGAACTTTCCCAGAAGAATTACTTGAAAAAGCTGCATCTAAGAAAGTTAATGTTATTAGTACTCCAGATTCTACTTATGTAACTGCTAATAGAATGAAATTATGTAATTATATTGAAACTATTAATATTAATCCAACACCTGTCAAGTTTACTGATTCTGATTATCGTGATAACTTTGTTAGTATTTCTAATAAATATGGTCATACTAACTATCCAATCGTTAATCAAGATAATACATGCGTAGGTATGCTAAGATTAATTGATCAAAATAACTATGAAAAGTATAAGGTTATTTTAGTAGATCATAATCAACCAATTCAAAGTGTTGACGGCCTAGAAGAAGCCGAAATTATGGAAATAATAGATCATCATAATTTAGGAAATTTAGGTACTCAAATTCCTATTCAATTTCGTTCAATGCCAGTAGGTTGTACTTGCACTTTAATTTATCAAATCTATAAAGAAAATAATATTGAAATTCCTGCTAATATCGCTGGCTTAATGTTAAGTGCTATTTTATCTGATACATTATTACTTAAGAGTCCAACAACTACTGATATGGATGTTGAAGTTGCTCGTAAATTAGCAGCTATTGCTAACCTTGACATTCAAGAATATGGTATGGCTATGTTAAAAGCTGGCTCATCAATCGCTGGTATGACAATTCCAGAAATCGTTGAACAAGATTTCAAAACATTTAAATTAGGTGAGACATCTATCGGCATTGGTCAAGTAATGACTCTAGATTTTGATGAAATTGCTAAAGATATGCCTAAATATATTGCTCATTTAGACGATATGTGTGTAAAAAATAATTACAAATTAGCTGTATTATTCGTAACTGATGCTGTTCGTAATGGTTCTTACTTACTTTACAGCACAGGTGCAGACAGTATTATTGGTGATGCATATAAGATTAGTGATGTTAAAGAAGGAACTTACTTACCAGATATGGTTTCTCGTAAGAAACAAATGTATCCAGCCCTTGCTGCTGTAATATCTAATAATTAATAAAAATAAAGAAAGTCAAATAATTAAGGCTTTCTTTTTTACATTTAAATAATTTACTTAGAAAAATAACAATTATATAAAAGAATTAAATGAATAACAACACTTACAATTAACCATAATTTAAAATACCACTTCTTAGTTTTATGATGCCAAGTAGACATTCCTAACCAGCCGCCAAGAAAGCCACCTAAAATAAAGGAAATTAACAGAGTCTTCTCACTAATTCGCCATTTGTGCTTCACTGCTAATCTCTTATCGATACCAAAAAGTATGAAACTTAAGACATTAATAAAGAGATAATAATATAAAAGATACATCCTAATCACCTACAACAATTATAAATTAAATTTAAAAAATATGGTAAGATAATATTAAGAATAAATAAAGAAAGGAATAGACTTTATGTCTATATAATAAATTATGAAAGCACTTATAACTGGAGCATCTAGTGGTCTTGGACGCGATATGGCTAAATATTTATCTAACTTAGGTTGGGATTTAATAGTCGTTGCTCGCCGAGAAGACCGTCTAAAAGACTTACAAAGAAGTTTGAAAACAAATGTTGAAATAATTAAACTTGATTTAGGAATAGAAGAAAATTGTTACAGGCTATATGAATTAACTAAAGATAAAAATATAGATTTGCTAATTAATAATGCTGGTTTTGGACTTTTCGGTTTAACTACGGAAACTAATCTTTACCGAGAACTAGAAATGATAAACCTTAATATCAAAGCCGTTCATATTTTAACTAAATTGTTTTTAAAAGATTTCTATCAAAAAGATAAAGGAAGAATTTTAAATGTTGCCTCATCAGCAGGCTTCTTAGCTGGACCTCGTCTTAATACATACTATGCCACTAAAAATTATGTATTGAAATTTACCTTAGCTATTTATGAAGAATTAAGACATCAAAAAAGTAATGTTAAAATATCTTGTCTTTGCCCTGGACCCGTAGCCACTGAATTTAATAAAGTAGCCGGTGGTAAGTTTAATATCGAAGAAAAAAAATCTTACCAAGTAGCAAAATATGCCATTGATAAAACCCTAAAAAATAAACTTATAATTGTTCCTGGACTTAGTGTTCGCTTAGGATTATTCTTTAATCGCTTTATACCAACCAAACTATCTTTAAAAATAATTTATCATATCCAAGAACGAAAAGTAAAAAATAATAAATAATAAATTAATTATTAGTATTTTTATTAACATTAGCTTTTTTAAGAGCTAATCTTTTATTTTTACTGCTTTTTCCAGCTATTTCGATAGCTTCATCTACTAGGTAATCTTGAAGACCATCATCAGTAGGTATTTCCATAAAATCACCAGAGATTGTTATAAATAAAAATTTAACTTTCGTATATACTATTAATGGTGATTAGTATGGAAAACAGTGAAAATAAAGTAAAAAATACATTAAATCAAGAAAAAGTTAATTATAAAATGTTAATTATTTTTATAGGTTTTGCCCTTGCTGCTGGTTTTTTGGGTTCTCTCTTAGGAGGCAATATGGCATCTTTCAAGACTTTAAAAAAACCTTTCTTTGCTCCACCACCAATAGTGTTTCCTATAGTTTGGACAATTCTTTATATCCTAATGGGCATTTCCTCATATCTCATTTGCTGTAATAAAACGGATAAAAAATTCAAAAAAAGAGCTTGCTTCTTTTATTTAATTCAGTTATTAGTAAACACTTTATGGTCATTATTCTTCTTTCGACTAGGGTGGCTATTCTTTGCCTTTTTATGGTTACTACTTTTGGCAGTCTTAGTCATTATTATGATTATAAAATTTTATAAGTTAAAACCTCTTGCTGCTTATTTACAAATACCATATCTATTATGGCTAATAATTGCTGGTATTTTAAATATCTCAATTGTAATACTTAATTAATCATTAAACAATTTAACAAATTTTATCTATCAAAAAAGATAGATTTTTTTCTATCTTTAGGACTTTTACATTAAATATTTAAAAATACTTATTTCAATAACAATTAATTAAAATCTCTTTTCCTAATGGCTTCACTATACCATAAACATTCATCTTTTTCTCTATCTTTTAACATTAAAAAGTTATTAATCATTTTATATGTTTTAGGATTCATACTTTTAATATTATAACCAGTTAAAGGTGAATCATCTTCAATACGACCTAATAAATAATCACAAGAAGTATTTAAATAATTAGCAATTTTTACTAAAGCTTCGCAACTAGGTTGAGCTTTTCCTGATTCATAAGCACTGATAGTTTCCTGTTTAACATTAATAACTTTAGCTAAGTCAACTTGTGTTATATTTCGTTTAATTCTTATTTTTTTGATATTATTCATAAATCATCCTACCATTTCTATTTATATTATAATATAAACAATATTAATTGTAAACCAATGGTAAATTATTTTTAAACTTAAATAAACCTCCCTACAGAAGTTAAAATACACAAGTAATCTACTTCTATAGAACATGCTAAGGCTTAATAATTATTTTCATTATTATATATAAAGAAAACTCCAAGTATTTAAAAAACTGTCAGATTTTTCTCCAAACTTTAAAAATATATGATAAAATAGCGAGCTAGAGTGAGTGGTATTATGCTAAAATTAACAGAAGAAGAAACAACAATTTTATTAGAAATAAATAAGAAAATTATTTATAATACAAATGTAAAATGGAAAAAACATATTACTAGTATTTTAAAAATAGCTAACCGCGAACATTATTTAGCAAACAGAGAACCAAAGAAATTAACTTTTAAAAATAAAGAAGAAATGGCATCCTTCGATGAAAGAATGAAAGACTATTATAATGAGATGATCCCATTTACTAATCAATTAATTTTTCATAAAGAAATAAAGAGATTATTATTAGGAAAAGATACTACCTACTATATAAATCCCTTAGAAATTTATAAGTACTATACTGGACGTAATAACCGTATAACTTTGATAAAATTAATAATTCTTATTAGTCAAAATAATGCAAAATTTACAAATCAAGATATTGGGGCTTTAATGCATTTTGAAAAATTATTAGGAACTATTTTTATATCTAGTGATTCTAAATATGAAACTATTATAAATATCTTTTCTAATTATTTAAAAGCTTTAGAATTAGAATGTCAAAAACAACCAGCAAATTTAATTAATTTAAAAGCTATAAATAGAATTAATAAAGAATTAATTATAACTTTAGAAAAATATTTAAAAAATGAAAAAATAACAGAAGAAGCACCTAAGTCATTAACAATTGAAAAATTAGATAATGCAAAAAAATAATAATATTTATATTTACAATTTAGAAAATAAATGACTAAATAGGAAGGGGATAAAAGATTTAAATGAAAAAAAGATTTAAAAAAATTTATCTGGAAATAACCAATATATGTAATTTAAAATGTAGTTTTTGTCCAAGTAATAGAAGAAAAAAAGAAGAAATGTCCTTAGATACTTTTAAAGAAATTTTACCTAAATTAAAAGATTATACTGACTATTTATATTTTCATTTAATGGGTGAGCCTTTAGTTCATAGTCATATTAATGAATTCATTGATTTAGCAACTGTAAAATTTGGCTTTAAAATTAATATAACTACTAATGGCTACTTGATTAATAAAATTGAAAATAATATCAACATCCATCAGCTAAATATATCTCTGCAAGCTATTAAAAGTGATGAAGAAATTGATATTTATCTTCAAAATATCTTTACAGCAGTGGATAAATTACATAAGCATGGAACGATAATTGTTTATCGCCTGTGGAATGAACAAGCTAGTTCTAAAAAAATTATTGAAAAACTAGAAAAGTATTATAAAACTAACTTAAATGGGAATAATAAAATACAAGATAATATTTATTTAGACCGAGAAATTCCTTTTATTTGGCCTGATTTAAATAATAATTATTACAATGAAGAAGGTTCTTGTATGGGACTTCGCAGTCACATTGGCATCTTAGTAAATGGTGATATTGTTCCTTGTTGTCTAGATTATAATGGTACAATAACTCTAGGAAATATTTTAAATGATAAAATAGATGATATCCTTAAAGGAAAAAGAGCCAAAAATATGCAAGAAAACTTCTTAAATAATAAAAAATGTGAAGAATTTTGTCGTCATTGTAATTTCTATGATAGAATAAAAAGTGCCAAAAAAAATTAATACAGCAAAAGAAAATTAATAAGAAAAATAAATAAAGAAGTAAGGGTGATTTTTTATGAAAAATGATAAAATTATAATAAGGGGAGCAAGAGAAAATAACTTAAAAAACATTGACTTAGATTTACCAAAAAATTCACTAATCGTTATGACCGGGGTATCCGGTTCCGGTAAGTCTTCTCTAGCCTTTGATACCATATATGCCGAGGGTCAAAGAAGGTTTGTTGAAAGCTTATCAAGTTATGCTCGCCAGTTCTTAGGAGGCAGTGAAAAGCCAGATGTAGATTCTATTGAAGGATTAAGCCCAAGTATTGCTATTGACCAAAAAACTACTAATAATAATCCCCGTAGTACAGTTGGTACTGTAACTGAAATTTATGATTATTTAAAATTGTTGTATGCTCGTATTGGTACACCATATTGTCCAAATCATCATACCCCAATCGTTCATCAAAGCATTGAAGAAATGACTAATAAAGTTATGAACATGCCAGAAGGTACTAAATTAGAAATAATGGCTCCTATCGTTCGTAATGAAAAAGGAACACATAAAGATATTTTAGATGACTTAAGAAAAGAAGGGTATTCCAGAGTAAGGGTTAATGGCACTGTTTATGGTTTGGATGAAGAAATTACTTTAGAGAAAAATGTTAAAGATAGTATTGAAGCAGTTGTTGATAGAATTGTTTTAAGTCCAAGTGAACGTTCACGTGTCTTCGAAGCTATTGAGACTTCAACAAAACTTGCTGATGGTATGGTTTTAATTCATGTTATTGACGGTGAAGAAATTTTATGGAGTGAAAAATTTGCCTGTATTGAATGTAATTATTCCCTACCAGACTTAGAACCTAACATGTTTTCCTTCAATGCCCCATTTGGAGCTTGCCCAGAATGTAAAGGTTTAGGCTTTAAAACTGCTATTAGTGAAGACTTACTTGTACCTGATAAAACACTTTCTATTAATGAAGGAGCTATTCAAACTTTAAAAGATGATACTAATATCTTCTATACTAATGTTAAGACAGCTTGTGATTATTATCATATTGATATGAATAAACCTTATAAAGAACTAACTAAAAAAGAAAAGAAAATTCTTCTTTATGGTAGTGATGAACCATTACAATTTGAATATACTGCTAAAAATGGTAATAAAAGATTTACTACCGATTACTATGAAGGCATTATTACTAATTTAGAACGTCGTTATATTGAAACATCTTCAAGTTGGATAAGAGAATGGCTAGATAATTATATGATGGAACTAACATGTCCAGTATGTCATGGTGCCCGTTTAAAAGAAGGCATTCTAAATGTTTTCATTAATCAAAAAAATATCTATGAAATGACCCAAATGAGTATTGGTAATTTACTAGAATTTATTAGAAATCTAAAATTAACTAAAGAACAGCAAGAAATTAGTAAATTAATTATTAAAGAAATTATAAATCGCTTAGAATTCTTAAAAAATGTGGGTTTAGATTATTTAACTTTAGATAGAATGGCTGGAACTTTATCAGGAGGTGAACTCCAAAGAATTCGTCTAGCTACTCAAATCGGTAGTCGTCTTAGTGGTGTCTTATATGTCCTAGATGAACCAAGTATTGGGTTGCATCAAAGAGATAATGATAAATTAATTCGTTCTTTAAAAGAAATGGTTAGTTTAGGTAATACTTTAATAGTGGTTGAACATGACAGCGATACTATGTTAGCTAGTGATTACTTAGTAGATATTGGACCTCGTGCTGGTAAAGAAGGTGGAAGGGTTATGGCTGCTGGTACTCCAGAAGAAGTCATGAAAAATCCAAACTCTTTAACTGGTAAGTACCTATCTGGCAAGTACTTTATTCCTATTCCTAAAGAAAGAAGAAAAGGTAATGGTAAGTTCTTGGAGATAATCGGCGCTACTGAGCATAATTTAAAAAATATTGATGTCAAAATACCTCTAGGCAAGTTTGTTTGTGTAACTGGTGTATCTGGTTCTGGTAAGAGTTCCTTAGTAAATGAAATTCTTTATAAATCAGTATTTAAAAATATTTATCCAAAATCCAAAGTTTTTCCAGGCAAATGTAAGAAGATTAAAGGTATAAATGAAATTGATAAAGTTGTTCAAATTTCCCAAGACCCAATCGGCCGTACCCCAAGAAGTAATCCTGCTACATATGTTGGCTTATTTGACGATATAAGAGATTTACTAGCTCAAACCAAAGAAGCTAAAATTCGTGGCTTTGATAAAGGACGTTTTTCCTTTAATGTTAAAGGTGGACGTTGTGAAGCTTGTTATGGGGATGGTGTTAAGAAAATAGAAATGCACTTCTTACCAGATGTTTATGTTCCTTGTGAAGTTTGCCATGGAACTCGCTATAATAAAGATACTTTAAATATTCGCTACAAGGGTAAGAATATCGCTGATATTTTGAAAATGCGTGTGGAAGAAGCCCAAGAATTCTTTAGTAATGTTCCAAAAATAAAGAGTACTTTAGATATTATGATGGATGTTGGTTTATCATATGTTGAATTAGGCCAAGGTGCTCCAACTTTATCTGGCGGTGAAGCTGGTCGTGTTAAATTAGCTAAAGAATTACAAAAGAAACCTACTGGCAAGAGTTTATTCATTTTAGATGAACCTACTACAGGTCTTCATATTGATGATATTAAAAAGCTATTAGTTATTTTACAAAGAATAGTTGACAACGGAGATACCGTTGTCGTTATCGAACACAATTTAGATGTTATAAAAGTAGCTGACTATATTATCGATTTAGGTCCAGAAGGCGGGGCTTTAGGTGGAAAGATAGTATGTACGGGAACTCCAGAAGAAGTTGCTGAAAATCCTAACTCATATACAGGTCAATATTTAAAGAAATATTTAATCGATAAATATCGTATCTAAAAAATATAAATTATACTTATAAACAAAAATAGATATAAAATAACATTTCTTAGTCAATTAATATCTATTTTTTAGCATCTTATCAAATAGTCATTAAATTTTGTTTATACTCGATAAGCACTTTTTCTATTAGCACCATTAAACTCATCTAGTAAAACTAATATGTTTTTGATATAATCAAGTGGAAGAAAAGAGGTAATTATGAATCCAGTTCTATTTACTATTGGAAATTTTGAAATTAGATGGTATTCCGTCTTAATTTTAGTAGGGGTTATTTTAGGTTACATTATTGCTGAAAGAGAAGCAAAACGTTTTCGCTTTAATACAGATTTTCTCTTTAATATGTTTTTTTACGCATTAATATTTGGAATTATTGGTGCTAGACTTTATTATGTAGCATTTAACTGGAGCAATTATGCATCTAATCCAGTATCAATTCTTTATGTTTGGAAAGGCGGACTTGCTATTCATGGTGGAATTATCGCTGGACTAATTACAATGTATTTATATTGCAAGAAATATAATGTTTCCTTGATTCGGGTTTTAGATTTTGTGTGTCCATCGTTAATTTTGGCTCAAGCTATTGGTCGCTGGGGCAACTTCTTTAATGGCGAAGCACATGGTCCTGCAACGACCTTACTTGCTCTTCAAAATAAACACATTCCTAATTTTATTATTAAGGGTATGCAAGTAAATGGTATTTATTATGAACCAACCTTCTTTTATGAATCATTGTGGTGTCTTTTAGGGTTTATTATTATGCTAATAATTCGCCGTTCTAAAAAAACTAAAATTGGAACTTTAACTGCAACTTATTTAATGTGGTATGGAGCTGGTCGCTTCTTTATTGAGGGCATGCGTACTGATTCTTTAATGCTTGGTGGTTTTAAAGTAGCTCAAATTGTTTCAGTAATTATGTTTATAATTGGGCTACTAGCAATTATGATTATTAGTCGTAAAGACCGTTATGAAGACTTATATAATAATGAAGAAACCAAAGATATTCATTTTTAAAACCAAAAGAATTAAAGGAGACTGCAAAAATGTATGATTTAATAATAGTAGGTTTAGGAGCTGCCGGAATAAGTGCTGCTATCTATGCTAAAAGAAGTAATCTAAAAGTTTTATGCTTGGAAAAAGGTATGCCGGGTGGTATCATTAATTATATTGATAAAATTGATAATTACCCAGCTTTACCTAACATCAGTGGTGCTGATTTTTCTTATAAGCTTTATGAACATCTAATTTCTTTAAATATAGAATATAAATTAGAAACAGTATTGAATGTCTTTAAAGAGCAAAATACCTTTAAAGTTAAGACTAAAGAAGCAACTTATGAGACTAAAAAAGTAATTATAGCAAGCGGTCGTAAAGCTAGAAAATTAGGTTTAGCCAATGAGGAAAAATTCTTAGGACGAGGTATTAGCTATTGTGCGGTTTGCGACGGAGCCTTCTTTAAAAATCAAACCATTGCAGTTGTTGGTTCTGGTCGTTCTGCCGTTCAAGAAACACTATACTTATCTAGCTTTGCCTATAAAATTTATATGTTAATTAGAAAAGATAAGTTAAAAGTAGAAGAGCCATTACTTGAAAAATTAAAAGCTAAGAAAAATATTGAAATTATTTATAATACAACCGTAACTTCTTTAAATGGCGAAGAAAAATTATCCAGTCTAACCATAAAAAAAGAAAATAAAGAAGAAAACTTAGAAGTATCAGGTTTATTTATTTATATTGGCTATGAACCTAATATTACTTATCTTAATAATTTTAATATTTTTGATAATGATGGTTACATTAAAGTAAATGCTAAATATGAAACAGAAATTCCTGGATTATATGCTGTTGGCGATAATGTCAAAAAGGACTATTATCAAATAATTACTGCTATGTACGAAGGAACAGTGGCAGCCTTAAATGTAGCTGCTTCTCTAATTGAAAAATAAATAAATTATTTAAAGTTATTAAGAACAGAAAAATAAAAGTTGTAAACAGCTAAATCTTAGTTATCCACAGAAAAAAAAGCAAATCAAAAATAATAAGAAGAAAATATCGAAATAAAAGCACTAACAATAAAAAAAGAAAATGTAATTAAATTTGATCAATAAATGGTGCTTTTTTATTTTACATTTTAAATAAAGTGTGTTAATATTTGAAACGTGATGAATTATGAAGAACCCTTTAGTATATGCCTATATTGGCGATTGCATTTATGAATTTTATATTCGTAAGTTTTTAGTAGAAGAAAAAATGTGCAAATTAAAAGAAATTCAACGTCGAAGCCTAAATTTCGTTAGTGCTAAAAGTCAAAGAAAAATCTACGAAGCTCTAAATACGCAAGGTTTTCTAACAAACGAAGAAGAAGAAATCGTTAAGTGGGGACGTAATGCCCATGGTGGCAAAGCTAAGCATACCGATATTGTAACTTATCGTATTGCAACCGGTCTTGAATGTTTAATTGGCTATTTATATTATCAAAATAACTTAGAAAGAATTGAACAAATAATGAAGGAGGTCATTAAAAATGAAAGTATATGGTAAAAATGTTTTAAATGAAGTATTATCAAACCCCAAAAAAATAAAAAAACTTTACATGACTAGTAATATGAAAGATGAAAGAATAATGCAAAGTATTCGCAAGAACAAAATTCAATTTGAATCAGTTTCTCGTGAGACTATGGACAGAATGGTAAAAGGTAATCACCAAGGAATTATGGCAATAGTGGATGACTTTAATTATGCTGACTATAAATCAATGTATAATGAAGACTTAGTAGTTGTTTTAGACCATTTAGAAGACCCACACAATTTTGGTGCTATTATTCGTACTTGTGAAGCAGCAGGTGTTAAATCAATTATCATTCCAAAAGATCGTAGTGTTGATGTTAATGAAACTGTTATGAAAACATCAACTGGTGCTTTAGAGTATGTTAATATTGCTCGTGTTAATAACTTAGTAAAAACTATTAATGATTTTAAAGATAATGGCTTTTTTGTATATGGTGCAGAAGCTGCTGGCACTTTTAGTAAAACTTGCAATTATAGCGATAAAGTAGTTTTAGTAGTTGGAAGCGAAGGTTTTGGCTTATCACGTTTAGTACGAGAAAATTGTGATGAAATTGTTTCACTACCTATGAAAGGACATGTCAATAGTCTTAATGCCTCTGTTGCAGCGGCTATTCTTATATATGACATTGCATTTCGTTAATGGGAAAAACTTATAAAGATACAAATGATGCAGAATTGCTTTTTATGGCTAACGAAGAAAGCGAAGATGCCAAAGATATATTATTTAAAAAGTATTACTATATTATTGAACAAGCCATGAGAAGATACGCAAAAATAATTGCTAAGTCTGGCATTGAATACAAAGATATTTATCAGGAAGCTATGTTGGGATTTGCTGATGCCCTAGATAAATATAATGACAATAAAGAAACACAATTACCAACATTTATAACCTTATGTGTAAAAAGGCGCCTATCTAATCTTTTAAGAGCAGCAACTAATACTAAATCAAAATTTAATAAAGACATTTTGTCAATCGATTATGATTACGAAAATTACGATACTACTTTAATTGATATAATAAGTGATGATAACAAAAATAATCCTTTAATAAATATTGCTACTAGAGAAAACTTAGAAGCAATCATAAATTCGTGTGAGGCAAAGTTATCTCCTTTTGAAACTAAAGTCTTTGACTTAATGATATTAGAATATGATTATAAACAAATAGCTGATGTTCTACATGAATCCCCTAAAAAAATCGATAATACGGCCCAACGTATTAGAAGAAAGATTAAAGATGTTGTTGATGTTCTTCAAATGGATAGTAAATAAATTTTAAATAGTCTCAAAAAAAGTGTAATAATTAATTTGTTTTTACCAGTTAGTTATTACACTTTTAATATTTTAAGAACAGCTAAAAAATTCAAAAAATTACCAAAATCACTTGCATTTTCTTAGGACTTATAGTATATTTTAGTTGTGATACGCAAGCAATATGCGTTTTTATTTTATAAAAATAAGAGGTGCTATAAATGGCAAAAAAAGATACAAAGAAAAAAAGTAATAAAGAATCATATTTAAGCGGAGTAAAAGCAGAATTAAAGAAAATTAATTGGCCTAAATTCAAAGATATACTTAAGTATACCTTTGCGACAATTATCTTTTGCTTAATTCTAGCTGGTTTCTTCTCAATCTTAAATTTAATATTATCATTAATTAAGGGGGCATTAGTCTAATGGAAAAAGAATGGTATGTTGTTAACACCTATAGTGGACATGAATATAAAGTTAAGGAAAAATTAGAATCTAAAATCGAATCAATGGGTCTACAAGATAATATTTTTAGAATTGTAATTCCTGAAACTACCGAAGTAGAAGTTAAAAATGGTGTTAAAAAAGAAAAACAAAAAAAGATGTTTCCTGGATACATTCTAGTTGAAATGAAAATGTCTGATGAATCTTGGTACATCGTTAGAAATACACCAGGTGTTACTGGTTTCATTGGCTCCAGCGGTAAAGGTGCTAAACCAACTCCATTATTACCTCAAGAAATTGATCGTATTTTAGCTGATATGGGTATGAGTAGAGTAGAAACTCCTAAGGATTTAGCTGTTGGTACTAAAGTTAACATTATTGATGGACCATTCAAAGGTATGTCAGGTAGTGTTGATACTCTTGATTTAGAAAACGGACGTTTAAATGTTTTAATCGATTTGTTCGGACAAGAAACTCCTGTTGAAGTTGAGTTGAATCAAGTTAGTCAAATGTAATAAATAAAACTAAGAATAAAATTAAACTATAGAAAGATTTTCTCTAAGAGATATGTCTATAGTTTTTTTATTTGTAATCATGCATAATCACAATCATAATAATCAACCATCATTCAGTATTATAAATAAATTAAGCATTATCATCATAATTAACATAACAATCATTACTACTAATCATCAAACATTTCTATATTTTAACAACTTATAAATGCTTGCAGCTGTCAAACGAAGTCGCCAAGAAAAAATTAAGGATATCGTCATTTTTAACTTGATTTTTTATCGTTACTATGGTAGTATCATTATCGATTACATATATTTATTACATTTTAACTATTACTTGATGACTGTGTAACCATTAAGTGGAAGGGAAAGCGGAATGCCCACACCACTTACGCGACAAAATATTTTATAGGAGGTGTTTTTCGTGGCTAAAGAAATCGTAAAACAAATTAAATTACAAATTCCAGCCGGCAAAGCAACACCAGCTCCTCCAGTAGGTACTGTGTTAGGACCAGCAGGAATTAACTTACAAGATTTTTGCTCAAAATTTAATGATGCATCTAGAGACAAAATGGGAGACGTTCTTCCATGCGTTATCACAATCTATGATGATAGATCATTCGATTTTGTATTAAAAACTCCACCAGCTCCATTCTTAATTAAGAAGGCTGCTAAAATTCAAAAAGGTAGCACTAAGGGAGCTAACGAAGTAGTTGCAACTTTAACTGTTGATCAGTTAAAAGAAATTGCTGAAACTAAATTACCTGATTTAAATTGCTATACATTAGAAGCTGCAATGAACATTGTTGAAGGTACTGCTAGAAACATGGGCGTTGCAATCAAAGGCTTAAATGATAAAGAATTAGCTGAACAAGGTAAAGAAGCTGCATTAGAAGAAGCTGAAGCTGCAAAACGTGAAGCTGAATTAGAAGCTGCTGAAGAAGCAAATAAGAACGCAACTATCGGTGAAGTTGAAGTAATTAACGACAAATCTAAAGAAACTGAAGAAGAAGAAAAGTAATTACAAAATATAAAAAAATAATTCCGCTAATAAACCACAATTAGAAAGGAAATAAGTATGAAAAAAGGCAAAAAGTATGTGGAAGCTTCTAAAAAAGTAGATAAAAATACATTATATACTAAAGAAGAAGCTATTAAATTAGTTAAAGAAACTGCTACTGCTAAATTTGATAGTACTGTAGAAGTTGCCATTAAACTAAATTTAGATACTAAAAAAGCAGATCAACAATTAAGAGGCTCATTCGTACTTCCTAACGGAACAGGTAAAACTAAAAAAGTTTTAGTTATTGCTAAGGGTGAAGCTGCTAATGCTGCTAAAAATGCTGGTGCTGATTATGTTGGCGATACTGATATGATCGAAAAAATTCAAAATGAAAATTGGTTTGATTTTGATGTTATCGTTGCCACACCAGATATGATGGCACAATTAGGTAGAATTGGTCGTGTTTTAGGTCCTAAAGGTTTAATGCCAAACCCTAAGACTGGTACTGTTACAATGAATACTGCAAAAGCAGTTGAAGATATCAAAAAAGGTATGGTATCATACAAGACTGATTCATTTGGTAATGTTCACACAATTATTGGTAAAGTTTCATTTACTGATGAACAATTACTAGAAAACTTAACATATGTATTTAATACTATTGTTAAGGCTAAACCATCTACTGTTAAAGGTAACTACATTGAAAATATCTCTGTAGCATCTACAATGGGACCTGGAATTAAATTAGATAAAAATTCATTTGGAATCTAATTTTATTAAATAAGTTAAAAAAGCCTAATATACCAAAGACAGTAAGTGCAAAAATAAATCTTACCGAGGGAAAATAAAGATAAAATTCTTTAACCTTTCCTGATTGGAAAGCTTTTTTATATAAAATTTATAGAAAGGACAAAAAACTATGGCAAGTAAGAAAATTCTTGAAGCAAAATCTGCAGTTGTTTCTGAAATAAGCGATAAAGTTAAGGCTTCTGAGTCTGTAATTGTATTCTCTTATCAAGGTTTAACAGTTGCTGAATTTACTGAATTAAGAAGAAATCTAAAAGATGCTAATGGTGAAGTAAAAATTTATAAAAATACATTAGTTAGACGTGCTTTAAATGACTTATCTATTGGTATGGATGATGCATTCTTAGAAGGACCTAACGCAATTGTATTTGGCGAAACTTTACTAGAACCTATCAAAGTTCTAAGCAAATTTGCTAAAGAACATGAAAATGCCACTATTAGAGTTGGTATCATTAGTGGTAATGTTGCTAGTCTTGAAACGATTAATGAATATGCAAGTATTCCATCTCGTGAAGGATTGTTAACACAACTTGCTGGTGGTATGATTCAATATGTTAGAGATTTATCTATCGCATTGAACTTATACTCAGAACAATTAGAAAAATAGTTTATTAAGAAAGGAAAATAAAAATGGCAAAATTTACTAAAGAAGAATTTATCGAAGGTTTAAAAGAAATGACTATTCTTGAAGTTAAAGAATTAGTTGATGCAATGAAGGAAGAATTTGGAGTAGATCCATCTGCTGTTGCTGTTGCTGCTGCTCCTGCTGCTGGCGAAGATAATGCTGCTGCTGCAAACAAAAATGTAGTATTAAAGGATGCTGGTGCAACTAAGATTGCTGTTATCAAAATTCTTAAAGAATTAACTGGTCTAGGACTAGTAGAAGCTAAAGCTTTAGCTGATAACGGTGGAAACGTTAAAGAAAACCTTCCTGCTGAAGAAGCTGAAAAAGTTAAAGCACAACTTGAAGAAGCTGGTGCTACTGTTGAATTAGTTAACTGCTAATTTATAACCAAAGATAAATTGAAACTGTAGAATTATTCTACAGTTTTTTCTTGCTTAAAAACAAGTATTGATATATAATCTATCTCGAGGTGAAATACCATGAAACTAAATAACAAAGGTTGGAGTCTAAATACACTTTTAATATGTATGGCTATTATCTTATCATTTTTATTAATCTCTGTTTTATATGTTTATAAATTATCAAATGAATTTACTAGTAATTTAACTGGAGTTAATAATTCTACTAACTATTCAAATAACAATTCTTCTGAGATATCTGATAGTATTAATAACAATAATAATACTTTGGATACTAAAGAATCGAATTCTTCTAATAATGATAGTAGCCAATTAGATAATAATCAAACTGATAATAGCAGTACTACTAA
Source organism: Mycoplasma sp. CAG:956 (assembly GCA_000433475.1). Lineage (GTDB taxonomy): Bacteria > Bacillota_I > Bacilli_A > RF39 > UBA660 > CAG-605. The sequence continues at coordinate 175,605 of HF993110.1, forward strand.
TGCTAAAGATAAATATTATATGACTAAAGAAAGTCAGCTGCATGCTGGAACCATCCGCTATTTAAAAGAAAATGCTATTACAATTGCGGATGATGAAACAATTATTATTAATGCAAATGACATTATCAATAAAAAATATATTCAAGCTATTAAAGATGAACGCACAAATAACGCGTGTGATGGTTATTCAGTTGCAAGCTTTAAAGACAATGATTACAATGTTAAATCATACATCGATTGTGATTCCTACTCGACAGAAGGATATGGAGTTGAAGAATAAAAATGAAAAAATTTCGTAAGTTTACGATTGCTTGGGGAATAATTCTAGTGTTGATTTTTATTTTATTTACAATGTATTCTTTTAAATTAGATAAAAAAATTAAAAAATATCATGAATTAGAAGAATATTTTGCTACATCTGTTTCAGAATATAGCGATGCAAAAAAAGATTACCCTCAAACTATTGAAGTCATCAATTTTAGCTTAAGTGATGCTATTGAAAAAGGTATCGTTACTGAACTGAAAATTGATGATGATATTTGTGATGGTTATGTTAAGATAGCTAATGATGAAATTGTTACTTATACTCCATATATTTCCTGTAAAAATTATACAACAAAGGGATACGAGAAAAATTTAAGCTAAAGATAAATTTTTGTTGACAAAGAGTGAGGCAGAATGCTATAGTATTAATGAATTTTAATTATGGTTCTATTTCGGTAGAGCTTATTTAAAAAGAATAATTGATACACCAGGATGTGTGTTAATGGAAGGAGGATTTTATGACAACTATTAACCAATTAGTTAGAAAAGGAAGAAGTAAGAAAACTAAAAAGAGTAAAAGCCCAGTATTAAATGTTGGCTTCAATTCTATGGAAAGAAAAGAAACTGAAACAAATAGTCCACAAAAACGTGGTGTTTGTACAAGAGTTGCTACTCGTACACCAAAGAAACCAAACTCAGCATTAAGAAAATATGCTCGTGTTAGATTATCAAATGGTCGTGAAGTTGATACTTACATTCCAGGTGAAGGTCATAATTTACAAGAACATAGCGTAGTATTAATTCGTGGTGGTCGTGTTAAAGACCTTATCGGTGTTAGATATCATATTGTACGTGGTACACTTGATACTCAAGGCGTTAATAATAGAAAACAAGGTCGTAGTAAATACGGTACTAAAAAACCAAAAACTAAATAATAATTAAAGGAGGGAGAAGATAATTATGCGTAAAAGACGTGCTGTAAAAAGAGATGTATTACCTGATCCAATATACAATTCAAAAGTAGTTACTAAATTAGTTAACACACTTATGATTGGTGGTAAAAAAGGTACTGCACAAAAGATTCTTTATGAAGCATTCGATATAATCAAAGAAGCAACTAAGAAAGACCCAATGGAAGTTTATAACGAAGCAATGAAGAATATTATGCCAGTTCTAGAAGTTAAATCTAGACGTGTAGGTGGTTCTAATGTACAAGTTCCACTAGAAGTAAGTCCTGATAGAGCCCAATCGCTTGCTCTAAGATGGTTAGTAAATTATGCTAAAATTGGTCGTGGCAAAACTATGGCTGAAAAATTAGCAAACGAAATTATGGATGCTGCAAAAGGCGTTGGTGGAGCTGTTAAAAAACGTGAAGATACTCACAAGATGGCTGAAGCTAATAAAGCATTTGCTCATTATAGATGGTAGGAGAAATATATGGCAAGAGATGTCTCAATTGACAAAGTAAGAAATATCGGTATCATGGCTCACATTGATGCCGGAAAAACAACTACTACTGAACGTGTATTATTCCATACTGGAGTAACACATAAAATTGGTGAAACTCACGATGGTGAATCACAAATGGACTGGATGGAACAAGAAAAAGAAAGAGGTATTACAATTACTTCTGCTGCAACAACTGCACACTGGAAGGGATACCGTTTCAATATTATTGATACCCCAGGTCACGTAGACTTTACTGTAGAAGTTTCACGTAGTTTAAGAGTTCTAGATGGTGCTGTAGCATTAATCGATGCTCAAGCTGGTGTAGAACCTCAAACTGAAACTGTATGGCGTCAAGCTACTGAATTCAAAGTTCCAAGAATCATTTTTGCTAATAAAATGGATAAAATGGGTGCTGATTTCGTTTACAGTTTAGATACAATTGACAAGAGATTAGGTGTTAATGCAAAACCAATCGAATGGCCAATTGGACAAGAATCTGAATTCAATGGTATCATTGATTTAGTAACAATGAAAGCTTATCATTATGATGGTGAACAAGCTGAAAATCCTGTAGAAATCGAAATTCCAGCAGAATTAAAGGCTGAGGCAGAAAAGAGACGTTCTGATTTAGTTGAAACTGTTGTCGAATTTGATGATGAACTAATGGAAAAATACCTTGGTGGTGAAGAATTAACTATTGAAGAAATCAAACATTGTATCCGTAAAGGAACACTTGCTGCTGAATTCTTCCCAGTTATGTGCGGAACTGCTTTAGGAAACATTGGTGTTAAGTTATTACTTGATGCTGTAATTGATTATTTACCAGCTCCAACTGATGTTCCATCAATCGAATGTTATAATCCTAAAACAGGCGAAGATATAATGCGTCATCCAAGTGATAATGAACCATTTACTGCATTAGCATTCAAGATTATGACAGATCCATTTGTAGGTAGATTAGCATTCTTCCGTGTTTACTCTGGTAAATTAACAAGCGGTTCATACGTTTTAAATAGTACTAAGGGTGAAAAAGAAAGAATTGGTCGTATCTTACAAATGCATGCTAATACTCGTAAAGAAATTTCTGAAGTATACTGCGGTGAAATTGCAGCTGCTGTAGGTTTAAAAAATACTACTACTGCTGATACATTATGTGATGAAAAGAACCCAGTTATCATGAAAGGTATGGAATTCCCATTACCAGTTATTGATGAAGCAATCGAACCAAAGAGTAAAAATGACCAAGATAAAATGGCACTTGCTCTTCAAAAACTTGCTGAAGAAGACCCAACATTCAAATATAAGACTGACCATGAAACAGGCCAAACTGTTATCAGTGGTATGGGTGAATTACACTTAGATGTTCTTGTAGATAGAATGCGTAGAGAATTTAATGTTGAATGTAATATTGGTAAACCACAAGTTGCTTACCGTGAAACAATCACTCAAGTTGGTGAATGTGAAGGACGTTATATTAAACAATCTGGTGGTCGTGGACAATACGGTCATGTTTGGGTTAAATTTGAACCAAATCCAGGTAAAGGTTATGAATTCGTTGATGCTATCGTTGGTGGTGTAGTTCCTCGTGAATATATTCCAGTAACTGATAAAGGTTTACAAGAAGCATTGGCTGGTGGTGTACTTGCTGGATATCCAATGGTTGATATCAAAGCAACATTATTTGATGGTTCATACCATGATGTCGATTCATCAGAAATGGCATTTAAAATCGCTGCCTCTTTAGCAGTAAAAGAAACTAAGAATAAATGTAAACCAGTTATTCTAGAACCAATCATGAAAGTTGCTGTAACAGTTCCAGAAGAATATATGGGTAATGTTATGGGTGACTTAACAAGTCGTAGAGGACGTCCACTTGGACAAGAATCACGTGGTAATGCTCTACAAATTATGGCAATGGTTCCACTTGCTGAAATGTTTGGTTATGCTACTTCCCTAAGAAGTAATACACAAGGTCGTGGAAACTTTGTTATGGAATTAGATCATTATGATGAAGTTCCAAAATCAATCGCTGAAGATATAATTAAGAAAAACAGCGCTAACTAAAAATAATACTTGAAAAAATATCAAGCATTAGATAAAATAAATATGTAATTAAAAAGAAGGAGAATATTTAATATGGCAAAAGAAAAATTTGACAGAAGTAAAGAGCATTTAAATATTGGTACTATCGGTCATGTAGACCATGGTAAAACTACTTTAACTGCTGCTATTACTAAATATTTCAGTAAAGAGTTCAAAGATTATGCAGAAATCGATGCAGCTCCTGAAGAAAGAGAAAGAGGTATTACAATTAATACTGCTCACGTTGAGTATGAGACTGCAACTCGTCACTATGCTCACGTAGATTGCCCAGGCCATGCTGATTACGTTAAAAACATGATTACTGGTGCAGCACAAATGGATGGTGCTATCCTAGTTGTTTCAGCAACAGATGGTCCAATGCCTCAAACTAGAGAACATATTTTACTTGCTCGTCAAGTAGGTGTTCCTAAAATTCTTGTATTCATCAACAAATGCGATATGGTTGAAGATCCTGAATTATTAGACTTAGTAGAAATGGAAATCCGTGAATTATTAGGAGAATACGGTTTTGATGCTGATTGTCCTGTCATTCGTGGTTCTGCTCTTAAAGCTCTTGAAGGTGATGAATCTGATATGGGTGCAGGTGCTATTAGAAAATTAATGGAAGCTTGCGATACATATTTTGATGTTCCTGTAAGAGATTTGGACAAACCATTCTTAATGAGTATCGAAGATGTATTTACTATTTCTGGACGTGGTACAGTTGTTACTGGACGTGTAGAACGTGGTAAATTACAACTTAACGATGAAGTTGAAATCGTTGGTCTTAAACCTACAAGAAAGACTGTTGTTACTGGTATCGAAATGTTTAGAAAATCTCTAGACTTTGCTCAAGCTGGTGACAATGCAGGTGCATTACTTCGTGGTATTAACCGTGATGAAGTTGAACGTGGACAAGTTCTTGCTAAACCAGGTTCAGTTACTCCTCATCATAAATTTACTGCAAAAGTTTATGTATTAAGCAAAGAAGAAGGCGGACGTCATACTCCATTCTTCTCAAACTACAGACCTCAATTCTATTTCAGAACAACTGATGTTACAGGTGTTATTGAATTACCAGCAGGTGTTGAAATGGTTATGCCAGGCGACAATGTTGATATGACAGTAGAATTAATTGCACCAATTGCTTTAGAAAAAGGTACTAAGTTCTCTATCCGTGAAGGTGGACGTACTGTAGGTGCTGGTTCTGTTACTGATATTCTTGAGTAATAAACTGTTGATTTAAAAGTGAAACTTTTATAGTTTCACTTTTTTTCTTTTTTAAATAATGTATAATTGTATTAGGTGGTGAAAGATGAAAAAAAGTAAAACTAAATCAAAAAATAAAAAAAGACGCCGTAAATTAAAAAAATGGCCAAAACTAGTTTTATTGTTAATGATTCTTGCAGCTTTATTATTTATTTTGAAAAAGTCACTTGACAATTATAATATTACATTCACCAATACATACGAATATTTAATAGAAAAAATTAATAATCAAAAAAAGAATCATGATGAAAAAAAACAACAAGAAAATAATCAAAAATTAGAAGCAGATTATAATAATTGTTTAGAACAAAAGTATTCTGAAGAAGAAAAAAGTGAAAAAATAATTAAACTTGAAAATGAATTAAATGATTATCTAAAAAATTATAGTTTAAGTGTAAAATTTGTTGATATAAATAGTAATTATACATTTAGTTACAACGAGTCTAAAGTTTATTATGCAGCCAGTACAATTAAAATGTTAGATGCAATTTATATTTATGAAAATGCCCTAGAAGGAAATATAGATTTAGATACTACTAAAAAATACACAAAAAATTTTAAAGTATTATACTCTGCTGGTTTAGAAAAACATAAAATAGGAGATATGATCTCTCTAAGGGATTTAGTTAAATATGCTATAACTGTGAGTGATAATTCTGCCCATCAAATGTTAGTTGACTATATTGGCTTTACTAATTTAAAAAAATACGGTAATTCTCTAGGAGCCAAAAATACATTAATAGGTGGTGATAACTTTGGACAAATTGATACCAATGATTCTATTGCATACTTAACTGAATTGTATAAATTTATAAATGACAATTCTGCTCTTTCAAAAGAATTAAAATCTTATTTTATTGAAAGTGATGAAAATTTCTTGAAAGATGAAGAAAATGAAATAGAAGCTGCTACCAAATATGGAGAGTATGGTAATACATTCCACAATAATGGTATTGTTTATACCAAGAATCCATATTTAATAAGTATTTTAACTAATTTAGGTAAGAAAAAAGGTGCTTCTGTAATAAAATCTGTTAATAATAAAATTCAAGAGTTACAAGAAGTTGTTTATGAAAATCATATAAATTATTGTCAACAAAAAATATACAGTGTCCAAAATGATTGACAATCTGATTTGAAATTATTAAAATATAATTGGAGAGATAAATATGAAGGAAAAGAAAAAATTATTCAATATTGCAACTTATGGTCAAATGCTAATTGACATTATACTATTTGCATTAGGAGTTTATAGTGCTAGTAATCCAACAAGTTCAAATACAGTAATTGGTGTTGCTTTTGGAATTTGTTTAAGTATCGTGGGAATTTACAATATCATTAAATCCATATTTAATATTCATAAAGGACCATTTTTTGTGGTAGATATCGTATACGGAATTCTAAGCATAATTGCTGGTATATTTATTATTATAAATCCATTATCATTAACTGGAATTCTATCAGTTGGTATTGGTTTATGGTTAATAATATCAGCATCATTTAAATTTGCTTTAGCACTTCAATTAAGAAAATTTGCTGAAGAAACATGGCTATTTTCAATGGTAATATCAATATTAGTTTTAATACTTGGAATAATAGTTATGATAAATCCATTTAGTACAGCTTTAGTTTTAACTACTTTTGTAGGTATTATGATGTGCGTTTATTCAAGTATTGATTTTTTACAACAAATTTTATTTAGAAAAAGAGTTAAAGAAATTATTAATATTTTCTTTGAATAATGCATTGATTTATAAGGTAAGCCCACAAGGGCTTATTTTTTTTAATAATATTCTTAATAAAATAAAACTATATTATTATACAAATAGCATCTATATAAATATTTTTTGAATTTAGTCTTTTTTATAATTGTGTTTAAAACTTATTAATAAAAACAGCCAATTATTTCTTATAAAAATATCATTTTTTCTATAATCTGTTAGGCATGTTATATTGATAATTAAGTTAAAATGATGTACAATATCATAGTGAAAAAGGTGAAGGTGAATAAAATGAAAATCAAAAAAATATTTGCAAGAGAAATTTTAGATTCAAGAGGAAACCCAACAGTAGAATGTGATGTTACTCTTGAAAACGGAATTAAAGCAACTGCCTCAGTTCCATCAGGAGCTTCAACTGGTTCAAGAGAAGCTTTAGAACTACGCGATAACGATAAAAAGCGTTACAATGGTAAGGGCGTTTTAAAAGCTGTAAGCAATATCAATGATATTATTGCCAAAGAATTAGAAGGCAAAGAATTAGTTCAAAATCAAATTGATGCTGAAATGTTAAAATTAGATGGTACTGAATTTAAAACAAATTTAGGAGCCAATGCAACTTTAGCTGTATCACTAGCTTGTTTAAAAGCAGCAGCAGCTAATGATGGCAAGGAATTATATGAATTTGTATCTAACGGAACAGTTAGTTTACCAATTCCAATGATGAATATTGTTAATGGCGGCAAACATGCTAATAATGATTTAGATATTCAAGAATTTATGATTGTTCCTGTAATTAAACCTTTCAAGGAAAGATTAAGAGCAGGTGCTGAAGTATTCCATACATTAAAGAAAATCTTAGATGGTATGGGATTATCTACTGGTGTAGGCGATGAAGGTGGCTTTGCTCCAAATTTAAAAAATAATGAAGAAGCATTACAATTAATCGTTAAAGCTATAACAGAAGCAGGTTATAAACCAGGCGAAGAAGTATTCATTGCCATAGATGCTGCTTCAAGTGAAATGTATAATGAAGAAACTAAGACATATTCAGTAGATAAAAAGAATTTAACAAGTGATGATTTAATGAATTATTACTTAGATTTAATTGAAAAATATCCAATTATTAGTATTGAAGATGCCTTTATGGAAGATGATTTTGAATCATTAGCTAAATTAACAGCTAAAATCGGTGAAAAAATTATGTTAGTTGGCGATGATTACTTCGTAACTAATAAGAAATTCTTACAAAAAGCTATCGATATGCATGCTGGTAATGCTATATTATTAAAAGCAAACCAAATTGGTACCGTATCAGAAATGATGGAAACTATTTTATTAGCCAGAAAAAATGGTTATAAAATGGTAATTTCTCATCGTAGTGGTGAAACTGAAGATACATTTATTGCTGATTTAGCAGCTGGATTAGATATTCCTTATATCAAAACAGGTTCTTTATCTCGTGGAGAAAGAATTGCAAAATATAATAGATTACTTCGTATTGAAGAAAAATTAATGGAAAAATAAGCAAAAAACTTCAAGATATAGTGTAATTTCTTGAAATTAAATAACAAGTATGATATAGTTTTACAAGAAATGGGAGTGGCAATCAATGGAAACAATGTTGTTAATAGTATCAATATTATTAATTGCTATAGTCTTATTACAAAGTAATAAAGCAAGTGATGCAGGTCAAATAATTTCAGGTGGTAATGAAGCATTATTTACTCATCAAAAAGAAAGAGGCCTAGAATTACTAATTAGCCGTTTAACTTTAATATTAGGAGTTCTTTTCTTCGTAATAGCATTAATCATATTTTTACAAAAATAAAAAGTCTTACAATTAAAAGACTTTTTTTTAAACTAATAATGTTTTATAATGTTTATAGAGGTAAGTATGAATAATAAAAAGGGATTTACGTTAATAGAGCTTATAGCAACCATTGTTTTAATAACCATATCATCAACAATTATAGTTATTAACCTACAAGGAAGTAGTAGTAAGGAAGAAAATTCACTTGCCGAGAAAAATGACAAACAAATTACTGATGCAGCTTGTAATGCCATTGATGGATTAAATGCTAAAAATATTGTCGGAAAATCTAGAGAAGAATGTAAAACTGGCGGATGTAAAATCACCTTAGAAAAACTTATTTCTAACGGCTTAGTAGATGCTTATACAACTTACAATGATTCTGGAAAAGATATAAATACTTTTTTAGCTGATAAAACAGCTGTTTATGTGGAAATAACATGGAGCAATCCTGATAGTGAAGGCTATATTAAAAAAGAATGTACCTTACATAATCCGTATAATAATAAAAATTGAATAAACTAATATAAAGATAAGATTGAGGAAAAATATGGAAGAAAAATTAATTAAATTATTAACCAATATACACGAAGCAAAAACATTGATTGAAATAAATGACTTAATGGGACTCAAAACTCCTGAAGAATTAAAAGAATTACAAGATACCTTAAATAAATTAATAAGTGAATATAAAGTTTTTTTTACTAAAAAAGAAAAGTATATTTTATTGAAAAATTGTCCTTCATTAAAAATAGGTCCTTTATCAGTTAATAAAAAAGGTTTTGGTTTTGTTATATTATCAGAAGAAGATGATATATACATAGATAAAACTAACTTAAAAGATGCAATAGATGAAGATATAGTACTTTGTGAAGTTACAAAAAAAACAGGACGCAAAGAAGGCAAGATAGTTAAAGTCATAAAAAGAGATCTAAAAAACGTTGTTGGGGAGATTATTATTCACCATAATCAAATGTGTTTAAAATTGGATGATGATAAAAAAGATATAACGGTTATTTTAAATCCTGATACAACCCATAATTGCGTTGAAGGACATAAAGTACTAGTAGAAATAACAGAACGCATTAAAAATCATGTTTATGCTGGTGATGTCTTAAAAATTATTGGACATAAGAATGACCCACAAGTCGATATATTAAGTATAGCCTATAAATATGGAATTTATGAAGATTTTAATCCTAAAGTAGAAGAAGAACTTGAACATATCCCTGATACAGTTGATGAATCGGAATTAAAAAATCGTCGTAATTTAACAGCAAAAACCATATTTACGATTGATGGCGATGATACAAAAGATATTGATGATGCTATTAGCTTAGAAAAAGATGGTGAAAATTATATTTTAGGTGTTCATATTGCTGATGTATCAAATTATGTTAAAGAGAATACCGCTTTAGGTGATGCTGCCTACGAACGAGGAACATCTTCATATTTAGCAGATACTGTAATTCCTATGATTCCTCATAAATTATCTAATGGCATATGTTCATTAAATGAAGGAGTTATACGTCTTAGTATGTCATGTGTTATGAAATATAATACAGAGGGGAAACTTTTAGATTATGATATTTTCCCAAGTTATATTAAAAGTAGCAAGAAAATGACTTATAAAAACGTTAACAAAATAATAATGGAAAATACAGTTCCTACTGGGTATGAACCATTTGCTGATACTTTAAAAGAGATGCATAAATTAGCTAAAATACTACGTAAAATGAAGGAAAAACGTGGTTATATTGACTTTGATTTAGATGAAGTAAAAATTATTCAAGATGAAAAAGGACATGCAATTGATGTTCAAAAACGAGTTCGTGGTGAGGGGGAAAAATTAATCGAAGATTTCATGATAGCTGCCAACGAATGCGTTGCTAGTCACATATATAACATGGGTTTACCATTTATTTATCGTGTTCACGAAAATCCTAAACCAGAAAAAATTGAAGATTTTATGAATATGATAAATATATTAGGATATCGCTTGCATACAAAAGTTAAAGATGTAACTCCATATACAATGCAAAAAATTTTAGCTGAATTAAAAGATAAAAAAGAATTTGAAATTTTATCAGAAATGCTATTAAGAAGTATGCGCAAAGCTGAATATAGCAGTGAAAATTTAGGACATTTCGGCATTGCTTCCCGTGCTTATACGCATTTTACATCTCCAATTCGTCGTTATCCTGATTTAGTCGTTCACCGCTTATTAAAAAAATATCTTGTAGAAGATGATTACTCTAAAGGTACAATCGATATGTTAAATACATCATTGTCTCAGATTGCTGCTCACAGTAGTGAACGTGAGGTAGCTGCCGTTAATGCTGAACGAGATGTCGATGATATGAAAATGGCTGAGTATATGGAAAATCATATCGGCGAGGAATATATCGGTAAGATAAATACAATAACAAATTTTGGATTCTTTGTGGAATTAGATAATCTTGTTGAGGGACTAGTTCATATTAGCAGTTTGAAGAAAGACTATTTTAACTATGTTCCAGAACTTTTAAGCTTAGTAGGAAAGAGCACTAAAAAAACATATAGATTAGGAGATAAAGTAAAAGTTAAATGTGTAGCAGCAAATAAAGAAACAGCTATGATAGACTTTGAAATTGTAGAAGAAAAAAATGGAAATACAAAACCGAAAAGCAAAATTTGAATATTTTATTGAAGAAACCATTGAAGCTGGTATAGCCTTAAAAGGAACAGAAATTAAATCTTTAAGAAAATCATCATGTGATTTAAGTGACTCTTTTGCAATCATAAAAAGAGGCGAAGTCTATCTTCTTAATGCCTTTATTGCTAAATATGATGAAGGAAATATTTTTAATCATGATACTAGAAGAACTCGCAAATTACTACTTCATAAAAATGAAATAACAAAAATTTTTAATAAGGTTAGCCGCAGTGGCTATTCTCTTATACCATTAAATATTCATTTTAAAAATGGCAAAGCTAAGGTAACTCTTGGTATTTGTCGAGGTAAGAAATTATATGATAAGAGAGAAACTATAAAAGAAAGAGATTTAAAAAGAGAAAATTCTCGCTTAAATAACTTCTAATACTGATTATAAATTCATAATAGTTAAATAAAATATAAAAAAATATTAATATAAATAGATGGGGTACATATGAAAAGATTAACAAAAAAAGCTAAAATAATTTTAGGAGTCGTTGCTATAGCTTTAGTTTTGCTTATAGTTATAATTTTAATGAATGTTTTTTCAAAAAAAGCTAATGCTGATATAAATGAAAATAAACCAAATAACAATGTTACTGAGGAAACACCAACTAAAAAATTACAAATAATAGATTTGGATTCTGATTCTCGTAGTTATGCAGTCATGATAAATAATCACTCATCAGCACGTGCACATCATGCCGGTTTACAAGATGCTTATCTTATTTATGAAATAATAGTAGAAGGCGGCTTAACTAGATATATGGCAATTTTTAAAGATCAAGATACTACAAAAATCGGTAGCGTTCGTTCCAGTCGTCATTACTTTCTAGATTATGCCATGGAAAATGATGCTATTTATGTTCACTGGGGCTGGTCACCACAAGCACAATCTGATATTTCTAAATATAACATTAATAATATCAATGGCTTAACTTGGGAAGGTACCTATTTCTATCGTGATAAATCATTAAAAGTTTCCACTGAACATACTGGTTTTACTACTATGGAAATGTTAAAAAAAGGTGCTAATCGTTTAGGATACCGTACAACAAGCACTGCATCACCACTTCTTAACTATGAAGTAGATGAAATTGACCAAACAAACATGGAAACAATTCCTGCTAATACCATAACTATTAAATATTCTTCAAGTATCACAGATAAATATGTTTATGATGCTGATAATAAAGTTTATAAACGTTATGTAAATGGTAAAGAACACGTTGATGCTGTAACAAAAAAACAATATGCCTTTAAAAACATCATAACTTATCAAGTGGCAAATTCTACTATAAAAGGTGATAATAAAGGTCGTCAGGAAATAAACAATATTGGTAAAGGTACTGGTTATTATATTTCTAATGGTGTAGCCGTAAAAATAAACTGGGAGAAAAAAGACCGTAGTTCTAAAACCGTTTATACTTACGAAGATGGTACAACATTAAAAGTTAACGATGGTAATACATTTATTCAAATCCAACCCAAAAATCAAACTTTAAAAATTGAAGGTTAGACTAATTAAAAAGAGTAAAAAGAAAGGAAAAATATAAAAACTTTCATAAGTATTTTATATTCGTTAAAGATATGGAAAAAATTTTGAAAATGCTGGCTAATTACTATATAATTTTTATAATTTTAGCATTAATTGGTATCTTTGCTATCATTGGCTATTTTATAGAAAAAAAACATCCTAGACAAGAATATAAAGAACCAGAATTGGATATGGAAGCTGTTGCACGTAAAGGTGGACAAGGCTTAGGTGCTACTTTAGGACAAAACCCAACAACAACTGACGATGAAGTAGAAATGCTAGATATGAATATGGGACCAACAACATTTGTAAATAATACTACACCAGCATCCAGCAATAATACTAATACAAATTTAAATAATCAAGAGACTAATAAAGAGCAGAATGCTACTTCCTCAAATACTAATAATGTGCAAAATAGTAATATAGATACTAATACCAATCAAAATCAAAATAGTAATTCTAATGAGATATTGAGTAGCAACAATGCTGGTCCAACTAACCCAGGTTTTAAAAGTCCTTTTTAGGACTTTTTTAAATTCAAAATCTTTTAATATGAACTATAATTTTAGAATTATATAAGTACTAGAAAAGTAAATAATAATTTGCTATAATAAACTAGAATAAGAAAGAGAGATGTAGATATGACACTACAAACAATTTGGAGTACCTTTACTAAAATAATTGATATTTCTTTAGTATGGTTAATGTTCTATTACATATTAAAAAATATCAAAAATAATGTCAAAATGGTACTTATTGTTAAAGGAATTTTCCTAATTATTGTAATCAAAGTAATAAGTAATATCTTGAATTTATATACAATCGGTCTTTTATTAGAATATATTCTAGAATGGGGACCACTAGCCATCATTGTAATATTCCAACCAGAAATTAGAAATGTTTTGGAATCCATTGGTCGAACTCAACTTCTTGGTCGTCATAAAATTTTAACCGTTGATGAACGTGAAAAAGTTGTTTATGAAATAATGGATGCTGTTGAATACTTAAAGAAAAATCGTATAGGAGCTTTAATTGTCATTGAACGTGATATGTCTCTACAAGAATATATCACTCCAGCAACTAAAGTTTATGCTGATTTAACAAGTCCATTATTAGGAACTATTTTCTTCCCTAATAGCCCGCTACATGACGGCGGTGTTATCATTCAAGGAGATAGAATCACTTGTGCTGGTGCTGTTTTTAAAACAAGTATGAATCCAGCTATTTCTAAACGTCTAGGTACTAGACACCGTGCTGCCCTAGGTATTGCTGAAGAAACCGATGCTATTGCCTTAGTTGTATCAGAAGAAACAGGAAAGATTTCCATCGCTGTTGATGGTGAGTTAAAATACAACTTATCTTTAGATGAATTTAGAATGACTCTAGTTGAAGAACTTCGTCCTAAAACTGAAGTATTCTATGATGCTGATAATACCGATGATAAAGACCAAGAAAGTGGTGATTTAAATGAGTAAAATATTTAAATTAATCGCAGCATTTTTTAAATTTCTTTACAACTTATTAGATAAATATATCATAACTCCGATTAGTAAAGTTATTTATACTATAGATAAAAAAATAAACAAAAATAATTTTAAAATAGAAAAAATCCTTAATAGACCTAATATGCTTCTTTATATTTCTTTAGGACTTGCCATAATTGTCTTTGTTCTAATTGACAGTAAAGTAATAAACTTAGTAGAAACTGAGGCTGAAATAATTACTAATCAACCTATTAAAGTTGAATATAATACTGAAGCTTATGTCATTGAAGACTTACCTGAAACTGCCGATATAACTTTAATTGGTCGTAAAAGTGACCTATATTTAGCCAAGCAACTAGGCCAAAACGAAGTAGTATTAGACCTTACAGATTATACCCCAAGAGATGAACCATACCGTGTTAAATTAACTTATAATCAAACAATTAACACTTTAAATTATAAATTAGACCCTAATTATATTTATGTAACTATTAAAAAGAAAGTTTCTAGTCTAAAAAGTATAACTTATGATGTAATCAATCAAGATAAATTAAATGAAACATATCCAGAATTGAGTGTATCTAATATTGAATTAAATAAGACTGAAGTAGTAGTAAAAGGTAGTCAAGATACTTTAGATAAAATTGCGACTGTTAAAGCCTTAATTGATTTAAATAATAAAGAATTTACTGCCAAAGGTACTTATACTTTAGAAAACGTTCCTATTGTTGCTTATGATGAAACAGGAAATATTCTTAAAAATGTTGAAATTGTTCCATCTACAATAAGTGCCACTGTAACATTTACATCTTACAGTAAGAGTGTTCCAATTCAGTTATTAACAACTGGTGACTTAGTAGCCGGCAAAGCTATAAGTTCAATTACTATAAATGGTAAGAGTGATTATAATATTACAATTTATGGTGAACAATCTGCTTTAGAATCAATCGACTGTGTACCTGTAACTATTGATTTAACAGATCAAGGAAACAATGCCTCTAAGACTTATAATGTTACAATTTCTAAACCAACCGGAGTTCGTTATATGCCAACTACAAGTGCTAGTATCGTAGTAAATTTCGGAGAAGCTAAACAAAAAACATTAGAAAATGTTCAAATTAGTGTTCGCAACACACCTAGTGGTTTAGTTGCTAATGCCATTGGTAATGCTTCTATTAATGTTCAGGTAATCGGTGTACAAAATATTATTGATTCAATTGATAACTCTAGTATTTCTGCTTACATTGACCTAACTGGTTATGCAGCTGGTACTTATAAAGTCCCTGTTTATATAACGGGTAATACATCTAATGCTTCGATGGTTAAATTTATTGTTGAAAGCGAAGTAGAAGTATCACTTACAAATGAAAATAAGAAATAATTAAGTAACCTTAAAAAATCCTTCTTATAAGAAATAAAACTCTTTAAGAAAGGATTTTTTTATTGACAAAGAAATACACTTAATCTTTGTTTTCACCAAGATAGTCAATATCAGCAAATAAAATACCAATATTTACTAGACCACATACACCAACAATTACATAAATAATATTTTGAAGAGCAGTACTGCCTTTAAATAAAGTAGAGACTAAATTAAAATCAAATAATCCAACTAATCCCCAATTAACTGCTCCAATAATTGTAAGTACTAGGCATATTTTCTGAACTGTTTTCATCTTACATTCCTTTCTTTTTGTAGTATGGCTAAAAGTTTTCATATTATTCACAATTACTAATATAATTTATTAGAAAAGGAGTTATATAATTATATGAAAAAAATAATTGCCATTTTAATGTGTCTGTTTTTCTTAGCGGGATGCAGTACTAACATGGAAAAGAAAGTTATAAAAGAATTTAAAGATAATGTTAACAGCAGTAAATCTTACAGTATGGCTGGTACTTTAGAAATAATAAATGCTGATGATAAATTTGACTATGATATAGCTGTATCTTATAAAAAAGGTGACTACTATAAAGTGGTATTAACTAATCAAACTAGTGGTCATGAACAAATAATTTTAAAAAATAAAGATGGTGTTTATGTTGTAACACCAAGTCTTAATAAAAGTTTTAAATTTCAAAGTAGTTGGCCAGAAAATAGTAGCCAAACCTATATACTTTCTTCAGTTTTAAATGATTTAATTGGTACAGAAGATAAAAAATATACTGAAGAAAATAACTATTATGTTTTAACTAGCAGTGTTAACTATCCAAATAATAATAAATTAAGCTATCAAAAACTTTATTTTGATAAAGAAATTAATTTGAAAAAAATAGAGGTCTTTGATAATAGTGATACAAAATGCATAATATTTAATATCAATTCTATTGATTATAAAGCCGCTTTAGATGATGATTACTTTGATTTATCTAAAGTAGTAGATGGTAATACAACCGAAGAATCTAGTGAAACATCAAGCTTTAATGATATTCTATACCCTCTTTATATTCCAAAAGATACATATTTAACAGCTAAAGAAACAATTAATACTGATAATGGTAATCGTGCAATATTAACATTTGGAGGTGCTAAAGACTTTGTCTTAGTTGAAGAAGCAAGCAATACAAGAAACGAATTTGAAGTAATTCCTATTTACGGAGAACCTTTAATGATGAATGGTACAATTGGAGCACTTAGTGGCAATGCAATTTACTGGACAAGCAATAACGTTGATTATTATTTAGCCGGTTCTAGTCTTACTAATGAGGAATTATTAAGTGTTGCTAATTCCATCTCTAATACAATTGTTACGGGAAAATAATACTAAAATTCTTAAATCATAATTTAGTGATTTAAGAATTTTCAAATTTCTATCAATTAAAAAATATTCTACATAACGGCAAAAATTCACGCAGAGTAACTTTAAATATCACTAATCGTTAAATATTAGCTATTTTCAAGCTTAAATCCAGCAAATAAGTATTGAAATCACCTAATTTTCGTTTATAATGATATTAGGTGTAATAGAAAGGAATTAATCTTGCTATAAATATAACTTAACAAGTATTTACTCATATGGTTATATTAATCGATTAATTAGGCGTGATAAAAAATGAAAGACAATACAGAAACTAAAACAGTCAAACAGTTTATACTTATTTTATTAGCTGTTGTTCTTATAGTTATAGCAATTTATCTTTTTACAACAAAGGTAGTAAATAAAGATAGCGAAAATACTTCTACTAATAATAATGCAAACACAACTTATATTGATCCAACTAAAGCTATAGTTGGTACAATGCTAAATAAAGGCACTGATGAATACTATGTTTTGATTTATGATTCAACTAGTGAAGATGCTAGTAGTTATGCTAGACTTTTAACTAGTTATAGTAGTAGTAAAAATACGAAAGCTACCTATACAGTTGATCTAAGTAATGCCATAAATAGCAAATATATAGCTACAGATGGTAAAACTAATCCAACAGCAAGTAAACTAAGTGAATTGCGTTTTGGTGAAGTAACTTTATTAAAAGTAAAAGATAATAAAATAACAAATGCTTATGAATCTGTTGAAAGTATTAAAAAAGAACTAAAAATTACTGATTAGTTAAAAGTTAATAAAAATAATAAGATAATAATTGGTTTAAATATAGCTGATTGTTATCTTTTTTATTTTAAATAATAAATCATTTATCTTTTCTAAAAACTAAAATTATGCTAAGATGTAATAGTGATAATATATGGATATAAAAAATAATAATGAAGTTAATTATGATAACAATTACGATACGTTAAAAAATATAAAAGAAAATTCTAGCATTCCTGACTTTAATGAGGATCCAATTGAAGCCCTTACTAAAATTAGTGATGAAGCATTAAAAAATGATAGCAATTATCTAAAATCAGATGTTGATACTAATTCTAATCTTAAAGTTACACAATCTAGTAATGTCAGTATAAAAAAAACTCAAAACAATTTGAATCAAATATCATTTAATGATAATACTTCAGATGTTCAACCAAAGCATATTGAAATAAATCTACAAGAAAAAATTCCTACAAATAATACCTTGGGATTAGGCATCAAAGATTCAAAAGATGAAAGCTGCAGTTCATCTTCTAAAAGTACCTCAAAATACAAAGAAAGTCCAACTTTTAGTTTGCAAGAGACTCTTATAATGGTTTTGCTAACTGGGATTATTTGTACTATTGCTAGTGGTACTGTAGTTAATCATAAATACAGTACAAAAAACGGTACATCTTATAATACTTTATTAAAAGATGAAAATATTCAAGAATTTCTGGATGTTTATGCTACCTTAAATGAAAACTATTATCAGAATGTTGATAAAAAAGCAGCCATAGATGGTGCCATTTCGGGACTTATGAGTGCTGCTGGAGATAATTATACTTCCTACTTAGATAAAGATGATGCCGACATATTAAATAATTCCTTAAATGGCAAATATGACGGTATTGGTATTGCGATAAGTACTAAAGAAACTGGTCTTATTGAAAAAGTGTATCCAAATACACCAGCTAAAGCCGCTGGAATTCAAATTGGTGATAAAATAACCAGCATTAATGGAAATAGTATTGGTGAAATGTCTAGTAGCGATATAGCTAAATTAATCAAGGAAAGTACTGATGGAAAAGTCAAATTAACTCTTCTAAGAGGAGAAGAAACTTTGGAAATGGAAGTAGAAATTAAAAGTTTAGCTACTCCTGTTGTTGATTATAAAATCTTAGAAGGAAACAATAAAAAAGTTGGTTATCTTGCCATTTCTTCATTTAGTGATACTTTAGTAACTCAAGTAGAAAGTGCTCTTAATGAATTAGAAATGAATGGTATAGAATCTTTAATAATCGATTTACGAAATAACGGTGGTGGTCTTTTAACTGCTGCTAAAGATACAGCCAGTTTATTTTTAGAAAAAGGAAAGACCATATATGGTTTAGAAGGCAACGAAAATAATGGTAAAACCAAATTCTATTATGATGAGACCGAAACTAGTAGAAACTATCCAATTGTTGTCTTAGTAAATGGAGCAACTGCTTCTGCTAGTGAAATATTAACATCTGCTTTAAAAGATTCATATGGTGCAACAACAGTAGGCACCACAACATATGGTAAAGGAAAAGTTCAACAAACTAAAAAGTTAAGTGACGGTTCTCTAGTTAAATACACAACATCACGTTGGCTAACTCCTAATAACGAATGTATAGATGAATACGGAATAAGTCCTGAATATGGTGTAGAAATAGAATACCAATATGATGATGCTGAAAACATAATTGGTTACACTGATACTCAACTTGCCAAGGCACGAAGTATACTTGGTTTGCCAGAATATGATGAAAACTAAAACAATAATCTAAGTGTCAAACACAAACCCTATTTTCAATTTTAAAAGAAATTGGGATTTTTTAATATCATAGGAAAGTTATCCACAATATTGGGTATTTTTTGCATATAAAAAAATTCATAGATTTTGCTATTTTAAAATTAAGGGAGTACAAAATGCAGTGAATGTAAAAATATTTTAGATAGAGATATAAACACAAGTCTGAATATATTAAATGTGGAAATAAAAATGGCTTTTGGCTTGTAAGGAACAGATAATTTATAGTAAAAAATGAAATTTTAAAAGTAATTAATAAAAAGGATAATTTTATCAAATAGTGTAAACATTAAAATAATACAATTTTTTTCTTAAAATAAATTTGTTATTGAGTTATAATAATTATGAAAGAGAAAATTTTATGAATAAAAGTGAATTAAAGGTAGGCGAAAGGTTAACCATTCATTGTTATAAGCATGACGGCACTTTGCATCGAACTTGGGATGAAGCAACTGTCCTTTTTGAAGACGATGAAAAATTAATTTGTGGTAATAATTGTACAGTTGTTACTGAAAGTGATGGTCATAGTCATAGAACCAATGAACCAGCTA
The DNA here is from genome assembly GCA_000433475.1 of Mycoplasma sp. CAG:956. Lineage (GTDB taxonomy): Bacteria > Bacillota_I > Bacilli_A > RF39 > UBA660 > CAG-605. Next base: position 195,816 of record HF993110.1, read on the forward strand.
TTTTGTTCTTCTATAAAAAAAGATGGTTTAATATAATTGGACAACTTAAGCCATATGGATTATTTTATTACTGCAACATTGCAAGCCCTTATGTTATTGATAACAAAATTATAAAATATATTGATTACGATTTAGATTTAAGAGTATTTCCAGACGGTGGCTATCGTATTTTAGATTGTAATGAATATAACTATCACAAAAAGATAATGAAATACAGTGATGAAATTGATAATATATTAAAAAAAGAATTACATTATTTAATATATTTAAAAAAGCAAAATCTCGGTCCTTTTGCTCCTAGTGTAATAAATGATTTTTATGATACATATGCTAGTATTGCCAACAAAAGTAAAAATTAATTACTAAAATAATAGTTATACAAATTTAGAAATATTAATACGCATTATATATAAAATACATTATTATTACTAAATAAGGTCAAACCAGTATAATAAGCTGGTTTTTTATTGATTATTAATATATTTTAAAATAAGTTAAAAGCATTATTTTTACCATAATTAACCATAAATTAGCTATTTTAATAACTAAAATTAAAAAAATTTTAAAAAAATGTAATTTTTGCTTGCTTTTTATTTGGCATTGGTATATACTGAAAAAGAACTGCGAAAGAAAAGATCTTGAACGGTTGACAGTATTAAAGATTAATAAAAAAATGTAAAAAAAAGATTGCATTTTTAAAAAAATCTGGTATACTATTAGTACATGAGCCAAAAATTGGCAATTGTAAATGAAATTAAATGATCTTTGAAAACTAAGTAAAAAAGTCA